>JACKFC010000036.1 GCA_020632665.1 Deltaproteobacteria bacterium
TCCGTAGCGCCAGGTCAGCGGCGAGAGGTAGGTCTCGTGGTCGAAGGCGGCGGTCATCGGGGCACCTCGAGGATGGCGTCGCGCTCGGGCCCGACCGAGACGTGGCTGATCGGCACGCCGGCCATCGCCTCGACCGCGCGGACGTAGGCCTGCGCGGCGGCGGGCAGGGCGTCCCAGGTCCGCACGGCCTTGGTCGGCGCCTGCCAGCCCGGCAGCCATTCGTAGACGGGCTCGGCGCGCCATTGATCGTCGGTGGTGGGCACCCGGTCGATGCGGGCGCCGTCGAGCGAATACGCCTCTGCGACCGCGATCTCGGCGAAGTCATCGAGGACGTCGAGCTTGGTCAGGACCAGGCTGCTCAGGCCGTTGCGGCGGACGGCATAGCGCAACGCCACCGCGTCGAGCCAGCCGCAGCGGCGGGGGCGGCCGGTCGTGGCGCCGAATTCGCCGCCGATGCTGCGCAGCCGCTCGCCCGTCGCGTCGAGCAATTCGGTCGGGAAGGGGCCGCCGCCGACCGAGGTGCTGTACGCCTTGACCACGCCGATCGCCTCGTCGACCGCGCCGGCGCCGAGCCCCGAACCGGCGGGTGCATAGGCCGCGGTCGGGCTGCTGCTGGTGACGAAGGGGTAGATGCCCCACTCCAGGTCGCGCATCACGCCGAGCTGGCCTTCGAGCAAGATGGTCGCGCCGCCGTCCTGCGCCTGCTCCAGGCGCAGCGTGGTGTCGACGATGCGTCCGCCGAGCGCCTCGGCTTCCGCGGCGCAGCGGGCCAACACGGCCTCGACGTCGATCTCCGGCTGGCCGAAGTGGCGCAGCATGATGTCGTGCCAGCGCGCGGCGGCGGTGACCCGCGCGCGCAACAGCTCGGGGCGCAGCAGGTCGCCGGCGCGGATGCCGCGACGCGCCGCCTTGTCGGTATAGCAGGGGCCGATACCGCGGCGGGTGGTGCCGATCTGGTCCCGCGCGCTGCGGCCGGATTCCTCGATGCCGTCGAGGAGCAGGTGCCACGGCATCACCAGGTGCGCCCGCTCGTCGATCCAGAGGTTGCCGGTGTCGATGCCCTGCGCCTGCAGCTCGGCGAGCTCGCCCAACAAAGCCTGCGGATGCACCACGCAACCGGCGCCGATGATGCAGCTCACCTCCGGGCGGAAGATGCCCGAGGGGACCATGTGCAGCTTGAACAGGCCGTGCTCGTTGACGACGGTATGGCCGGCGTTGTCGCCACCCTGGAAGCGGACGACGACGTCGGCGCGCCGGGCCAGCCAATCGACGACGCGGCCCTTGCCTTCGTCCCCCCATTGCGCTCCGACGACGGCGAGGACGGGCATGGTCGGCTCCTAGCGTCCGGCCGCGTAGGCGACGCCTGCGGCGAAGAGCGGCAGCCCGAGCCCGGACGGGCCGCTGCTGTGGCGCGGCCGCTGGCTCGGCACGACGTGGTCTTCCGGGTGCGGCATCAAGCCGAGGACGTTGCCGGCGGCGTTGCAGATGCCGGCGACGTGCAGCGCCGATCCGTTCGGGTTCTGCGGGTAGGCGGCGTCACCCTCGGGCAGCGCGCCGCCGTCGCGGTCGACGTAGCGCAGCGCGAGCTGGCCGCCGGCGTCGAGCGCGGCGAGCACGTCCGGATCGGCGACGAAGCGGCCCTCGCCGTGGGCCACCGGGCAGAAGACGCGCTGGCCGCGCAGGCCGCCGAGCCAGGGAGAGCGGCAGCTCGGGTCGGGCTCGAGCCAGACCCAGCGACACTCGAAGTGGGCCCGCGCGTTGCGGCCCAGGCTCGCGTGCTGCGGCGCGAAGGCCTCCGCGGCGCCAGCCTCCGGGCCCGGCAGCAGGCCGGATTTGACCAACGCCTGGAAGCCGTTGCAGATGCCGAGCACCGGCTTGCCGGAGACGACGAATTCGGTGATCGCGGCCTGCAGTCCGCTGCGCAGCTCCAGCGCCCAGAGCCGACCCGCGCCGAGGTCGTCGCCGTACGAGAAGCCGCCGGGAAGGACCAGCAGCTGCGCCTCGGCGAGGCGGCCCGGGGTGGCCAGCGCGTCGTGCATCGGCAGGATGGTCGGGGTCGCGCCGGCGAGCCCGAGAGCGAGCGCGACGTCACGGTCGCGATTGCTCCCGGTGGCAGTCAGGATCAGCGCTTCGGGTCGCGCCACACCAGCTTCCGGGCCGCGACCCACCCCCCGCGCCGAACTGCGCGAGCTCGGGGTCGCCGACGGCGCGGACGGTGCCCAGGCGGGGCCGGGGTGGTCAAGGTCGGTCTGCGGCGGGGCGGCGGCGGCCGGGTGACGATTCTGTGACGCTCCCCGCGGGCTTCGCCAAGCCGTCGGAATGCGGGTCGAAATCAGCGCGGATGGCGAAGTGGTCGGAGAGCGGGAGCGTCACCGTGCCGGACGAGCGTGGTTGCAGCCCGGCGAAGAGGATCCAGTCCAGGGTCCAGCCGAGGACGTGGGTCGTCGTCTCGTCCGGCAGCGCGCTCTGCAGATCGCCGTCGCCCGCCGTCGTCGCGGCCAGGATCGCCGGCTCCTTGCCCTGCAGCGTGTTGAAGTCCCCGGCGATGACGACCGCCGCGGCGGGGTGGCGGGCGCGAAACGCCGAGGTCGCGTCGAGCACGGCGCGGAGCTGCTGCAACCGGGCCGCCGTCGCGCTGCCGTGCGTGGCGCTGTGGTCGAGATGCAGGCTCCAGACCCGCACGATCCCCTCGCCGTCTCCCGCGCCATCCCAGGCTCCGTGGCGGCCGCGCAGGTCGAGGTCGGCCCAGACGGCGGTCCGCACCATCCCGCCGACCTTCGGCAGAGGCAGCGAGCCGGCGCGGCGCATCGGCAAGCGGCTGACGATCGCGTTGCCCTCGCCACACGCCCCGGCCTTGAAAGGATCGGCGCGGTGGAAGACGACCGAGGGAGGGGCATCTTCCCAGAGCGCATCGGCGATCGCGGCGACGTGCGCCTCGCCGTCCTCGCCGCAGAGTTCTTGCAGCGCGAAGACGGCGGCGCCGCGCAGGCCGGGATCTTCGCGCAGGGCGCGGCGCAGGCGGAGCCGATCGGGGAGCGCGGCACCGATGACGGGCGCATCGGCCAGATCCATCGCGTAGCCGCGGGCGACGTTGTAGCTGACGATGCGCAGCGCGCCTTCGACCGGCGCTTGGTCGGTGCAAGCGGCGGCGCTCAGCAGCAGGCCGAGGACGAGCGCAAGTCGGCGCCCGGGCCGGGGCGTCGAATCACGGCCGAAGCTGGTCCGCGCGCTGCTCACGCTTACACGATAGTCGGCTCGCGCGGGAGCGCTAGGCTGCAGGTGTGAGGACCGCTTTCGCCCGCGCCCGACGCTTCCTCTCGCTGCTCGCGACGATCGTCGTCGTCGTCGTCGTCGTCGTCGTCGGGCCGGCGACGGCGTCGGCGCTCTGGCGAAGCGTCGACTTGCTCGACCTGCCGGCGGCGCAATCGCTGCCGCAGGGGACGATCTTCGCTTCGGGGACCAGCGTCGGCTTCGCGCCCGCCGGCCGGCTGCTGCTCGCCGTCGACCTCGCCGAGTTGGTCGGCCTGAACCGCGCCCTCACCCCCGATCCGAACCTCCGGTTGCGGGTTTCGGTCGCCCGTCAGGGCCACGACGCCGGCGCAGGAGCCAGCGGCGAGACCGCGCTCGAGCTCGGCGGCTGGTGGCGCACGCCGCTCGCCAGCCGGCGCACCGACCAGCGCGTGGTCTACGCCGACGGCCGTGGCGCCGGCGTCTACGTCGTCGAGTCGGTCGAGACGCTCGGCAGCCGCTGGGCGCGGATCTGGGAGCCGCGCACCTGGACGCCGACCCTGCCGCGCTTCGGCGGCGAGACCGTGCGCCGGGTCTACCGCGAACGGAGCGGCTGGCTGCTGCGCCTCGACCTGGTTCAACGGTTGCGGCTGCCCTTGGCCGTCGGCGCCGGCGAGGCGCCCCGGGCGGTGCAGCTGCACGGCGGAGCATCACTCGGGCTCTCGGCGGTCCATCTGCAGGGCGACGCGGGTTGGGGCGCGCTGCCGGCGTGGCGCCTCTTCGCCGGGGTCGACATCGACCTCTCGGAGCGCGTGCGCCTGCTCGCCTCGGTTCGCTACGATCCCGACCATTGGAACGCGCTGACCCGCACCCCGGCGCTCGGCGTCGACACCGGCGTGCAGATCCGGATCTCCGGCAGTTTCGCCCTCCAAGTCCACGCCCAGCCCGGATTCATCGGGGTGGGATGGCAACGCTGAGCGGCTCGACCGTCGTATAGGGCAGGGCGATGTGCTCGGTGGCGAAGCGCATCAGCCGCCGGCCACGCCCCGGGAGTCGGTCGTAGAGCAACTCGTCGAGCAGCGTTTGCACGTCGAGCGCGACGACCACCGAGAGCTGCCGGAGCGGGTTGGGCTCCAGCACTGGCTTGTAGCCGCGCGTCGCGTAGCCGACGCCGACCATCAGGTAGCGCAGCGCGTGTAGGGCGGGCGGCGTCTGCCGCGGCGGCGGGACGAAGAACGCGCCCTTGAGCAGCAACTCGAAGCGCATGCCCGAATAATCCTCGCCGACATTGGCTTCGTCACCGGTGACGCGCTGCACGTAGGCGTCCGACGGGACGTAGTGCAGCCGCAGATCCAGCGCGTCGTCGAGCGCCGGCCAGAGCTCGAACGCGGTCGCGACCAGGTTGCCGGTGAGGTTGGCGACCATATCCTCGGGCGAAAAGCCGAATCGCGCGTGCTTGCCGTCTTTCAGCTCGATCATCAGGTAGGAGAAGAAGGTCAGGCCGTTGGCGAGCAGCAAGCGCGGTACCGGGCGCAACCCCGCAGCTTCCAGCAACTGCGACGTGCCGCGGGTCAACGCGTAGTTGCCGAGGAAATGCCCGAGTTTGTCGGCTCCGCCGGCGTAGGTGTCGGCACCGAACCAGCCCTCGCGGCGGATCAAGAATTCGTCCGAAGGCGTCAACTTTCGGTACCAGATCGCCCAGGTCCAGACGGCGAACGCGGCGTGGACGCTGACGGTCGCGAGCGTGATGCCGAGTTGGTTGCGCGTCCAGCCGGGCCCGTCGTGGTGGCCTGGGGCGGCGTCGTCTGCGGTCTCGGTCGCCGCGCCGGCGAGCGGGACGACCTCCGAGTACGCAGCGGCCGCCGCGGTGGGGCGTGGTCCGAGGAGCGTCGCCGCGAGCAGCGTGAACGTGGCGCCGCGCCGCGCCACGAGCTGGCTCAGAAGGCCTGGAACTGCCACCGCGTCACGTATTTCGTCCCGTTCGATCCGGCTGAAGAATTGCCTGCCGTGAACCCGGTGTAGATCGGCTTGCCGTTGTCGCCGATGCCGGCCCAGACGTCGACGGTCTCGGCGACCTTCGGCGTCGACGGCTTCGCCGACCCCTTCGGCGCGGTGTAGATCGAGAGCTTCTTGCCGCCGGCGTCGTAGTCCACCCACCACGTATACGCCGTATTGTTCTGGTTGGTGCCCATGACGCTGCCCACATCCTTGACGATCGAGCCGCTCTTGCGGACGTAGAGCGACGGCGGGCCGTACGAGCCTCCGCCTTTGCCGCCCTCGACCTGCAGCACCAGCGCGGGGTTGAGGTTCTTGGTGCCGCTGTCGCCGTAGCCGCCAGCGGGCTGGCTCGTTCCTGCAGCGACTGATTGGATGACGAAGCTATAGCCACGGCAATAGCCCGAGACGTCGTATTGCACTGCGAAGCTCTTGCCCTTGTGCGCGGCGAGCGCGTCGGTGAACCAGAACGAGCCGTTCTGGTTGTCGCCGCCGGTCACTGGACGCATGTTCACACCTTCGACTGCCGCGACGCCGGTCATCTTGATCTTCGATGTATCGCAGAAGTTCGTATAGTTCAGTACATAGGTCGGCGCGGACGCACTCGCCAAGGCGGAGAACGTCGCCTTGACCGCGGAGCCATCGATCGTCGCGGTGCCGACGTAGCTGGTGCCGTCCTTGGTGCCGACGCTGAACTGGTTCCACGTCAGCCCAGCCGCGTCCGTCTTGGTCGTGGCGTTTTGGTATTTGCCGCCGTCGGGCGCATCCCACGTCACGGTCACGCCACTCAGCGCGATATTGCTGCCGTCGGTCACCTTGACGATGTGGCGGGCGAAGACGTTGGCGCCGAGCTGCGCGGTCTGGCTGTTGCCGCAGGTCGCGCTGATCTTGTAGGTGATGCCGCAATCCTCGTTGGTGAGGCCATCGCAATCTTCGTCGTCGTTGCCGCAGGGATCGTCCGCAGCAGGGCCAACTTGGCCGATACAGGACCCAGCCTTGCCGTTGCCGTCGCATTGCGTCGTTCCCGTTTTGCAGTTGCCGACGCCGATGGTCTTCGGGTCGTGGTCGTAGCAGGCGACGCTGAAGCCCTGCGGCAGGTTGTTGTAGCTGCAGCCGGTCTTGGCCTCGCCGCCCTCGCCGATGCAGGAGTCGCTGCTGCAGGGGCTGCCGTCGTCGCAGAGGTCGCTGTTCTTGGTGTGCTGGCAGCCCTGTTGCGGATCGCAGACGTCGACCGTGCAGGACCAGCCGTCGTCACACGTATCGACCGTTCCCGCGGCGCAGGCGCCGGCCTTGCAGAGGTCCGGCTTGGTGCAGAGCTGACCGTCGTCGCACGGCGTGGTGTTCGGCGCGTTGACGCAGCCGAGCGCCTTGTCGCAGCTATCGTCGGTGCAGGCGTTGGCGTCCTCACAGACCTTGGCCTTGCCCGGGATGCAGGCGCCGCCGCCGCAGGTGTCGCCCTCGGTGCAGGCGTCGCCGTCGTCGCAGGCTTTGTTGGTGATCTTGTAGACGCAGCCCTTGCTCTGGTCGCAGCTATCGTCGGTGCACTCGTTGTTGTCGTCGCAGACCTTGCCCTCGACGAAGCAGGGCGCGTCCTTGTAGGCCATCCACCAGCGGGTGATGTCCTTGTCGCCGCGCACGCCGGCCGAGGCATTGCCGGCGGTAAAACCGGCGTAGGCGGCCTTGCCGCTGGCCAACATCCCGGCCCAGACGTCCGCCTTCACCGTCACCTGCGCGACCGCGGGCTTGGCCTCGCCGAGCGGCGTCGAGGATACGGTGAGCGTGGTCGTCGGCGCGTCGTAGTCGATCCAATAGGTCCGCGGCAGTTGGTTGGTCTTCTCCGGCATGAAGTTGTCGTCCTTCACGAGCTGCACGCCGTCGACCGAGATCGTCATCGTCGCCGGGCTGATCTGCCCACCGCCCTTGACGCCCTTGGTCTGGATCACCAGCGCTGGCTCGAGCTTGGGCGTGTTGTTGTCGCCGTAGCCGCCGGCGGTCTGCGTGGTGCCGGTGGTCGCGGCGTGGATCACGAAGGCGTAGCCGGCGCTGAAGCCTGCGACGTCGAACGTGGTCGCGAAGCTCGCGCCGGGCTTGATCGGCTTGGCGAACCAAGCCGTGCCGTTCTTGCTGTCGAAGTCGGTCACCAGCCGCACCGCGTCCGGGATGAACGCGGCGTCGCCGGTCAGCACCAACTTGCTGCTATCGCAGAAGTGGACGTAGCTCAGCAGCGCGGGTCCGACCGCCGCGTCGGCCTTGACGACGAAGTCGAAGACGACCTTGCCGCCCTGCGCGGTCGCGCGGGCCCGGTAGGTTTTGCCGCTGTCGCCGCCGACCGTCAGCGTATTGGTGGACATCCCGAGGCCGTTGGTGACCGTCTGCGCCTCGGCCACCTTGCCGCCGTCCGGCGCGCTCCACACGACCGTCGCGTTCGGCACGGGGTTGTCGCTCTTGTCGAGGACTTGGACGGTCAGCGTCTCGAACGCGGCCGTTCCCGGCGCCGCCGACTGGCCTTCGCCGCAGACGGGCGCGATCTTGGCCGGACCGACGCAGTCCTCGTCGATGGGACCGTCGCAGTCCTGGTCGCCGCCGCCGCAGTCATCCTTCGCGGCGGGGATGACCTGGCCGACGCATGCGCTGGCGTTGCCCTTGCCGTCACAGGTGCGCTTGCCGGCCTTGCAGACGCCGACGCCGCTGGTGCCGACCGCGCCTTCGTAGCAGCCGATCTCGGTGCCTTCGGCCTGGGGCAGGAATTGGCAGCCGGCGGCGAGGTCGCACGAGTCGACGGTGCACTCCTTGTCGTCGTCGCAGTCGGCGTCGACCTTGCACGGCACGCAGCCCGGCAGCGGCGTATGCGTGCAGCCGGTCTTCGCGTCGCACGCGTCGATCGTGCACGGCTTGCCGTCGTTGCATTCGAGCGCGATCCCGTCGAAGAGGCAGGCGCCGCCGACGCATTGGTAGCTGCCGTTGCACACCGTCTCGTCGTCGAATGGCGCGCAGTCGCTGAGCTTCTGGCAGCCGCAGAGGACCTTCTGGCCGGGCTTGCAGTTGCCCTGGCCGTCGCAGCGGTCGTCGCCGATGCACGGATCGCCATCCTCGCACGGCACGTTCTTCTCCAGCTTCTGCATGGTGCACAGGCCCGTGAGCTTGACGCAGGTATTCTTCTCGCACGGTCCGTCTTCGGCCGTCGGGCAGGAGACCACCGTCGCCTTGTTGACCTTGCAGGCCGGCTTTTCGCCGGTGAGGTCGCAGTAGAGCGTGCCGTTGCAGAGGTCGCCGTCCTCCTGGCTGGCGCAATCCGAGTCGATCTGGCAGGGGCAGATGGTCGTTCCTGCGACGCAGGCACCCTTGCCGTCGCAGGCGTCGGCGGCGGTGCACTCGGTGCCGTCGGCGTCGCAGGTGACGCCCGCGGGGAGCATCGCCGGCTTGCACAGGCCACTTTGCGGCTCGCAGGCGGCCTTGGCGCACTCGGTGTCGTCGACGGTGGGGCAGTTGACGATCGTCGTCGGGTTCAGCTTGCAGCTCCCCGCGGCGAGGTTGCAGTAGTAGGTGCCGTTGCAGAGGTCGCCATCGTCGTATTTGACGCAATCGGCGTCCTTGCTGCAGCCGCAGACATCCTTGCCGCCCTTGCAGTCGCCCGCCGCGCAGACATCGCCGTCGGTGCAGAAGTCGCCGTCGTCGCACGGCGCCTTCTCGTTCGCCGGCAGCAGCGCGCAGGTTCCCGTCGCCGGAACGCACTTGGCCTGCTTGCATTGGGTGTCGTTGGTCTTGGCGCAGTTGACCACCGAGGCCGGGTTGACCAAGCATTCGCCGGTCGCGATATTGCAGAACATCGTGCCATTGCAGAGGTTTCCGTCGTCCTTGTCGACACAGTCGAGATCGTCCTTGCAGCAGATCCAGGTGCCCGGGATGCAGCTGCCGGCACCGTCGCAGGCGTCGCCCTCGGTGCAGGCGACGCCATCCTTGCAGGCGAATCCCTTCGGCTTGGGCGTCTTCTTGCACGCGCCCGTGGATTGCTCGCAGAGCGTCTGCTGGCAGGCGTTGTCGGTCGAGGTATCGCAGACGACGGCGGTGCTCAGGTTCGCCTTGCAGGTCCAGATCTCGGTCGATTTGTCGCAATAGGGCACGCCGTTGCATTTGTCGCCGTCGTCTTCGCAGTCGGCGTCGACCGTGCAGGTGCACGCCGAAACACCTGAGCCGACGCATTTGCCGCCGACGCAGGTGTCCTCGGTCGTGCAGGCGACGCCGTCATCGCAGGCCGTGGGATCGGGCGGTGTGCCGTTCGCGCCGAGCACCTCCCGGCGGCAGCCGTTGTCGGGCTGATCGCAGATCTCCACCGTCTCTTCGATCGCGACCAAGGCACAGGTTCCAGTCGCCGGCACGCAGGCCTGCTTCAGGCAGTCGGTGTCAGCGGTGCTGCTGCAGATCTTGGCCTGATTCGGATCCGCGACACATTGGTAGGGAAGCGAGGCCCCGTCCGGTGTCGCGACGCATTGCTTCGGGCCGGCACAGAGGTTGATGACATCTTCCTCGATCGGCTTGGGACAAGCCTTGAACTCCGGTTCGCAAGGGCATTGGTTCTCGCCCGAGACGCAGGCGCCGTCCTTGTAGGCGTCGCCGACCGTGCAAGCGCGACCGTCGTCACAGGGGGTGCCATCGCTGGGCCCCGTGTCGGCGACCTCGGAGCCGACGTCCGCGGCAGCGTCGGACTTCGCGGCGTCGAGTGGCTCCGTGGTGTCGTTGACGGTGCCGCCCGTGTCCGTCACCGCGGCATCGGTCGTCGCCGTCGCCCCTTCGTCGTTGCCGCAGCCGAACAGGAGGGTCCCTATCGCCACCGCCAGGGTGACGTTGCGCCAGAATCTTGCGTGCATTGGCCGTCCTGCTCGCCGCGCGACGTGACCGCGCGGCGTCATCGAGGTCGTGGTACGAGCCCGAAGCTTTGCAGTTTCGGCGCGATGGCGTCAATCGACTCGAGCCGTCGTGAACCCTCGGCTCAGGCGGCGCCCATCCTGCGCAGCGTCGCACAGAGGATCAGCCAACGCAGCCGTTCGGCCAGCGCGTTGTCGTCGTCGAAGCCCCAGAGCGCAGCCGCTTCGCCCGCGATCGCTGCGTCCAGCAGGGCGGCGCCCGCCTGCCGTGGCCGCAATCGTGCACGCACCGCCGACAGCAACGCCCGCCAGTTCGCCTCGACGTTCGCCTCTGGGGCGTCCAACACCCGGTAGTCGCAGCGGTCGGCAAAGATGTGGAGGCGGCGCAGCGCGCCAGGGCCATCGAGGACGACCAACGCCAGCATCGAGCGCTCGACCACCGTCGTCGTGGGCTTGGCAGCGTCGCTTCCGCCCTTCTTTCCCTTGCCTCCGAACAGGAGCCCGACGCCGCCGGTCGTCGCGATCGACATCGCCACCTTGCCGACGTTCGGGGACTTCGGCGCCGGCCTGCTGGCCACGGCGGTGGAAGCGGTGCCCCAACGCAACGGCACGGCAGCGAGCACGCGGGCCGGGTCGACGCGCTCGGGCGGACCGGTCATCCGCACGGGCAGCAGCAGCGCGTCCGTGGGCCGTGGATCCAATCCTGTCGCCGTCAGCGCCTTCGGTAGCCGCGGGACCATGGTCGGCGCGACGGCGAACCAGCGCTGCTCGGCGGCGTGGAGCTTCGTCACGACGGGCTCGGTCGCGGCGGTGGCGATCGGCAGCTCGACGAAGCCGTCGCTGCGGCGCAGCTGCATGGTCACGTCGCTCAGGTGGGCGCCGAGGACCGGAGCGAGCACGGCGGCCGACGCGGCGGCGTCGATGCTGGACGGGTCCAGCGCGACGAAGAGTGATGTGTCCATGGTGCCTCCCGGGCGGGAGTCTACATCGGCGGCAGGCCGAGCGCGCTGCGCACGTCGAGGATCGCCAGCGAGACGCCGATCCGGGCCTGCACGACGGCGAGCTGCGCCTCGACCAATCGGTCTTCCAAGCCGAGCTGCTCGAGCTCGGTATTGGTGCCGATCTTCCGGCCGATGCGGGCGTCTTCGACCGCGGCGGCGCTGACGTCCACGCCGCGGGTCGCCGCGCCGAGGTCGGCCTTGGCTCGGTCGACCGCGAGCAGGGCGCCACGCACCTCGGCGCCGATCTGCCGCGCGCTCTTCTCCGCCTCGAGGTGGACGATGCGCAGGTTCGCCGCGGCTTCTCGGCGATCCAGGCTCGACGCGCCGCCGTCCCAGATCTGCTGGGTGACGGTGATCATCAGCGCCGAGGTGACGTTCTGTCCGCCGAAGCCGGCCGCGTTGCTCCATTGCGTCTGGCCGGAGAGGCCGAGGCGCGGCAGCCAGCGCTTGCGGGTCTCGGAGACGCGAAATTCCGCGAGTTTCTGCTGCTCCCGCATCATCCGCAGCTCCGGCCGTCGGCTGATCGCGTCGCGCACCAATTTGGCGACATCGCCGGAGGGCAGCTCCGGCGCGAGGCTACCCTCGACGTCGAAGCGCTTGTCTGCCCCGATCAGCATGCCGAGCGAGGCGATGGCGGCCTGGTAGGCGACCTTGCCGGCGGCGGCCGAGCGCTCGGCCTGCAGCACGCGCAGTTCGGCCATCTTCTGTGAGAGCGGCGTGCCGATGCCCGCCTTCTGCTGCTCCAGCACGACGTGCAGCTCGCGCGATGCAGCCTCGAGCCGACGCTGCAACACGCCGAGCGACTCCCGCTGCACGACCGCGGCAGCGAAGGCCAGGCCGCAGCCGCCTGCGCGGCATATTGCGGAATCATGCGAGGTTCTGGCTTCGCCAGCCAGGGGCGCTGCTGCGCGCCATATCGAAGCCGGTCAGGAATCGCGCGCGTCGTAGAAAGTCATCTGCAGGCGCAGCGCCGCTGAAGCCGTGGCGGCGGATTGATCTCACCGTCTCGAAGCCTGCAGCAGCGCGCATATCATCCGCTGAGCCTTCTCTGCCGCCACGATCGCTGCCGTCGGAGACCTGTATGCCATCGCCGTTAGCGCCATCTACGCCCGCACGGCGAGGCTCTGGATATATCGTCGATCTGCCTGCTGCTTTGGATGTCTTCCGGGTCGCCAGACGAGGCTCCATCACCCGGATCATTGGGCGAGTAGGTGCCGCTGGCCATGTTGATCCCAGGTACGGCGCGCTCACGCGCGATCGACGATCAGCAGGCCGCTTCAGGCCAGGCCGCACGCCATCCGCCGAATCCGGGCCCTGCGCCTCGAGCCGCTCAACACGGCGGCAGGCGTGGCGACTCGATCAAGCGTCCGGCTCAGCCAAGGCGAAGCCGCGAAGCGCCGCGGCCTGCTGCAATAACCACGCTCGCGCGAGGCAGTAAGCGCCAGCGCCGATAGCAGCAAACAACTGGCACGGCGCCCAGCAGACCGAAACCGGCGTTGCGCTCTTCCTTCAGCTCGACATCGATGTCCGTGGTCTCCACCGAACAAAGAGGCGCGCCTGGCGGAAGGCGGTGCGCCGTCAAATCGGAGACCAGGTAGAGCACCATTGGCATCAGCACCGTCGCGCGAAGACCAGGCCCGAAGCCCGGCAGCGATCGCCATACCGCCCCCAGAACTCGCCCGAGCTGCCGACCGCGGGGTGATGCTGAAGTGCAGAAGTCTGCGATTGATGCCAGTCGCCATCGGGATCAGGCCGACACCGTGGTCAGCGCGTGAAGCAGCACCGGTCACTGCCAAGCGGACCAACCGGCGCGCAGCACCGCCTCGTGCGGCCAGGCCGACCTTGCGCAACGACGTCGATGAAGTCGATAGGCGATCTGGCGTTATTCACCACGACGCCGGCAGGCGAGATGACGCCGAGGCGGTCATCACCACGCCGAAGGGCTTGCCGGTGATCACCAAACCGGCGAAGACGCCGACCAGCGAGCTTTCCGGCTCATGGTGATCACCGGCTTGAGCACCAGGTTGAACTGCGTGACCGGGATCAAGAAGGATGCCGAGGCCGATCAGCGGCGCGCGACCGAGGAAGGCAGGAGCCTTCTACTTGCTCCACCATTCTCTCGCCGCCAGAAAGCGCCAGCTGAGCGCCGGCAGCATCCGCAGCTCCTTTTAAATCTTCCTCAGCAGAGGCTCCTTGCAGCTTATTTGGCGTTCGCGCCACCGGCGGCGTCAGCCTGCTTTTGGTCGACGCGGCAGGTCTCTTCTTGCCGAATCGTACCGCGCCGGCGGTGCAGTGGACCTTGGCAGGCTGGTCGAGCGGAACCCAGCCGTGCCGTTCTTGCCGGCGACGCGCACCGGGGCAGGTCGGTCGTCGTGTCGCGCCGGCCGTCGCGGTATGGACGGCTTGATGTCAGTCATCGGTGCGGTACCCGGATCACGCTTGATCAGGCTGCCATTAGAGGCCGTGCCGGATGAGTACTGGCGACGGCAGCCGCGACGTACTGCGCCGACCTCGCGCGCCGCTTAGCGATCGACCACCGCGACCCTCAGGTCAGCCGGCGGCAAAATCCCTTCTTCGGATCAGCGACGCCATCCTTCTTCATCGCACAGGATGTCAAACGCGCTTCGCCGAGCCAGCCGAGTATCGTAATCATCGCCGTCCAGCTCGACCTGGATCAGCGCCAACCCCAGCAACGCATCTTCTCGCGAAATTTCCACCTCGATCCGGGCGCCAGCGATCTCAGTAAAACGCGGCGCATATATCGTCGATAGTGACGGGCATCAGCTCGACCCTCGCCCTCCTTCTGGAAATCGATCAGGAGGCCGGAAGGTGCATTATTTAACGTGCCGCCGCCCATCAGGCCGGCGCCAGCGCTCATGTGGCAGCCGACGAAGTCGCCGGCGGTGGCCTCGCCGGAAGGACCCGCGCTCGATCGGCGGACGATCGGTCGCCTGCTGCTGGTGCCGTTCAGCGCCATGCAGAGATAATTGGCGCGCTCGAAGCATCTCAGGGAAGAACTCCGACGCCGTTACCGCTGCCGGCGTAATAGGCGAAGATGCTGCCGAAGAAGGCGTCGCGACCGCGACGATGATCATCAGCAGCGGCCCGTCAGCCACCGGGCTGCGGTAGCTCGTATGGCAGTGCGCAGGGTCAGCCGTAGAGGCTGCGTGAGCGGGCCGCGTGGGCCTGCTCCCAGCAGTCGTCAGTCGCCTCGGGAGCGCCTTCACCGCTCGGACGCGCCATGAAGACCGCTGCGGTGACGGGGTTCATCAGCAGGCCGACGATCAGCGACGAGGTCAGCGTGATGATCACGACCAGCGGCAGGTAGCCCATGAACTTGCCCATGATCCCGGGCCAGAAGAGCAGGGGGCCGAAGGCGGCGACGGTGGTGGCGGTGCTGGCGATGACCGGCCAGGCGACCTCGGCGGTGCCGGTATAGGCGGCGATGACGCGCATCCGGCGGAAGAGGCTGGCGTCGGCGTCGGGGCCGACCCGCTCGCCCAGGTGGCGGTAGATATTCTCGATGATCACGATGGCGTTATCGACCAACATGCCGAGCGCCAGGATCAGCGAGAAGAGCGTGACCATATTCAGCGTCACGCCCATCGCGTCGAGGGTGACGAAGGTCAGCAGCATCGAGAGCGGCACCGCGAGGCTGACCAGCGCCGCGTTGCGCGCGCCCATGAAGAAGAAGAGCACCGCGATGACCAGGACGAGCGCGGTGATGATGTTGTTGACGAGGTCTTCGATCATCTGCCGGATGCGGACGCTCTGGTCCTGCAGCAGCTTGATCTCGGTGCCCGACGGCGCCTCGGGCTCGAGCTCGGCGACGATGGCCTTCACCGCGTCGACCACCTCGACGATATTGGCGCCCGAACGCTTGGTGATGTTCAGGCTGATCGCCGTACGTCCGTTGATGCGCGCGTAATTCTGCCGCTTCTCGAAGCCGCGTTCGACCTTGGCGACGTCCGAGAGCCGAATCGGTCGGCCGTTCTTCTCCTTGACCACGACCTCGCGCAGCTGGTCGGCGCGGCGGATATCCGCCGGCGTCCGCAGCAGCCAGCTGGTCGTCTCCGCTTCGAGCACGCCGCCCGGCAGGTTCACGTTCTCGCTGCGTATCGCGTTGACGATATCGTTGAGCGCGACGCCGCTCGCCGCGGCGGCTTCGGGATCGACCTCGACCCGGACCTCCCCCTCGAGACCACCGGAGACGTCGGCCGAGAGCACGCCGGGGACGCCCTCGATCGCCTCTTCCAAGCGTTCGCCGAAGGCCTCGAGCCGGTCCAGCGCGTAGGGGCCCGAGACGTTGACGATGAGGATCGGGAAGTCGGAGAAGCTGACCTCGTTCACGCTCGGATCGAGGATATCGGCGGGCAGCTTCGGCTTGACCCGCGAGACGCGGTCGCGCACGGCCTGCAGCGCCTCGTCGATATTCGCCTCGGGGACGAATTCGAGCGAGACGACGGCGGCGCCCTCGTAGGCGGTGCCCTTGAGCTTGGAGATATTCTTCACGCTCTTCAGCTCGGTCTCGAGCGGCGTGAGGATCAGCTGCTCGACGTCGGTCGGGCTGGCGCCAGGGTAGGGCACACTGACGACGACGACCGGGATCTCGATGTCCGGGAACATCTCGCGCGGCATGCCGTAGAACGAGAGCAGGCCGGCGAGCACCAGGTTGCCCATCAGGACGAAGATCGCGGTGCGGAAGCGGATTGCGACGCGGGTGACGACCATGGGCGTCCTCCTGTCCGGGGTTCGGGGGGCTAGGGCGCTGCGGTGGGCTCGGCGGCGGTGGGCTCGGCGGCGGCCTTCGGCGCGGCGAATTTCGCCTGCACCACGCGGACGGTGTCGCCGTCGACGACACGCCGCTGACCGACGACGATCAGCTTGTCGCCCGCTTGCAGCCCCGAGAGCACGCGGATCTTCGGGCCACTCTCGCCGGGGACCAACTCGCCGGTCTGCACGACACGGCGCTCGGCCTTGCCGTCTTTCGCGACATAGGCCACCGAGACGACGGCATCTGCACGCGGGCCGGCTTCGTCGACGATGGCCTCGGCGCGGACCAGCACGGCCTGCTCCTCGCGCTCCACCTCGATGCGGGCCCGCGCCATCATGCCGCCACGCAGCCGGCCCGAATCGTTGTCGACCTCGATCTCGACCGGGAAGGTGCGGCTCGCGTTGTCGGCGACGGCCGGGATCCTGCGGACCTTGCCCTTGATCGCGCGGTCGCCGTCGGCGGGCACAGTGATCATCACGTCCCGGCCTTGCTCGAGGCTGGTGATCCGCGCCTCGGGCACGTCGACGACCAACTTCATCTTCTGCAGCGAGACGATCTCGAAGAGCGGCATGCCCGGGCTGGCGAGCTCGCCCTTCTCGATCCGCCGAGCGAGCACCCGACCCGCCATCGGTGCGTGCACTGTGTGCCTATCGAGCTGTGCCGCAGCCGCCTTCTGTGCCGCGGCTGCGACCGCACGCTGCGCCTTGGCTTGCTCGTAGCCGATCTTTGCCCCGTCGAGCCGCGCCTGGTCGGCGATCTTGCTCTCGGCCAGCTTCTCGGTGCGGTCGAGCTGGATCCTGGCTCCCTTGACGCCGACGTCGGCGGCCGCGACCTGCGCCGCGGCTTGACCGACGCTGGCCCGCGCCAAGGTGCTGTCGAGGCGCACGAGCACGCGGTCGGCCTCGATCTCCTCGCCCTCTTCGGCGCCGAGCTCGACCACGCGGCCGGGGATCTCGACCCCGACCCGCACCGTCTTCCACGGCGCGAAGCGACCCGGGAGGGTCAACGAGCGCACGTATTCGCCCGTCGCGACCGCTTCGACCTCGACCGCGATGGCGTTGCTGCTGCCCTTGCCGACCGGCGCGGCTTCGGCGCCTTCGCTGGCCTTGGGCGGTGCGGCTCCGGCCGGTTTGCCGCAGCCGGGGAGGGCGCAGAGCGCGACGATGCCCGCCGCGGCGAACGGCAGTCGGGCTGCGCGTCGCGCGTCGGCGCGCGACGGATGGGGAGCGACGTTCCTCATGGAGCCTCCGGTCCGAGCGCAGCCTGAACCAGGCGCTCGGCGACGTTCGCGGCGCTCTCCGTCGGCGGAAAGACGCTGCGCAGCATGGCGAGACGGTTGAAGGCTCCGAGCAGGAGCCAGGTGACGGCCTGAGAGTCGAGGTCGGCGCGGAAGGCACCGGCAGCGCGGCCGCGTTCGAGCCAATCGCCGAGGCGCAACTCGAAGCGGGTCGGATCGGCGGCCTTGCGCATCAGATCGGGCGGCAGGCTGGGGAAGCGCGAGAGGATCCGGGCGACCGGTCCGTCGCCCTCGGCCAATTCGAGCAAGCCCCGGACGAATCCGGAGAGCGCGGCGCGGCTGGGTTCGTGCACGTCGAGCGCGGCGTCGCAGTGGGCGTGCCAGCCGCGCTCGAGCGCCTCGACCACGGCGAGGACGACGCCGTCGCGGCTCTCGAAGTGGTAGTAGACGACCGGCTTGCTGACCCCGGCCGCCGCGCAGATCTCGCGCACGCTCACGGCCTCGAAGCCGCGCTCGGCGAAGAGGTCGAAGGCGGCGACCAGGATGCGCACCGCCGTCTCCGGCATGCTGTCGCAGCCGATGGTGGCGATCGGGTGCGGCTGCTGGTCGGCGCAGGGTGCTGCGGTGGCGGCGGAATCTTCGGACATGGGCTCGAGCAGGAGGCGGGGGAGGGGGTGGCTACCTACCGGTCGGTAGGATGCCGGCACGAACAATAAGATGCGCGCTGCGGAGCGCAAGGGTCTTCACGAAGATTGACGCCGTCCATGCGGCTGCCGAGCGGCTTCGCGTCCGCTTGCCGCGCCAGATGCGTCGGAGGCACCATGGAGCGCCGCGGCGGAGCGGTCGAGGAGGCAGCGATGGTGGTTCGAAATTGGCGATGCATCTGTGCCTGCGCAGCGGTCGCGCTGATCGCGTCGGCGTGCGGCAAGGACAATGCCGGGCCTGCCCCGACCCAGGCTACGCAAGCGGCGCCCACCCCGACCCCCGAGGCGGAACAAGCCGCGGCCGGCACCGAAGCCGAGCAGCCGGCGGCCGCCAAAGCCACGGCGGACGAGAAGAAGGCCGCTGCCGAGACGCCAGACGCCGCCGCAGCCGCGCCCGCTCCGGTGCCCCTGCAGGAAGCCGTGGTCCTCGCGCTCCTGCAGCGCTGGTTGCAAGCCCAGAACGCCGGCGATTTCGAGGCCTACGAGATGCTCTACGCCGAGCGCTTCCAGGGCATCAAGCGGTCCGGCCACCGCCAGCGTGCCTTCGCCCGCAAGGGCTGGCTCGCCGATCGCAAGCGGATGTTCGGCAAGGCGATGAAGGTCATCGCCAACGGCACCGAGGTGCACAGCGGTGTCGGGGTCGCGACCGTGACCTTCGAGCAGGACTGGCAGTCCGGCAGCTACCGCGACGTCGGCCCGAAGCAGCTCGTCGTGGTGCAGGAAGGCACCGAGCTGCGGATCGCGCGAGAGGAGATGCTCGCTTCCGAGGTCAAGGGTGCCGACGTGGCGAAGCCGCTCGACGCAGCCGACTTCTCGTTCGTCAGCCTCGACGGCGGCGCGCCCTACGTCCTGCTCGCCAAGGGCAAGGCCGGCATGAAGGCCCGCGGGCCCCTGCGCTTGCTCGAGGCCGGCCACTACGCCAGCGCCGCACGTCGCATCCTCGAGGCCGACGTGGCCGAAGCGTACAAGCCCTGGATCGGGCGCGCGGTGACCCTCTATGGCGACAAGGGCACGCAATGCCACGGCGAGGTCGTGCAGTTGGTGCACCTCGCCCGCGTTCAGCCGCACTTCGGGACCTACCAATCCTGGACCGGTGAGATGGGCAGCGCGCCGATGAAGAAGGAGCAGATCGCCGACGACGCCTGGGATCTGGGCCAGGGCGGCCTCTTCCTCGCCGGCCGCGTCGTGCCCGCCGCCGGCACCGATTGCCGCGGTGCCTATTGGGCCCGCGCCGACGACCGGCCGCGCGTCACGCTGCTGCCGCAGGCCGCGCCGGATCCGATGGTGCTGCGCGCCGGCCTGCCGAAGCTGCGTGCCTTGCGGGGCTGGGCCGACGTGCAGAAGGAGTACGCCGAGATGGTGGCGCTGCCCCGCGCGGAGCAATGGGACGCCTACGGCGAGGCCAAGCCGAAGGTCGTCACCTTCCGTGGCCCGGGCGACGTCCGCTACCTCTACTTTGCGGCCCAGGCTGGCGACGGCTGCGGCGATTTCTACGGTGAGCTGTGGGGGCTGTGGGAACTCCGCGGCGAGGGCGACGCGATCAAGGCGCGGCTGCTCTCGGACGATCGCAGCCCCGGTCGGATGATGCAGCCTCGCGCGGCGGTGGATCTGGACGGCGACGGGACGCTGGAATTCATCGGCAAGGATGCGCTGCTGCAGCCCGCCGGCCCGACCTGGCGGATCGGGGTCAACGCCGAGGTGCCCAGCCTCGACTGTCCCTGCTAGGCGACGTGGGCGTTTCGGTGCAGCAGAGCGACGCCTCCGTCGTCTTCGTCGTCTTCGTCTATGGCACGCTGCGTCGCGGCGAGGGCAACCACGGCTTGCTCGCGACGGCGGAATTCCTCGGCAAGGCACGCACGGCCCCCGACTTCCTGCTCTTCGACCTCGGCGCCTATCCGGCGGTCGTCGTGCAGCCGGACGGGCAGGGCACCGCGATCGTGGGCGAGCTGTACGCGGTCGATGGCACGACGCTCGCCCAACTCGACGCGCTCGAAGAGCACCCGGACTATTACGTCCGCCGCGAGATCGAGCTGCCTGGTGGCCCCCGAGCCTGGATCTACGTGCTCGACGCGGCCGAGGTCGCCCTTGCGCGGCCGATCCACTGCGGCGATTGGCGCGCGCAGCGCTGAGTCGCGCCAAACGCGCGTAGGCGGCGTCGCCCGCGGGCGCCGGTTGATCATCCACGCGCCGTGGTCGATCTTCGGCCCATGATCGAGCGCACGCGAACACCTCGCACCAACCCACCCGCGGCGGCAACGGCCACGACCGCCGCCGCCGGGCCTCGCGTCGTGGTCGCTCTGGTGGTGCTTCTTCTCGCCCTCGTCACGGTGGCCCACTACCTCACGCCGCCAGAGCTCAGCGCGCGGCACGAGCTGTACCGGCGCTTGTATTACCTCCCGATCGTCTGGGCGGCGTTCGTCTTCGGCTGGCGAGGCGGCCTTGCGACCGCGTTCGCCGCGACGCTCGCCTACGTGCCGCACGCGTTCTTGATGACGCATCATCGGGATCCTTCCAGTCGCTTCGACAAGGCCTTGGAGATCGTGCTGTTCTTCGTTTTTGCCGCGCTGCTCGGGGTCTTGGTCGAGCGCGAACGCCGCGCCCGCGCGCTGGCGATCGAGCAGGCCTTGGCGCGAGCACAGGCCGAGGCCGCGACAGAGCGACTGAAGGCGATTGTCCAACTTTCACGCGGTTTGGCCCACGAGATCCGCAACCCCCTCGGCGGAATTCAAGGGGCGATCGAGATCCTCGCCAGCGCGCTGCCGCCGGATGCCAAGCAGAGCCAGCTCGCAGCAGTGGGGCTGCGCGAGGTCGCGAGGCTGGACCGCGTGCTCGGCGATTTTCTCGCCTACGCACGGCCTCGGCCGCCTCGGATTGCGTGTTTCCCGTGCCGCACGCTGATCGACGATGTCGTGACCCTGCTCGTCGGCCAAGCGAGCGCTGCGGGCGTCGAACTGCAGTCCGGTGCGGACGGCATGGGCGAGGAGCTCTCCGGGGATCGGGATCAACTCGTGCAGGTCTTGCTCAACCTCGGCCGCAATGCGATCGAGGCGACGCCTCCCGGCGGTACCGTGCGCATTTGCTGCGAGGCCACGCCGACCTCTGCCTGCCTCGTCGTCTGCGACACGGGGCGGGGCGTGCCGCCCGAGCTGGCGCAGTCCATCTTCGAGCCCTACGTCACGGGCCGCGAGAGTGGAACCGGATTGGGGCTCGCCATCGCACGCTCGCTCGTCGACGGTCACCACGGAACGCTGCGACACGCCCCCGCCGCGGGCGGCGGCACATGTTTCACGGTCGCTCTGCCGCGCCAACCTCCCACGGAGACGTGAACCCGATGCAGCAACAGCGCCAAGGGCGACGCATCCTCGTCGTCGAAGACGACACCTCGATGCAGGCCATTCTCCGCTTCAACCTCGAGGAGGACGGGCACAGCGTGACCGTCGTCGGACGCGGGGACTCGGCGCTGGTCTTGCTCCCCGTGGGTGCCGACGATGCGGGTGAGCCTCCGCCCTTCGATCTCGTGCTCACCGACGTGGAGATGCCGGGGGCCGATGGGCGGCAGGTCCTCGCCGCTGCGCAGGCGTGTCACCCTGCCATGCCCGTCGTCCTACTGACCGCATTCGGCTCGGTGGATGCCGCGGTGGACGCGCTCGCCCACGGTGCTGTCGACTACGTGACCAAGCCTTTCAAGCGCGCGGAGCTCAAGGCCCGCGTAGCAGCTGCGCTCGAGCGCTCGGCGCCGCCGACGTCGCTCGCTGGCGCCACGGCGGGCGCCGAGCGCCGACCGGATGAAGGCGCCATTTTCACGCACAATCAGCATCTCCGGGCCATCGTCGAGGTCGTCGACCGTATCGCTGCTTCGGAGATCACGGTGCTGGTCCTGGGCGAGAGCGGGACCGGCAAGGAGCTGATTGCCAAGCGCCTACACGAGCGCAGTGGGCGGAGCGGGGCGTTCGTCGCGGTCAACTGTGCGGCGCTGCCCGAGAGCTTGCTGGAGAGCGAGCTCTTCGGCCACGAGCGGGGGGCTTTTACCGGCGCCGACCGCCTCCATCGTGGTCGCTTCGAGCAAGCCGACCGCGGCACGCTCTTGCTCGACGAGATCGGCGAACTCCCCCTCACGCTGCAGGCCAAGATCCTCCGCGTCCTCGAGGATGGCGCCGTCAGCCGGGTTGGTGGCGCTGCGCCACGAGCGGTCGACGTGCGGCTGGTGGCGGCGACCAACCGCGATCTGGAGGCCGAGGTCGCAGCGGGACGTTTTCGCGCCGATCTCCTGCATCGGATCAGCGTGCTGCCGCTGCGTCTGCCTGCGTTGCGAGAGCGGCCGGAGGACGTGGAGATGTTGGCGCAACGCTTCCTCGCGGCCGAGTCCACCGAGGCGCTGACCATGGCGCCGGCGCTGGTCGCGGAGCTGCGGCGTCGGCCTTGGCCCGGCAACGTCCGCGAGCTGCGGAACCTGGTGCAGCGCATGGTCGCGCTGCGCCGAGGCCCGGTCCTCGATCTCGCCGACCTCGCTCTACCAGGAGCGGTCGCTGCTGGCGCTCCGACGCGGCCGACGCTGGCAGCGCAGCCGACGCCGCTACGCCTCGGGGCGATTGCGTTGCCCGAGCGCGGGTTCAGCCTCGCGGCGCTGGAGCGCGAAGTGATTCTCAAGGCGCTCGCGATGCACGACGGCAACCAGTCCGCGACGGCGCGATACTTGGGCATGCCGCGCCATGCGCTCATCTATCGCCTCGATCGGTACGCACGCGACGACGGGATGGCCGCTGACCCGGTGGACGTCGCCGGCGACTAGCGCCTTTGGACTGTACCGCTGTCGGATTCTCCACACCGGGTGTCGAATATCCGACACCTCGACGTTGTCACGCAATGCAGCACGACCAACGCTACGACGACAGACCTGCGGTGACGGCTTCCGCGACGTGCAGGCTCCAACACGCAATGGTCAGCGATGGGTGGCCGTCGGTGGCACCGGGCAGCCCGGCCGCGTCCGCGACATAGAGGCCCGAGACGCCGTGGACCTCACCGCAGGTCGAGAGCACGGCGGTCCCGGGCGCCCCAATCGCGAGGGTCCCTGACTCGTGGCCTGCGCCGGTGGGGCTGGATCCGTCCTCGATCAGATGCACGATGCCGTCGGGGCCGACGAGATCACGCGCGGCTCCGAGGACGCGCCGTCGCAGCGCACGGGCGGTCGCGTGCTCGACCGCCGTTGGCTTGCCGATGTGGAACACCGGCAGCGGGCGTCCCCACGCGTCTCGCTCGTCGCCATCGAAGCTGACGCTGCGCCCCGCCCGTGGATCGGTCTCGGCCATCGCGAAGACGAGGAAATACGAACGGCGTCGCGCCTGGACGCGGTCGAAGCCCAGCGCCTGCAGGTCCTCGTCGTCGAACTCGTCGAGCCCAGCGGGACCACGTAGTTCGACGGTGGCGCGGACCGCGTCGTCTGCGCAGGGCAGGATCACGGCGCCGCGGGACGAGGGCTCGCCCTTGCGGCGGGGTGGGCTTTGTAGCCGCCGCGGCGTGATCGCGATCGCGCCAGCGACGAGGTGATCGTGCAGCGAAGCGCCGAGGCCGTCCGCCGGACAGCGTGGGCTCTGGTGCAGGATGCGGGCGCTCTCGACCGGTGACGCCGCGAGCACGACACGACGCGCCTTGAACAGTTGAATCCTACCACCACGTACGTACTCCACCCCCCGAACGCGGCCGGCCACGTCGACCGCGACGCGCAGGGCAATGGCGCCGTGGATCGTGCGCACAGCCCGAGTCAAGTCCGCTGCGGTGAGGGGACGGCGCAGTCGTGGCGCAGTAGCCTCGCGCTTGCCCTGGACCGGCCAGCCCGCCGCGCGCAGCGCTGCGAACGCAGGACGGAGCGCGGCCTCTCGGACCCCGAGCGCGCGCTCTGCGGCAGGCAACTGCGCGAACAGCAGCGCGGGGTCGAAAGGCCACGGCGCCTGCCGAGCCTGACGGTGTTGGAAGTAGCCTTGCGAAGGAGCTGTCATCCAGCCGCCCCAGAGCAAGGTCCGCCCGCCGCACGCGCGAACGCGGGGCCAGTCGTGGCTGCGCCGATCGGAGCGAAACGGCCATGCAGCGGTATCGAGCTCGAGCCACGGCGCGATTCGCGCCTCGAATGCGCGCTTGCCAGCCGGGAGTGTGCGCCCCGCCGCCGGACCCGCGTCGAGAACGGTGACCCTCGCGCCGGCCGAGCGGAGGCGGCCAGCGACCAGTTGGCCGGCCAAGCCCGCGCCGACGACGACGACGTCTGATTCTGTGGCTCGCGTCATGGCGATCCTCCCGGCGCCTCGCTCGGCGCACGACTCGGCTCCCGGCCGGCGACCAG
The DNA here is from genome assembly GCA_020632665.1 of Deltaproteobacteria bacterium. Classification (GTDB taxonomy): domain Bacteria; phylum Myxococcota_A; class UBA9042; order UBA9042; family UBA9042; genus JACKFC01. Next base: position 24,133 of record JACKFC010000036.1, read on the forward strand.
CAGCCATCCACCCGCAAAGATCCCGAGTGCCCCGGCCAGCGACCACGCCGAGACCTCCTCACCAACCGCGGCACCAGCGACGACGCCGACCGCAGACGTCGCGAACGGCAGGAAGCCCAGTCTGGTCACGCTCGTCGTCCGCAGGAGCCAGAAGAAGATGGCCGAAGCAGCTGCTGAACCGACGAGGGCCAGGTAGGTCTGCGCCCACATCGCCTCCGGCGCAAATTCGAGCGGCTGCCCGACCGACGCGAGCGCCGAGAGGATGAAGACCGCCGCCGCCATGTCGCGCAGCATCACCACGGGGTGCAGCAGGAGGGCCACCCGCTTCGCCGCCACCTTGCTCAGCGCCCCCAGCGCGGCCGCAGCCAGCACGGCGCCCACTGCGGCGGAGCTCGCGGCCTTGGTCGGAGCGCCGACGATCCACACCGAGCCGCCCGCGCCGAGGGCGAGCGCGGCTCGGGTGCGGCCGGTCAGTTTCCGCTCGACGCCGCCCAGGCGCGCGAAGATCGGCACAAAAAGCGGGCCTGTCGCCATCGTCAGCGCCGTCCAGGTCGAGTCGATGCGCTGCGCCGCAGCGTACACCAGCAGCGTCGAGACGGCCTTGAACAGCCCGACCGCGAGGCGAGCGCCCCACCCGACGTGCTTCGGAGTTTCCGGCCTGCGCAGCCAAAGAAAGACTTGAGCGCAGATCAGGACCAGGAGGTAGCGAAAGGCGGCCGCCACCTCGGGCGCCGCACCTGTGCGCGTCTGGCGCAGGATCAAGTACTGGGTGCCCCACACGATGAGGAGGAACAGGACGGCGGCGCTACGCAGTCCTGCCGACGCGACTGCGGCGTTCTGGGCGCGGGCCGGGGCGGCCCCTTGGAGCACTTCCTCTGCTCGTGCGTCTTCTTGCCTCACCGTTGCCTCGCCGTTCGCACTGACGTCTGCCTGTGGGATGAATGGGGGTCACGGCAGGCGCGGTGCCCACCGTGACCCCTCGGGCCGGGGCGTCAGTCGCCGCAGCAGCGAACCTTGATGCGCTTCATGTTGCCTCCTTGGTGGGCCGAAAAGCCCACGCGCGGCCGTGGCCGGGATTGACCACGCCGTGGGATGATCCTGACACATGATTGTGCATACGTCATTGGCGCGAAAATTGCATGGCTGCACGAGTCGCTGCGCCACGCCGCGTTGCGACGCTGTGGCCGGTGCGCGTATGGTCGGGCTCGGACGCGAGATTCGCGACGGTGCTCGTCGCGACGCTCTGGCGGAGAGGATTGTCGTGGGGAACCGGTCGTACGTCGTCCATGAACAGCGGTGGAGGCCGATCCGCACGGCCCTGCTCGCGTTGGTCGGCGTCGCGTGCGGCACCATGCCCGCCCAGGCTAGCCCTGGCGTGAACGGTGGCAGGGCAAACCTGGACTTGGCCGCGCTGCTCGCCGCCGCCGAGCGCGGCCACCCCGAGCTGATCGCCGCCGATGCGCAGGTCCGGGGCGCAGGCGCGCAGATCACGGTCGCGCGGCAGCTCCCGTCGCCCACCGTCGCGGTGACGGCGATGCCGCTGCCGGTCGAGACCCGGGTCGGGCCGCAGCGCCTGAAGGTCAGCGTCAAGCAGCCGCTGCCGTGGCTGGGGCGCTTCGATCGGATGGCGCACGCCGCAAGCGCGATGCAGGTGGCCGAGCGCCGTCGCAAGGACGCGCTGCTGGCGCGCATCCGCCGCGACGTCCGGGTGCCCTGGGCCGATCTCGCCTGGATCGCCGGGGTCGCCGCCATCGTGAAGCAGCAGCACGATCTCTTGGTCGCGTTGGAGCCGAGCGTCCTCGCCCGGCTGCGGGTCGGCAAGGCGAGCTACGAGGACGCGCAGCGGCTCCGGCTGCTGATCGGCGAGCTCGACGAGCGGCACCGCAGCCTGCTCGACCTCCGCCGGGCGGTCGCCGCGGAGGTCCGCGCCGCTGCTGGCTTGGCGCCGGAGGTCGCCCTGGCGGAGGCGGCCTTCGAGCGCGATCCCTTGGCCGGGCGGCCCTTGCCGGAGCCGGCGACGCTGCATGCGGCCCTGGCCGAGAACCCGGAAGTCACCGCCGCCGAGGCGCGGATCGCCGCCGCGAAGAGCCGGGTCGACGTCGCGCGGGACGCCAAGCGCTTCGACTTCGCCGTCGGCATCGACTGGATCGCCGTCGGCGAGGCGCGGATGCCCGGCGTCGCCGACTCGGGGACCGACACGGTGATGCTCACCGCGAGCGTGCAGTTGCCGGTCTGGCGCAAGGCCTACGACGCCCGCGAGGCCGCGGCCTCGGCGCAGGTCGAAGCCGCAGCGGCGGCGCGCGAGGCGACCCTGCGCCGGGCCGAGGGCCAGCTCGGGCGGCTGCTCTTCGCCCTGCGCGACGCGAGGCGCAAGGACGCGCTCTACCGCGGCGAGCTGCTGCCGCGGGCGCAGTCGGCCTTGCAGGCGGCGACGACGGCCTACGCCAGCGGCAAGACCAGCTTCGAGAACCTGGTCGCGCTGCAGCGGCAGCTCCTCGCCTTCGAGCTCCGCCTGCTGGACGCCGAGCGCGCGCGGGTGCAGGCGCTGGCGAACCTGGAGTGGTTGCTCGGCAGGCCGATCGCGGGCGCGCAGGAGGAGACGCGATGAAGAATCGACTCGCGGCCGCGATCGCCGTGGCGATGCTGGCGCTCGGCGTGCTGATCGGCGTCTTCCTCGCCGCGCCGCCAGCGCCCCCAGCGAAGGTGATCACAGCGAAGCCGGCTGCACAACCCGCGGCAGCGACCGGGCAAGCCGACGCTCCCACCGACGCCGCGCCGCAGGTCTGGACCTGCTCGATGCACCCCCAGATCAAGCTGCCCGAGCCGGGCCTCTGCCCGATCTGCAATATGGACCTGATCCCCTTGCAGGCCGGCGGCGGCGGCGCCGAGGTCACGATGAGCGCCGAGGCCGCGGCGCTGGCCCGGATCGCCACCGTCGCGGTGCGCCGCGACGACGCCAAGGTCCACCTGCGGCTGGTCGGCAAGGTGACCTACGACGAGACCCGCGTCGCCCGGCTGACGGCCTGGTTCGGCGGCCGCATCGAGCGGATGTACGTCGACTTCACCGGCACCGTGGTGAAGAAGGGCGACCATATGCTCTCGCTCTATAGCCCGGATCTGCTGGTGGCGCAGCAGGAGCTGATCCAGGCCGCGCGCGATCGCGACCGGGCATCCGGGCCGCTGCGCGACGCCGCCGAGGCGACCTACCGCGCCGCCCGCGACAAGCTCCGGCTCTGGGGCCTGCTCGATTGGCAGATCCGCAGCGTCGAGAAGCGCGGCCGCCCGATCGAGACCGTCACCATCTTCGCGCCCATGGGCGGCGTGGTGACGCACAAGAACGCCGTGCAGGGCGCCTGGGTGCAGACCGGCACGCCGATCTACACCATCGCCGACCTCTCGCACGTCTGGGTCGAACTCGACGCCTACGAGTCCGATATCGCCTGGTTGCGCTACGGCCAGCGGGTGCAGGTCGAGGTCGACGCCTTCCCCGGTCAGCCCTTCGCCGGGACCATCGCATTCGTCAACCCGGTCATGGATGAGCGGACCCGAACGGTGAAGGTCCGCGTCCACGTCGACAACCCCGACCTGCGCTTGAAGCCCGGCATGTTCGTCCGCGCCGTCGCCAAGGTCCCGGTCAGCGGTGCCCGCGCGGCCGCAGCGCCCGATATGGCGGGCAAATTCGTCTGCCCGATGCACCCCGAGGTGGTCAGCGACAAGGCCAAGGCGAGCTGTCGCATCTGCGGCATGCGCCTGGTCCCGGCGGAAGAGCATTGGCTGGTCGGCCCGGCGCTCTCCGGCAAGAAGGCCGAGGCGCCGCTGGTGATCCCGGTGACGGCGCCGCTGATCACCGGCAAGCGCGTCGTCGTCTTCGTCGAGAAGGAGGGCGCCGCCGAGCCGACCTACATGGTGCGCGAGATTACGCTCGGTCCGCGTGCCGGCGACCACTACGTCGTCATCGACGGCCTGATGGAGGGCGAAAAGGTCGTGCGCAAGGGCGCCTTCCGGCTCGACTCCTCGATGCAGATCGTCGGCGACCCGTCGGCGATGAACCCGCCCGAATCGACGGACGAGGCTGCTGCGGGCGCCGAGACGAGCGGGACCGCCGGCGACAAGGTCGCCCTCACCGCGGCCGAGCTCGCGACCTTGGCCAAGGTGGTGCCCGTGCTGACGGCGACCAGCGCTGCCCTCTCGGCCGACGATGACCCGGCCGCTGCCAAGGCCGCCGAGCACCTGCCGCACCTGCTGCCCGGGCTGAAGGACGCTCTCGGCGAGCATGCGCAGCACCTGATCGACGCCGCTGGGACGCTGGCCGCCGCCGACGCCGGGATCGACGCCCGCCGCACCGCCTACGTGCTGCTCAACGCCGCGCTGATCCCGCTGATTACCCAGCACAAAGAGGCCCTCGGCGGGACCTGGGACCACGTCTTCTGCCCGATGGCCAACGACAACAAGGGCGCTGGCTGGCTGCAGGCGCCCGGCGAGGTCAGCAACCCCTACTACGGCGCGAGCATGTTGCGCTGCGGCGGCAAGAAGGACGGTCACGTCGGCGGCGGAGCGCGTTGATGCAGGCGATCGTCCGCGGCCTGCTCGGCAACCGCCTGGTGGTGCTCTTGCTCACCGTTCTGGCGGTCGGCTATGGCCTCGCGGTCGCGCCCTTCGGCTGGGATCTCGGCCTGCCGCGTGATCCGGTCCCCGTCGACGCGATCCCCGATATCGGCGAGAACCAGCAGATCGTCTTCACCGCTTGGCCCGGTCGCAGCCCGCAGGACGTCGAAGATCAGCTGACCTACCCGTTGACCGTCGCTTTGCTCGGCATCCCCGGCGTCCGCACGATCCGCAGCAGCAGCGCGTTCGGGTTCTCGTCGGTGAACGTGATCTTCGAGGACGACGTCGAGTTCTATTGGAGCCGTTCGCGTCTGCTGGAGAAGCTCGCCTCGTTGCCGCCCGGGACCTTGCCCGCAGACGCCCGACCGCAGCTCGGGCCCGACGCCACCGCGCTCGGCCAAGTCTATTGGTACACGCTCGAAGGGCGCGACGCCGAGGGCAAGCCGGCGCCGGGCTTTTCGCTCGATGAGCTGCGCAGCGTGCAGGATTTCTACGTCCGGCCGGCGCTCAACGCCGCCGCCGGGATCAGCGAGGTCGCCTCGATCGGCGGCTTCGTCCGCGAGTACCAGATCGACGTCGACCCCGACGCGATGCGGGCCCACCGGGTCCGCCTGGGCGAGGTCATCGCGGCGGTGCAGCGCAGCAACCGCGACGTCGGCGCCCGCACCATCGAGGTCAACCAGGTCGAGTACGTGATCCGCGGTGTCGGCTTCCTGAAGGACGGCTCCGATATCGAGAAGGCCGTGATCCGCGCCGCCGACGGCGTGGCGATCCGCGTCCGCGACGTCGCCAAGGTCCACGCCGGCCCGGCGACCCGTCGCGGCATGCTCGACAAGGGCGGCGCCGAGGCGGTCGGCGGCGTCGCCGTGGTCCGCTACGGCGCAAACCCGATGGCCGCCATCGCCGCGCTGAAGACGAAGATCCGCGAGATCGCCTCGGGCCTTCCCGAGCGGGTGCTGCCCGACGGCCGCCACTCCAAGCTGACCATCGTGCCCTTCTACGATCGGACCCAGCTCATCGACGAGACCATCGCGACGCTCGAAGACGCGCTGATCGACGAGGTCCTGATCACCCTGGTGGTGATCCTCGTGATGCTGCTGCACGTCCGCGCCTCGGTGCTGATCGCCGGCCTGCTCCCCGTCGCCGTGCTGCTGACCTTCGCGCTGATGCGGCAGCTCGGCGTCGACGCCAATATCGTCGCGCTCTCCGGCATCGCCATCGCCATCGGCACCATGGTCGACATGGGCATCGTGGTGACCGAGAACATCACCACGCAGATCGAGAACGACCCGGGGCGCAGCCGCGTCGCGGTGATCCGGGACGCCACGGCCGAAGTCGGCGGCGCAGTGCTCACCGCGGTCGGCACCACCGTCGTCAGCTTCCTGCCGGTCTTCGGCCTGCAGGCCGCCGAGGGCAAGCTCTTCTCGCCGCTCGCGTACACCAAGACCTTCGCGCTGCTGATGGCCGTCGTCGTCGCGCTGGCGCTGCTGCCGGTGCTGGCGCTCTTCTTCTTCCCGCAGGCGCCGGCGTGGCTGCGTCCGCGGCTTGCGAAGCTGCCCGGGTTCGGCGCGCGGTGGCCGATGCCGCTGCGCCTCGCCGTCTCGCTCGTCCTCGGCCTGCTCGCCAGCTACGCCCTGACGCTGCATTGGATGCCGCTGGGCAAAGCCGAGCCGGTGGCGACCTCGTTCGCCTTCGTCCTGCTCTGCGTCGGCGGGCTGCTGGGCGGGTTCTGGGTCTTCCAGTACGTCTACCCACGCCTGCTCGCTCTGACCCTGCGCTTCAAGGCGGCCTTCCTCGGCGTGCCGCTCCTGGTCGTGCTGCTCGGCCTCTCGGTCTGGCTCGGCGCCGATCGCGTCTTCGGCTGGCTGCCCGAGAGCGCGTCCGCCGGCGTCCGGGCCCGCTTTCCCGGCCTCTCGGAAGAGTTCATGCCCAAGCTCGACGAGGGCAGCTACCTGTGGATGCCGACGATCATGCCGCACGGCGCGATCTCGGCCGCCATCGACGTGGTCGGGCAGATGGACCGCGCCATCGCGGCGATCCCAGAGGTCAAGAGCGCCGTCGGCAAGATCGGCCGGGCGGAGTCGGCGCTCGATCCCGCGCCCGTCTCGATGGTCGAGACCATCGTCGTGCTCGAGCCGGAGTTCACCACGCTCGCGGACGGCACGCGGAAGCGGAATTGGCGGCCCGAGATCCGCCGGCAGGAGGATATCTGGGAGGCCATCGTCGCCGCGGCGCAGGTCCCGGGCGCGACCAGCGCCCCGGAATTGCAGCCGATCGCCGGCCGGATCGTGATGCTGCAGACCGGCATGCGGGCGCCGATGGGGATCAAGGTCAAGGCACCGGATCTGGAGACACTCGGCGCGTTCTCGTTGCAGCTCGAGGCGGCGCTGAAGGAGGTGCCGCAGGTGCAGCCGGCGGCGGTGCTGGCGGATCGCGTCATCGGCAAACCCTACCTGGAGATCCGCATCGATCGCGACGCCATCGGCCGCTACGGCGCCCGCATCGAGGACGTGCAGCAGGTGATCGAGGTCGCCATCGGCGGCAAGCCCGTCACCACGACTGTCGAGGGGCGCGAGCGCTACCCCGTGCGGATCCGCTACCAGCGCGAGCTGCGCGACAATATCGAGGCGCTCGGCCGCATCCTGGTGCCGACGCCGGTGGGCGCGCAGATCCCGCTCGACGACCTCGCCGACATCGAATACGTCCGCGGGCCGCAGATGATCCGCAGCGAGGACACCTTCCTCACCGCCTACGTCGTCTTCGACGGCCGCAAGGGCCTCGCCGAGGTGGACGTGGTCGACGCCGCCCGCGCCCACATCGACGCCTTGGTCCAGGGCGGCAAGCTCGTGGTCCCACCGGGCGTGACCTGGACCTTCGCCGGCAACTACGAGAACAAGATCCGCAGCGACGCCCGCCTCGCCATCCTGGTGCCCGTCGCGCTGCTGCTGGTCTTCATCCTGCTCTACCTGCAATTCCGCTCGGTGATGACGACGCTCTTCGTCTTCTCCGGCGTTGCGGTGGCGATGGGCGGCGGCTTCCTGATGCTCTGGGCCTGGGGCCAACCGGGCTTCCTCGACGTCGAGCTCTTCGGCCAGAACCTGCGGCAGGTCTTCGGTGTGCACCCGATCAACCTCTCGGTCGCCATCTGGGTCGGCTTCATCGCGCTGATCGGCATCGCCACCGACGATGGCGTCGTCATGGCCACCTTCCTCGACCAACGTTTCCGCGCCGCCCCGCCGCGCAGCCGCGAAGAGATCCGTGCCGCGGTGCAGGGCGCCGGCCAGCGTCGCATCCGCGCCTGCCTGATGACGACTGCGACGACGATCCTGGCGTTGCTGCCGGTGTTGACCAGCACCGGCCGCGGCAGCGACATCATGATCCCGATGGCGATCCCGGCCTTCGGCGGCATGGCTTTCGAGCTGCTGACCCTCTTCGTCGTGCCGGTGCTCTATTGCGGCTGGGCGGAGCTGCGGCTGGCCGTCATTGGCCCGTCGGCCGCGCAGCCCGTGGTGGTCGAGCCAGCGGCGACGGAGGAGAGACCATGAGAGCTTGGCGATTGCATCAACCCGGCGGGCCCGAGGCCTTCGTACGCGTGTCGTTGCGGCACGCACACCAAGCGATGGACGAGAACCGCGCCAACGGCAAGATGGTGGTCGTGGTCGGGTAGGGCGTGGGGAGCGGGCTCAGGTTCGGTGCGCGCCAGCGAGCGCCTCGATGCGGGCCCGGATCGCGTCGCGCGCGCTTCGGAAATGTGCCAGCCGCTCGGCATCCTCGAGGTCTTCGTCGCGTCGGTCCGGATCGGCGATCGGCCAATGCAGGCGCGGACAATCGGCGAGCACGATCGGGCAGACCTCCTCGGCGCAGAGCGTGACGACCAAGTCGACGCTGGTGGGGTCGATGGTCTGAACCGACTTCGAGGTCTGCCCGCTGAGGTCGATGCCGATCTCGGCCATCGCCTCCTCGGCGAAGGGGTTGACGCGGGAGGGCGCCGAACCGGCCGATTGCACGCGCACGCCGGGACCGAAGTGGGCGCGGGCGAGGCCCTCGGCCATCTGTGAGCGGGCCGAGTTGGCGACGCAGAGGAAGAGGACCGAGCGGAATGGCGGCGTCTGCATCGTGTGGCCTCAGCGCGCTGCGTCGCCGCTGGCCGGGAACCAGCCGCGCGTCCGGTTGGCGAATGCGACCAAGGAGAGCATCACCGGCACCTCGATCAACACGCCGACCACGGTCGCCAACGCGGCGCCGGACGCCATGCCGAAGAGGCTGATCGCGACCGCCACCGCGAGCTCGAAGAAGTTGGACGTCCCGATCATCGCGGCCGGCGCTGCCACGTCGAAGGGCAGGCGGAGCAGCCGGGCCAGGGCGTAGGCGATCGCGAAGATGCCGTAGCTCTGCAATAAGAGCGGGATCGCGATCAGCACCACACGCCCCGGTTGGCCGACGATGGTCTCTGCCTGCAGGCCGAAGAGCAGCACCACCGTGAGCAGCAGACCGATGATCGAGGTCGGCTTCAGTCGGTTCGCCAGCCGCTCGATCGCTTGCGCGCCTCCGCTGCGCATCAGGCGACGGTGGGTGAGCAGGCCGGCGCCCAGCGGGATCACCACGAAGATCACCACCGACGCGAGCAGCGTCTCCCACGGCACCGCGATGTCGGTCACGCCGAGTAGCAGCCCGGCGATCGGCGCGAAGGCGAAGACCAAGATCAGGTCGTTCAGCGAGACCTGGACCAGCGTGTAGTTGGCGTCGCCGCCGGTGAGGTGGCTCCAGACGAAGACCATCGCCGTGCAGGGCGCCACGCCGAGCAAGATCATCCCGGCGATATAGTGCTGGGCGTCCTCCGCGGCGACCAGGTCGGCGTAGACGTGGCGGAAGAAGAGCACGCCGAGCGCGGCCATGGTGAAGGGCTTGATCAGCCAGTTGACGACGAGGGTGAGCGCTAGGCCGCGCGGTCGTCGGCCGACTTCGCGCAGGCACGAAGGATCGACCTTCAGCATCATCGGGTAGATCATCAGCCAGATCAGCACGGCGACGACCAGGTTGACGCGGGCCCACTCCACGCCGGCGATGGCGGCGAAGGCGCTTGGAACGACGAGCCCCAGACCGACGCCCGTGCCGATCGCCAGCGCGATCCAGAGTGAGAGGTAGCGTTCGAATATGCCCATCGTCCGGCCTCCGTCGTCGCTGTGTGCGCCGGACGCCGGCTGCCGTCAAGCGCGGAGAAGGGGAGGGCGGCGATTGCCACGCGAACGCCGCAAAGCGACACATCGTGTCGCGTCCTGCCGCGGGGGCCGACCTGGCCGCTTGCGACGGCGCTGCGTCGGGGCCGATGCTCTCCGCGTTGCGAGCGGCGTCGCCGCGGGTTGGAGGTCGAGATGGCGTCAACGCGTGAAGGAACGGGCAGGACCAGCGCGAGCCACCCGCTGCAGATCGCCGAGCTCGCGCTGCCGGCCGGCGGCATGCTCGGCCTCACGCTGTGTCCGGGCAAGGTGCAGCCCGACGCGGCCGGCGGCGCCTGGCTGCGCAACCTCGACCTCGACCTCGACGTGGTCGCCGATTGGGGCGCCGTCGCGGTCGTGACCCTGATGCGCGAGCACGAGCTACGGCGCTACCAGGTCGCGGGCATCGGCGCGGCGACGGTGGCGCGGGTGATGGCCTGGGTGCATCTGCCCATCGACGACGGCGGGGTGCCCGACGCGGCGTTCGACCGTTCGTGGGCGACGGTGGCTCCTCGGCTGCGGGCCCACCTCGCGCGCGGCGCGCGGATCGTGATCCACTGCCGCGGCGGCCTCGGTCGGACCGGGACGGTGGCCGCCATGCTCTGGCTCGACGCCGCCGAGCTGGGCGACGCCGCGGCCGCCGCGGAGCGCGCGATCACGCTCGTGCGTGCGGCGCGGCCCGGCGCGATCGAGAATCGGCAGCAGGAAGCCTACATCCGGCGCTACGCCGAGGCCGTGGCGGCTCGGCTGCGGCAACGCGACGCGGCGCGCGGGCGGGCGGCGGCGCCCGCGACGCTGCGCGATCGCTACCGCGGCTGCTTGCTCGGCGGCGCGGTGGGTGACGCGCTCGGCGCGCCGGTCGAGTTCGTCGCCGACGCGGAGATTCGCGGTCGCTTCGGCGACCGTGGCGTGCGCGAATTCGCTGAAGCGTACGGCGTTGTCGGCGCCATCACCGACGATACGCAGATGACGCTCTTCACTGCCGAGGGGCTGGTCCGCGGCTGGGTCCGCGGCGAGCTGAAGGGCGTCTCGCACCTGCCGGATGTGGTGCACCACGCGACGCTGCGCTGGTTGCGGACCCAGGGCGAGTCGCCCGTCGTGCAGCTCGAGCCCGACGGCTGGCTCTACGCGCAGCGCGCGCTGCATGCCCGCCGCGGCCCAGGCAATACCTGCCTCAGCGCGCTGCGCGTGGCGAAGGCCTTCGGCCCACTGGCCGAGAACGACAGCAAGGGCTGCGGCGGGGTGATGCGCGTCGCCCCGGTCGGGCTCTACACCCGCGGCGCAAAGGCGTTCGAGATGGCCGCCGAGTGCGCGCATCAGACCCACGGTCACCCGAGCGGCTACCTCACCGCCGGCTGGATGGCGACCTGCGTCGGGGCCTTGGTCGATGGTCGCTCGCTGGGGGATGCCATCGCCGAAGCCGACGCCGCCCTCGCCGCCGCGCCGGAGGTCCGCGACCGCGTTCGCAACGCCGGTGAGACGGCGCAGGCCCTCGCCGGTGCGATCGCCGCGGCGCGCGCCGTGTCCGAGCGGCCGACCACCGAGCGGCCGGTCCGCATCCCCGCTGACCTCGGCGCCGGCTGGGTCGCCGAAGAGGCTTTGGCGATCGGGCTCTATTGCGCGCTGCTCGGCGAGCGTTGGGTGGAGCAGGGCGCGCCTGCTGCCGAAGCCTTCGAAGACGCCGTCTCGCTCGCCGTCAGCCACGGCGGCGACTCCGACAGCACCGGCAGCATCGCCGGGCAGCTGCTCGGTGCGCGCTTCGGCGTTGCGGCCATCCCGGCGCGCTGGGCCGATGCGGTCGAGCTGAGGGACGTGGCGCTGCGGTTGGCCGACGTGCTGGCGGATATCCGTGAGGGGCGCGCCGGCGCCGAGGCGCTCTGGGACGACTTTCCGGGTTGGTAGCTGGTGGCAAGACGAACGACGCCCAGGCTTTCGCCTGGGCGTGTCTTGAGCTCCGCTTGCGGGCCGCCAGCGCGAGTCCGAATGGCCGCTTTCGTTAGAATAGTGGCCATTCGAAGCAGGGGTTTGCGGCGGCTGGGGCTTAGGCGGTGTTTGCGTGAACAAAGGGGCCCGACCGAGATCGCGAAACGCCACCGCGAGGCGAGACGCTCTGGAGGCGGGTCGCTTTCAGCAGTCTCGGTTTCATGCGGGCGACGCTCTTGGCCGCTTCGGGGCCGCGCAGCGCTCGAGGATCACCTTCCAGCCATTGCGACGTGCTGCCGCACTTCGCACGATCTCGGCGACCTCGCTGGGCTCGACGCGCGCATCCCCGGTGCCGAAGCTGTCGCGCAGCTCCGCCGCCAGCGCGACGCGCTCCGCCGGCTTGGTCACCTGTCGGAGCACGCACGCGTTGGCCTCGCAGGCGTAGGCGAAGGTCTCCCGCTTGCGGAAGTCGATGTCCAGCAACCACTCCCGACGGCGGGTCTCGCGGAGCCCCGCGTTCCGGCGCTTGCAGTTGTGGAAGATGTGGGCGACCTCGTGCACCACGTAGTCGGCGAAGGGGTCGTCCTCTTCGAAGTAGGCCGGCGACACGTAGCAGGTGGTTTCTTCGCTGATGCCGAGGATCTGCGGCGCGTCGTTGGCGAGCAGATCGGCTCCGATGGCGCCCAGGTACAGGTTGGCAAGATCCCACGCCGAACGCGGCCACTGCTCCTCGCGGAGCACCTTCTCGATGTTGCTCGGGGTAAGGAACACGACCGACTTCTCGACCAGCATCATCACAGCGTCGTGCTCGGCACGCGGGAAGAGCCCGCGCACCATCGGCTCGGTCTTGCCCCGCGTGAACGCGACGAGGTCCTCGACGGCCTCCAGGGCCGGGGGCGGTTGCCACCCGTTGGCCCGCCGCGACACCTCGGCCACCAGGGCGTTCTCGAGGTCGGCGCCCGCACGCTGCGCGCGCTCGAGGAAGCTCGGAGCAGACCATGCTGCGTGGTACGAGTCGGTGTCGCCGGTCTGGAGGTACCGCGCGATCTCTTCCGCGACGGTGGGGGTGGTCGACGTCATTCGTCGCCCCCGCTCCACGACCAGGCTTCGGGATCCCAGTGGCTGCCAATGAGGCCCGCGGCATCCCGGCGTTCTGAATCTCGGGGTACCGGGCGTGAGGCCGGATGGTGAAGACCATGAAGTCGCCCAGGTCGCGCATGGCGGCGGCATCGAGCAGGGCGAGGATGTCGTCCGGCGACCCCATCACGCCGAGGTCGACGTCCGTCGTGGTTCGTGCCCGCTCGATACGGAGCTCGACGGCCAGGCCGCCCTTGAGCGTCACGGCGTCGCCGAGCTCGAGCGCGATGCGGGCGAGGAAGCGGTCGAACACCACGAGCTGGCGTCGCCGGGCGAAGTCGACGCCTGAGGTCGATGTGGTACGAAGCCGTTGCTCCAGCGCCTGCTTGAAGGCGGCGGCGGTGCGGTACTCGCAGGTCATGACTCCAGCCCTCCAAACGGTCCGAGCGCGGCCTCGATGGCGGCGAGCTCGTCACGCCTTACCAACCTGCGGTCGAGCGCATCCAGGGCGGCACCGCGCAGCAGCTCGGGCGCAAGGTGCTCAGCTGCGCAGTCCTCGAGCGTGCGCAGCGGACCAGTAGCTGGCACGGGACCGAACCAACGCCGGTCGCCCTCGGCGACGTCGCCATAGTGGAGGACGACCCCCTCGGGGACCCGGAGCCGGCGCTTCTGCCATGCCTCGGGGAGCGTGAGATGCACCTGCGAGGGCAGCACATCCGACAGGTCGTGCAGCGCGAGCGCGGTCTGGTGGGAGAAGACGCCCTCCTGCTCGGACCAGAGCCAGACCACGGTAAGGTCCTCGTGGTCGCCCGCGGGGAAGTGGACGAGGCGGTACACCCCGCGCCGGACCCGGACCATGCGGCCGGAGCCCAGATGGTGCGCGAGCAGCTGCGGCGAGTAGCCGGCCTCGGCCGCCTGCTGCGTCGTGAAGAGCCCATCCTGGGCCGCCGCAATCTCGAAGAGGTGGTCCCAGTCGGGCGATTTGGCGGTCGCCTCACTCATGCAAGAACATGAAGCTAGGCTTTCGTTTTGTGCAAGGCGTCCCGACGTGAGTGTCAAGCGCCACCACAATGGGACCACCCCCGTGCCAGCAATTGGGGACGACCCCGAGTTCCGTGGGAGCCATCGCGAGGCTCCGCCCTTAGCGCCGGCAAGTGCTGCAGTCGTGCGCCTGCTCGTCTGGGCAGCGATGTGGAACCACGCGAGGCGGAAGGTAACGCTTGAGCTCGATGAGACCGGACTCGAGCGCTTCGCGCATGAATACCGTGTCGAGCTCGGGCTTGCCCCGGAGGGGTGACCTCTTTGTTGCCCAAATTGCCCGTGTTGCACGGCCCGGACAATATGGCTATTGTGGACAACAGACGAGGCCGAGTCGTTGCCTCGATACGGCCCGTTGCCCGGAATGTGCAACATGAACGTATTGGACAACAGCATCGTCGACGGCGCGACCCGAGTGGTGCAGGATCGCCTCCCGCCTGGCTGGGTTGTGGAGCGCATCGGTAGGTCGTCTTCGGCCCCGCGCCTGCGGATCGCCTCGAAGGAGGGGCGCTCGGGCGAAGTGGCGGTGGCACCCCTGGCGCGCCCGGACCCGCGTTCGGCGCGGCAGGTGCCAACTGACCGGCCGTTGCTTGTCGCCTCGCCGTACCTCTCGCGCAGCGTCCGTGAGGTGCTGGAAGCCGAGGGCGCGAGCTACGCCGATCACACCGGCAACGTCCGGCTCGTCGTTGACGAGCCGGGCCTCTACATCGTGACAAGCGGTGCCGACTCGAACCCGTGGCCCGAGGAGCGACGCTTCAGCCTGCGCGGTGCCAAGGCGGGCCGGGTCGTCTGCGCGCTCGCACGCGCCATCCCTCCGATGGGCGTCCGGGAGTTGGCGGCGGCCGCCGACACAGACCCCGGATACGTGTCGCGCCTATTGGGCATGCTGGACCGCGAGGCCCTGGTCGACCGCACCTCGCGCGGCCGGGTCGAGCGCGTCGACTGGCGCAAGCTGCTGATTCGCTGGTCCGAAGAGGCGCCCATCGAGAGCCGCACGGTGGCGAGCACGTGGCTCGCGCCGCGCGGCCACAAGAGCCTCTGGGATGGCCTACGCGGCGCCGACTTTCGATACGCCGTGACGGGCAGCGTGGTCGGCGCCTCCGTCGCGCCCGTTGCGCCGACGCGGCTGGCCTCCATCTACGTCGAAGATCCAGAAACTGTCGCGCAGACCCTGGGGCTACGGGAGACTGAAGTCGGGGCCAACGTCGTGCTTCTGCAACCGGAAGACCAGCTCGTGCTCGAGCGCGTGGACGAGCGGGACGGCCTCGCCTGCGCCGCGCTGCCGCTCGTCGTGGCGGATCTGTTGTCTGGTGCTGGGCGATCGCCTGCCGAGGCCGAAGCGCTGATGGACTGGATGGCGACGCACGAGGAGGACTGGCGTGGATGAACTCTACGTGATCGCGAGGCGCGTGCTGCTCGACGCCCTCGAAGCCCTGCGTGAGCATCGTGGGGCCACGATTCTCGTGGGCGCTCAGGCGATCTACCTGCACACCGGTGCTGCCGAGTTGGGCGTCGCCGAGTACACGACGGACGCCGACCTGGCCCTCGATCCCGCGTTGCTCGCAGAGATTCCACCGCTGGAGCAGGCGCTGGAGGGAGCCGGTTTCTACCGATCGACGAGCACCGTCGGCATCTGGAAGACCAGCCGCCGGACCTCACAGGCAATCGACATCGACGTGCAGGTCGACCTGCTCGTGCCCGCGACCGCCAGCCCGGGCGCAGGGCGTCGCGCCGTGCGTCTGGCCGGCCACGGCGTCCACACCGCCCGGAAAGTTGATGGGCTCGAAGGCGTGCTCGTCGACCAGGCCGAGCACGACATCGCATCGCTCGAACCCGATGTGGACGCACGCGTCGTGCGGGCGAAGGTCGCCGGCCCCGGGGCGCTGCTGGTCGCGAAGCTCTTCAAGATCCACGAGCGCCGCCGCACGGCCCGGGCCAACGACAAGGACGCGCTCGACGTGCTCCGCGTGCTCCAGGCGATCCCGACGGAGGACCTGGCCCGGCGTGTGCGGGCCATCCTCGCCGACGAGCGCAGCGCAGCGGCGGGCGAGAGGTCGCTCGAGCTGCTCGACGACCTGTTCGGCAACAGGGGCAGCGACGGGCCAGTCATGGCCGCGCGAGCAGCTCAGCCCATGGTGGACCCCGACCAGGTGCGGTTGATGTGCGAGGTCCTGGCGGGCGACCTGCGCGCGGCGTTGAGCCGCTGAATGCGGCAGGTCAACGCAATCACAGGATTTTCGCGGAGCGCCGAAGCCGCGCCCGGGCTGTAAACCTCAGATCCGAAAGCTGTAAACCCAGACTCCGAGCTCTGAGGGGCGCTCTCGGCGGTCTCAGAGCAGGTTCTCGGGCCTCGGGCGACCCAGTCGGGCGGCAAAGTGATCTGAGCCTGCTCTGAGCGTGGGGCTGTCGCGGGGCTGGGCGAGGCGCAACCCTCTCTGCCAACATCGATGAGACACCGAGCCTCCCGGGAATTACTGTAGGGCGAGAGGTGACCCGACATGCCAAAGCAGACCGACAAGACAGCACAGCCTACCGCACCTCGCGCCGCTGGGGGGCCTCCGGAGACTGAGGTCGAGCGAAGCGAGACCGAAGGCGTAGGAGGCCCCCCAGCGGCGGGCGCCGACGCGGCCAAAGCGGCATCTGACACCGAGGTGGTCGCCAAGCCGAAGCGACGGCAGTTCAGCGCCACGTACAAGCGTCGCATCCTCGACGAGGCCGACCGTTGCCAGGAGCCCGGCGACATCGGCCGTCTGCTGCGTCGGGAGGGCCTGTACGCCTCGCACCTCACCGACTGGCGCCGTGCCCGCGAGGTCGGCGTCCTGCAAGCACTAGCGCCCAACAAGCGCGGTCGCAAGGCCGCTGACCCCAACCCGCTCGAGGGGAAAGTGCGTGAGCTCGAACGCGAGAACGCGGCCCTGCAGGAGAGCCTGCGCAAGGCGAACCTCATCATCTCCGTCCAAAAAAAAGTGGCGGCGATGTTCGACGAAGCCGACAGCAACGAGAGGTCGTCATGAACGCCGCCACTGAGCTCGCCACCGATGTCGGCATCAAGCCGGCCTGCGAAGCGCTCGCCGTCTCCCGGGCCAGCTGGTACCGGCGGCAGGCAGCTACGTCGCAGGTCGAAGCCAGCAGGAGGCCTCCAGCTCGCACGCTGGGGGCGCCCGAACGCGAGCACGTTCTCGCTACGCTATGCGAGCCCAGGTTCGTCGACCGCGCCCCGGCCGAGGTCGTCGCCACGCTGCTCGAGGAGGGCACCTGGCTGTGCTCGGAACGCACGATGTACCGCATCCTCGCCGAGAGCGTCGGCGTCAGGGAGCGCCGCAACCAGCTCGCCCACCCCGAGTACGCCAAGCCCGAGCTCGTCGCCACCGCGCCCAACCAGGTCTGGTCGTGGGACATCACCAAGCTACTCGGCCCGCAGAAGTGGACCTACTACTACCTCTACGTGATCATGGACTTGTTCAGCCGCTACGTCGTTGGATGGATGCTCGCCGAACGCGAGAACGCCGCGCTCGCCGGCAGGCTCATCGAAGAGACCTGCGCGCGCCACGGCATCGTCCCCGGCGACATGACGCTGCACTCCGACCGCGGCTCGCCGATGACCGCGAAGTGCACCGCGCAGCTTCTCGCGGACCTCGGCGTGACGCGCTCGCAGAGCCGGCCGGAGGTCAGCGACGACAACCCCTACTCCGAGGCCGGCTTCAAGACGCTCAAGTATCACCCAGGGTTCCCGAACCGCTTCGCCGGCTTCGACGCAGCGCTCAGCCACTGCCGGACCTTCTTCCCGTGGTACTGCGACGAGCACCGCCACGGCGGCATCGCGATGCTCACGCCTGCCGATGTCTTCCACGGCCGGGCCGAGGAGGTGCTCGCGCGCCGCCAGGCCGCCCTGGACATCGCCTACGCGGCGCATCCCGAGCGCTTCGTCCGCGGTCGACCGGTCGTCGAGCAGCTCCCGACGGAAGTGTGGATCAACAAGCCGGTGAAGGAGCCGGATCGTACGGATGGCGTTGTACAGTAATAGCGCTGCCGAGGTGTCTCATTGGCGTTGACAGGTTCCGCGCCGCGGGCGGCCACGCGCAGCGCGGCGACCAGGTTCGCGCCGGCCGAGCCGCCCACGTAGAGCCCCTCCTCGCGCACGAGCCGGCGCACCATGGCGAAGCTCTCGTCGTCGGTGACCCTCTCGGCGCTGTCGATGACCGCGCGGTCGAGGTTACCGGGCACCTTGCTCGCGCCGATCCCCTCGACTTCGTACGGCCCGTCGGGGCCCAGCGCCCCCGTCTCGACCCAGCCGGCGA
>JACKFC010000037.1 GCA_020632665.1 Deltaproteobacteria bacterium
CCGTGTGCTCAGGTTGGTGTTGCCCGAAACGCGGCGGATCTGCGCCGCCGCCACGACGCCGTCCTGCGGCGCGGTGCGGACCTGCGTCACCGCCGTCGAGCTGAGGTCGTAGCCCTTGACCGTCCGACTCCAGATCAGCTTGCCGCGCACGTCCATCCGCCACAGGAAACCCGCGTTGCCACTCGCCGACGCGCTCTGGTTGCTGCGCCACGAGCCGCCGATGTAGAAGTCGCGCCCCTCCGCCGCCGAGATGCCGTTGAGCTGCAGCCAAGCGCCCTTGGGCGTGATGTCGAGGTCGCTGTAGAGCGTGTCGTCCGGCGCGGTTTGGCATTTGCCGGACTTGCAGGTCGCGCCGACCTTGCACGAAGTCGCGTCATCGCAATCCGAGCCGTCGGCGCGGGTCGCCTCGACGCAGGCGTAGTCGGTGCCGCCCTTGTCCTGGCAGACCGCCTCTTTGCACAGATCGCTGGGCTGCTTGCAGGCCACCGCCGCTCCCGTCACACAGGCGCTCTTGCCGTCGCAGGCGTCACCGACGGTGCAGCCCTTGTCGTCGCCGTTGCAGAGCGTGCCAGCCTTCGCCGCGGCGGGCGCGCTGCAGTTGCCGGTCTTGTCGTCGCACGCCTCGACCGTGCAATCGTTGCCGTCGTCGCAGCTCTTCGGCGTGTGCTTGCAGCCCGTCTTGGCGTCGCAGCTGTCGACCGTGCACTTGTCGCCGTCGTCGCAGGCGTTGGGCTTGCCGCCCTTGCAGTCGCCGGCGTCGCAATATTCCTCGACGGTGCAGGCCTCCCCGTCGTCGCACGGCGTACCGGGTTTGACCGGTGAGAGCTTGCACTGCACCGTCTTCGGGTCGCAGGTATTCTTCAAGCAGGCCGTATCGTCGCCCTTCGGGCAGAAGACCTCGCTGTTCGGCTGTGGCTTGCACGCCGGCTTGGCCCCGGATTTGTCGCAGAACCACACGCCGTTGCAGGGGTCGCCGTCGTCCTTGCCGACGCAGTCGACATCTTCCTTGCACTCGCAGGTGAAGGCGCCGGGGGTGCATTGGCCGAGCTTGCAGACGTCCCCGGTGGTGCAGGCGTCGCCGTCGTCGCATTGGGTCTCGGGCGGCACCGGCGTCGGCACGCACGCGCCCGAGGTCTTCTGGCAGGTATTCTTCAAGCAGGCCGTGTCGTCGGCGTTCGGGCAGGTGATGGCGGTCTGCGGGTTGACCTTGCAGACCGGCTTGGCGGCCGATTTGTCGCAGAACGGGATGCCGTTGCAGAGGTCGCCGTCGTCCTTGCAGTCCAGATCCTGCTTGCACTCGCAGATGAAGGCGCCGCCCTGGCATTGGCCGAGCTTGCAGGTATCGCTCGCGGTGCAGGCGTCGCCGTCGTCGCAGGGCGTCTCGGGCGCCGCTTGGGTCGGCACGCACTGGCCGGTCTTGGGCTGGCATTGGTTCTTCAGGCAGGTGGTGTCGTCGACCGAGGGGCAGGTCACGACCGTCGCCGGGTTGGTCTTGCAGGCCGGTGTGGGCCCGGTCTTGTCGCAGAAGGGCACGCCGTTGCAGAGGTTGCCGTCGTCCTTGCCGGCGCAGTCCTTGTCCTCCTTGCACTCGCAGGTGAAGGTGCCGGGCGCGCATTGGCCGAGCTTGCAGAGGTCCCCCTTGGTGCACGGCTCGCCGTCGTCGCACGGCCCCTCGATCTGCTTGGGCTGGCAGACGCCGAGCTTGGGGTTGCAGGTGTTCTTGACGCAGGCGGTGTCGTCGACGCTCTTGCAGGTGACGACCGAGCTCGGGTCGATCTCGCATTTGCCGCTCTGGCCGTTGCAGAAGAGCACGCCGTTGCAGAGGTCGCCGTCGTCTTTGGCGGCGCAGTCGGCGTTGGTCTTGCACTCGCAGACCGACTGGCCGGTCTTGCAGGCGCCGCCCTCGCAGACGTCGCCGGCGGTGCAGGGGTTGCCGTCTTCGCAGGCGAAGGGCCCGGGATCTGCGGTCTCGCCGTCCTGCTTGGGCTGGAAGAGGCAGATATCGACCAGGATGCCGCCGCCCAAATCGACCAGCGAGCAGCCGACCTTCTTCACCGCGTCGCGGGCGAGGACCTCGCATTGCCCGGTCTTGGGGATGCAGACGTTCTTGCTGCAGGCGGTGTCGCCGACGGTCGGGCAGGTCACGGACGTCGCCGGGTTCACCTCGCATTTGCCGCTCTGCAGGTTGCAGAACATCGTGCCGTTGCAGAGGTTGCCGTCGTCCTGGCCGGCGCACTCGGCGTCGCTGGAGCATTTGCAGGTGTCGACGCCGCCGGTGCAGGCGCCGGCGATGCAGACCTCGCCGGTGGTGCAGGCGTCGCCGTCGTCGCAGACGACCTTGTCGCCGTCGGGCACCGGGGTCAGCACACACGAGCCGAGCTGCTTGTTGCAGGTATTCTTGCGGCAGGCGGTGTCGGCCGCGGTCGAGCAGACCACCACCGAGGCCGGGTTCAGCGTGCAGACGCCCTTGCCGCTGCTCTTGTCGCAATAGGGCACGCCGGTGCAGGGGTCGCCGTCGGCGTCTTCGCAGTCGGTGTCCTGCTGGCAGGAGCAGGTGTCGACGCCACCCTTGCAGCTACCGCCCTGGCAAGCGTCGCCCGAGGTGCACGCGTCGCCGTCGTCGCAGGGGGTGCCGCCGATGACGCCGACCTCGGTGCAGCCACCGGTCTTGGGGTCGCAGAGGTTCTGCTTGCACGGATCGTCGAGGCCAGGGCAAGTGACCTGACTATTCGGCTTGTCCTTGCAGGCGTAGGGGAAGTGGTCCTTGTCGCAATAGGGCACGCCGTTGCAGAGGTTGTTGTCGACGTCGGGGCAGTCGGTGTCGGCCTCGCAGCCGCAGATATTCTGCTTGCCGGCGGTGCAGGTGCCGGCCTTGCAAGCGTCGTTGATGCTGCAGGGCTCGCCGTCGTCACAGAGGCCGCCCTCGTTGCGCGGCTGCAGCGCGCAGCCGCCGGTCGCTGGGTCGCAGAGCGCGGCGCGGCAGGCGTTGTCGTCGCCGGCATCGCACGAGACGATCGTGGCCGGGTCGAGTTTGCAGACCCCGAGCGCCTCGTCGCAGCGCAGCGAGCCGTTGCAGGCGTTGCCGTCGTCGAGGCCGGCGCAATCGGCGTCGGCGGAGCAGGTGCCCGCGACGGTGCCGTTCTGTCCGGCCGCGTCGCCGTCGCTGCCGCAGCCGGCGAGGGCGACGACGAGCAAGGCGAACGGCCAGAACTGCCGGGCGTACCGGCGTGATTGGGGACCTGCCATCCTCTCCCTCCACTTGCGTACTCGAGCCACCGTCAGTCTACGGGCACCCGGGCCGCCGGCAAGCGGATGTCCGATCTGCCTTGCGGTGCCTCGTCCCCGTCCGACGCGGTGGGCAACACCAGCCGTGGCCGCGGACCGGTCAACGTGAGCAGCGCGTCGATCGCTTCGTCGGCGAGGCGCTGTGCCTCGGCGTCGATCGCCTCGCGCGAACGGAAGTGCGAGACCAAGTCCAACTCTCCGTCGACCAGGCGCAGCAGCGCGAGCGGCGTCCACCCCGGCTCGTCGCCGCCCTGGACCCGCACGTAGAGCTCGACCATGCGATAGGTCCCGCCGCGCTCGGTATGCCAGCTGTGGCGCACGCCGAATGCCTCGATCGCCGCGAAGGGGACGGTGCGGACGCTCTCGGCGCCGAGCGCGACGAATGGCCCGAAGGTGGCGCGGGTGCCGAACCGCAGCGCCTCGGCCTGCCGATCGAGCCAGACCGGCCAACGCGGCAGCAAGAGCGAGGTGCCGAGGACGAAGACGAGCGCGAGCAGCAGCGCCGCCGGCGTGGCGCGGACCATCACACGGTCGGCCGCTTGCTCACCGAAGATGCGGCTCAGGCCATAGATCAACCCCAGCCCGATCAGCAGGCCAAAGGCGGTGAACATCCCGTAGACGATGAGGCGCGTGCCGAGCCCGTCACCGTCGATGGTGAGGAGCAGGTCGGCGTCACCGAGGAAGCCGCCGCGGAAGGGGACCAGGCCCTGCAGCGCCGCGGGCGTGCGGGCGCGGTCGATGGCGGCGACCAACCAGGGCGGGGCGATGGTGATGGCGGCGAAGAGGGCGAAGATCGCCGCGCAGCCCGTGAGGCAACCGCCGGGGCTGGCTTTGTCGGGCGCTGCGCCGCCTTCGGGTTGCGGCTGGCCGTCGTCTCCGCGCATCGCGCGCCTCCCTGCTGTCGCGAGCGTCGCCCCGGCGGGCCATGTCGGCAAGTCCGCTCGACAAGCGCCCGGCAGTTGCGGTCGCAGGCCGACCAGCGCTTGGCTCAGGGAGTGGCGGCGTGGCCGCGGCTACGCGAGCGGATCGAACAGGCGCAGCGCCGCGAAACGCGCGAAGTCGCGATCGTGCGAGTGGAGTTCGAGCCCGTGCTCGATCGCCAGCGCGGCCAAGTGCGCGTCGGTCGTGAGGCTCGCGGCAACGCCAGCTTCGGCGACCAACGCGGCGAACACTTCCAGATGTCGGGGGCCCGGCTCCACAGGCCGCACGTTCGGTCGCTCGTGCCAACGCTGCACGTGCTGCACCGCCATTTCCGCGGGCATCGGCCGCAGCAGCACCCGCGGATGGGTCATCAACCGCACGAAACCGAGGCTCACGGCCCACGGCAGGCGGACCTCGGTCGGCCCGGACAGCAACCGCTCCCACCACGTGCGCGCGGTGGCGTGATGCGGAGCATCAACGTTGTACGCGTAGATCAAGAGGTTCACGTCCGGCAAGATCACGGCTGCACCGACTCTGCCATGGCGTCATCGACCTCGAGTTCGTCGAGCAGCGCGTGCAAGCGCTGGGGATCGACGCCCGGCGCAAAGCCGCCGTGGTACGGCTCCACGACGAACGGCGGCAACGACTCGGGCGCGTCGAGCGCATCCAAGCCCCGACGCAACACCTCGTTCACCGCCTGCTTGAACGTCGCCCGCCGCTCGTGCTGGTAGCGATCGAGCCGCGCGGCGACATCATCGTCCAACGTCAACGTCGTTCGCATGACTCCTCGCGCTGGAATTCTCGCGACATCGGAGATGTGCCGCGCCTCGACATCATAGTGCTCCATCCTGCGAGCATCAAGATGTCTACTGGCGCTGGCCCCGACCTCAAACGTTCAAATCATCCCAACGCCGCGCCATCCGCGCGAAGATCCACAGCCCCACCGCCGACATCAAGCCGATCGCCGCGAAGACGAACCAGATCTTCCACGGCGAATAGGTCTGCCAGAGCAAATCCGTCACCGCCGCGCCGCTCTGCCCCAGCTCGGCCTTGAGCGCGTCATAGGCCCCGGCACGGTCGACGCCCAGCGTCCCCGCCAGCGACGCCACCTCGCCGTCCCACGCCGGCTTTCCGGCATTGTCCAAAATTCCATTGACCGCGCGGGGCCTGAGCCATAGCCTCTACCTCACCATGCGTTTCAGCTGTGTTGCAGGGGGACCTCATGAGGAAGCTCGGAAGCTCGGAAGCTCGGAAGCTCGGAAGCTCGGAAGCGCGCGAGCTCGCAACCTCGGCTCGTTGCTCATCGTTTCTGCCTTGGTAGGATTCCTTCCCTCCCGCGCTAGCGCTGTCTCGCGGGTAGTGCAGATTGACGCCTCTCCCACCTACGTCCATCCACTCACGATCTCCTACGGCGGCCAACACACGTTCGAGACCGCGGCTCCTTCGGGAAGCGGTATCGATCCCGTGCTCTATCTCTTTTCCGACGACGGTGCGGGCAATCTGTCGCTGGTCGCATGGAACGACGACATCAGCTACCCCAGCAATCCCAACCCACGATTGGTGTGGACCAACTACACTTCCCAAACGAACTTCGTCGTAGTGCTTCGATCTTGGGACAGCGGCAGTGGCGGACTTGCACCCTTCCTCATCGACGGGGTGGTGCAACACGCTGCCGCGCCGGTTGGCGGCGTGATGGTTCCGGTGACCCAGTTCACCATCTTGCCGGGCGACGAACTGCGCACAGCACATCGTCCTGGCGGTTCTGTCGGAATGCTTGTTATGGCCTTGGGCGGTCCCTACGACGTGCTCGGCGTCGCCAGCGCGAATGGAATTGGTGGCGCTGCAACCCTTCCGTCTCCAGTCGGACTCGTCTGGGCTTTTGTAGCAACGCCCCATGTTTGGACTGCCACGGGGCTGGTCGAGCTTCGGGCGGGCAGCGCCCTCCTCACCGCGAACGACGTCGCCAACGACACAGACCACGACGGACTCGGCGACGGCTTGGAGGCCGCGCTGGGTACCTGTGCGCCGGACGCTCCCTGCAACAGCTTCTGGCCCAACCCTCGAGACAGCGACCGAGATGGCCTGAGCGACTTCGAGGAAGTCTACGGCGTCATGGGTTCAATGCCAGCGGGCGACGACGACCTTCCATTGGGCCGGTGGGGTGCGAATCCGAGACACAAGGACGTCTTTGTCGAGGTCGACCACCTGCACGATCTCAGGCAGGCGGAGGCAACTCCAGCACTCGCGCCGGCGATGCCAATCGGGACCAACCCATTCGCCTGGATGCGGGATAATCCAGGCGCTCGGATGGCCACGAACTGGTGGAGTGGGAGCCTCGGCTGGGGCAGCGGGACGCTCGAAGAGTGGATTGAGAGGGTCCGCTCGCTGTTTGCGGTGGGGCCAAATGACCACCTGCGCAACCCAGACTCCGCCGACGGCATCGCGGTACACCTCGATCTCGGCGTTGCTCCACTGAATCCGCTAGACGAAGCGACGTTCGGCGACTACGGCGGAAGTCTGCGGGCAATCGTCGAAGACCTCATTATCGATGTCGTCGCGCCAGTCGATGGTGTGTTGACGCTCGAACTCGGCGGCCACTCGGCGACGGTCGACGGGAGCGGGCTCGACGAAGAGCAGACCTGTGCTCTCCTCGCGTTCACGGCGTTCGGGCTGATCGCCGCCAACGACCTGCCAATCGCCTTCAAGTCATTGAATTGTAGCGGAGGAGGGGCTCGCCGAATCGTGTTGGCGACCACTGACGAGTCGATCTACTTCTCACGCTCTCTCTTGCTACCGCCCAATGCTGCCGGCGCAGTGTTGATAGGGATCGAGGCTCCAGCCGAGTTCTGGGATCACAAGGACGTAGCTGAAGTGCGACGCCCGAACCGCATGGGGCTCATGCGCTATGCGGTTCTTACGAGTGTCGGCCCGAACGAAGGCAAGGGCCAAGCGACGGGTGACGGACTGATCTCCGTCATCAACCCGACGACGTTCGCCCATGAACTGGGCCACAACGTGGGTCTCCGCCACTGGGGCCATGACGCTTGGGGGACCAGGGGTTTCGACTGCATTCCGCAGCACGACAGCATCATGAACTATGCCGCGGGAACGGCATTTGCCAGCAACCATCTGGGTCTGACCGTCCTGCCCAGCGCAACGCCGGAAGGGGCCACCTTCGGTCTGAGCTTCCCCTACAGCCGCTTTCTCCCTTGGCCATTCGAAAATACGGTGGTCGGAACAGCAGTCGACTGGAATTGGGACGCTGTCGCCGAATCATCCTCTGTTCCCTATCGGTCATTCGCGGTCATTGGCAACGGAGTGGGCTGTCGTGCTTTCGTGGCTGGTCGAACGCTTCTCGCTCCTGCAAGCGAGCTTCCGGCTGGCGTTCCGGACATGACTCGCCTTGGCAGCTATCTCTACGCTCTTTGGCCGGCGAGCACGGGCGAGTTGCTCGCCCGCGCAGCCCCATTGGGACCAACTGGCAACAAGGGCTGCACGGGCAGCGCGAACACGGCGCCGGGCAACGTACCGTGTCTGACCTTCGGGCCGACCACAACGCTCGCATCGCTCACGGGGACTGCCGGTGTCAGCGCGCTCGCCTTCGACGGTTCACTCTTTGTCGCAGCCGCAGCCGGCGCCTCAGATGGCCACCGTGTCCGCGTGCTCCGCTATGCCCAAGGAGCCGGAGGGGGTCTAACTCTCCAGAGCAGCATGCTGACACCGGTTGAAGATGACGGGAGCGGCGGACCGGACCCAACGCTCGGTCAAACGACAACACGACCGCCCGAACTCGTCGTGCGCTACACTCGCACGCACGGCGCTGCCCTTGTCATGCTCGTGTTGGCGCGCAACGGAACCTTCGCGAGCTTCCGCTGGGACGGGGCGGAGTGGATCTTCGAAGGCGCCCTGCTCGACACCTCTGGTGCGGTGATTACCGGAGATCAGCCCCCAGTAGCAAAGGCGTGGCCTGATCCCGACATCCCTTGGCCCGATGCTGAGCACCGCACGCTCGCGATTCTGCCGAGCATGGGTGGGGGCGTGCGACTCTGGCAGGTGGATTGGTGGACAGAGCGTTGGTCGAATCTGGGCTTCGCAGCGGCTGGCGCCGGATTGACTGGGCAAAAGCCAATGCTGGAATACCGGCTACGCAGAGGCACAGACGGTGTCGCCGACGCCGCTTTCTCGGGCAACTTCATGGTTGGCTGGATGGACCCGCTCAAACCAGACCAACGGCAAGCTTTTGTGCAGTTCTCAGCCCTGACGAGCAGGACCGCGCCGCCCGGAAGCCAAGCTGGAGGTCAACTCGCGAGCATCCTCTTGCGTGACTGGCTGCAGAATTCCTCCGCGGACACGCCGGTGACAACGGCAGCGGTCCTTTGGAGTGATGCGACGGTCGACAACGTGTTCGGTCTGTTGCCGCTTCGCGCTGGTCTGGTTGAGGCCGGCCTGAATTTCCTGCCTCATGCAGATGCTTCCCCCGCACAACCGCTCACAACACACTCGGAATTTCGGGTGATGGAAGACCTCGCTTGCGAGGGAATCGGAAAGAATCGGACGCCGAAATGGGACTGTGGAGATATCGATGTCATGGACTAGACCGCTGAAGCAAGGCTGTATCGCATGGACGCTACTGGCGGGGTGCGTGTCGCTGCCGCCGAGTGGAGCTGCCGGAAACAAGGATGATAGCGACGAAGCACGCAGCATCGTCGCCGACGCATTCAGTTCGGATTCCGACGTGGACACTTTGACTGTGGCCGAGGCCGGCGGTGCGTTGGATGGCGCAGGAGACGTACTCGTCGACGGTGACGTGGCCGATACCACAGCGTCTGATGGCAATTCCATCGACGTCGCCGACGCAAATCCGTGTGCGGGCAAGCTTGGCCCATGCAATTGCGACCCGGGTATGAACGAGTGGTGCCCCTGCAATCCGGACGTGGACACCAAGTGCTGTCAAGCAGACCACCCTACAGCAACGTTCGTCTGCACCTCTTATGGCAAGAACGGCTACTATTGGGGTGAGGTTTCCGAGGATTGCGCGTGCTTCTACCCTCACCTGCCTGACGAGTGCAAAATCTACAACATCCAGGAGCACCCGGGCTACTGCGGCCTGCCGCCCAACCCATAGCTCTCCATGAGGCGCTGATCATGCGAAACCAGTCTCGACGCCCACTTCTCACCTTCATCGCGTTCGTGATCTCCGCCGCGCCTGCAGCCGCGACTCAACCTCCCGGTACGAATTCCCTGCCTCCGCCATTGGCGCAACTCACGACAACCCTCGCGCTATCCCCCACCCTCGTGTCGAAGCTCGCCAACACAAAGCCGTACAAGATGGCCGGGCTCCTTCCAGCATCCCGCCGACCGCAGGTGGCCTACTGCGCCACAGGCAGCGAGCCCGATTCCACGCCGAGCGGACCGACGCCGGCACAACTCCCGGCACAATCGCAGCCAAGGCCTCACTTCGCCCTCGGAAGCTGGCTCGCCGCGGTCGGCCACAGGCAGCCACGCCTCAAGGCAGCATTCCCACCGACGGATGCGGCAACGACGCCGGGAGCCAAGACACCAGAAGGGACCTCAGCGTCGAGCAAGCCGCAGCCAGTGCTACCAAAGGTCAAGGACTGGCAGCCATAGCGCCCGGACCTCAAACGTTCAAATCATCCCAACGCCGCGCCATCCGAGCGAAGATCCACAGCCCGATCGCCGACAACAAGCCGATCGCCGCGAAGACGAACCAGATCTTCCACGGCGCGTAGGTCTGCCACAGCAAATCCGTCACCGCCGCGCCGCTCTGCCCCAGCTCGGCCTTGAGCGCGTCATACGCCCCGGCACGGTCGACGCCCAGCGTCCCCGCCAGCGACGCCACCTCGCCGTCCCACGCCGGCTTTCCGGCCTTCTGCAGAAAATCGGTGTGCTCGGCCAGGTAGCGCTGCGAGAGCACCGCCTTCTCGCCGTAGCTGCCGTAGAGCCAGCCGGCGAGCTTGCTGCCGACCGCGCCGCCGATGCCGACCGGGATGTTGACGTAGCCGAGGTAGAGGCCCTTCTTGCCCGGCGGCGCGATCAGGCCCAAGTACTCGTTCTTCTTCGGTCCGGTCAGCATCTCGCCGAGCGAGAAGAGCAGCACGCCGAGCAAGAAGACCCAGCCGCTCTGGGTCAGGCCCGAGACCAGGATGCCGAAGATGGCGACGACCATGCCGCCGAGCATCGCCGTCAGCGTCTTGAAGCGGCCCGAGACCGCAGAGATCGGCACCACCAGCAGCACGATCAGCGCCGCGTTGAGGTTCAGCAGGTTCTCCTGCAACACCTGCACGCCACGGTCGGTCTGCTGCGTCCAGCTCGCCGGCACGAATGACGCCACCGCGCCGCTGTCGGTCCAGTCGGTGACGAAGTTGGGGTGCAGGTCCCAGAGCTGGTACATCATCAGCCAGAAGCCCGAGAGCAAGAGCAAGAAGCTCACCAGCCGCGGCTCGAGCAGGTTGGCGAAGGTCGTCTTGAGCACCGCGCCGACCGAAGTGCCGCCCTGCCAGCCCGAATCGGGCTCCTTGTAGGTCAGCAACATCAAGTAGTTCAGGCTGACGATGCCGGCGCAGGCGTAGAAGACCATCGGCCAGCTCATCTGCCGCAGGATGCCGGCGAGCGGTGGGCCGAGCGCGGCGCCGACGTTGACGAGCCAATAAAAGACGCCCCAGCCGCGGCTGGCGCTGCTGCGATCGAGCGTCTGCGCCAAGCTGCCCTGGATGCCGGGCTTGAACAGCGCGGTGCCGGTCGCGAGCAACATCGTGCCGATGAAGAAGCCCGTGAAGTCGCGCTGCGTCGCCATCATCCCGTAGCCGAGCACCTTGATGGTGATGGCGAAGGCGATGGTGCGCTTGTAGCCGTAGCGGTCGGCCAAGCCGCCGGTGAAGGTCGGCAGCACCGATTGGAAGACGAACCACCAGAAGTAGATCGTGCCCTTATCGGCCTGCGAGAAGTGCAGCCCGCCCGGCTCGTCGGCCTGCGCGATATAGACCGGCGCGACGACGCGGACGCCATAGTAGGCGAGCCGCTCCCACATCTCCATCGAACAGAGCAGCCAGAACACCCGGCCGAGGCCGCGTCGCTCGGGCGCCGCGGCGGTCCCGGTGGTCATGATGTCTAGCCCTTCTTCAGCAGCGCCTTGGCCTTGGCGACCAGGGCGTCGGGCATATTCGGCGTGCCGATGAAGTCGTTGAGGTAGCGCTTCTTCTTCGCCGCCCAGTTGCCGCCGGCGTCGATATTGCCGAGCGCGTCGAGCGCGGCCTCGCGCACGCCGTTGTCGGTGTCGCCGAAGAAGAGCGTCAGCACCTCCATGCCCTCGGGGAGCTTGGAGCCAGCGATGACGGCGATGGCCTTCTTCTTCACCTCGGGCGAGGGGTCGAAGGCGGCCTGGCGCAGCGCCTCGAAGTCTTCCTTCACCGTGCCTTCGCCGAGCGCCTCGATGCAGACCAGGCGCACGTTCGAGTCACGGAATTCCATGCCCTTGCGGAACTTCGGTCGCAGCTCGTCGGCGTTCTCGCCGGTGCGCAGGGCGAGCAGGGCACCGTAGACGGCGCGCTTGATCTCGGGGTCGGGGTAGTTCACCAGGCGCACGAGCTGGACGTAGGCCGAGGTCTCCTTGCGCAGGGCGATGCCGTCGATGGCGGCGACGCGGACCTTCTTCTCGCGGTCCTTCATCATCTCGACCAGCATCGGGCCGGCCTCGGCGTATTTCGCGCTGGCGTGGCCGAGGGCGTAGCAGACCTGGACGCGGATCTCGACGTCGGGATCGTCCTTGAGCGCGGCGAGGTCGCGGGCGATGCCGTCGTCCTCGATGCGAGCGAGGGCATAGGCCGCCGAGCGCTTGATCGAGGCCTCGCTGTCCTTGAGCGCGTCCATCAGCAGGGCGACGACGTCGGGACGCGGCCGCGCACCCTTGGTGAACTCCGAGAGCGAGCGGATCGCCATCTGGCGGACGATCGTATTCTTGCTGGTGACCAGGCGCTTGACCTGGTCCAGCCGCAGCGTCTTCATGATCTCGACCGCCGCGGCCATCATGAACTCCTCGTCACGACGGCGCTTCTGCGCGGCGTCGGCGAGCGGGACGATGGCGCGCTCGTCCTTCAGCATGGCCAGCGCCTGCGCCGCGCCCTCGCGGACCTGCGGGCTCTCGTGGTCGAGCGCCTTGATCAGCAGCGGCGTCGCGGCCTTGCTGCCGCGCTTGCCGTAGGTCTCGGCGGCGAAGATGGCGCCGGCCGGGCTGCCCTTGCCGATCAGCCACTCCAGGCTCTCGTCGCGGGCGGCGTCGCTGCCCTTCTCGACCAAGATCTTGGCGATGCGCTCGCGCATCTTGTCGCTGACGTCCGAGCTCAGCGCCTTGTGCAGCAGCTCCCACTGCTCGAGCTTGACCAGGCCGTCGAAGGCCGCGTCGCGCACGCCGGCGTCGGTGTGGGTCAGCGCCGAGACCAGCGCCGGCGCCGCGACCGCGACCTGCTTGCTCTGGCTCAGCTTCTGCACCGCCGCCATGGCCTCGGCGGCGCTGCCGGTGCGGATCTTCTCGGCCTGCAGCAGATCGTCGAAACGCGAGACGCCCGCCGCCGAGAGGGCCTTGACCGCACGCAGCTTGACGTCGGTGTCGGCGTCGCTCTCGACCAGCTTCTCCAGCGCCGCGATGACGCCCTTGCTGCCCTTGACGCCGGCCTGGATCGCCGCGTCCATCGCCGCCGAGCGCACCTGCGCGTCCTTGTCCTCGATCGCCGGGACCAGATCGTCGGCCTTGAGCTTGTAGGTCGCGCGCACGCCGGCCCGGCCGACCGCCTCGATGACCAACATCTTCTGCCGCCGGCTCTTGCCGGAGAGCGCCGCGAGCACCGGGCCCTTCACCGAAGAATCGCCCTTCTGCAGCGCCTTTGCCGCCTCGGGCGCCGGCATCGGCTTGCCACCGACCGCGACGAAGGCCCGCGGCGGGACCTGGTCGACCCGCTCGAAGGAGAGCAGGTCGAAGACCGTCAGCATCGGCACGTGCGCGCCGTAGGAGAGGTGGTCGAGCGTCACCTCGCCCTGCACGATCGGCGCCGCGCCGAGCTGCGAGACGCCGAGCGACGCCATCGTCCAATAGACCTCGGCCAACACGCGGTCGGCGTCGGCGGTCTGGTCGATGACCAGCGTCGCCTTGGTCGCCGACTCGATCGTCAACGCGCTCTGCCCGTAGGCCTTGCCGCCGCGCGCCTTCAGCGCCTCGAAGGCCCGCTTGGCACGGGTGGCCATGCTCGAATCCGAGAGGCCCGGCTCCTCCATCGGCACCACGACCTCGACCGTCACGCCGGCCATGTCCACCGGCTGCACGACGTAGAGCATCGCAGGGGCCGCGATCGCGGGCAGGGCGAGCAGCGTGACCAGGACGAACGCGAGCAGGGCGCGAGTGGTGTGCTTCATCGTCGAACCTCCGGGAATTCTCCGCATCGCGCGGCGCGCGAAGAGCCGCGCGTCATGACACAATTCCAGGCACCGATCAAGGCAATGCGGGGTGTTCCGCAGCCTCTATGACGCAACGCGCCGTCGCTCGCGACGATTCGCCCAGGGCCCCGATCGGACGCCTCCCACCGCCTGCATTCGCGTTTGCTTGCCCGGTCGCGGCCGCGCCACCATGATCGGCACCGCGCCGCGCCGTTGCGGCAGAAGGTCCGTGATGCCGAATCGTTCGAACACAGCCCCGCTCCCGCGTCGCAGAACGCGCGCCAACCCGCTGCGCGCGCTGCGCTTGCCCACGATCGCGCTCTTCCCGTTGGCGCTGCTGCTCGGCGTGTTCGGCTGCGGCCCGAAGAAGGCGACCGCGCCGCGCTGGGTCGTCTACTACGGCCAAAACGCCGCCCCCGAGGAGCTGACCGGCTACGACGTGGTCGTGGTCGACCCGAACTACAAGGGCGAGATCGCGCCGCTGCGCAAGGCCGGCGCCAAGGTCCTCGCCTATATCAGCCTCGGCGAGCTCAACGCCTCGCGCGCGACCTTCGCCCGGGCCCAGCGCGAGGGGCTGCTGCTGGAAGAGAACCCGAATTGGCCCGGCGCGTGGCTGGTCGACGTGCGCTTGCCCGGCTGGCGCAAGCTGGTGGTCGAAGAGCGCGCCAAGGAGCTGCTCGCCCGCGGCTACGACGGCCTCTTCCTCGACACGCTCGAGTCGGCGCTGCACCTGCAGACCCGTGACGCCACACGCTACGCCGGGATGCAGCAGGCGGCGATCGACCTGGTCCGCGCGCTGCACGATCGCCACCCCGGCGCGATCTTGTTGCTCAACGGCGCGCTCGAGGTCGCAGGGGCGCTCGCCGGGGCGGTGGACCGGGTCGCGGTCGAGTCGAGCCTGACGACCTGGGATTTCGCCAAGAAGGCGGCGCGCTGGCGCACCGCGGACGAGCGAGCCTGGGCGATGGCGCGGGCGGCCAAGGCCCGGGCGGCCAATCCGAAGCTGACGATCTACACCCTCGACTATTGGGATCCCGAGGACCGCGCCGGCCTGCTGCGGATCTATCGCGAGCAGCGCAAGGCCGGTTTTGTCCCCTACGCCGCGACGATCGCGCTGGACCGCGTCGTCGCCGAGCCCCCGGCGGAGACGCCTTGAGCACCAGCGCCGAGGCAGCCCAGACAGCCCTGCGCACGACCGGACTCGCCGTCGTGCTCGCGGTCGTCGCCGCGCTCTCGCTGTGCACCGTCTTCGTCCCCGGCCCGGTCGAGCTCGGTGCCCACCTGCTCAACGATCGCGAGGTCGGCCGCGCCCAGGTCTACCTGCAGACGGCCTTGGAACGTCACGGCCCGCTGCGCGAGATCGTGCTGCCGCTGGCCAAGATCGAGCTCGACCACGGCCGCTACGCCGAAGTCCTGCGCCTGCTCGGCGACGACGACGGCGGCGGCGGCACCGCGGCCGAGCCCCTGGCCGTCCAGCTGCGCCGCGCCGCGCTGCGCGAATCCGGCCGCCTCGACGCCTACGTCGCCGCGCTGGAACGAGATCGCCGCGAGGCCGCCGTGCCCGATCCGACGCTGCTCCGCCGGCTGGCCGATACCTACGCCACGCTCGGGATGCACGAGCTCCGCGTCGGGGTCCTCGCCGACCTCGCCGCGCTGCGCCCGGACGACGTCCCGCTGCTGCGCGAACGGGCGCACCTGCTCGCCGATATCGGCCGCGCCGACGAGGCGCTCGGCCTGCTCGACGGGCTCTGGCAGCGCGAGCCGACCGCCTTCTCCGACGCCGACGCCGGCCGCTACGTCGCGCTGCTGATCCAACTCGACCCGACCGACCGCGCCCGCCGCTGGATCGAGGCCCACGGCGGCGCCTTCCCTGGCGCCGGCACCGTCGCCAGCTTCGGCGAGCTCTTCCTCGCCTTCGGTCGCGCCGCCGAGGCCCGCGGCTTGCTCGAACCCGTCGTCCGCAGCGGCGAGGCCGACGCACCGACCACGCTGGCCTGGGCCCGCGCCATGGTCGCGCTGGCGGAGGTCGAGCAGGCCGGGCTGATCTTGGCCGAGGTCGCGCCGAAGGGCGGCGCCGCGACCTTGTTGTGCCGCGTCGCGCTCGACGCCGGCGAGGACGCCGTGGCCCTCTCGGTCGCGGCGCGCGCCGGCTACCGCGACCTCGAGCCGGCCGTCGCGCTCTGGCTGCTCGAGCGCGCCCTGCTGGCCGAGCGCAAGGACGCGATCGCCGGGCTGCTCGCCCACCTGCCGGAGACGCTGCCCGCCGACCTCGCGGCCCGCGCCGCCCACCTCGCCCTGCGCGCCGGCGACAAGGAACGTGCCCGCGCCCGCGCCGAGCGCGCTGCACTCGATCCAGCGCTGCCGCGGGCCGATCGCGTCGGCTTGGCCGGGTTGCTGCTCGACCTCGGCGACCGCGCCGCCGCCGCCCGCGAACTCGACAAGATCGCCCACGACCGCGACGACGCCTTCGCGCTGGCCTTGCTCTGGTGGCGTGCCGGTAGCCCGCGCGCCGGCCTCCGCGCGCTCGCCAACGCCCCCGCCGGCGCCGAGCGGGAGGCCGGTCGCACGCTGCTGATCGCGGCTTCGGGGCAGCCGGACCAGGCGCTGCAGCGCGCCGAACGCGGCCTCTTCGCCCCGACCGCGCGCAAGGACGCGCTGCACGCCCTCGCCGCGATCGCCAACGAGCACGCCGGCGGGCACCCCGCGCTGCTCGCCTTCGCCTACCGTGGGCTGCTCGGGCTGGCCCCGGGCGATCGCAAGGTCCGCCTCGCGCTGGCCGAGACGCAAGCGGCCGGCGGCGAGCTCGACGCCGCGATGCAGACCCTCGCCGGCCTCTCGCAGCCCTTGCGCGGCCGCGAGCCCGACGTCCGCCGCGCGCTGCTGCTGCGCGCTTGGGAGCAGGCCGGCAAGCCCCGACGCGGCGCCCGCCGCGACGCGCTGGTCGAGGCGACGACGGCGTGGCTCGGGGCGGTCGACGTCACCACATCGGAGGCGCGGAGTTGGGTCTTCGTCTTGCTCGAGGCGGGCGCCGACGTGCTGGCGCTGCCCTACGTCAGCCGCCTCGCCGAGCGCAACGCGGCGTGGAAGGACGCGCTCTCGGCGCTGCTGGAGCGGCTCGGCGACAAGGACGGGCTGCGCCGGCATTGGCGTGAGATCGTTGCCGACCCCGAAGCGACCGTGGCCGCGCGCCTCGGCGCCGCCGAGCGCTTGCTCGCGCTGGGCGACAAGGACGGCGCCCTCGCCGCGCTGCGGGCGTTGGCCACCGACGCCGAGGCCGAGAGCCCCGCCGTGCGGCGCTTGTTGGCGCTCTGGGGCCCGCGGCCTGGACGCGAGGCGGTCGCATGGATCGCTGGGCGCGCCGAGGCGGCGACCGGGGCCGAGCGCCTCGGCTGGGCGCGCCACCTGCTCTGGGTCGGCGGCGCCCGACAGGTCCTGCACTTGCTGCGGCCGGCCTTGCTGACGCAGGGCGGCACGGTCGACCCGGCGACGCTGGAGATCGTGCTCGGCGCGCTGGCCGACCGCCGCGACCGCGCCACGATCCGCGCGCTTGCCGACGCCGCCGCCGCGATCGACGACGTCGGGGCGCTGCGGCAGATCGCCAGCCTCTGCGCCGCCATCGGCGAGCGCGACCGGGCCGTCGCGACCTGGCGCCGCGTGGTCGCGCTGGATCCAGCAGACGCCGCCGCCCTGCGCACCCTCGCCTACGCCGACGTCGGCGAACCCGCAGCGGCCAGCCGACACTGGGCCGCCTACTTCGCCCTGCCCGAGAGCGCCCGCCGCGGCGGCTCCTGGCGCGAGCGGGCCGCCTACGCCGAAGCCCTCGACGCCCAGCCCGGCCGCGCCGCCGAGGCCGCGGTGCAGCGCCGCGTCGCCCTCCGCCTGCTCGACGATCCCGCGGCCCGCGGCGAGCCCATGACCGACGCCGCCGTCCACGCCGCAGCGGGCCGATTGCTGCTCCGCCTCGGCCGGCGCAAGGAGGCCATCGCGCGGCTGCAGCCGGCGCTGGAGGCGACCCCCTGCGACGACGGCCTGCGCGCCGACCTGACCAGCGCGCTCATGGCCGAGGGCGCGCTCGACAAGGCCCGCAGCATCGTCGATCCGCCGGCTTCCTGCCGCGCCGGAGGCGGCCGATGAGCCGACTCGCGCCGCGCGCCGCCCTGCTCGGGGCGCTCTTCGCCCTCGCCGTGGCGCCCTGCACGGCGCAGGCGCAGTTGGTCGATCGCATCAGCGCCACGCCAGCCGAGGTCGTCTTCCTGCTGACGTGGTCGCAGCCGGCCGAGGTCCAGCTCACGCTCGGACGACCCGAAGCCGAAGGCGAAGGCCCGGCGGCGCTGCTGCGCTTCGACCAGCCCCTGGACGGCGAGGCGATCGTCGCGCTGCAGCGCCGCGCCGGCGGTCTGGTCCGGGCGATGTCCTACGGCTACGACAGCGTCTTGCTGCGGCTCGACGCGGGCGTCGGGATCGAAGCCGGCGCCGCCGACGGCGCGGTGCGGCTGCGCATCTGGCGGCAGGCCGGCAGCGTCGGTCCGGCCAGCAGCAGCCCGCCGACCGGCACCACCGCCCCAGCGATTAGCCCCGCGGCGCTGCGCCTGCGTCGGCTCAAGGCCAGCCTGCTCTGGTCGATGGGAGAGATCTGGCAAGCCCGCGAGCAATTCGAAGCGCTGCGCCGACTCGACCCCAACGATGCCTCGCTCTGGCGCGCCGTCAGCCAAGCCGAAGCCCGCCTCGGTCGCTGGCGCGAGGCCGTCGCCTACGCCGACGAGGCCGCCCGGATGCAGGGCCAACCCCGCCGCGCGCCGCTGCCGCTGCCGACCAGCACCGAGGCGCCGCGCGTGCAGGGCGTCGGCCGCTTCGACCAACAAGACCGCGTCGTCTCGCGGCTGGGCATCGAGCTCTCGGGCCACCACTTCCTCGCCGAAGGCCTGCGCGCCGACCTCGGCTGGACCCTGGCCCGCAGCAGCCCGGACGCCGGCGCGCCCGCCGCCCTGCGCACGCGCGGCGACGGCAACGCCCACGCCTTCCGCCTCGGCGTGCGCTACGACGCCGCCAGCGGCTCCTACGTCGCCCTCGCGGCGCGGCCGACCACCGCCTCGTTCGGCGCCGCGCTGACGGCCGCGCGCTGGGATCGCCACGGCACCTGGGAGCTGCACGGCGCCTGGGAGGAGCCGACCTGGACGCTGCCGCTGCTCGCCGCCGCCGGGGCGCGCCGCGACGGCCTGACGCTGCACCGCACTTTCCGCGCCCTGGCCGGCCTGGGTCGTCCGCTGCGCGGCGAGGTGCGGGCCGAGCTCTCGGCGACGCTCGAGCGCTGGCGGGCCGAGGCCGACGCCGCCCCCGGCGCGACGCTGCGCGACAACGCCGACATCGCGGCGCAGGCGGCGCTGCACTACGTCTCGTGGCGGGCGCGGCCGCGGATCGGCGTGGACTACGTGCTGCGCCACACCGAGCGCCTCGGCGGCGCCGCTGCCGCCAGCGATCCGCTCGGTCCGCTCGTGGTCCGCAGCCACGTCCACGCCCTCACCCTCACCGCCCGCTTCGACCTCTGGCGCTGGCTCGGCGTCGACGCCAACCTCGGCTACGCCCTCGATCTGATCGGCGGCGGCGCCGGCCCGACCGGCACCGTCCAAGGCGGCGGCGGCATCGGCTGGACCCCGCCGACCGGCCCCCTCGTCGAGCTCCGCTACCAACGTGGCGTGCAGGGCGGGGCCTTCGCCGCGGCCAGCGGCGCGCTGACGCTGCAAGCCGGGATGCGCTTCTAGCGATGCCGGACGTCGACCTTTGGTTGCTCGCCCACCTCGGACGCGAGGGCCCCGATTGGCTCCGCGCCTACCTGCTGACCCTGGCGCTCGAGGTCCCACTCGCGGCGTTGCTGCTCGGTCGCTGGCTGCCGAGTTGGCCGCGCCGCCTGGGCCTGTGCACGCTGGCCAATACGCTGACCCACCCGACGCTCTGGTTCGTGCTGCCGCGCTTCTCGCCGATGGCGTTGTGGCTGGTCTTGGCCGAGGGCTGGGTCTTCGCCACCGAGGCCGCGATCTTCGCCTGGGCGGTGCGGGACCACGGTGCGAAGGCGCGGCGCGGCGCGGCGCTGACCGCCGTCGTCGCCAACGGAGCGTCGTGGCTCTTCGGCGCGCTGCTGCTCTGGTGACGCCGGAGCAGCCTCAGTTCTCCGAGGACGTCTGCCTCTCGCGCCACGCAGCCAGCTCCAAATCGGGCCGGAACGGCTCGCAATAGAGCGGATTCTCGGCGCACGAAACACCATTCGGGCCGTCGTGTAGCAGAGGTGGATGGCGCTCGGCGTAGAAAGGCTGATCGTCGCGGAAGTGCTTGCGCTTGACGTCACTGGCGTAGAGCCCGGCCACGGCCAGCGCGGCCCAGGTCGCGACGTGGGCCCGATTC
The DNA here is from genome assembly GCA_020632665.1 of Deltaproteobacteria bacterium. Taxonomy (GTDB): domain Bacteria; phylum Myxococcota_A; class UBA9042; order UBA9042; family UBA9042; genus JACKFC01. Next base: position 20,047 of record JACKFC010000037.1, read on the forward strand.
CAGCGCGGCTGCAAGCCTTGCACCCGGCGCGCCCAGCGCTGCTCGACCGCGAGCGCGACGGTGTCGAGGTGGCGGGCGGCGAGGTTGCCCGCCGTGACGCCGAACGCCTTGCCATAGAAGTCTGGCTTGCCCGCACTGGAGAGTAGCTTCAGCGAGATGGCGATCCCGAGGCCGGCGAGCATGCCGGCGAGCAGGCGAGCGAGCGGCCGCCGTGGCAGCGTGGCGGGGTCGGTCAGCAGCAGCAGCACGACGAGCAGCAACGGCGCCCACCAAGGACCGTCCGTGAAGCCGACGGCGTTGAGGCCCGGCAGCGGGATCGACATCGCCAGCGCCGCGCCGAGCGAGGCGAGCACCACCGGCTGGCGGAGCTGAACCAGCACACCGAGGCCGATCATCAGCTCGGTCATCTCGGGCGCCAGGAGCATCTCGTGCGAGCGATCGCCGTGCTCCATCTCCGGGAAGATCAGAGTCAGCACGCCGACCACGCTCAGGCCCAGCGCCGATGGGTTGAAGAGGTGGCGGCCCCCCGGTCGCAGCAGGTAGCGGCTGGCGATGGCGACGCTCACCGCGAGCAGCGCGTCGTGCCACTCGGCCCAGCCGTAGAGCACGAGCAGGTTGGTCGAGAGCACGATTGGCAGCGGCCCGACGCCGATCCGCCAGGTCTGCCCCCTGCGCAGCGCGAGCGCCGCGTCAAAGCCGTAGGCGAACGCGATCTCCAGCCCGACCTGCGGCAGATGCGCCCACAAACCCGGCCAGTGCAGGCCCCAATAGCCGTAGATCACCGATTGCACCCCTGCCGGCAGCAGGTGCGTCGGTCGCAAGACGAAGGCCGCCGGCGGCGCGGCCCCCGCCACGCCGAAGAACAAGGCCCACGCCACCACGGCCCAGCAGAGCGCAGTCAGGCCCAAGATCGCGACGTACGAGCGCGCCGGCGACGGCCGCCACCGGACCGAGACCTCCTGGACAGGCTCGACCGCTGCTGAAGCGTCGACGCGGTAAAAGTCGCCGCCGTCGTGCGCGCGCACGCTCTCGGCGGCGCGCTCCAGCACGGCACCGACCGCGGCAGGCGCCCCGGCCTCGACCTCGACGCCGAGGTCGAAGCTCGCGCTGCCGCCGGCCGTGCCCGAGGTCTTGCGCGAGAGCCGGAGCCGCCCGAGTACCTGTGCGTCACCGCCCGCTCTACGCAGCGAAAAAACGACGCCCTCGGCGTCGATCGAGGCACCGTCGATCGTCAGCCCGCCCTGCAGCTCGCGCTCGAAGCCGACGTCGGCGAGCAAGCCCAACAGCCGCTTCTCTTCACCCGCCGCGATGACCGGTGGCCGCTGCGCCGCGAGGACCGGATCGACCGGCGCGGTGCGCGGGGCGACGGCGACGGCAGCTCCCACCGCGGCGACGGCGAGGACGAGCGCGACGCGAGCGAGGGAACGGCGTTCGAACATGGCCACAGGCTAGGGCCGCGCATGCTCGAACGCAACGGGGTGCGCGGAGCGAGCGGCAGGCTAGCCCGGCAGCTCCAGCAGGCCGACGCGCTGGCCCAACGCCGCGCTGGCGACGAAGCGCGGATCGGCGGCGATGGTGTCCCAGCAGGCGGTCATCTCGGTCGAGAAGTGGATATCGTCGACCAGCACCAAGCCGCCGGGGGCCAGACGCTCGACGATCAACTCCACCTGCGGCCGCACGAACTCGGGCGTGTGGATGGCGTCGACGAACGCGAGGTCGATGCGCTCGCCGGGCCGCAGTTGGCCGTCGATGGCCGCCTCGAAGGTGTCGTGCACGGCGGTGAAGTCACCGCCGATCTGGGCCAGGTTGGCCGCCGCGATCGGCTGCCAGACCGGGTTGGGCTCGAAGGTCAGCAACCTGCCGCCGCCGGCGGCCTGCAGACCCGCGAGCCAATACATACCCGAGACGCCGAAGGCGCTGCCGAACTCGACGACGAGCCCGGGCCGCCGCTGATCGACGAGCCAGGCGAAGAAGCGCCCCATCACCGGCTGCGAGCGAACCTGCTCGGAGCTGCGGGCGAAGCGGCTGCGGGCGCCGGGCACCTTCGGGTCGCGGGCGTAGACCTCGCGGTAGCCGTCCCAGAGCGGCTGGGTACCGAGGTCCTCGGCCTTGGCGGCGAGCGCCTCGATGCGCGGCTCGAGGGCGACGGCGGGCGGCTGCACCGGGCCGTCGCCGACGGTACGGTCGAGCCAGGTGCCGGGGCCACGGCGATGCCAGACCACGGCGAGCTGGTCGCTGCCGGGGCGGAGGTCGCGAAAGGTTCGGAGCAGTTTTCGGGCGACGCGGTGGACAGTCGGCATGGGGCCCCTCGGTGGCGCGGCAGGAACGACGACGCCGGCCAAGCGTCGGAGACCCGGTCCGAATATGCAACGTCCTTGGTCGCAATGCGAGGCGGAGCTGGATGCGCTCGCCGAGCGCTGCCGAGCGCTGCCGGGCTTGTCGGTCCTCGCCCTGCACGGCTCGCGGGCAACCGATGAAGCACACCTTGACTCGGATTGGAACTTCGCCTACCTCGGCGACGCCATGCTCGACCGTACCGGACTACACCTGCTGCTCTGCGATCTGCTGGGCACCGACGCTGTCGACCTCGCCGACCTCGACCGCAGCAGCGCAGTGTTGCGCTGGCAGGTCGCGCGCTCGGCCGTGCTGGTCCACGAACGCGAGGCAGACGCCTGAGACCGCTTCCGCGAGCGGGTCGTCGCGTACTGGTGCGATATGGGACCGGTGATCCGCGCGGCGCAGCAGCACATGCTCGATGCGATCGTGGCGCGGACCGAGGCAGCGTCGTGAGCAGCCTCGACGCCGAGGTGTTGGCGGAGAAGGTCGCCGCGATCGAGCGCCATCTCGCGCGGGTCGAAGCGAAGACGCCGCCCGAGCCCGGCGTGCTGCTGCCGATGTCGGACGCTTCGGACGCGGTGATCTTGCACCTCCGGCAGGCCGTGCAGATCGCCATCGATCTCGTGGTCGCGACGGCGGTCCGGCGGGCTGCCTCGGCGCCGGCGACATACGCCGAGGCGTTTCGCGCGCTAGCTGGGCTCGGCCTGCTCAACGCCGCGCTGGCCGAACGCCTCGCCCGCGCGGCGAGCTTCCGCGACCGCATCGCGCACGCCTACGAGGGGCTCGACCTGCAGCAGGTCACCGAGGCGGCCCGCACCGGACCGGCCGATCTCCGCGCGTTCCTCGCTGCGCTGCACGCCTCCGCGGCCGGGAATCCGGGCTCGTAGCGCGGGTCCGCATCTCTCGTAGCACGCCCGCAGACTGGAAACGCTATTTCCGTTTTGCAAGGCAATTCGGAAATACGAGTTCCGACACGTCGACCTGCCGCTCGCTCCAACCGAGCGTCGCTCGCCCAAAGCGAGCGACACCTCGTGTCGCTGTGCACCAACCATCTAGAATCAAAAGCAAAGAAAACGAACGAGCGAGCGAGGATAACGTGTCCCCATCGCTTCGAGACATGTCAACCCTCCGTGCCAACAGCACCCCGGAGCAGACCCATGACGACACACCTCTACCACGCGTCCCGCGCCGAGACCGCCTACAACACCTCCGGCGACCTCGTCCTCACCCCCACAGCCGACGGCGTCCTCGCGGTGCAAGGCAACCTGACGTGCCCCCCAAGAACCGGTCCGGGCATTATGGAGGCCTGACCCGTTTAAAGGGGACACCAGTATGCGATGCAGCAAGTTCACAGACAGCCAGAGAATCATGATCTTGAAAGAGGTCGAAGCCGGCGCGACAGCCATCGAGGTCTGCCGGCGGCACGGTATCTCCGAGCAGACTTTCTACCGCTGGCGCAGCAAGCTCGGCAGACTCGAGCCGAGCGACGCGAAGCGACTGCGCGAAGTCGAGTCCGAAAACGCCCGGCTGAAGAAGATGGTCGCCGAGCTGATGCTCGACAAGGCAGCGCTGCAGGAGCTCGTCACGGGAAAATGGTGACACCTGCCGACAAGCGCCGAGCGGTCTGCCACGTGCGGCAGGCGGTCGGGATGAGCGAACCGCAGGCGTGCACGCTGGTTGGGTTGAACCGCTCGACGTGCCGGTACGCGTCGCGTCGGCGCAGCGACGAAGAACTGGCCGAACAACTGGGGCGGCTCGCGCGGAGGCGGCGGCGGTTTGGATACCGCCGCCTCCGCGAGCTGTGCAGGCGCGAGGGAACCGTGGTCAATCACAAGCGAGTCCATCGCGTGTATCGGGCGCTCGGGCTTCAGGTGCGAAAGCGTTCGCGCAAGCGATTGTCGCGACCGCGGGTCGAACCGCTGGGCGCACCGACCGCGGTCGGCGAGCAGTCGGCGATGGACTTTGTCGCCGACGGCCTGGCCTCAGGGAGGCGCATTCGTGCGCTGACGGTGGTCGACGTCTACTCGCGCGAGTGTGTGGCGATCGAAATGGACCTGTCGCTGCCATCCGCTCGGGTCTCGCGCGTGCTGGACCGTGTGGCGCTGGACCGGGGGTATCCCAAGGCGATCGTGGTGGACAATGGGCCGGAGTTCACCAGCTTGGCGATGGACCGGTGGGCCGCCGACCACGGCGTCGAGTTGCGCGTCATCGCGCCGGGTAAGCCGACGCAGAACGCGTTCTTCGAGAGCTTCAATGGCCGGTTCCGCGACGAGTGCCTGAACGAGAACTGGTTCGTGAAGCTGCAGGGCGCCATCGAGACGATCGAGGCATGGCGACGGGACTACAACGAAGTCCGACCGCATGGTGCGCTCGGCAACAGCACGCCAGCGGAATTCAGCCGAGCAATGGGGCTTGGCGATTAGGGGCTGGCAACGTAGGGCGGACCTCCACTACGCTTGGACCGAATTCGGGGGGCACGTCGTCCTCGACGCCGACCCCTAGCGCCACGATCAGCGCCTCCCCTCGGCCGCCCCCCAAAACCTGTACGCCAGCCCCGACGTGTCGCATCATCCGGCCGCCATGTCCGGCACCACCACCACCACCGCCGCCGCCGAAGAACCCCACCGCCTGCTCGGCATGCGCCGCAGCGCCTTCGCCGAGGTGCTCTTCTTCTACGCGGCGGCGCTGATCTTCGACGCGGTGGTGCTGCAGGGCCAGCGCTACGCCGGCGTCACGCCGCACCCGTTCTGGCTCTTCTCGATGCTGGCGGCGGCCTACTACGGCACGGCGACGGGCGTCTTCGCCGTCGTCATCGGCACCTTGCTCGCGTTCGTCGGCAACCTGCCGGCGCGCGACCCGCTGATGGACCAGAGCGCGTGGCTGCTGCGGGTGCTCGGTCAGCCGACGCTGTGGTTCGTCTCGGCGGTGGTGCTCGGTGAGCTGCGGACCCGGCGCGAGCGCGTCATCGCCGAGCAATCGACCCGCCTGCGCTCGCTCGAAGCGGAGAACCACAGCCTCTCGGTCTCGCGGATGGCGCTCGAGATGAGCAACGAGCGGCTGCAGACCAACGCGGCCGGCCAGGTCGAGACTGCCCTCTCGCTGGTGCAGGCGGCGCGGACGGTCGATATCGAGCGCACCGGCTCGGTCTTCGAGAGCGTCGAGGGGATGATCCGCAACCTCTTCCAGCCGACCTCCTACTCGGTCTACCTCGCCCGCCACGGCGGCTTGGAGCTGGTCGCGCAGACGACGGACAAGAAGGGCCAGCCGGCGCCGGGGCGCTACGGCGCGGAGTCCTCGCTCTACCGGGCGGTGATGCTCGGCGGCCGCGTGGTCCACGTCGCCGACCCGGCCGGCCAGGAGGCGCTCGGCGAGGAGGGCATCATCGCTGGGCCACTGCCGAACCCCGAGGGCGGCGCGCCGATCGGCATGTTGAAGATCGAGGCGATGCCGATCCAGAACCTCGGCAAGGGCAGCGAACACGCCTTCCGCGGCCTCTGCGAGTGGATCGGCACCGCCTACCGCAACGCCCAGCGCTTCGAGGAGGCCAACCGCTCCCGCGTGGTCCACGCCGAGAGCCAGCTCTTCACCGACGCCTACTACCGCCCAGTCTCGGCCTTCATCGTGGCGCTGGCCGAGCGCGCCAACTTCGAGGTCAGCCAGCTCAACGTCCGCATCAAGCCGAACGGGCAGGGCGACTCCACGATGAGCAAGGGCGAGCTCGGCAAGCTGATCGAAGACGTCGTCACCGCCGGCCTGCGCTCGACCGATATCGCCTTCGACTACACCGCCGAGCGCGACGAATTCGCCATCATCCTGCCGATGACGCAGGCGAAGAATTGCAAGCTCGTCTCGGACCGGCTGCGGCACAAGATCGAAGCCCGGCTGCAGGAGGTCGGCCAGCCGGCGAAGGTCGGCATCACCTACGAGACGCTCTACGTCCCCACCGCGCAGGACGTCAAACCGTGGCACCGGGCGGTGATCCGCCGCACCGACCCCTACACCAGCTAGCCGATGCCGCGTCCCGCCTCGGCGGCCACGGCCGCACCGCACTCCCCGACCCGCCTGGCCTTGTACGCCGCGGCCGGATTGCTCGGCGTCGACCTGCTCGCGGCGTGGTTGCTGCTGCCGGCAGCGCGCCCGAGCACGGCGACGGCGGTGGTGCTGGCCTGCGCTTCGCCGCGGGTGCTGATCCCACATATGCTGGGCTGCGCGGGGCTCGGGCTGCTGCTGCAGCGACATTACCACGCGCTGATCCAGGCCCCGGGCGCGGCCTTCGGCTTCGTCCTGGCCAGCCTGCTCGGCCCCATCGGCGCCGCGACGGCGACGGTCGCGCTGCTGCTCGGCGAATTCGCGCCACGCGCCTGGGCCCTCTCCGCCAGCGACCTGACCGAGGCGAGCGCCGAAGACGCCGCCCTGCTGCGCGAGGCGTCGCTCGCCCCCGATGCGCTGCTCGAGCCACGCTCGCTGGCCGACGTCTTCCGCTTCGGCAGCCTCTCGGAGCGGCGCAGCGCGGTGGCGCTGATCGGCGCGAACTACAAGCCCGCCTTCGCCGAGGCGCTGCGGATGGCCCTGCACGACGAGCACAACGCGATCCGCGTCCAGGCCGGCATGGTCATGCAGACCCTCGAAGACAGCTTCGACCGTCGCCGCCAGGCGCTCGAAGCCCGGCTCGACGGCGTCCTGCGCTCGCACGGCTTCGGCGGCGAAGAGGTCCACAAAGAGCTCGCCCGCCTCTACGACCACCAGGCCTACAGCGGCTTGCTCGACGACGACCGCTCCGCCGAGGCCCGCGACAAGGCCCTCGCCGCCTACCAGGCCTACCTCGCCACCGCCGAGCGCGACGCCGAGGCCACCGCGGCGGTTGGCCGCCTGCTGGTCCGCGCCGGCCGCAACGACGCGGCCGTCAGCCACCTCCGCGGCGCCATCGAGGGCGGCGAGCGCTCGGTCTCGGTGCTGATGTGGCTGGCCGAGGCGCTCTACCGCCAGCGCCGCTACAGCGACCTGCGGACCCTGGTCCAACAGCACGGCGAGCGCCTCGACCGCGGGCTGCCGCCGGATTCGCCGCTGCGCGCGACGCTGCACCTGTGGCGCGAGCAGGCCGACCGCGAACCGCCGCAGCCCGACGCCGGAGCCGCCGATGGCCGCTGAGTCGCCGCCACCCGACGTGACGGGCTCGGCCGCGCCGACGGCCGACGTCTGCCTGATCGTCGAGGGCGCCTACCCCTACGTCCGCGGCGGCGTCTCGAGCTGGACCCAGGACCTCATCGCGACCCAGGCGCACCTGCGCTTTCACGTCGCGGTCATCGTCGCGCCGGGCGCCGAGGTCGAGCTGCGCTACCAGCTGCCGCCGAACGTCAGCGGCCTCTCGCATATCGCCGCGGCGCAGCTCTCGCGCGGGGCGAGCCGGCTGCCCGGTGGCGAGGCGACCTTGCGCGAGCTGCTCGAGCCGGTCGAGCGCATCCTCGGCGACGGCGACCCCGACGCGCTGGGCGAGCTGGTCCGCCGGGTCGCGCCGTATCGCGGCCTGCTCGGGCGTGAGCTGCTGCTCGACTCGCCGGCGGCGTGGCTGGCGTTCAACCGCCTCTACGAGCGGACCTGCGCCGGCGCCTCCTACCTCAACGCGTTCTGGGCCTTCCGCACGCTGGTGGCCGGGCTCTTCTCGATGGTGCTCGCAGATCTCCCCGACGCCGCGGTCTACCACTGCGTCGCGACGGGCTACGCCGGCCTGGTCGCCGCCCGGGCGCACTACGAGACGGGCCGGCCGGCGCTGGTCACCGAGCACGGCGTCTACACCAACGAGCGCCGGCTCGAGATCTTGAGCGCGCCCTGGCTCGCGGTCGACGACCAGCGCTCGCTCGCGGTCGACGGCGGCGGCAACAAGGTCAAGGAGCTCTGGATCAACACCTTCGTCAGCTATTCGAAGGCCTGCTACGCCGCCTGTAGCCACATCATCACCCTCTTCGAGGGCAATTTCGCGCTGCAGATCGAAGACGGCGCCATCCGCGAGCGGCTCGAGATCATCCCGAACGGCATCGACCTCGACCGCTTCGGCGGCATCGAAGCGATCCCCCGCGCCGGCTACGGCGGCACCCGCCCACCCACCATCGCGCTGGTCGGCCGCGTGGTGCCGATCAAGGATATCAAGACCTATATCCGCGCCTGCGCCCTGCTCCGCAAGCGGGTGCCGGACGTGCAGTGCTTCGTCCTCGGGCCGATGGACGAAGACCCGGTCTACGCCAGCGAGTGCCGCGAGATGATCGCGCAATTCGGTCTCGGCGACTGCCTGCACTTCACCGGCAACGTCAACCTGCTCGACTGGTTCGGCAAGATCGACATCAACGTGCTGACCAGCGTATCGGAGGGCCAACCGCTGGTGATGCTCGAAGCCGGCGCCGCCGCCGTGCCCTCGGTCGGCACCGACGTCGGCGGCGTGCGCGAGCTGGTCGAAGGACGGCCGTCGGAGACCCCGCCGCTCGGCCTCGGCGGTCGGGTCTGCCCGATCGGCGACCCAGGCGCCATCGCCGCCGCCTGCGCCGAGCTGCTGCTCGACGAAGCGCTGCGCGCCCAATGCGGCGCCGCGATGCAGGCCCGCTGCCGCGCCCACTACGACAAGCGCGACCTGCACCGCCGCTACGCCCGCCTCTACGGCGCCCTGCTCACGGGCAGCGCGCGCGATGGCAGCGCGCGCGACGGCAGCACCCTCGACGGCGGAGCGGCCTAGATGGCGGGCATCGGCTTCGCGCTCCGCGACCTGATGCGCAAGGAGGGCCTCTTCGCCCTGGTCGAGAGCCAATTGCACGGCGTCATCGTGGTCGCCGGGCCGTGGTTCTTCACCATCATCGCGATGGCGCTGCCTGGGCTGCTGCACGGCGAGGCGGGCAGCGCCCACACGACGAGCTTCGTCACGCTGCTGCTCTACGTCTTCTCGACCACGCTGGTGGTGACCAGCCCGCTGGCGATCGGCCTGACCCGCCGCCTCAGCGACCTGCTTTACGGCGGCCGGGAAGACGCGCTGATCAGCGCATTCGTCGGCACCTTGCTGCTGGCGCTGCTGGCCTGTGGGCCGATCGTGGTCGGCGGCGCGGCGTTGCTCGACCTGCCACCGGACGTGCTGGCGCAAGCCGTGGTCGCCGAGGGCTTGGTGACGCTCTCGTGGATCGCCGCGCCGATGCTCTCGACGCTGCGCGCCTTCCGCCCGCTGACCGGGGCCTACGCCGCCGGCACGCTCGCGTTTGCTGGCTGGTTGCGGCTCTCCGGCAGCGACGCGGTGAGCGATCTACTCTTCGGCTTCAACCTCGGCATGGCGGTCAACAACGCGATCGCGATCGGCCTGCTCCTGCGCAGCTTCCCGGGCCGCAGCGACGGCCTCTTCGCCGTGCTCGACACGATGCGGCGCTATTGGGAGCTGCCGGTCGGCGGCCTGCTCTACGGCCTCGGCATCTGGGCCGACAAATGGCTGATGTGGGGCGCGCCCGAGCGGCTGGTCGATTCTGTCGGCCTCTCGACCTATCCGACCTACGACACCGCCGCGTTCATCGCCTACGTCACCACGGTGCCGGGCCTCGGCTTGTTCATCGTCCGGGCCGAGACCGACCTGCACGAGCGTTGCCGGGCGCTCTACGGCGCGATCGGCCGCCACGCCAGCCGGCAGCAGCTCGACCAGGCGCGCAACGATCTGATCGTGAGCTTCGTCGGGACCAGCCGCGACGTGGCCCTGCTGCAGCTCAGCATCACCGCGCTCTGCCTGCTGCTGCCGACGGTGCCGCTCGACCTGCTCTCGGTGCCGCACGTCGGGGTGTTCATGTTCCGCTTCGCCGTGCTCGGCGCCGCCTTCCAATCCGGCGCGATGATGCTGTGCATCGTGCTCTTCTACTTCGACTCCCGACGCGACGTGATGATCGTCCACGGCGTCTTCCTGCTGCTGAACGTGGTCTGCACCGGGGCGACGTTGCTCGCCGGCCTGCCGAGCTACGGCATGGGCTTCGCCGTCGCCGCGACGCTGACCTTCGCCGTCGCCTTCTTCCTGGTGCGCCGCGCGTTGCTGCGCCTGCTCTACCTCGCGTTCGTCCGGCAGAACGAGGCGGTGGCGGCACAAAGCGAGCTGCCTCCGCCGCCCGATCGCCGATTCGCGACGACGCTCGGGCCGAGCCCGGACGCATAGATCCCGCTTTCGGGCGCCACCGCAGCCTGATATTCTCTGCGACGGCTCGTCGTCCTCCACCCCCGGGAGCGTGTCGTGCAGACCATGGATCCGCGCAATCAGATGCAAAAGACTCTCCCCGACCAAGCACCAAAGCGCACGCTCGCCGCGCGATGTGGAACGGCTTGGAGCCTGGCGCTGCTCCTCGGCTGCAGCGATGGGGCCGACACGGCCGTGCGGGGCGACGCCTTGGCCGACGCACACACCGCGCCGGCCGGAAAGGTGGATGCGGGCAAGAGCAGCACCGACGCGGGGCAGGCGGGCGCGCTGGATGGGTTGGAGCGAGGCGGCAGCGAGGTCGAACCAATCGGTCCAGAGCTGGTGAATTGGCAAGACGCCTGCGGGGACGCGCCGACGCTGTTGAGCTGCCTGCTGCGCTGCAGCGACGACGATCCCTCGACCCACGACGACATCCGCCCCGACGGGACCTGCGAACACATCCCGTTCGGAGACGGCACCGGCGCGTCGTCGGCGCAATGCGACGCCGAGACCCCCTGCGACGGCGACGGCTGCATCGGCCAGGCGCTGGCCTGTCGCGACGGCGACCCGTGCACCGCCGACCTCTGTGATAGGGCGACCGGTGCGTGCCTGCACATGCCGATCCCTGGCTGCGACGGTGCTCCCTGCGAGCTGAACACCGACTGCGCAGCGGGCCAATACTGCTACCTCGGCTTGTGTGCGGAGCAGATCGTCGCGGACGCGCCGCTGGGTATGATCCGGCCGAAGAAGGCGAACCTGCGTCGCGTGGTGAGCTACAACGTGCTCGAGGGCCTCGGTCCGAAGCAGACCTGGATGAGCCCGGATCGACGGGATCGGGTCTCCGCCTATCTCGCCGCCAGCGAGCCCGACGTGGTCGCGTTCCAGGAGCTCAACACGCTGACGTCGGCGTCGCTGGGCAAGATGGCCACGAGCTGGCAGCACGAGCACGTCGCGATCGGGGGCAACACCGCCTATCGGGTCGGGTTGACCTCGCTACGTCCGATCAAATCGCTGGCGTTCTTGCCCAGCCTGAGCAAGCTCGGGGTCCTGCACGCGCAGGTCGAATCGGTGCATTACATCGTGATCCACCTGCACCCGCACGACCCAGTCGCCCGCCTGCAGGAAGCCAAGGGCGTGCTCGACTACCTCCAGGCGCTGACGAAGGAAGGCGAGCAGGTCTTCGTCCTCGGCGACTTCAACGCCCTCTCCCCGGTTGATGGTAGCTACTACCTGGTGGCAGATCTGCTGGGCTGGATGAAGCAGGATCCTTCGACCAAGGCCCTCGCCAATCCGATGGAATTCGACACGATCGAGATGTTCCTCGGGGCAAACCTGGTCGACCTCGTCGACAAGCACCGACTCGGCGCGCTTCCGCTGCCGACGCTGCCCACGAAGAACGCGCCATGGGGCGCCCGCATCGACTACATCATGGCCAACGCGGCGCTCGCGCCGAAGTCGCGCCAAGCCTGGGTCGGCGACAGTCCCGTGCGTCGGGGTTGGTCCGACCATCTGCCCGTCGTGCTCGACTACTCGCCCTGACGGGGCCCCCGAGCGATCAGCGCAATTCGCTGGCCGAGAGGCGCTGCTCGTCGTCGAGCCCCACGATCGGCGTGGCGTGGACGGCGCCGACCATCCGCAGCGGTAGCCGCACTCCGGGCCGAATGACGGTGGTCAGCCGCTCGGAAGCCGAGCCGAAGTAGAGCTCGAACGCCTGCCCACGATGCGGACGCTGGGTGTCGGCGCAGCGGACCACCACCGGCGATGCGTCGACCGGGTGCGAGAAGAGCGCCGCGCCCGGGCGTTCGGCGCCAGCGGGGCCAGGCGCTTGCTCGACGTCGAGGACGGGGCAGACGAAGCGGGTCCCGACCAGGTTCTCCCGCAGGGTGACGAAACGGCGGAGGTCGACGCGACGTGATGCGGTGTCGAGGGCGCCGTCGCGCAGCTCCTGCAGCTGCGCCACGATCTGGCCGCGGGAAAGGCCCAGGACCTTGGCGCGAAGCTCGGTGCCACGGCCGATCCCGAGCAGGTCGGCGACCTCACCGTGGCCGAAGCGCAGCGTCAGGTTGACCGGCGGCGCGTCGGGCTGGCGGCAGACCACCCAAGCCTTGGTCAGGGCAAGGCCAGTCCCGCCCGGCAGCGCGGCGGCCTCGGCCTCGGCCAGCGGCTGCGGCAAGGGCAAGCCCATGCTGACGCAGTGGATCGGCCGGCCGACGAAGCGCTCGGGCTGCAGCAGCACCTCGCGCAGATCGACCTCCTGCCGGGAGCCTTCGTGGGCGTCGATGGTGACCACGTCCGCAACCACCCGCTGCTCTGCCGCCCCGAGCGCGCGCAGCTGCAGCTCGGCGCCGCTGCGGATGGCGAGCAGCGCCGCGGCATCCTCGCGCGCGACCCGAACCAACGCGGCGACGGGCGTCCCCCGCGCCTGCTCGCAGCGAACCTCGGCGAGGAGCGCGTCGGTGAGCGTCGCCGCGGCGAAGAGGGCGCGCGTGGTGGCGTGCAGCGCCGCAGGCTCGCGCAGCTCGGCGGCGGCGGTGGCGCGGCAGCGGACGATGGCGCCGTTATGGGCGTCGGGGCGGGCGAGGACCGGCGCGAGCTCCTGCAGCGGCGCGGCGGCGACGTCGGGCAGGACGTCCCGCTCGAGCGCCGTCAGCAACGCGCCGGTCGGGCTGGCGCCGAGCACCGTCAGGGTCAGGACGTCGCCGGCACGGACCTGCACGGCGGGGTCGTCTTGCCGCATCTCGTAGAAGGCCAGCGCCGGGTGGAGCTGCAGGTCGCGCGCTTCGCAAGAGAGCGCCAGGCGATGCCGCGCCACCGGGCGGCCCCAGCGCTCGAGCAGCGGCAGCAGGCCGCCGGCGTCGGGCGTCCAATCGATCGGCTGCGCGGCGACGCGGTTGCGGCAGCGGAAGCGCAGGCCGACGTAGCGGTCCGGGTCACGCGCGATCTCCGCGAGCGGTGCCGAGGCGAGGGGCAAAGCTTCGCCCGCAGCGAGCTCTCCGGCAGAGACCGCGACAGGGGCCGGCGCGATGGCCGCCTCCGCACGGGCGGGGGTGAGGACCACCGGAGCCGACTCGGCATGATGCGAGGCCGGATCGAGCCAGAGCGCGAGCAAAAGGACGACCGCCAGCGCACCGGCTCCCGCCATCACGGCGGCGCGGCTCTCTCCTGTCGCGGGCCTCGCGACGGGCGGCTGCTGGTTGTCCGTACCCTCTCCTTGCACGACGACTCCGGGGTGGCACGAGTGACGCGTGCAACGTCGACCGAGCGCGACGATAGACGCAGTCACCCGGACGATCCAGCGACATTTCTGCGACGACGCAGTCAAACGCGGTCTTGCGGCCCCGTTCGACGTGGCGCGGCTGCCCCGAATCGACTACAAGACGCCGGCACGCGGCGAGATCCCGCCGCAATCGTGAGGATTCGTATGCACGTTCTCGTCACCGGCGGCGCCGGCTTCATCGGCAGCAATACCGTCGACCATATCCTGGCCGCCGGGCACCGTGTTCGCGCCCTCGACGACCTCAGCAGCGGCCACCTGCGCAACCTCGACGCGGCGCGCAACTCCGGCGATCGCTTCAGCTTCGCCGAAGCCGATATCCGCGACGCCGACGCCGTCACCGCGGCGATGGACGGCATCACCCACGTCCTGCACCTCGCAGCCCAGGTCTTCGTCCCGACCTCGATCGAGCAGCCGGTCTTCTCCGGCGCGGTCAACATCGCCGGCTTCCTCAACGTCCTCGACGCGGCCCGTCGGGCCGGTGTGCAGCGCTTCGTCTACGCCTCCTCGGCGGCGGTCTACGGCATGCCCGACGCGCTGCCGGTGCGCGAGAGCACGCCACCCTCGGCGCTCTCACCCTACGCCCTGGAGAAGCTGGTCAACGACCAATACGCCGCCCTCTTCGGCACGCTCTACGGCGTCTCCTGCTGCGGCCTGCGCTACTTCAACGTCTACGGCCCGCGGCAAGATCCGCGCTCGGCCTACTCCGGCGTCATCAGCAAGTTCTGCGAGCGGGTCGCCGCGCAGGCGCCGGTGACGATCTTCGGCGACGGCAAACAGACCCGCGATTTCGTCTCGGTCCGCGACGTCGCCCGCGCCAACCTCGCCGCGCTGCAGTCCGAGACCTCCGGCGTCGTCAACGTCGCCACCGGCAGCAGCGTCGACCTGCTCGAGCTGCTGCAGACCCTCGCCGCCCTGGTCGGACGCACGATCGCGCCCGAGTTCGCGCCCGGCCGCAGCGGCGAAGTCCGCCACTCCGCAGTCGATCCGGCGCGCATGCGGGACGAGCTGGGGCTGACCGCGCTCACCTCTCTTCACGACGGCCTGCGCACATTGCTGCACAGCCTCGACGTCGAGACCGTTTGATACGCGAACGACCTCGCTCGGAGCTGCCTCTTTCAGCTTGATTCCAAGCCATTGCTCCGGAGTCGACGCGCCGCGATCGACCCGGGCGAGCCTCGAGGTCGTTTGCTCGCCGAACGATTGTTCGAACCCACCGCAGTCGATCGATTTCGCTTGCGAGACCGCATGCTGGGACGTATCTTCGGAAGTGGTCCCGTGTGTTGGAGGACACCATATGCCCCTCGCTCCGATCTCGAATGCTGCCTCGATGACGCAACCCACTGGTAGGCTGCCACGGCTCCGCGCCGCGCTGCTGATGCTGGTGGTGGCGTCGCTGCTGGCTGCGCCGAGCGCGTTCGCGCGCACCTTCGTCCTGGACGGAGATCTCTCCGAATGGGGCAACGCCGACCGGATGGACGCCGCGCCCGGCATGGGCGTGGGTGGCTACGAGCTCTACGGCTACCACGACGCGACGGCGCACAAATACCACCTGGCGATCGTGGCCCCGATGGCGATCGGTCCCTCCACCACGGTCTGGATCAACACCGACAACGACACCTCCACCGGCTACCTCGTCTGGGGCGCGCTGGTCGGCGCCGAATACAACGTCAACATCGCCTGGGACGGCGCGCCGCACCTCTACAGCGGCGCCGACGGCGAGACCTGGCAGATCGGCCCGCTGAGCCACGCCTACAGCGCCGACAAGCAGATCTTGGAGCTCGAGCTGACCGAGGGGATGGTCGGCGCCGGCACGCCGATCTCGCTCTGGCTCGACGTCAACAACGCCGTCTTCCTGCCGAGCTGGTTCGGCGGCAGCGGCTACGTGGTCGACGCGGTCGGCATCCCCGCGCCGCCGGCAGACCCGAACGGCGCCATCACGCTCGACGGCGACCTCTCGGATTGGACCGCGAAGGACCGCATCGACCGCCTGCCCGGCATGGGCGTGCTCGGCTACGAGGTCTACGGCCGCGCCGACGGGCAGACCTACTACCTGGCGCTGCGCGCGCTGCCGCCGGCCGCGCCGATCGGGGCGCAGACCACGTTCTGGCTCAACACCGACCGCAACCGCAGCACCGGCTATTTGGTCTGGGGCATCGCAGTGGGCGCCGAGCTCAACGTCAACGTCGCCGCCGACGGCACGCCGCACCTCTACAGCGGCGCGGCCGCCGAGAATTGGCTGGTCGGGCCGCTGCCGCATGCCTACGGAGAAGGCGGCAACGTGCTCGAGATCGCCGTTTCGCAGGAGCTCGTGGGCGCCGGCAAGGGCAGCATCGACGTCAGCGTCGACGTGAACAACCTCATCTTCCTGCCCGCCGACTTCACCGGCCCCGGCCACACGCTCTACCACCCGGTGGACCTGCCCGAGCGTGACCTCGACGCGCCGCGCCGGGTCGGCATCGTCTTCTCGCAGACGACGCAGAACGCCTTCTTCCACGACAAGGGCTACGCGCAGCTCTACACGGCGATGCAGCACCAGGCGATGCTCGCCGGCGTGCCGACCGTGCTGCTGCACGAGACCGACCTGCTCGACATCAACAAGATCAAGGACCTCCGCGCCTTGGTCTTCCCCTACTTCGCCAACGTCGAAGAGGGCGACGTCGCGACGATCGAGGACGTGCTCATTCGCGCCGTGCACCACTACGGCATCGGCATCATCGCGGCCGGCAACTTCATGACCAACGACCCGACCGGCGCTGCGCTGCCGGGCGATAGCTACGCCCGGATGAAGAAGGTCCTCGGCCTGACGCTGCACGGCTACTTCGGCCCGATGGACCACACCCTGACCTCGCTCGACGGGCATCGGATGCTGAAGGGCTACGCCGCCGGCGAGCAGCTCGGCAACTACCCGGGCGGCTATATGCTCTACTACAAGCGCTACGACAGCGTGGCGCAGCCTTTGGCGATGGCGAACACCGCGAGCTCGACCCAGCCGGCGATCTGGGCCACCACCGCCGGCGCCCGCAGCGTCCACTTCGCCAGCCCCTCGGTCATCGGTGACACCGACCTCGCCTCGCGCGCGATCGCGTGGTCGGTCGACGGCGACGGCGCCTCGCTCGGCCTGCTGCCGACCCGAGACGCAGCGATCTTCATCGGCCGCTGCGACATGGACCAATCGCAATACATCGACGAGGTCACCGAGCTCTACCCGCTGTTGATGGACGTCATCGGCAAGTGGAAGAACGAGCTGAACTTCGTCAGCAGCTACTACGTCAACGTCGGCAACAACGTCAAAGAAGGCGAGACGACGGATTGGAACTTCTCGCTGCCGATCTACCAACAGCTGATGGAGATGGGCAACGAGATCGGCACCCACTCCTACACCCACCCGCACTACACCACGGACCTGACGGCGAGCCAGCTGCAGTTCGAGTTCCAGACCTCGCGCGACGTCATCGCCAGCAAGATCGGCGTGCCGGTCGTCGGCGCCGCGGTGCCCGGCAACCCCGAGTCGCTCGCGGTCGACGCGGCGCTGGCGCAGTGGTTCTCCTACGTCACGGCCGACTTCTCCGGCCTCGGCGCCGGCTACCACGGCGCGATGGGCCTGCTGCACCCCGACGACACGATGGTCTACCTCGCGCCGAACCTCTACTTC
This sequence comes from Deltaproteobacteria bacterium, assembly GCA_020632665.1. Classification (GTDB taxonomy): domain Bacteria; phylum Myxococcota_A; class UBA9042; order UBA9042; family UBA9042; genus JACKFC01. The sequence goes on from JACKFC010000037.1 coordinate 37,492, forward strand.
GACTTCACGATGCTCTCGTTCCTGCAGTACACGCCGGACCAATCGCTGCAGACCTGGACCTCGCAATACGACGCGCTGACCAAGCACGCCCGCGGCGCCTTCGTCGTCTGGCCGTGGCACGACTACGGCCCGACCGGCTACGAGGGCGCGCAATACCAGGAGTTCGTCTTCACCGGGCTGCTCGAGCACGCCGCCGAGGCCGGTGCGGAGTTCGTCACCGCGGCCAAGGCCGCCGCCCGCGTGCAGAGCTTCCGCAAGGCCGAAGTCCGCACCTCGGCCGTCGACGACGCGACCATCATCGCCGACGTCCAGGGTGACGCCGAGACCGGCGCCTTCGCCCTCTCGCTCGACCTCGCCGGCACCGACCAGCGGGTGGTCGCCTCGGTCGACGGCTGGCCGGCGTGGAACGACGGTCAGGTCCTGCTCGGCGAGGGCACCCGCACCTACGTCGTGCGCCTGGGCCGCAGCTCGGCCGCCGAAGCGCACATCACCAAGCTGCCGATGCGCGCCAGCCTGCTCGACGCCCAGACCGTCGGCACCGAGCTGCGCTTCACCTTCCGCGGCGCCGGCGACGTGACCATCGCGCTGCCCGCCTCGGACGCCGTCATCGGTGGACGCTGCGGCAACAGCATGGCCGTGGTCGGCCGCTCGTTGGTCATCAGCTTCGGGGCCGACGCGGTCCACTCCTGCGCGATCGACTTCGGTCGGTAGTCCGCGGCCTCAGCGAGCCGGTAGCCCCACGACCACCCAGAAGCCCAGGTCCCAGGTCGGTCGCGGCGTCGCGTCCGGCGTGGCTTGATGCAGCGCTCGCGCGACGCGGACGCCGGCACGCAGCTGCGGCCAGAGCGCCCAACTCGCGCCGCCAGCGAGCAGGTTCATCCCGCCGGGGAGCCGAAGCCAGCCGAACTCGGCCTGCAGCCCGCCCCCCGGAGCGTCGGCGAAGAGGTCGCGCATCGCGATCGCGGCTTCGTAGGTGTCGAGGCTGCGGCCGACGCTCGCCGCCAGCGGATAGCTGCGCAAGCCGCCACGCAGCACGACCCCCGCGACCGGCTCCAACCGCAGGCGCGCCCGCACACCGGCGCCGAGTCCGGCCTCACCGAGCTCTGCGAGCGTGGCGCCGAGCAGGTCGCGGCTCGCCTCGTAGCCGGCGTCGAAGCGCGCCGGGAGGTAGCTGCCGTCGGCCCAGCCGGGCGCGAGCGAGAGTTCGAGCAGCCGGTGGCGTTGGTCGCGCGCCAGCCAACCGAGGGTCACGCCGGCTTCGACGCCTGCGCCGAAGGCGGTGCCGTGGCTGGAGACGCCACCGGTGAGCCACGTCGCGACGGCGAGGCGCTCGCCACGGTAGACGCCCAGGCGCAGCTCGGTGGCGGCGATGGCGAGCGAGGAGCGCCGCACCGCGGCGGTGGCGCTCGGCGCGGCCTCGGCGACGTTGCGGTCGGCGGCGGCGTCGATCGCAAGGGTGAGGCTGCCGATGCCGGTCTCGGGCGGCCGCTCGCCGCCGAAGGGGCGCAGCGCCATCCGCGCGGCGAAGACCTGCCAGCTCGTGACGTCGTGGCCGAAGAGCTCGAGCTCCAGCGGCCCGCGGCGGCCGAAGACGTGCACGCCGGTGCGGTGGTGGTCGGCCAGCAGCGCCGAGCGGTAGCCGTCGACGATGGCGCCACGGCCGACCGTGAGGCCGCGGCTGCCGCTCGAGGTGGCGACCAGATCGCCGCCGGAGCTGCGGTATGCGAGGTGCTCGAGCGGCCGCAGCCACTCCGAGCGTTGATCCCAATCGCGGTCGCGCATGCCGAATTCTCCGGCCGGCGAGAAGAGCAACAGGCGCAGCGGCGGGGCGAGCAACAACGAGAGCGTCTCGGTTTTGAGGCCGAGGCGCGGCGTCAGGGTGGCCAAGCCCTCGCCGTCGACGCGATCGACGCCGACGCCGGCGGAGAGCTCCAATCCGACCGGCGCCGCGCC
>JACKFC010000038.1 GCA_020632665.1 Deltaproteobacteria bacterium
TTCGCACGGCGGGGTTGCTCGCGTGGATACCTCTCCCCAGCGTGCTCCGGACTGTGGCCGACGACGACCCCGTTCGCACGGCGGGGTTGCTCGCGTGGATGCGAGCGGCGTACAACCTGGTTCGACTCTCACGGCTGGTCCCCTCCGGCGGGTGAGGCTTGCTCCAAGGCCGGAAATCCGGGCCCGGAGCTGGGTTTCGGGGCTCTACAACGGGCGAGCCGCAGCCACGAAGATTGGCCGGATGCCGCCGGTAGCGCGAGCACGAGGGCGACTCAGCCCCGATTCGCAATCGATGTGACGTTGTTCAGCAGCCTGCTAGCGCAATTCATACATCTGTTTTCCAGTCCCAGTGTAGTTGATCCTACGCACATTTCCAGGAACTGAATAGCAATCCAGATCATGACATCCAGACGCGTTTTTTAGACTGCATCGCGTGCCCTTGTAGGGGTAGTCCGTACAAACGGTTCTTGCTGACTCGCTGTACGGAGTGGCGCCGTTCTCTCGCCATGCGGTGCCAGAACAGCCTTTCTTGTCGTAGTAGGTTTCACCATTCGGCTGCGCAACCTTCGCACTATTTCCGGTGCATCCACTGAACATTGCGACGCCCGTCACGTAGCCTCCATCCAACGGGAGCGTCATCGGAACGTAGTAGAACGCTACGTCTCCTACGGTAGTACTTCCGTTGATGGCAGACGACCCGACATACCGTCCAATGCACTTGCCGCCGTTCACCTCGCAGACTTTTAGAGGACGATTGATCTCTCCCGAAAGCATCAACTCTCCAGTGATGGATAGTGACCCGGCAAGCTCGACCTTGCTATTTGAGAGCGCGGTAATACCTACTTCGAAGGCGATCAGGCTGCCGTCTTGTCCTGTTCCAGCGGGTGCCAAGTCGTATACACTCAACTCCCAAGTCCCCACGGCGTTCTTCCCGACCCAACCATCCAAGCTCCCCAACAATACCTTGTCCGCTGACGGCCAGTTTCCCTCCAGATCCTTCCCCGTCTTGCCCTTGTCGTAGAGGACCAGCGTTTTCCCATCCGGCGGCGTCAGCGTGACTCTGATGCCGGCAATGTCCGAGTTCGACAACTTCAAGTGCACGTTCAGCGACTTCACAATCCCCACGTCAGGCACATTGACTGTGCTTGAGACTCCGTTGAGCGAACCATCTGGGATCGGAACTGGTTTGTCGATCTTGAACTTGTGGTCAAAGACATTTGTCAGCAGTCCACTGCTCACCTGGGCGAGACCATCCGGTGGCAGATTCGCCTGCATCTCTTGGCATTTCAAGCTTCCGTCGGCTGCTACGCCGACAACCACTTGTCCCTTGACACAGTCGCCGTTGGGCAACGTCAGTCCAGTCAGCTTGCTACCGTCACCCACAAAGCTCGACGCCATCACTGTCTTGGCCGACACATCACCCGAAAAAACGGCAGACTTCGCCTTGATCGCGAACGCGCCAAGGTCGACATCTGTATCAAACTTCAACTCATCGATGCCTACGCATGCAGTGCATGCGAGGTCCGCAGCCGGGCCACCCTTGGTAAGGCTTGCGGCGTAGGGAAAACTGAGTGCCGCTCCAGAGACGCAACCGCTGCAGCTCAGGCCTTGCGCTGTCGTCGCCGTCTCTGCAACCGCAGCGCGCATCGCGTAAGCAACCGCACTCAGCGGCGAGCGCGGCATCTCCGGGTCTTGGTCGACAGCAATGCCGATCCAGGCTGATTTATCACTGTCGATGTCGGTCGACGCCAAGACTTTGGTGCTGCCGAGGATGTGGACGAAGTGGCCCGCCGTCACCGTCACCTTGGCGACTTCTGACCACGACGCCTGCTGTGCTTTGGCGTCGGGGTAGAGCGCAAATGTCAGCGAATACTCGCCATCTGCAACCGGTCCGCCACCCTGGCCTTGTAGCCGACCTTCAAGACCGATGGTCTTGGGGACTGCACCCAGCAGGATTGGCGCCCACAGCAAAGCCACTGCGCAGGCTACTGCACATGCCAAAGGCCGCCACAACCGTTGCGAATTCGTTCTCATACCAATTTCCCACTTGGCGCGACGGAGGCGCCAGACTAGTTCCACCACTGTTGCCACAGGGCGACCAAGCTCCAGCGAAGTGTTGTCTTGCTGCCCTTTGCGTCGCCGATCGGCCCGAGCTGAGCGGCGAGTTGGACTGCCTTGCCGGCTCCACCAGCGTTCATCATCAAGGGCGCCTGGCTCAACGCCACAACGGACGGTTTGCAGTCTTCGTCGGTCTTGCCGTCGCAATCGTCGTCCTGGCCGTCGCAAAGGTCGCTTGGGGCGGGGACGACGGCGTCGGAGCAGCCGCTGAGTTTGCCGTTCGCATCGCACACCTGCTTGCCTGCCTTGCACGCGCCAACGTTCTGCGTGCCATCAGGGCCGGCATAGCAAATGATATTCAAGTTCGGCGTGGGTGTGTTAACGCAACCCTTGGCTGTGTCGCAAGCGTCTGCAGTGCACGGATTGTCGTCGTCGCAGTCGCTTGCTTTCCCCGGCGCGCAGGAACCGTCAGAACATGCGTCGCCGGCGGTGCAGACGTTATCGTCGCTGCACGATGTGCCGTCGGGCTTGCTTGTCTTGGCGCACGTGCCGTCTTTGGCGAGGCACACGGTCACGGCACAGGCGCCGTCACTTTGGGTGTCGCAAACGACAATGGTCTTCGAGTCGATGTTGCAAGCGTACGGCACCTTCGTGGTGTCGCAGGTCGGCACGCCATTGCATAGGTCGCCGTCGTCGACACAATCGGCGGCCGTCTTGCACTCGCAGACCAACACGCCGGCTTTGCAAAGTCCGTTGTCACAGGTGTCGCCTTCTGTGCATGGGTCACCGTCATCGCAGCCACCGGCGAGTTGGGCATGTAGGCAACCCTTCTTGCTGTCACAGCTATCTACTGTGCATGCTACGTTGTCGTCACATGAGTAGCCGACGCCTGTGCATGCGCCTGCGACGCACCCGTCGTTGACGGTGCAGACATCGCCGTCGTCGCAGGTTCCAACGGTCATCGTCTTGGACACACATCCGGTGCCGAGCACGCAGCCTTCGGTGGTGCAGGCGTTTCCATCATCACAGTCAACTACCTGGCCCATGCAGATACCCAAGGTGCAGATGTCGTTGCCTGTGCAGGCGTTACCGTCGTCGCACGGTGACCCCACCGGAGACTCGACGAAGGTGCACTTGCCGTCGACGAGGCTGCACTTGCTCAAGGTGCAGTCGTCAGTGGTGGGACAAGCTTTGGACTTGCCAGGCTTGCAGCCTTCCGCGCCGCAAATATCCCCGATCGTACAAGGGTTGTCGTCACTGCACGGCGCGCCCGCGTCCATAGTCTGCGTACAGCCGGTGGCAACATCGCATGCGTCTTGGGTGCAAGGATCACCGTCATCGCAGTCTTTCACCTTCCCCACGGTGCAGACCCCGATGACACAGTTGTCTGCAACGGTGCAGACGCTACCGTCGGCGTCGCATGGAGTACCGTTAGTGACCACGGTCGAAGCGCATTTTCCGGCATTGATGTCACACGTATCGTTGGTACATGGGTTGCCATCATCGCAAGCTTTCTCGTCAATCTTTCCGTCGCAATCATCGTCCATGCCGTTGCAAACCTCCAAGCCAAGCTCCTCCGCGCTACAATCAGCGGGCGCGCCATCAACTTTACACTGCAGAACGCCCGCGCACATCGCTTCACCATCTGGAGTGACTAGCGTCTTCTTGCACGCTCCGATCAACCCTATCGCCACGGCGTTCGTCGAGCACACGCACGCCGTGACAGTCCCGGCCGAGTCGACAGGAAGACACTGTTGGCTCGCGTTACCTTCAATATCCACAGCGATATTGCACTGATAACCAACAGCACAATCGAGATTGTTCTTGCATCCAGCGCCGCAATAGGCACCCAGGTCGCCGCGATCGAGGCAGCGAGCGTCAGTGATGCCAGGCGGATTGCACTGGCTACTCGCCGTGCATGGCGAACAGACGCGCGCAAAAGCGTGAACGCAGATCTGAAGGACGTCGGCCCCCTGCGGCAAGGTGACGCAGCGGTATCCGGAGATGCAAGTGTCCACGCATGCCGTAGCGCACTGCTTGCCGGCAGGCGTTTCTAGGCAAAGGCCGCTATCACAGTCGTCGGAAGCTGAGCACGCGCACCCGCTTGCGCCGGGGCATAGCGATGTGTCGTCGAGAACAGCCGTATCGACGTCATCAGTGGTACGGCGTCCGAGGGCGTCGGTGACATCGACATCGTCGGTCCCGACATCCGTGTTGCCGAAGGCGTCGACCTGACCTTCGACAGCATCGATTGTCGCAGGCGCATGGTCGGACCTCACCGGGCCTTCGCTGCCGCAGGCTGTAGTCATCACCGCCACGCCTAGCGCAACTACGGCGACCTTGCCGTGGGATCGAAATTGTTTCGACCGAAGCGAAATCATCAAGACCCTCCCTGCGGGAGATTCCAAGTCGGGTTGATTCTAGACAGGACGGCGCGCGTGTCAACCACGCGACTCCGAGGCACTATTCACCACTGTAGACGAAATCGCAGTGGCTATCTTTCCCTACCTCACCCGCCGCAACCGCCCCCGCCCCTTCGGCCCCACCAGCCCCCCCGGCCCAACCAACGCCCGATTCGCCGGCCCAGCCGCCGGCTGCTCGACCACACTCTCCGCCTCGATCTCCAACAACACCGCCTCGGGCGAAGCCGCCAGGCGCAGCAGCTGCTCGAGCACATCGCGGGCCGCGTCGAGCGGCCGGTCGGATTCGCCGCGGTCCAACGACCGCGTCAGCACCATCTCGGGTGAGAGCCGGAAGCGGCTGCCGCGGAGGTTGACCAAGCCCAGGAGCGGCTCGGCTTGCAGCAGGCCGCGCGGGTCGAGCGTGATCGCGACCGCGGCCGGGCCTTGCTCGACCTTGGCGACGCCGAGCGCGAGGGCGCGGACGCGGAGGCGGAGGGTGTCGACCAGGGCGGCGGCGACGGCGGGGAGGCGGCCGAAGCGGTCGGCGAGGTCTTCGACCAGGCCGTCGAGCTCTTCGTCGGTGCGGACCGAGGCGAGGCGCTTGTAGGCGAGCAGGCGCTGGGTGGCGTCGGGGATGTAGGTGTCGGGGAGGTAGGCCGTGACCGAGACCTTGATCTCGGGGTCGACCGGGGCGCCGAGGGTCTCGGAGCGCAGCTCGGCGACAGCCTCTTCGAGCATGCGGACGTAGAGGTCGTAGCCGACCTCGGCGATGTGGCCGGATTGGGCCTCGCCGAGGATATTGCCGGCGCCGCGGATCTCGAGGTCGTGCGAGGCGATGTGGATGCCGGCGCCGAGCTCGGAGAAGCGCTCGAGGACGGCGACGCGCTTGGCGCCCTCGGAGGTCAGCCGCTCGCGGTCGGGCACCATCAGGTAGCAGAACGCGCGCTCGGAGGCCCGGCCGACGCGGCCGCGGAGCTGGTAGAGCTGGGCGAGGCCGAAGGTGTCGGCGCGGTCGACGAACATCGTGTTGGCGTTGGGGATGTCCAGGCCCGACTCGATGATGGTCGTGGCGACCAGCACGTTGGCGTCGCCGCGCATGAACGAGAGCATCGCCTCTTCGAGCTCTTCTTCCGGCATCTGGCCGTGCGCGACGACCGGGCGCACCGAGGGCACCAGCTTCTGCAGCGCCTCGGCGATCTCGGGCAGCTCGCCGGTGCGGTTGCGGATGTAGAAGACCTGGCCGCCGCGGGCCAGCTCGCGCTCGACGCCCTCCTTGAGCAGCTCGTCGCTGCCGCGGCAGACGATGGTGCGGACCGATTTGCGGTTCTCCGGCGGGGTGGCGATGAGCGAGAGGTCGCGCAGGCCGAGCGTCGCCATCTGCAGCGTGCGCGGGATCGGCGTCGCCGAGAGCACGATGCAGTCGACGGTCGAGCGCCAGCGCTGCATCTGCTCCTTGTGCTTGACGCCGAAGCGCTGCTCCTCGTCGATGATGAGCAGCCCGATATCGCGGAACTTCACGTCGTCGCTGAGCAGGCGGTGGGTGCCGATGACGATGTCGACCTTGCCCTTCTCCAGCTTCTCGACGACGTCGCGCTGCTCCGCGGCGGTGCGGAAGCGCGAGAGCGACTCGATGGTGATCGGCAGGCCGGCGCAGCGCTTCTCGAAGGTCATCCGGTGCTGCTCGGCCAGGACCGTGGTCGGCACCAGCACGGCGACCTGCTTGCCGTCGAGCGCGGCCTTGACCGCGGCGCGGATGGCGACCTCGGTCTTGCCGTAGCCGACGTCGCCGCAGACCAGGCGCCAGGCCGGCTTGGGCGCGCAGAGGTCGGCGAGGGTCTCGTCGATGGCGCGCTGCTGGTCGGGCGTCTCCTCGAAGGGGAAGGTCGCCTCCCACTCGCGGTAGAGCTCGTCGGGGGCGGAAAACGCGTGGCCGACCTGCGCCTCGCGCTCGGCGTAGAGCTTGACCAGCTCGCCAGCGATCTCGGCGGCCGCCTTCTTCGCCCTGCCCTTGGCCTTCTGCCAGCGTTCGCCGCCGAGCTTGTCGAGCATCGGGGTGCGCTCGCCGTCGCCGGGGGCGTATTTCTGCACCCGATCGAGGCTGGTCATCGGCACGTAGACCTTCTGACCGTCCTTGTAGAGCAGCAGCAGGTAGTCGGCCTCGACGCCGCCGGCCTCGAGCCGGACGATGCGGGCGAAGCGGCCGACGCCGTGGTCGATGTGGACGACGTAATCGCCCTCGTGCAGCTCCTGCACGTCGCGGATGAAGTTGCTGCCGGTGGCCTTCTTCTTCCGGGTGCCGCGGCGGGTGCGGCCCTTCTGGCCCAGGATCTCCTCTTCGTCGATGACGAGCAGGCCGAAGGGCTCGAGGTGGAAGCCCGCGCCGGTGCCGCCGAGGACCAGCACGGCGCCGAGGGCGACGTCTTCGCGCAGGGTCTGCACGCGCTCGGGCGAGAGCGGCTCGTCGAGCTGCAGCGTGTCGACGCCGTAGTGGCGCAAGATCGCTTCGATGCGGGCGCGGCCGCCCTCGGAGTGCGCGGTGACGACGACCAGCTCGCCGGCCTTGCGTGAGGCGCGGATCCGGGCTGCGAGCGGGCGCAGGCCGTGCTCGCCGCGGCGGGATTCCTCGAGCTCGCGGCTCATCTCGGCGTTGCCGACGACGTCGAGGACGAAGGTGCGGATCGCCCGGTCTTCGGCCAGCGCGACCGGCCGGACGAGCAGCTTGCTGCGGGCGGCGAGGGCCTTGCGGACCTCGCTGGGCGCGAGGTAGAGCTGCTCGGGCGCGTAGACCAGCCGGCCGGCGGCGCGGGCCTCGTTGTGGTGGCGCAGCACGTCTTGCCAGGCGCGGTCGATGGCGGCGTCGATGGCGTCGGGGCCTTCGAGCACGATGAGCGGGCCGCGCGGGCGGTCGTGGTCGTCAAAACCGGGGCCGCCGAGCTCGATCAGCGGCGCGAGCGAGGGCGCGATGGCGGGCAGCAACGCGTCGAGGCCGGGCAGCAGGTGGCCAGCGCGGAGCTCGTCGAGGATGGCGCGCAGCTCGACGTTGCCCAGGCCCAGGTGGTCGGCGACGTCGGTGATGCGGTGGGCGATGGTGTCCATCCGGCCGGGGTCGAGCAGCAGCTCGCGGGCGGGCGGCAGGATGAGGTCGACGAGCGAGCCACCGGCCTTTTGCGTCTCGGGGTCGAAGAAGCGGATGGCCTCGACGTCGTCGCCGAAGAGCTCGACGCGGATCGGCTCGTCGTACAGCGGGCTCCAGACGTCGACCACGCCGCCGCGGACGCAGAAGGTGCCGGGATCTTCGACCACCGGGACGCGCTCGTAGCCGGCCTCGACCAGCTGCTCGGCGAGCTCGAGGCGGTCGAGCTCGTCGCCGACCGAGGTCATCACCGTGTGCGCGCCCAGCGCCTCGGGCGAGAGCGTGCGCCAGAGCAGCGCCTCGGCCGGCAGGACCACCGCGGCGAGGCCGAATTCGTTGTGCAAGCGCCAGCCGGCGGCGACGCGTTGGCGCGAGAGCGCGCGCAGCGGCGCGACCTCCTGGTAGGGGCTCTGGTCGTTCGGCTCGAAGGGCAGCACCGGCACGAGGTTCGGCCATTGCTCGGCCTCGTAGGTGAGCAGGCCCTCGACCAGGCGGGTCATGCGCTGCACGTCCGGCACGACGATGAGCAGCGGGCGGCCGAGGCGGTGGCGCAGCGTGGCGAGCACGAAGGGGACGACGCCGCCCTCGGCGGTGGCGAGGATGGTCTCGCGCTTGCCCTGCTCGAGTTGGACGAGGAGGCCTTCGAGGTCGAACGGGCGCGGCGCTGGGGTCGAGGTCGTCATGGGGGGCGGAGGGTAGTCTGGGCCGGGGCGGGGGGCAACGCAGATCGGCGACCCGGCATCACGGCCGCCGCCCCACCAACGCCCCAGGCATCCCGCGCAGGAATGCATCGTCGAGGGACAAGCCAAGGTAGTCGGTCGCGATCTCGAGCGCGACGGCCGCCTGCTCCCGATCGCGCGGCACCTTGATGCGCTCGCGCTCGGGCTGTTCGGCGAGCCAACGCTTGTGCAGGGCGAAGGCCCGCGGGTCGACCGTGACGATGCGCACCGGGCGCCCGTCTTCGCCGAGGGCCGTGGCTTCGTGGCGCGGGGCGCTCACGAGCCACTGCAGCCCGGCGATTGGCGCTCCACGGAGGTCTTCGTCGTGCTCGCCGACGTGGTGTCGACTCTTGCCGGCTCGGAAGGCGATGTCTTCCGGCTGGATGAGGTCGACCCAGAAGCCGTCGGCGTTGCTGGCACGAAAAGCGCCTTTGTCCAACGGTCGAAAGCTGCGGTCGATCTGCTGCAGCAGCCCGAGAACGCCCCGCCGACGCACCTCGGGCACGACGAGCGAGAGTCGCTGCCTCGCGTCCCAGAGCAGGTCGACGTCCGTCGTGGCCAGGAGCTCCGAGGTGATGTGCACACCCGCAGCAGCCTCGTAGGCGTAGAGCGCGTTGGTTCCGGCGACGAGCAGATGGGTGCCCAACAATTCGTGCTCGTCGAGCCTCCGCAGGATGCGGGCGGTGAGCGTCGGGACGCGGCCGAGCCCCATCGCGCGGAGGATCTTCGCGCGCCGGTCGACTTCGGCGGCGAGCTGCGAGGCTTCCTCACGCGCAAGTCGACGGCCACTCAGAAAGGCCTCGTAGGCCGCCTCGGTCTCGGTCGAGCGTGGGCCGAGCGAGCGTTCGCGCGTCCCAATCTTGCGATGCAGGTAGTCGCGGCCGGAGCGGTGCAGCCAGCGCATGCTTCCGGCATAGCGGCGGCGGAGCAGCGTCTTGCGCTGCAGCAACGCCTGCCAAGTCTGCACCGCGTCGATGATCTGGCGCCGGTCTTCGATCTTGAGCTCTTTGAGATTCATCGGTTTCCCACTTTATACACAAGATCCAGAAGCTAGAGTGGGAAGGACGCACCGTCAAGGCAATGTTGCATGGATGCCAGTCGCGCGTGCGGTCGCAACGCCCCCTTGACCAACCTCAGCACCGCGCAGCACCGTGACCACCGGAGGCACCTGCCATGCCGCGCCAGATCCGAGCCTTGTCCGTGCTGCCACTCCTGCTCTTCCTCGCCACGGGGTGCGAGGCGCCACCGGTGCCAGCAGCGCCCATCGCCGCGCGCTCCAGCCAGCGAGCCGCGGTGGCCGACCTCGCGGACCTCCACCGCGCCATCGCCGACCGAGCGACCGACCGCTGGGTCCAAGGCGGCGCGCGGGTGAAGAAGCTGCTGCCCGACGACAACGAAGGCAGCCGGCACCAGCGCTTCTTGCTCGCGGTCGACGGCGGCACCGTGTTGGTGGCGCACAATATCGACCTGGCGCCGCGGGCTCCGGTGCAGGCCGGTGCGGTCGTCGGGTTTCGTGGCGAGTTCGTCTGGAACGACAAGGGCGGCGTCCTGCATTGGACGCATCACGACCCGAAGGGCAAGCCGGGTGGCTGGCTCGAGGTTGGGGGGCGCCGCTTCGAGTAGGGGGTCAGCATGGGTGGCGCGGGCGCGATGCGTTGGTCGGTGGTGGCCGGCGTGCTGGTGATGGGGATCACGGTGGCCTCGACCGCAGCGGCGGCGAAGCGGGCGAAGCCGTACAAGAAGACCGACGGCGCGCGGGTGGCGACGGCCGAGCAGTCGACGCCGCTGGACCAATTCGTCGGCGATCAGAAGGGCTGCGAAGGCGGCTGGAAGGTCCTCGACGGGCAGCGCTTCGTGCTGGATTGGCCGAAATCCGGCTTCGATGGCGCCCTGCTCGCCGTGGCGCGCTGCGCGGCAGGGGCCGGCAAGTTCGGGGTCGGGGTGCGGCTGCTCGACGGCACGTCGTCGTTCACGACCGAGCTCGCGGTGAACCAATGGTCGCCCGACGCCGTGCAGGCGGTGCTGGTGCGCGACGTCAACGGCGACAACACGCCGGATGTGGTGATCGCGGCGACGGCGATGACGGGCGTCGGCCCGACCGGGGCGCAGCCCTTCGCGGTGATGGACGCGCTGGTCTCGACGCCGGAGACGTCAAGCAGCGCCGCGTATCGGGCCGCGTCCGAGGCCGAGCGCAAGGCGATGGAGCGGGCAAAGACGGCCAAGGCCGCCGGCGTGCTGTTGGCGGCGGCGATTCGGCGAGCGGGCAAGGCAGCACCAAGCAAGTCGAAGGCTCGGACGAAGCGCTAGCCAGCCGGGCCGACGTCAACGTACTGCGGTCAAGGGTCTTCGGCGACGGGCACCAGATTCCGCAACGTCTCGATGTCGGAGCCGAGGTCTTCTCGCACGAGCCGCCAGAGCACGCGGGCATCGACCTGGAAATACGCGTGATTGAGGATATCACGCAGTCCAGCCATCTCGCGCCAGTGCAGCGTCGGGTTCGCGACACGGAAATCAGCCGGGATTTGCTTCGCTGCCTCGCCAAGGATCGCCAATTCGCGCTCGACCGCCGCCTGTGTCTTGCGATCCTGGGCGAAGCCTTCCATGTCGAGGTCGCCGAGGTGGGCGCGGGCGCGCTCCGCGGCTTCGAGCATGTCGGCGAGGAACCACCGCCAATCACGCGACACGGAGCAGCTCGCTCGCCACTTCGGCCTTCATGCGAGGTTGCAGCGCCGTCGTCATCACCAAGTCGACCGGTCTGCCGAGCGCAACGGCGAGTTGGTCGCGGACGTCGAGCCATTCGCCGAAGCGGGGCGTGCTGGCGAATTCGACGAGCACATCGACGTCGCTGCGCGCATCAGCCTCGTCACGGGCGAACGAGCCGAACAACGCCAGCGACCGGACGCCAAAGGGACGAAGCCGTGGCAGGGCGTCACGCAGGACGGCGAGGACTTGCTCGCGACTTTGGATCGATTCGGCCACGCGTGACTCCCGCCGACAATGCCCATTTCGTCGGCCCGTAGCTGCGACGGTAGGCGATCTGGACCTCGACCGACAAGCCAAGATCAGCCCAGCAAGCTCACCCCATCGGGGCGCACGAAGACCAGAATCGCGGCGGCGGCGAGGGCGACCAGGCCCAGGACCATGACCAAGAAGCCGACCGCGCCGAGGTAGCACCAGATCAGCACCCAGGTCCGCTCGCGGCCCTCGTCGAGCAGCGGGTGCAGCTCGAGCGGCCGCCAATACCAGCCCTCGGGGAGCAGGCCGCGGGCGCCCAAGGCCCGTGCCAGGTGGATGTGGTAGAGCACGCCGGTCGGCACGCCGAACGAGGCGCCGAGCGCGAGCAGCCAGACGCCCGCGGTGGCGAGCGTCTCCCACGGGAAGAGGAAGATCGCTCCGCCGCCGGCGACCGCGAGCAGGAACAGGAAGGCGACGAGCAATTCGAGCAATTCTGGCTCCCTCGCGGCTGCACCGGCGACGTGGACGAGGGCGGTGAGGACCGCGCTCGAACCTCCGTGACCGAACTTTGACGATCCTGACAGAACGGTGACACCCACGCCATCGCGCCCCGGCGGCGGCCGCGCTCTACTGCGCCGCGCGGGCCGCAGCGGCCCCGGGAGAACACCGACGATGGATCCGATCATCCCCGCCGAGAGCACCTCGGCCCTGTATTGGCTGGCTTGCGTCAGCGTCTTCGTGCTGGCGTACCTCGCCAATATCCTCACGATCAGCGTGCTCTACCACCGCGACTTGGCGCACGGGGCGGTGCGGATCGCGGCCCCGCTGCGGCGGCTGTGGATCGCGGCCGGGCCGTGGATCACCGGCCTGGACCCGAAGGCCTGGTCGGTCATGCACCGCCGCCACCACGCCTACTCCGACACCCCCGACGACCCGCACAGCCCGGTCAACGTCGGCATCGCCGGCATCCTGCGCGAGCAGCTCCGCAGCTACGAGCGGGTCATCGTCGGCCTGCACCGCCGCGAGGAGGCCTACACGCGCTACGCCGAAGACCTCGACTTCTCGCTCTCGTTCCGTCGCCACCCCGGCGCCTGGGTGCTGCCCTACCTGCTGCAGGGCGCCATCGCGTTGACGCTGGCGCTGACCGTCGGCTGGGCGCTCGGCATCTGCTATTTCTTCGGGATGATGAGCCATCCGCTGCAGGGCGGGCTGGTCAACGCGCTGGGTCACGCCGTCGGCGGGCGCAACTTCGACACGCCGGACGCCTCGCGCAACAACACCATCGTCGCCTGGCTGGTGCTCGGCGAGGGCTACCAGAACAACCACCACGCCTACCCGGCGTCGGCGAAGTTCTCGGCGGCCAGCCACGAGGTCGATATGGGATTCGGGGCGTGCTTGCTGCTCGAGCGCCTGGGTGCGCTGTCGATCCGGCACGACCTGCTGATCCCGCCGCTGCGGGCGGCAGGCGTCGAAGAGGCCGCGGTCGAGACCGTCGTGGCGCCGGTCGCCAGCTTCGAGCCGACGGCGCGCTGAGCCCGTCGCAGCGTCGGTTCGTCCGCATCGACCGGCTCCTCGAAGTCGGCGCTTGAACGCGCCCGGGGTCGATGCTAACCTCGCGGAGGCAAGCGACACGCCTTCGGGAGGATGGATGCGAGGTGCACGTACCGGCAGCCGGACCCTTGATGCGGGCCTGCTGGCGCTGATTGGCCTCGCCGTTGGCGCCGCGGTCGGCTGCGCAGACCAAGTCGGGTGCAGCAACCCCGCATTTCCGACGTTGCACGTGACGGTCCAGGCCGAGGGGCTCGAGATGCCGATTTGCGGCGCAAGCGTCAGAGTCTTCTACGGCGAAACCTTCGAAGACGTCGCCTGCGCCCCGGCGACGGACGGCGTCTGCGCCGACTCGGGATGTCCGTGGATCTGGGCTGGGTCCGGCGAACTGGCGATCGCGGTCTCCGCCCCCGGCTACGCGACCGTCACGACCGGGGTGCACATCCCCGAGCGCACCGTCGAGGTCGATTGCGACGAACGGACGTGGAAGACGGTCGGACTGAACGAGCTCGCCCCGGGGGCCGGTCCGTAGGCCTGGATCTTGGTGCGCCTGCGATGCGCAGTTCTTTCCGCCCCTCTCTGGCCCTGTGGGCCATCTCTCCCCGCTGAGCGGGGAGAGAGTTCTGACCGGTCCAACTGTCGTCAGCCGATGTCTCGGCCTTTGCCGCTTCGGGCCATCGCTCCCACTCTCTCCCTCTGGGAGAGATGCCCGAAGGGCAGAGAGGGCCGCACCAGAGCGAGCGCACGAAAACCCCTCTCTGGTTGCCTGGACCTGCGGACCGACGCTCCCACTCTCTCCCTCTGGGAGAGATGCCCGAAGGGCAGAGAGGGCCGCACCAGAGCGAGCGCACGAAAACCGCTGTCTGGTTGCCTGGACCTGCGGACCGACGCTCCCACTCTCTCCCTCTGGGAGAGATGCCCGAAGGGCAGAGAGGGCGAGGTGCTGATCCACAGCCGAGTCCCTGCTACGCTGCACCGAGGCGAAGGCTTGGGAGGCCGAACGTGGCAGAGACGCGCGAAGACGGAACGGGCCAAGCGCTGGGGCCGGCAGTCGCAGACGGCGTCTACTGCTTCGAGGTCGAGCCCGGCGTCGTCATCGACACGCGCCCCGGCGCGGCGCAGGACGAAGATGGCGTAGACGTCTCGCTCATCGAGATGATGTTGCGGCTGACGCCGCGCGAGCGGCTTCGCATGGTCGGGCAGTGGAATGCGCTGGCCGAGGCAGGGACGGCGGTCCGTGGCGACGACTGACCTCGACCGCTTGCTGACCGCCGTCGTCCAGGGCGGCGTCGATTTCGTGGTGGTGGGCGCCGCGGCTGCGGTGCTGCAAGGCGCTCCCCTCGGCACGCTGGATCTGGACATCGTGCACGCGCGGACGCCGGACAACGTGCGCCGCCTCAAGGCCGTGCTGGACGGGCTCGATGCCATCTACCGGCACCAGCACGGTCGTCGCCTCGCCGCGCGGGCGGACATCCTGCTCGGGCCGGGACACAACCTCTTCGAGACGCGGATCGGCCCCTTGGATGCGCTGGGTGCCCTCGACGGAGCGGACTTCGAGGCGTTGGTCCCGCTCTCACGCTGGATCGACTACGACGGAAGGCCGGTTCGCGTACTCGGAATCGAGACGTTGATCGCGATGAAGCGGCGCGCGGGCCGACCGAAGGACCTGCTCGCCATCCCGATCCTCGAGCGGATGCTGACGATGCAGCCAGATGACGCGCCATGAGCGGGGCTACGGCCCGCTGAACACCACCCGAACCTCGTCGATCGCCACGTTGGCGTCGCTGACGATGACCTCGACCTCGGTCATCTCCTGGCCGAAGCAAGGCCGGAAGCCGAAGAACTGCACCGCCGGGTTCAGCGTCGTGCAAGAGCCCCCGGGCGCCGCGGCGAAGTCGAAGCTATCCTCGCCGATCACCGCGCCGACGGCGTTGTAGCCGCGCAGCGTGACGATGGGCTTCGCCGTGGAGGCGGTCGGCACGGCGGAGAAGCCGACCATCTGCGCCGGTGGGTTGAAGGTCCACTTCAAGCCGGGGAGGCCGGCGCTGGTGGTGTAGGTGCCGCCGACGAAGAGCGCGCGGTTCTGCATCGGCGCGTCGGCGTTGCCGCTGACGCAGGTGACCATCGTCGTGAGCATGCCGCCCTGCGTGGTGACGCCGACGTGGGCGAGCGCCGAGGTCGTCGCGCAGGTCAGGCAGTCGGGCTTCATGTCGGTGGGGTAGGTGCCGCCGGCAGCGCAGCAGGCGCAGGTCTGGCAGGTCTCGAAGTCGACAGCGACGGCGGTATTCGGGATCTGCGCGATCGAGGTGAGGGCGCTTTGGCAGGTGGTGATGTCGGGGGGACCGGTCGCATCGGGGCCGGTCCCGTCACTTCCGGCATCGTCGACTACCTCGCCACCGGGCGCGAGTACGTCACATCCGTTGCCGCAATCCGCAGAAGATCCATCGTCAACCGCAGCGTCATTGTCGGCATCGGCGTCAGCGTCAGCGTCAGCGTCAGCGTCGGCGGCAGCGTCAGCGTCAGCGACAGCGTCGGCGTCGGCGGCAGCGGCAGCGTCGGCGTCGGCGTCAGCGACAGCGTCGGCGTCGGCGGCAGCGGCAGCATCGGCGTCGGCGTCCGCGTCGGCGGCAGCATCCGCGTCGGCCGTAGCACCCTGCCCCGAAGCAACCGGAGTGCTGCACGCGCTGGCGAGCACGGCAGCGGCGACGACGAAGGCGCTACGCACGACTCGGACGCGGCGCGCTCTGCGCGCGCAGCTCCTTCAACGCCTCGAGGTCGAGGTCGGCGATGAGCGTCGTCTCGGTATTCGGCGTGGCCTCCGCCGCGATGCAATCGTGCGGGAAGGCATAATCCGCCGGGGTCATGATCACCGACTGCGCGTATTGCAAATCCATCGTCTCGACGCGCGGCAGGTTGCCGACGCAGCCCGAGAGCGCGGTGTAGCAGGGGCCTTCGATGGCGCGGGCGGCGCCGCAGTGGCGCAGGCGCAGGTAGGCGATGCGGGTGTCGGACCAGAACGGCGTCAGCAACAGCTCGGCGCCCTTGCGGATCAGCGTCGCCGCCAGCTCGGGGTCGACGAGGTCTTCACCGGCGAGGATGCCGAGGCGGCCGGCGTCGGTCTCGAAGACCTCGAGCCCTTCGCCGCCCTTGGCGCCCCACAGCTCGCGTTCGTCGCGCGTGACGTGCAGCCGCTCTTGCCAGGCGAAGGTGCCGTCACGGCGCAGCAGCAGCGAGCGCAGCACCACGTGGTCGTCGCGGTAGTCGGGCAGGCCGCCGAGGACGATGTTGATATTGTACGAGACGGCCCAGGCCAGCAGCGCCTCGCGGAGCGGCTCGCTGAACGCGGCCAGCTCGCGCATCGCCAACGAGGCCGAAGGCTTCTGCGTCAGCGCCATCAGCGGGGCGTGGATCAGCTCGGGCAGCAGCAGCACGTCGGCGTTGTAGCCGGCGACCGCGTCGACGAAGAATTCGAGGTGCTCGAGCAGCTCGGGCAGCCCGGAGAGCGAGCGCATCTGCCATTGCACCGCGCCCAGGCGCAGCACCGGCTTGCGCAGGCCGATCAGCCGCGGCTTGGCCTCGTGGTAGATGTTGCGCCACTCGAGGATGGTCGCGTAGCCGCCGCTCTGTCGGTCGAAGGGTGAGTAATCCTGCACCACGCGGCGGACGTGAAAGCCGTTGGCGAGCTGGAAGCCGAGCACCGGGTCGGCGAGCTCGCGGGTCTGCACCAAGCGGATGAACTCCTGCGGGCTCATCCGGTGGGCGTGCTTCTCGTAGTTGGGGATGCGCCCGCCGAGGATGATGCGCTGCAGGTTCAGGCTCTCGGCCAGCTCGCGCCGCGCGTCGTACAGGCGGCGACCCAGGCGCATGCCGCGGTAGTCCGGGTGGACGAAGACGTCGACGCCGTAGAGCGTGTCGCCCTTGGGGTCGTGGGTGGTGAGGAAGCCGTTGCCGGTGATCTGCTCGTAGTTGTGGGTGTCGCCGAATTGCGCGTAGTCGACGATGACCGAGATCGCGCCGGCGACGACCTTGCCGTTGTCCTCGATGCAGATCTGGCCATCGGCGAAGCGCCGCAGCTGGGCGGTGAATTGCCGCCGCGTCCAGGCGCCCTGCTCGGGGTAGTGGTGGTTCATGATGGCGGCGACGTCGTCGTAGTCGCCGAGGTTCAGGTGTCGGAGTCGGAGTCGGTGTTCGCCTGTGCTCATGGCGCGCATTGTGCCGCGGCGGCGCTGCCGTTGCCAGGGCTCATCGAGCGGCGAGTGTCTCGCTGCGAATCGACGAGAAGCGCCGCATGTCACGATCTTCGCTCAGAATCACGCGGACACCGTGGGCGCGGCAGAGCGCGACGACCTGCGCGTCGTAGACCAGGTTGCCCGTGGCGCGTCCGTCCGCCACCGTCGAGAGCAGCACCTCGAGGTAGTCGCCGGTCGGCCAGAGCACGTGCAGCGTCGGCGACGCCAGCAGGGCCCGCACGGCAGCCTGCGCCTCTTCGAGGGTATGCGGACGCCGCAGGACCCTGGGATGCGTGATCACGCGGAGGAATTCGACCAAGCACGAACCCGGGATCGCCCAGGCCGCGGCGCCGGTCGCGAGCTCGGTCAGCCGCTGCAGCGCCGCTCGGTGGTCCGGCGCCTCGGCGCGGTGGGCGTGCACGAGGATATTCGTGTCGACCGCGATCATCGGTCCTGCTCGTCCATCGCAGCGTAGAGCGCGTCGCGATCGTTCAAGTCGACCAGCGGCGGCTCGCCGCCATCGATCACGACCGGCCGAAACGTGAAGTGCACGGGTGCAGCGGGTCGCGTCACGACCGCGCGGAGACCGTCCTCGACGACGCTCGTCAAGGTACGGCTCTGCTCCTTGGCGAGTTGGCGGGCTTGGCGGAGGAGGTTGTCGTCGAGGTCGAGCGTCGTTCTCATGCAGCAGAGCATAGAATCCTATGCAGCACGGTGCAAGATCACGTTTGGCACGCTGCTACGGGTCGACCCCAGGGATCGGCCACGCCGGCCGCGGATGCGCCAGCGCCCAGCCCAGCGATGTGCTGCGGAAGAGCGGCTTGGGCTCGGGATAGTGGTCTGCGCCCTGCAAAGTCCACAGCCGGACGTCGATGCCCGGCGCGCAGCCCGAAAACGCCGAGACGCTGGCGTCCTCCGGCTTGTTGTCGTCGAGCAGGTCGAGCAGATCGTCTTCGGTCGCCCAGGAGTCCTTGGCGCAGCCGTCGCGGGCGCCCCAGCGGGCGGTGATCTCGAGCGCGCCCGGCGCTTCGTCGTCGCCGCCGAAGGGCATCACGTCGTCTTTGGTGCCATGGATCTGCAGCACACTCACGGGGGCGGTGGCCTTGCACAGCCACGCGTCCTTGAAGCCCGAACCGGCGACGCTGACCACCGCGGCGATCCGTTCGCTGCGGTCACACGCCATCCGATACGCCATGAAGCCGCCGGCGCTGTGACCGAAGAGGACGACGCGGCGCGGATCGATGTGAACCTGCAGCGCCAACTCGTCGAGCAGCGCGGTGAGGTAGGCGACGTCGTCGGTGCCGACACCATCGTAATCGCAGCAGGTATCGGTGGCGTTCCAGGTCGGCGAGCCGGCGCTGTCGACCACGCCGTCGGGCATCAGCAGCGCGAAGCCGAGGCTGTCGCAGAGCGGACCGAGGGCGAACCACTCCTCGGCGTCCTTGGCGAAATAATCGTAGCCGCCGAGCAAGACCACGACCGGCAGCGGGTCGACGCCGTCGTAGTCCTTCGGCAGCCGCAGCGCCGCCTTGCGCCCGGGCGGACCGATGCTGCTCGGGCCGGGGACGACATAGCCCTTGCCGTCGGCGCCGCCGGGCGCGGGGACGACGTCGGTCCATTGCTTGCCGAGCGCGGAGTCGGGGGCGGCGCGCATCGCCATCAGCCAGCCGGCGACGGTCTGCCCCGAGGGCGCGGTCGAGCGCAGGTTGGCGAGCACGATGCCGGCGAGCTGACCGATGGCGCCCTTGGGCAGCTCGACCGCCGAGAGGTCGTCGCCGAGGATCGCGGCGGGCGTGCCCAGCAGCGCGGTGTGGAAGCGGCCGGCGCGGAAGAAGCGGCGGTAGCGATCCGGGTAGGCGGCGGCGAGGGCGCCGGTGCGGTCGCGCAGCATGGCCTCGAAGTCGGCGCCGGGGACCTGCAGGAAGACGTCGGCGAGGATGCCGTCGCGCAGGCCGGCGAGGCTGGCGACGCGGAAGTTCTGCAGGTGCTCGAACTGCCAAGCGCGGAAGGGCAGCAGCGAGTCGGCGCCCTGGCATGCCGCGCAGCTCTCTGGGATCAGCCGGCTGGCGCCGAATTCGTCGAGCAGCTTGGCGAGGAAGGCCGGCTCACCGGGCTTGCCGAGGCCCGCGCCGCTGTCTTCGACGACGTCGATCGGCACGTCCGGGTAGAGGTGCCGCAGCAAGGGCAACGCGGCGAAGGTGCCGTAGGCCCCGCCCGAGGAGCCGGCCAGGGTGATCCGCGAAGGCGTGGGGTAGCGCGCCTTGGCGCCGTCGAGCGCGGCCGAGAGGTTGGCCAGGCCGCGGTGGAAGCGGTCGTCCTCGCCGTCGCCGTCGTCGTCGTGGTCGCGATCGCCGGAGAACATCGAGCCGTCGCAATAGGGCAGGTAGACGACGTCGTGGTCCTTGTACGGGTTCTCGGGCCGCGCCGGATCGAGCGACTCGAGCAGCGGCACCCCGGCCGGGGCCTTGTTCACCGCCAAGCAGAACGCGGACCAACACGCGCCGCCGCCCTGCAGGAAGACCAGGAGCTCGTCGCTGCTGCCGTCGCGCATGCTGAAGCGGAAGGGGTCGCCGCGCAGACACAGCGGCCCCGAGCTCGGGTCGAGCGTGAGCGTGGTGACGCCGTCGGCCTCCTTGGTCTCGCTGACGACGGCCTTGCCGAGGTGGTCGCCCAGGCCGTTGGCCAGCAGCTCGGGCAGCCCAGCTTCCGGCGCCTTCTTGCCGGCCTCCGCCGCCCCGTCACCGCCGCAACCGCCGAGCACGAGGGCGATGGCGAGGCTGATGGCGAGCCCGATGGCAGGCAGCTTGCGCGGTGGTGAGGGAGAGGTCGGAGGTTCGAGGGGGGTGTTCATGGCGGCAGAGGGTAGCGGAGCCCTCGCCCGGGTGCGAGGGGGGCGGGCGCTTGCATCGCCACCCTCTCCCGGTGATCATGTGCGGACTCGAACGGCCGTCCGCTCGGCCCACCGGAGGCGTCCCCTGCCCACCGCGCACACCGACGAAGCGATCCGCGCCATCCTCGAAGATGCCCGCACCGTCGCGGTCCTCGGCGCGAGCGACAAGCCGTACCGGGCGGGTTGTTACGTCCCTGACTATCTCCACGAGCAGGGGTATGGCGTCGTCGGCGTGAGCCCGAAGCTCGACGGACAGGCCATCTTCGGCAGCGTCGCCGTCGGCAGCCTGGGCGACCTCGAAGGCGCCTTCGACGTGCTCGACGTCTTCCGCCGCAGCGAGGAGCTGCCGGGCCACGAGGCGGAGATCTTGGCGATGCAGCCGCCGCCGCGCGTGGTGTGGCTGCAATTGGGCGTGCGCGACGATGCCTTCGCCGAGCGCCTTCGCGCCCGTGGCATCGTCGTCGTGCAAGATCGCTGCATGTTGGCGGAGCACCGGCGGCTCGGCGTGCGGCCGCGCCCGCGGGACGCCTCAGCGGAGTAGCGGCTCGGCGACCGGTCGGTCGAGGTCGATGGCCTCCCGCAGCGAAGGCGCCCCGGTGAGCGCCGCCGCGATCTTCGAGCGGCGGGCGCGACGCGGCGCGACGGCCGGTGCATCGGATTCCTCGACTTCTTTCTCGACCGCCGGAGCGGCAGCCGGCTGCGGCGCCTTGCGTGGCGCTGCGGTCGGTTCGGTCTGGGCGGTGCCGTCGAAGGCCTCGATCGCGTCGTAGGGCGAGACGTGGGTGCTCGGCGGCGGCGGCACCTGCGGCGGGCTCGCCACGTTCGGCGCGGCGGCGAGGATGGCGGCCGACTCGAGCGCGAGATCGTCGCTCGGCGCGGCGGCTGTGGGCGCGGCGAGGGCGGCGTCGGCGCGCATCGCCATCTCGCTCGACGGCGCGGCAGAACGCAGCCAGCCACCCGCGGCCACCGCGATCAGGGCGACCAGCGCGCCGGCCGCGGCGAAGGAGGCGAGCTGCTGCCGCCCGGCGCGGGCGTGGACGTAGACGGGCGCCGACTCGGCGGCGGCGAGGGCCTCCGGCGTCATCGCGATCGTATCGGCGCGGGCGACGCGGCGGTCGCGCAGGCCGGCCTCGATCCGCCGCAGCACGGCGAGCTCGGGATCTTCGGCGACGCGCAAGGGCGCGCGGTCGGCGGGGAGCAGCTCCGAGGCGGCGAACGCGGTGCTGACGTCGATCTGCGGTGGCGAGAGCAGCGCGGCGACCAGCTGCCGCCAGGCGTCGTGCGGCGCATTCTCGGGGTCGACCAGCAGCGCGGCGTGCGCCGGCGGACGGGCGATCGTGCCACGCGTCGAGAGCACGCCGATCGGCACCCGCGCGCCTTCCGCTGCGGCGACGGCGTGCTGCAGACGAAAGTCGCGGCTTGCGTTCTCGGTATGCAGCACCACGACCGCCGCCGCCGCGGCGACGCGACGCGTGTCGTCTTCGAAGTCGAGGTCCTGCAGCGCGCCGGGCTCGGCGACCGGTCCGAGGCCGCGCACCGTCACGCCACACGCGACCAACGAGCGCGCGGCTTGCAGCGCGGCGTTGTGATCGCGCGGGTGGAAGAGCAGCAACATGCGGGTCATCGGGGCCTCCTCTCGCGGCCTGCTCCGGCCGCCGACACGAGAAGGACGCAGCCCCGCTACGACTCTGACACCCCCCGCGGCCGCGACCCGTCCGGCGGCAACACGAGCCAATCGCCGCGGGCATGCTCGCAGGGCGCGCCGTCGACGTAGGCCATCGCCACCCGCGGGGAGGCGGCGGGATCGACGGTGATCCAGGTCTGGCTGACGGTATTGGCGATCGCGGTGTGCTTGCAGGCCGAGAGGCCGCCCTTCGCCGGGCTGTGGCTGGTGAGGAAGGCGGCGATCGCGGCCTCGGTCGCGGCGCTGTCGGCGTCGTGCGGCAGCGCGTCGAGTGTCTGGGCGGCGACGGCGGCGCGGGCGGCGGTGGCGGCTTCGAGGTCGAAGCCGGCCGAGGTGCGCCAGAGCGGCAGCGGTGGGTGCGCGATGGTGAGCGCTTCGCCGTCCCAGCGCGCCTCGAGCGCGTCGGCCCCGGCGACGTCGACCGCGAGCAGGCGGAAGGGCCGGATCTGCGACAGCGGAGCCGCGCGGACGGCAGCCTCGGCGGCGGCGAGATCAGAGGTCGCACCGACCTCCGCGACGAGAGTGCCGCGGCTGATCGGCTCGGGCGGGGTGCGGAACGCGGCCTCGGCCTCGTAGTCGTTGAGCAGCGTGACGGCGAGGCCGGCGCGGTTGACCAGGGTCCAGGTGCCGCCGGCGTCGACGTCACGCGGCGCGAGGACCGTGCCGTCCTGGCGGATCGCCGGGGGCTCGGCGCGGCCGCGCCAGATCGCCTCGTCGCGGTTGCCGACCAGCCAGAGCCTGCCCTGCCCGTCCTTGCGGGCCACGATCGTGCACATGCGTCCTCCCGCGGCTCAGGCGTCCGCTGCGGTCCAGGCCGCGACGACGCCGAGGTCGATCCCGAACGCGCGCTGCGCCGCCCGCTGCGTCGCTTCGGGGTCGCCGCTGGTGAAGACCTGCCACGTCGGCACGCCCGACGAAAGCACGCCCGACGAAAGCACGCCCGACGAAAGCCCCGACGGCGAGGCCAGAGCAGGAGACGACCCAGACGCCGGCAGCGCGGCGAGCAACGCGGCGAGCGCCGCTTCGGCCGGATCGAAGAGGCGCACCCCGGGCAGCGCCGCGGCGAATGCGGCGTGCGCGGCGGGATAATGCGTGCAGGCGAGCACCGCGACCTCGGCGTGGCGCAAGGGCGCACAGAGCCGGGCGACCAGGGCGCGGGTCTGCGGCCCGTCGACGTCGCCCGCTTCGATCCGTGCGCTCAACGCCTGCGCGACGCGGCCACGGACCACGTGGCCACCGCGCCGCAGCGGCCGACTCCACGCACCGGAACGGATGGTTCGGGCCCCGCCGAGCACGGCGATCTGGGTCGGCGGCTGGGCGAGCAGCGCGGCGACGCCTGGCTCGATGACGCCGTGCAGGCCGTGCGGCAGCAGGCGGTCGACGCCGGCGGAGCGAAGCACACCGAGCGCGGTGCTGGCGGCGTTGCAGGCGAGCAGGACGGCCGCCGCACCGGCGCCGCGCTCCTGCCGGACCAGCGTCGCGACCCGGTCGGCGAGCGCCGCGGGCGGGACCCGGCCCCAGGGCAGAAAGCCCGCGTCGCTGCGGTAGCGCAGGCGCAGATCGGGGCGCGCGGCGTGCAGCCGGGCGAGCAGGTCGACGCCGCCGATGCCCCAGTCGAGCAGGCTGACCATCGGCGCGGGCGGGCCTGGCGTCGGGCTCACGGCCAGGTCTCTTCGAGCGGCCGGATGGCGCGCATCGGCCCGCTGTCGAAGGCGAGGACGCGGGCGGTGCGGCCGACGTCGAGCAGCTCGACGGCGTGGCCGGGGAAGCGGCTCTCGAGGAAGAAGGCGTATTCGTGCCAGGCGCGGATCGGGTTGTGGTCGAGCATCGTCTGCCACGCCGGATCGCCGACCAGCGCGCCCAGGGCTTTGCGATAGCGCGGCAGGCGGCGGGCGCGGAGGCGATGCGAGGCGATATCGAGCGCCATCCGTGGCAACTCGCGCGGCTCCGGGGCCTTCGCCGCCATATCGACGATCAGCAACCGCCCCTCGGGCACCAGGACCCGCCGCACCTCGGCGATCATCGGGTCCCAATCGAGGTAGCGAAACGAGAGCAGCGAAACGGCGACGTCGACGCTGGCGTCGGGCAGCGGCAGCGTCGGCCCATCGAGCTTGGCGAAGCGCAGGTGGTCGTGACCGGCGCAGCGGCGGCGGGCGTGCTCGAGCATCCCGGCGCTGGCGTCGACCCCGACGCCTTCGGCGAGGCGCGGGGCCCAGCGCTGCAACAAGGCGCCGTTGCCGCAGCCGAGGTCGAGGACGCGCAGCTTGCCGCCGGGCGGGAGCAGCGACGCGACGGCGCCGTCGAGGTGGCGTTCGAGCCAGGCGACTTCCTTCTCGCGTACGGCGATATCGTCGAAGACCGCGTCGTAGCCGGCGGCGACGGCGTCGTAGCTGCCGTCGGAGGCTTCGCTCGGCGGCAGGTAGCGCTTCATCGGCTCGGCTTTGGCGACGCCGGCGTATTTGCCGATGC
This sequence comes from Deltaproteobacteria bacterium, assembly GCA_020632665.1. Taxonomy (GTDB): domain Bacteria; phylum Myxococcota_A; class UBA9042; order UBA9042; family UBA9042; genus JACKFC01. The sequence continues at coordinate 24,088 of JACKFC010000038.1, forward strand.
TGGCGAGCAGGCCGTGCGAGGTGCGCCCGGGGAAGCCGACGAGGTAGACCTCGGCGTCGGGATCGCCGGTGCGCGGTCGCACGAAGCGGTCCGGGCGGGCGGAGAAGGTGGTGTACCAATGGTAGCCGCTGGCCGGGATGCCGAAGGTGCGGGCGAAGAACGGCGCGAACCAGCGCGCGGTGCGGCAGGCGTGGAAGAAGGCCTCGGCGCCGGGGGCGAAGGGGATGGCGGCGGCGCGCCACTCGCCGGGGCTCATCTGCTCGGGCCAGGCGGTGGTGCCGAACATCGGCCCGTAGAGCCCGGAGTGGGTGAAGAGGTCCAGCGCGGCGATGCGGTCACCGGCGGCGGCGATGTTGGCGAATTGTTCGAGCAGCGCGGCCTTGCGCTCGATGGCGAGGCAGCGGACCGCGGCGCCCCGGGCGCGCTCGCGGCGGGCCAACGACTCGGCGGCGCGCTGCAGCTCGGCGCCGCCTTCGCGGTAGCGGGTGGTGTAGCCGATGAGGACGAGGTCCAGGGCTGCCTCCAGCGGCGACGGCCGCGGCGGGCAGATTCGCCGTGGTTCTGGGATGTGGCAAGTCTGGGGATGTGGCAGGCTCGGGGGATGGCACGATGTCGGCGACGCAGCAAATTGGTTCCAGGTGCTTATACTTTACACTTTATGGAAAGTGTAAAGTATAAGCACCTGGAACCTTTTCTCCTCCTCGCGCTCTGCGTCGGATGTGCCGCCGAGCCGGCGGTGGAGGAGCCGATCTTCCCGGCCTCGGCGCCGAGCAGCTGGCGCGAAGTCCGCGACTGCCGGCATAGCCACGAGCATGAGTTGAATCACATTCGGGTATTGGCGGACGACGCGGCACACGACCGCTACCTGAATTGGGACGCGCCGTTTCCGGTCGGCGCGACGTTGCTCAAGCTCGAATACGACGACGCGGCGTGCAGCAACCTGATCCGCTACACCGTGATGCAGAAGCGTGAGGCGGCCAGCGACCCGGAGCGCGGCGACTGGCGCTGGCAGACGGTCTCACCGACGCGCGAGGTGCTGCCGAGCAACACCAAGAGCTGCGTCGGCTGCCACACGGTGCACTGCAAGGAGAGCGAGGGGACGGGCTTCGATCTGACCTGCGCCGAGGAGCTCTGACGCAGCGCCCGGGAGCGCCGCCGGCCTACGGATGGACGATTCGGATCCGGTGATTCTGCGTATCGGCGATGTAGAGCGCGCCGCCCGGGCCAATCTCGACGCCGTGCGGACGGTCGAGCAGCGCCGCGGTCGCCGGGCCACCGTCACCGGCGTCGCCCTTGCTGCCACAGACGCCGGCGGCGGTGCGGATCGTGCCGTCCGGGGCCACCGCGCGGATGCAGTGGTTGTCGGTGTCGGCGATATAGAGCGTGCCGTCGGCGCCGAGGGCAACGTCGCGCGGCTGCTTCAGCTTCGCCGCGGTCGCGGGGCCACCATCGCCGCCATAGCCGCCGGCGTATTCCTTGTCGAAGCTGGCAGGTCCCGAGCCGGCGACGGTCGAGACGGTGCCGTCCTTGGTCATCTTGCGGATGCGGTGGTTGCCGGTGTCGGCGAGGTAGATGGTGTCGTCGGGGCCGATGGCGATGCGGCCCGCGGGCGCAGCGGCCTGGCTGAAGTAGGTGAACATCCGCGCTTCGGGCGCGCTGGCCCCGTCACCGGCGAAGCCGACCGGCCGCATCCGTGGCTGGCCCTCGCAAGCCGCGTCGCTCGCCTCAGCGGCCTTGCAGACCTTGCAGGCCATATCGCCGGGCGAGGCGCCGTCGGGGCAGACCCACGCCTGCGAGGCGTCGAGCCAGGTCTTGTCCGGTCCGAAGATGGTGTCGATATTGCCTTCGTGGTCGACCCGGCGCAGGCGCTGGTTGCCCTGATCGGCGATGATCATGCGGCCCTGGCTGTCGAAGACGGTGGCCACCGGCAGGTCGAGCACGGCGTCGTGGGCTGGGCCTCCGTCGCCGAAATAGGAACGACCGCCGGTGCCGCAGATGGTCTTGATGCTGCCGTTGGTCAGGTCGACGCGGGCGACCTTGGAATTGTGCCAGGCGCTCAAGATCAGCGCTCCGTCGGGCGCGAAGCTGACGTGGGTCGGGTGGTTGAGGCGGGTCTCGGTGGCGACGCCGTCGGGCGCGTCGCCGAGCTCACCTGTGCCGATCACGGTGCGGACGCTGCCGTCAGGGTCGACGGTGCGGACGCGGTGGTTGTTCCAATCGAGGATGTACGGCTGCTCGTCCGGGCCGAAGGTGAGGTCCTGCGGCATGTAGAGCTGCACCGCGAGGGGGCCGTCGCCGTCGTGGCCGAGGCCGGCTTTGCCAGTGCCCATGAAGGTGCAGATCGTGCCGGAGGTGCGGTCGGCGCAATCGTCGACGGTGTCGGTGCAGCCGGTGGCGAGCACGCCGCCCAGCGCCAAGGTGAGCAGTTGCTTGCGCATCACTTCCCTCCGAAGAAGCCGATCACGCGGCGGAGTCGGTGGTTGTACGAGTCGATCACGATGAGGTCGCCGTCGGCGCCGATGGCGACGCCCGCGGGGCGGTAGATCTGTGCCTCGGCCGCCGGGCCGCCGTCGCCGGAGAAGCCCTTCTCGCCGGTTCCGACCACCGTCGTCACGACGCCGGTCGCCGGGTCCCAGGCGCGGATGCGGTTGTTGTATTCATCGCCGATATAGAGCTTGCCATCGGGGCCGAAGACGATCTTGCGCGGGTTGTTGACCTGCGCCGCGGTGCCTTGGCCGCCGTCGCCGCCGTAGCCCGGCGTTCCCGTACCCACCACGGTCTCGATCTTCTTCTGCGCCAGATCGATCCGGCGAATGCGGTGGTTCAGCGTGTCGCTGACGTAGACGTGACCGTCCGGGCCGACCGTGACCCAGCCGCCCGGCGGTGGGTTGCTGCCCTTGGGGAAGCTGAACTTCGCTGCGAGGGGGTCGCCGCCGTCGCCGGCGTAGCCGTCCGACTTCGGGGTGCCGGCGATGGTCGAGATGATCCCCTGGGCGTCGATATAGCGCACCACCTGGTTGCGCTGGTCGAGCAGGTAGTGGCCGCCCTTGCCGTCGGGCGCCATCGCCTGCGGCTGATCGACCTGCGCGTCGTGCGCCGAGCCGCCGTCGCCCTTGAAGCCGGGCGCGCCACCGCAGGCCACCACGACCTTGCCGGTGGCGGGATCGTAGCGACGTAGTTTGTGGTTGTGCCACGCCACCAACATCAGCGTGCCGTCGGCCTGCGGCACGAATTGCGTGGGATGGTTGAGGTTGACGGTGGTGCCGTCGGCGCCGGGCTCCTTCAGGTCCTCCTGCTTCGGCGGACCGTCGCCGAGCTCGTCGGTGCCGATGACGGTCTGCAGCTTGCCGTCGATCACGGCGCGGACGCGGTGGTTGTTCCAGTCCAGCACCCAGGCGCGACCGTCCTCACGGATCGTCGCGTCGATCGGCCAATAGAGCTGCGACTGCAGCAAGGGGTTGCCGTCGCCGTCGAAGCCGGCATCACCGGTGCCGATCCAGGTGCAGATCGTGCCAGCCGGCCCGTCGCACGGCGCTTCGGCTGCCGGCTCAGCGGAGCAACCGACGCCGAGCCCCATCAGCAGCAGCCCACACAACAACCTCGTCCACATCGTGGCCTCCAAATGTCCGATTCGCCCTTGCTCTCTCCACCCGCTCTCTAGCATCGTAGCAAGCGACTTTCAATTGCGATCGAGGAGAAGATGCGGCCATCTCACTACTTTGCCCTGCCAACCGAAGGACTGCGCGGCCACTTGGCGGCGCGCCTCGCGCTGCTCTGGGTCGTCTGCTGCCTCGCCGTCGGGGCGTGCAGCAGCGAGAAGGAACCGGAGAAGCTCGGCGCCCGGACGTGGCACGTGGTGCAGGACGACGACGACGCCGGCGCCTACTACTCGGTCTGGGCCGGCAGCCCGAGCGACGTCTGGATCGTCGGCGGCGAGGCGGGCAAGCCGGTGGTGCGCCACTTCGACGGCTCGACCTGGAGCCGCCGCGATCCCCCGCTGGGCGGCAAGCTGCGCTGGGTCCACGGCGACGGAGCGGGCAACGTCTTGGTGGTCGGAGACGGCGGAGAGGCTGCCCGTTGGGACGGCGCGTCCTGGACCGCGATGCCGACCGGCCACCCGAAGGCGACGCTCTGGGGGGCGTGGCTCGGCGCCGATGGGCAGGCCTGGACCGTCGGTGGGGTCGATGGCGCGGCGAACGCGACCGAGACGACCGATCGGCTGCTGCTCCTGCATCGGGACGCCGGAGGCACGGCGTGGGCCGACGTCCCCTTGGCGGCGCGGGCCGACTGGCCGCAGTCCGCCGAATCGCGGATCTTCAAGGTCTGGCGCGACGAAGCGAGCGGCGAGGTCTTCGCCTGCGGCGGTCGGGCGATCGTGGCGCAGGGCAAGGGCGGCGCCGACTGGACCAGCGCGCTCAGCGATCCGAGCGGCGCGCCTCTGTTCACCATCCACGGCCGCAGCGCGACCGACGTCTGGGCCGTGGGCGGCAGCCTCGGCGTGTTGCTGGTCCACTACGACGGCGCGGCGTGGGCGAGCGTCGAGCCACCGGACGACGCGCCCTTCGTGGTGCAGGGCCTACACGTCCACCCCGACGGCGTCGTCGAGATCGTGGGGGCAGTGGGCTGGACGGCGCGCCGCGACGGCGAGGGGCGCTGGTGGAGCAGCACAGCCGACACCGGCCACGACCTGCACGGCGTCGCCTTCGACGGCGAGCGGACCTGGGCGGTGGGCGGCGATATCGCCATCGACCGTGACGACCACAAGGGCGTGGTGCTCTGTGACGATGCCAGCGTTCCGGCCTTTTAGCGCCGCCCGCGCGCTGGCCGTGCTCGCTCTGGCCGTGCTCGCGGCCTGCGGTGAGGAGCCGGTGGTCGACCGCGGCCCTTTCGCGGCGGTGTGCAGCGAGGCCGGCGTGATCTGCACGGTCGCCGGCGACGGCGCGGCGGGCCTCGGCGCGTTGGGTCGGCCAGCGTGGCAGCAGTCGCTCTACCTGCCGATGGACGTGGCGTTCGACGGCGAAGGCAGCGTCTACGTCGTCGATTGGAACAACCACCGCGCGATCCGCCTCGGCGAGGGCGGCGAAGCGCTGGCCTACGCCGGCAGCGGCGAGCTCGGCGGGCTGCCTGGCGGGGGCAGCAAGGCGACCGAGGCGGCGATCTATCACCCGACGGACTTGGTCTTTCGGCCCGAGGGCGGGGCTTGGATCGCGCTCTGGCACAACGACGCCGTCGCGGCGATCGGGCAGGACGGCGCCTTCGCGCTGGTCGCCGGCAATGGCGACGCCGGCTTGGTCGGCGACGGCACCGACGCCTCCACGGCAGCGCTCGGGCTGCCGAGCAAGATCGCCCGCCGGCCGAGCGACGGCGCGCTCTGCTTCACCGAGGCCCAGGGCCACCGCGTCCGCTGCGTCGAAGCCGGTGTGTTGCGCACGATCTTCGGCCCTGGCGGCAGCGAGGACGTGGGGCCCGGCTTCGGCGGCGACGGCGGCCCCGGGACCGACGCGCGGTTGGCGCTACCCGACGGCAATTCCGCTGTCCCCGCTGGCGGGCTCTGCTTTCGCTCCGACGGCGCGCTGCTGGTCGCCGACACACTGAACCACCGCATTCGGATGCTGGACAGCAACGGGACCGTGACCACCGTCGCGGGCTCGGGGCCGACCCACGCCGACCCGCTCGAGCCGGGGGCGCCGATCGGCGACGGCGGCCCGGCGACGGCGGCCCGGCTGCTGCATCCGACCGATGTGGCATGTGCTGCGGATGGCGGCTTCGTCATCGCGGACCGCGACCACGACTGTGTTCGCGCCGTCGATGGCGAGGGGGTGATCCACACCGTGGCGGGGCGATGCGGCGAGCGAGGCGCAGACGGCGACGGCGGACCGGCGACGGCGGCGAGGCTGAACCGGCCCTACGGCGTCGCGCTGCACCCTGACGGCCGGCTCTTTGTTGCCGATACCCACAATCACCGCGTGCGGCGGCTGCGTCTCGGCCCGTGAGCCGCTGACTTCGCCCGGACCAGTGGGCGTCAGGCCGAGCGGGGGTTGGCGGCGCGGTGGGCCCGGTCCAGGGCGCCGAGCGCGGCGACCGGCTCCATCACCGCCTCGGCGATGGCCTGCGGGTCCTCGCCGCAGCGCGCGATCAGGTCGCCGGCGCGCATCGTCTCGCCGTACCAGATGCGGACCGGCTCGCCGCGCTGGCCGGCGGGGCGGAAATTGCGCTTGGCGGTGCCGACGAAATCGTTGCTCATGCCCAAAATCCAAGCCGGCAGCACGACCACGTCGGGGTCGGAGGCGAGCAGGAGCTGGCCGATGCCGGGCTTGGCCGAGCCGAGCGCGTAGGGGTCCTCACCCTTGCCGCGGGTGCCTTCGGGGTGGATGCCGCAGAGCGTGCCGCGGCGCATGACCTCGCCGAGCTGCGCCATCGCGATCGGGTTGAACTCGCCGCGGCGATCGTCGCGGAAGATCGGCGGCCACATCGAGGCGCTGGTCAGCGCGACGTTGATGAAGAGGCCGAGCGGGTGGTCGAAGAAGAAATCCTTGCGCACCGGGAAGCACATCCGGGCGACCAGGTCGGAGCGCTCGTCGAGGATCACCGCCGCGGTGAAGAAGAGGTCGAAGAAGCTGCGGTGGTTGGAGATCAGCACCATCCCGGCCGGCGCAGCCATCGCGTGGAGGTTCTCCAAGCCGTGCAGCTCGTAGAGGTTCTTCGAGAGCCCAGTGACGAAATTCTTGCCGAGGTAGCGCCAGATCGGCCGGGTCGAGGCCTTCAGCCACGCCTTCTGGTTGACCGTGTCCGCGATCGGCACGGCGAGCTTCTCGAGCCCACGCAGGCTGCCGCGCGGCAACGTTCGGACGACGCTGGTGCTGACCTCGGACACGGCTTCGCTCCTCGTCGGGCCAGTGGGCACCGGCCGCGACGCGCCGAGGAGGCCAGATGCAGCGCCGCAGCGCAACGTTCGTCGCCGAAAGCTGACCCGCTCAAGGCACCTGCAACAAGGTCGGCGACCAGAAGAGCCAGAGCATCGAGAGCAGGCCCGCGACGTTCATCCCAACGCCGGCGAGGGTGTGCTCGGCGCGGGTATAGCTCTGCCGATCGCGGGCGTAGACGAGCAAGTCGTAGAGCAGCCAGCCGGAGCCACCGAGCAGGAAGCCGCCGAGCAGCCAATCGCGGAAGACCACGCCGCAGAGCAGGCCGAGCCCGGCCACCAGCGCGATCACCAGCGCCTTGGCCTTGCCGACGCCGAGCAGCGTCGCGGTGGTGACGCGGCCGGCTTCACGATCGGGGACGACGTCCATGATCTCACCGATGAGCTGTGCCTGCAGGACGAAGCCACCGAGATAGACCCACGATTGCCACGGCAGCGGCGGCCGCTCGTTGAGCAGAAGCGAGAGCCAGACGAGCACGAGGTAGCCGAGCGGGTTGACCAGATCGAAGGGTGGACGGCCGCGCAGGCCGCCGATCCGGGCGTTGTAGGTAGCGTTGACCGCGACGATGGCGGCGAAGACGGCGAGCATCATCGGCCCACGTGCCCAGGTGAAGGCGAGCGCGAAGGGGAGCTGCGCCAAGGCCCAAATCGGCCGCATCGCCCGCAGCTGCGCCTCGCTGGCCCGCGCGCCGAAGAGCCAGGAGTCCTTGCGCGGGTTGCGCGCGTCGACCTCGACGTCGACCAGGTCGTTCCAGCCGTAGACCAGCGCGTTCAGCGGCCACGTGGCGTAGAGCAGGCCGGCCCAGAGCCAGGGATCGCGCCAATCGGCGCCGCTGGTCAGGGGCAGGAGGTAGAGCCACAGCGTCTGGAACCAGAGGCCGGGGCGGGAGATCTTGAGCAGGAGCGTCGGGGTGGGCGTCATTCAGAAGCGGGCATGGAGCAGGACGGCCTTGCGGCGGTTGCCCGCCTCGACCTCGACCACCAGGGCGCGGCGACCATCGGCGTCGAACCGCTCCTGCGCCGCGAGGTTGCCGTGCAGACGCAGCTCGCAATTCGCGTCGCAGGTCAGCGGCACGGTGTCGGTGTCGCCGAAGAGGCGCTTGACGAAGTCGAGGCCGGCGCGGCTGGCGAAGCGGAAGACGCCGCCCTCGATCGAGACCGGCGCGGCCACCGCGAGCGGCCGTCCCTGGTCGTCGGAGCCGATGCAGACGGCGACCAAGCCCGACCGAGCGGGAAGGATGACCACGGTCGCGCGGGCGGTGCGCCACGCGCCGACCAGCCAATCTGGCGCACGCAAGCGCGGCATCAACCGCAGCAGCTGTAGGTCCGCGGGCATCCCCGGCCGGGTGACGAGCTTGATGCCAGCGCTCTTGCCGCGCTCGACCAGCAAGCGCTCCACCCGCCCGGTGCCGACGGTGTAGAAGACCGTGGCGTCGAAGCGCGCCTTGCTGCGGAAGGAGACCTCGACCGCCACCCCCTCGCTGGCGGTCGGCTTGCCGCGGGCCTTGGCGCGGCCGGAGATCGCGCGGACATCGTCGGCGAAATCGGCCATCGCGTCGTCGACTCGATCGGCCCAGACGTCGGCCAGCCACGAGCGTGGCAAGGCTTCGAAGAGCGCGAGCAACGCCTCGAGTGAGAGGCCAGCGTCGGCTGCGTTGCGCTGCTGGCCGAGCTCGGCCTCGACCACCTCTGCGCCGACGATGCGCAGCGGTCCGATCGATCGACAGCCGTCGCGGTATTCCAGTACGCCGTCGCGGATCTGCTTGCTCGGCATCCCGGCCGGAACGCAGGCAACCTTCGCCACACCGCGGACTTCCTTCGCGTCGCGCAACAAGACGTGGAGCCGCTGCCCGGCGAGCTCGAGCGCGACCAACATCGGCCGACCCGTCGGGTTGCGCAGCACATAGCTGGCCTCGACGTGACGCGGCGCGAGCGCCCTCCAGCTCTTCGCGCGCATCGCGGCGAGGTCGCCACGCAACGACGCCGGTGCTTTGGCCAATGCCACCTCGACCGCCTCGGCGCCGACCTTGGACTCGCCGGCCGTCAGCCAGACGGACGCCTCACGCGCCACTGCGCGCTGCAACTCACGGTGCGCCTCCGCCGTCTGCGGAACCTCCGGGCGGCGGACCAAGAACGAAGCCCACGCGCCGCTGCTGCCCTGCTTCTGCGCCGCGGCATAGTCGGCCGCGATCGCGTCCGCTTCGGCTTTGGCCCTCGCCGCCGCAGCCTCGCGCTCCGCCTGGGCCTTGGCCGCTGCGGCGGCAGCGCGTTCGGCAGCCTCGCGCGCCTTCTGTGCTTCGGCCTCGCGGGCCGCCTGCTCGGCGGCGAGGCGCTTCTCCTCGGCGACGCGGCGGCGCTCGGCCTCGGCTTCCTCCCGCTTGCGCTGCGCCTCGGCGCGCTTCTCTTCGGCGACGCGGCGACGTTCGGCCTCGGCCTCCTCCCGCTTGCGCTGCGCCTCGGCGCGCTTCTCTTCGGCGACGCGGCGGCGCTCTTCCTCGGCCTCGGCACGCGCGGCAGCGGCAGCGGCTCGCTCACGCGCCGCCTCGGCTGCACGGGCCGCTGCCGCCTCGCGTGCTTCGGCAGCGACGGCGGCGGCGGCTTCACGTTTGGCGCGGGCTTCGGCGCGCGCCTGCTCGGCGGCGAGCCGGGCACGGCGGGCGCGCTCGGCCTTTTCCGCAGCCTTGCGGGCGGCGCGCGCGGCCTTCTCCGCAGCGGCGCGGGCCTTCGGATCGCGGGCGAGGCGCTGCCGCTCCTCGTAATCCGCCTGGGCGCGCTCTTCGGCGCTGCGGGTATCGGCCGGCGCGGCGGCGGCCGGCGCAGAGGCAGCAGGCGGCGCAGAGGCAGCAGGCGGCGCAGAGGCAGCAGGCGGCGCAGAGGCAGCAGGCGGCGCAGAGGCAGCAGGCGGCGCTGTGGCAGCAGGCGGCGCAGTCGCGGCGTGCGGCGCTGTCGCGGCGGGCGGCGCTGTGGCAGCAGGCGGCGCTGTGGCAGCAGGCGGCGCAGTCGCGGCGGGCGGCGCAGTCGCGGCGGGCGGCGCGAGCGTCGACGCTGGGGTCGGCGCCATCTCCGTCGGCAACGTGGCGCCGGGTGGCAGCGCGCCGCTCACCAGCGGACCGGCCGACGCGGCCACCGGGACCTCGGCGGCGACTTTGCCGTTGATCACCCGGGCGCTGCGGACGCAGGCGGCGCTCCAGCGCCAACCCGCGGGCGATTGCGCGGTCGGCGCGACGGCCTCTTCGCGCGGGCCCGTGAGCGCATCGCAGCCGTACCGCCATGCGTGCTCACGGAGCCCCGCGATCGCTTGCTCTTGCGTCATGCGCTCGGGGTCGACGCTGGTCTGCAGCTGCCCGAGCACGATGGTCGGCTGCGGCAGCTCTGCGGGCGAATTGCGGACCAAGATCTCGGTCCAACGCGAGAGGCGACTGGTGAAAGGTTGCGCCGGGTCGCGGTCGAGCGAGATGCCGCTGCAGCCGCCGACGCCGAGGAGGACGAGCAGCGGCGGAACGAAGCGGGACAGTCGATGCATCATTGGATCACAGCCACCGCGGCGTCCAGAAGATCGCCGCATTCCCCTGCAGTTGCAGATTCGAGGTGGAGAAGCCATAGAGCGCGGTCGCTTCGACCAACAGGCCCCAGCTGTCGCCGAGCTGGACCCCGAGCGTGGTCCCGGCGAAATGCGTGATGGCGGTCTGGTCGCTGCCCATCGTCGCGTTGAGCAGGTATTTCGGCGAACCGTAGAGCGTGAGGTGGGTGCCGACGTCGTAGCTGACGTAGACCGGCACGATCAGCTGCGCGACGCCGCTCTTGAGCTCGATCGACCGACTGGGATCGTTCGGATCGGGGACGGTGCTGGTGATCTCGAGCGTGCCGAATTTGAGCCCGCTCGAGAGTGCGAAGCGGTCGTCGGCCATCAGTTGCACCTTGGCGTCGATCGCCGACGTCCCGAGCAGCGTGACGTGGGCGCCGACGTCGACGTTCTCCCAGATGCCGTAGCGGTACATCACCTCGCCATAGGGCAGCCTGAAATCCGTATTGGTGATGTGCGTCGTACCGAAACCGACCGAGGCGCGGTCCTCCCCCCGCGGCACCACCCGAGCGGTCTGCAGGGACGACGCGTTCATGCAGCCGCTGAGCAGGGCGAGGCCGGCGAGCAGGAACGCGCGCGATGGAAGGGACCGACGCATCACGACCTCCGGAGCGATACAAGCAGGCGTACCGCGCGAGTGTGGCCCAGATCGGGGGGAAGTCAAACGCGGTGCGGGCTGCGAGTGCGTGGGGGGGACCTTTTCGGCTGCGGCGAGAGTGGTACGTTCGCGGGGTGAAATGCCGTTGGTCGATGTTGGTTTGGGTCTTGGTTGCGCTGATCGGGTGCGGGGCGCCGGTGCAAGGTGGTGGTGGTGCGGTCGTTGGCGATGCCGAGGCGTCCTTTGGTGATTGCGACGACGGATGTGACGTACTCGCGCCCGGTGGCGAGGTCATTGAAGATGGCGAAAGTGATGCGACCGGCCCCGACGTACTCACGCCCGGTGGGGAGGTTGTCGACGATACCGGAAGTGATGGGACCGGTCCCGGGACCGGGCCTGGCGGCGACGCGCTGGCGCAATCGACGCTGCAGCCGGGGTGGTGGCTCGGCAAGGTCGCGCTGCGGGCCTACCTCGACAGCGGCGACACCGCGCAGGACGGCACCGTCTGCTACGGCTGCGACGCCTGGGCCTACCGCGATTGGACCCGGAACACGCTGATCGCTGCGGGCTGGGACGACAGGCCGGCCTGGGACACCGACGCCGACCCGAAGTCCCCGCCGCAGAACCTCGTCGACACCACGCCGGTTGCGCAGGTGCCGTCGATCGCGTGGTCGGCGCAGCCCCCGGTGGGTAGCGGCTGGAAGGGCTATTTGGCCACCCAGAAGAACCTGCTCTCGCTGGTCGGCCACGGCCAGAAGCACAACGAGGCGGCGTGGAAGGCGCGGGTCGGCGCGGCGCTGCGCTTCCTGCTGCCGGGGCCGGCGTTGCCGCGAGGCGGGTCGGGCGCTCTTCTCATCGCGCTGAGGCGCGGCGATCCCGTCGTCGTCGCTCCCGCGACCCCAAAACGGTAACGAATTCAGCAATCACGACTGCCTCTCCGCCCTCGCCGGCGGTCAGTCGGAGCGACGGAACATCGGGGTTCAACGAGTCGAGGCGGAGAACGACCACGCCATCGGCTGGCGATTCCATGGCGCCGACGCGCTTGAGGTGGATGCTGCCGCCGTCGTGGTCGCCGATGGATTCGCGACGATGCACCAGCATGACCTTGCCCAGCGGAGCGTCGCCAATACGCGACGAGAATAGGCAGATCGCACCATCGGGAACGCGCGGCAGCATGGAAGTGCCCGTGACGACCGCGAGGAAGAGCTCGTCCGCGCGGCGACGGTAGCTTTCCGGCAGGCGCACCCACGCAGCGACCTCGGCCTGCGCGCCGCCGCGCTTCCACCCTGCGTAGGCCCGGACGTCATAGACCGGAGCGAGTCCCGCATCGACGCGCGCCGTACCCCCTGCGTCGAGGGCCTCGAGGGTTCGCTCGTCCGCGACGTCGAGGGCGCTCCGCGCCAGGGCAGCCGCGACCCGGTCAGCCTCGCGCTCGGATGGGAGCGTCGGCTCGGGCGCGGTGATCAACACAGCGGGTTCGACGCCGAGCGCAGCGGCGATCTTGCCCAACGTGCGGAGCTGCATGTTCTGCCCACCTGCTTCGAAGCGCTGAACGTTCTTGAGCGAGATACCAAGCCGCTGCGCCAGTTGCTCTTGGGTCCAGCTGCGGTCCATGCGCGCCGCTCGGATCTGGCTGCCGGCGAGGTGGAGCAGTTCGTCGAAGTCGGACTCTCGCATGGTGGGAGCGTGCGCGCGGCGAGAGATCGCGAACAACCATCACGCCCGGAGGCATGATGGCCCAGCCGTCGCGTTGACACCCATCTTATGCGATGGCAATTCGTGGGCCGCCCACGGAGGAGCCCATGCAAGATCGTGTCACGGCATCGGCCGAAGCAGCCAGCCCGCTCGAAGCCCTGCTCGACGCGCTGCGTCGCCGAGCCCGAACCCCGCGCGAGCTGGGCACCTATTTCGAAGACTTGGTGGTCGCCTTCCTCCGCAACGAACCCGCCTATGCCGACCTCTATGATGGGGTCTGGACCTTCGCAGAGTGGGCCGAGCAAGGCGGCCTCGACCGGCGCGACGATGGCATCGACTTGGTCGCCCGCGTCGCCGGCACCGGCGAGCTGCACGCCATCCAGTGCAAGTGTTTCGCGGCAGATCACGTCGTGCAGAAGTCGGAGATCGATTCGTTCTTCACCGCCTCGGGCAAGCGTCCGTTCGAGCGCCGCATCATCGTGACGACGGCGACGCGCTGGTCCGCTCCAGCCGAGGCCGCGCTGCAGGCGCAGCGGACACCGGTGAGCGTCATCAACCGCTACGACCTCGAACAGAGCCGCATCGATTGGCAGCGCTACGGCGACACGGATACGACGCCACTGAAGCCGAAGAAGTCGCCGTTGCCGCACCAGCAGCGGGCCATCGCCGATTGCCTCGCGGGCTTGGCGACGGCCGAGCGTGGCAAGCTGATCATGGCCTGCGGCACCGGCAAGACCTTCACCAGCCTGCGGATCGCCGAAGCGCACGCCGGCGGGGGCGGTCGGGTGCTCTTCTTGGTCCCGAGCCTGGCGCTGCTCTCGCAGGCGCTGACCGAGTGGACGCAGCAAGCGACGCTGCCGCTGCACGCGTTCGCGGTCTGCTCGGACGCCGATGTCGGCAAGCGCCGCGAGGGTGGCGAAGACGTCGAACTGCTGGTGCACGAGCTGCGCTACCCAGCGACGACCAAGCCACGAGCACTCGCAACGGCAGTGGAGGCGCGACAGGACGCCGACCATTTGACGGTGATCTTCGCGACGTACCACTCGATCGAGGTCGTGGTCGCGGCGCAGCACGCGCACGGCATGGCGGCGTTCGACCTGGTGGTCTGCGACGAAGCGCACCGGACGACGGGCGTGGCCCTCGGCGCTGAGGAAGAGAGCGCGTTCGTGCGCATTCACGACGCTGCAGGCGTCCAGTCGGCGAAGCGGCTGTACATGACGGCGACGCCGCGGATCTTCGGCGATGGGGCCAAGCTCGCGGCGGGACAGCAAGACGTCGCGCTCTGCTCGATGGACGATGCGGCCGTCTATGGCGAGACGTTGTACAGCATCAGCTTCAGCGAGGCGGTCGAGGCGGGCTTGCTGGTCGACTACAAGGTGCTGGTCCTCGCGATCGACGAGGCGCACGTCAGCCGCCGGCTACAGCGCTTGATGAAGGACGACGACAGCCAGATCCGGGTCGAAGACGCCGGCAAAATCGTCGGCTGCTGGAAAGCGCTCGCCAAGCAGGATCAGCAGGAGGCCTTGCCGGACGATCCCCTACCGATGCGTCGCGCGGTGGCGTTCTGCCAGGTGATCGAGCCGGTGGGGCACGCCGGGCGCTACAAGGTCAGCAGCAAACGCATCGCCGCCATGTTCGAGCGGGTCGTCGAGGCCTACAAGGCGTCACACGCCGACGAGGACGGCCCCGCGCTGCAGCTCCGCTGCGAGGCCGACCATGTCGACGGGACGATGAACGCGA
>JACKFC010000039.1 GCA_020632665.1 Deltaproteobacteria bacterium
GCGGCGTCGTCGCGGAAGGCGACCAGGGCCTCCGCGGCCACCCGCCGGACCACCGGGCTACGATCCTGCAGTGCCGCCTGCAGCGCGACCGTGACGTCGGGATCGCGCGTCTTCCGCATCCCGACGCCCAGCGCCCGCGCCGCGGCGGCGCGAAGGTGTTCGCTGCCCTGCTTCAAGTCCGTGACCGCAGCAGCGCAGGCAGCGGCCAGCCCGGCGCGACAGCGGCCCAGGCGCGCTTCGGCGGCGAGCGCGTCGTCGGGCTCGGATTCCAAGCGCTGCAGCACGTCGCAGGCAGCGCCGCAGCCCCGCGCCTCGGCGATCGCGGCCAGCCCGGCGGCGCAGGCGACGCGGACCGAGGGCATCGCCGTGGGGCGCCAAAGGTGCGCGTCGAGGCGCGTCACGACGGCGTCCTGCACGTCCGCTGGCAACGCCGCGAGGCGATCGACCAGCGTGGCGCGCGCGGCGGGCGCGTCGGTGGTCAGCAAGCCGAAGCAAGTGCCGAGCACGCACGCCCCGCGGGCGAGCGGGTTGGCGCCGACGCCGCAGCCTCGATCGTCGTCGCAGACTTGACCGGTGCCCATCAGGACGGCGCGTTGGACGTCTTCGAGGCGAGGAGGCGGCACGACGGCGCCCGCGGCTGCCGGGTCGCGACCGCAACCGGCGCTGACCGCGACGGCGAGGGCGAGCGCAGCGACGAGCAGCGCGCGCGAAGGCGCCACGCTAGCCTCCGAGGTAGGTCAGGGCCGCCGCGATGCGGACGCGCTGGTCGGCCTCGGAGAGGAAGCGCTCGAGCATCTGCGTCGCCTCCTTGTCGCCCTTGAGCGAGCCGAGCAGCCGGATGGCCTCGATCCGGACGCGGGTCGAAGAGGAGAGCGCGAGCGCCTTGACGTCGGTCGCGACGCCCTTGCCCTCGAGGTCGAAGAGCCGCTTCATCACGCGGACGCGCAGGTCGTCCTCGTCGGTCGACGCGAGGACCTTGCGCAGCAGCGCAGCCTGCTTCTTCGGCAGCAGCGAGAGGGCCTCGAGCGCCTCTTCGCGCATCTCGATCCGCTTGCTGAAGAGCGCGAGCTCCAGATAGGAGTCGAAGGCGTCGCCGAACTCACGGGTCATCGCGATCAGCGTGCCGCGTGGCAGCCAGCCGAGCGAGCGCTCGAAGACGCTGACAGCGTTGGCCGGATCGGAGAGGATGAAGCCGCGGACGGCCTCGACGCGGACCTCCTTGCTGCGATCGCGCAGGGCGTTCTGCAGGCCGGTGCGTGCGGATTTGTCGCCCGACTCGCCGAGCGCACGGACCACGCGGCGACGGATCTCGTCGTCCTTCTCGCGCGAGTAGAAGACCAGCGCCTCGTAGGCGGCTTTGTCCTTGATGCTGGTGAGCGCACGCAGGAATTCGACCCGGATCTCGGGCCGCCGCTCGTCATCGAGGGCGTTGCGCAGCGGGCTCACCGAGATCGGCGAGGCGATCCAGGCGATGACGCGGGCGGCCGCGATGCGAACCTCGGGGATGCCGTCTTTGAGGTAGCGGTGCATCTCGGAGATGCGGCCTGCGCCGCCGATCCGGCCGAGGTAGTAGACGCCCACCGGACGCAGCTCGACGTCGGTGCCCGAGGCCATCTCTTCGGCCTGCTTGACCATCGAGCGGTCCCCCATATTGGCGAGGACTTCGTAGACCGCCAGCTTCAGCCGCGGCGAGGGCTCTCCCTCGAGCAGCGCCTTGACCGCGCCCGCGTGGTCCTTGCTGAGGATGGACTTGTAGATCTCGACCGCGGCGATCCGCTCGTCACCCTCGCGGCGGGCGGCGATGGCGAGGACGTCCTTGCCGACGGCGCGATCGCCGTGCTGTGCGCGCGCGAGGACCACGCGGTCGGCCAGCGCTTGATCGCCCTTGCCCGGCTTGAGCTTGGCCAGGAAGCTCACGTCGGCCCCCTTCGGCGCGCCCTCGGCGATTTCGCAGACGATGGCGATGACCTCGGCGTTCTTGCCCAATTTGTTGGCGACGGTCGTCACGTGGCGGCCGTGCAGGATCGACGAGAGCTGCTTCAGCGCACGGAGCCCCGCCGACTTGACCAATGGCGACTTGCTGCCGAGCGCGGCGACGATGAAATCGCCGAGACGGGCGTGGCCACGGATCACCATCGCGTCGGCGACGGCGTCCTGACGCTCGAATTCCTTGTCGGCCAGGGTGTCGACCAGGAAGGCGACGGCCTCCTTGTCCTTCAGGGTGTCGAGCGCCGGCAGGACCTCGCGCGGATCGAGCGTGGCGCGGCCGAGCGCTTCTGCGACGACGCGCTTCCAGGAATTGTCGCGCAGGCGCATATAGGCGCGGGCGACGCCGGCGCGCACGACCCACTGCGGATCCTCTTCGCCATCCTTGAGGATGGTCTTGAGCTCCTTGTTCTTCTTGTCGAACGCGATGCCCTCGTAGGCCATCCCGCGGGCGTGGAAATCGGGCGACTTCATGCCTTCCCGGAGGATGTGCAACGCGTCGTCCTTGGGCTTGAGCTCAGCGGCCTTGCCGGCCTCCGCCGTGGAGACCAGGGGCGGCGCGAGCAGCATCGGCACCGCCAGGGCGAGGACAATCCGAAACTGCAGGGAATGGACGTCGATCATATCGGCTCCTCCGGCGACCGCCGAGCGGGTCGCGGGGGCAGAAGCATCGGCCCGCCGCGGGGATGTCGTCAACTGCGGCGACGCCGAGGCGTCAGGCAGAAGCCGCACCCTGGCTACGGGCGAGCGCACGCAATGATTCGAGTTGCTCGGTCTGCACCAGGCGCGCTGCGTTGCTGCCGAGGAAGGCGCGGGCGCGTGCCGGCTCGCCCAGCGCGAGGATGGCCACGGCCCGGACCTGCGCCATCTCCGGTGCGTTGCCGTCGCGTTCGGCGTAGCGGATGGCGTCGCTCCACTGCGCCTGCCGCGCCGCGGTCAGGGCGAGGATGCTCCACACCTGCTTCATTTCCTCGGTCGAGAGGAACGGCTCGCTGCGGGCCTGGTGGCAGGCGCGCGCCGCGCCGTCGAAGTCGCCGTTGGCATAGGCCTCGCGGGCGCGCAGCAGCAGCTCGCGCACACGGCCGTGCTTGACCCGATCGTGGTCGGGCTGCGGCGCGCCGAGCGCCTTCAGCGCGCGCCAATTCTCGAAGGCCGCCATGCCGAGCACGAAGGTGACCAGCAGGTTGCGGGTCGAGAGCCCCCACACCGCGCCGGCACCGCCGATCACGATGCCGAGCCAGAACGCGATCCGCTCGGCGCGGTCGCCGCGACGAAAGATCCGGCGCAGCAGCAACAGCGTCAACGTGCCACCATCGAGCGGCAGCACCGGCAGCAGGTTGTAGAGTCCCCAGACGACGTTGATCGCCATCCCGAGCCAGACGATCTGCGCCAGCATCCCCTCGGCGAGGTCCTGCGCGGCCCACAGCAGCCCGGCGAGGGCGAAGTTGGCCGCCGGCCCGGCGGAGGTGATGAAGAAGACCTGCAAGTCGCCGCGCGCGGGAGCGTGCATGGTCACACCGCCCATGCCGTTGAGCTCGACCCGCGGCGCGAGGCCGTAGCGCGCCGAGACCAAGGCGTGCCCCATCTCGTGCATCAGCACCGAGAAGATCGCGATCAAGATGGCACCGACGCCGAGCGCGACGCTGTGCTGAAGCTGGTTGTAGAAGATGAAGCCCATCAGCAGCACGTGCCACATCGAGACGGTGACGGGGATGCCGGCGATGGTGAAGTGCGGGCGAGAGGGCCCGCCGGGCTGCGCGTACACGGCGACTCCGGGGCGCGGGCGTCGAAGCACGCCTCGCTGGGCCAATGTAAGAGGCGCGCCGTCCCTGGCAAGGGGTCGCGCCGGCGCCCCTACTCCTCGATCGGACCGCGGCCGATCTTGCGTCGCGCCGCGCCGAGGAGGTGGCGGTTGACATCGTACCAGCCAGCGCCGCTGCGCCGCAGGTCGGACCCGCGGGCCGGGCGACCGCCGGAATCCGGCGCGCGCTCCTGGGCCGGCGGCGGCACCGGCGGCGCGGCATCGGGCTGCGTGGGCGCGGGCGTGGCGTCGTCCGGCGGCGTGGCGTCTGCCGGCGCGAATTCGGGCTCGGCCGGACCAGCGTCGGCGCCGAGGCTCGGACGGAAGTTGCGCAGATTGTCGAAATTGGGCCGGAACACCGGCAGCCGCGAGGGCAGCACGGGCAGAACCGCGGACGCGCCCCCCTGCCGCTCGGCCTCGTCGGCAGAGGGCTCCTCGCCGATGCGGGGCTTGCTCGGCGAGTTCTGCTCGCGATCCGGCCGCGGCGGCGCGAGGCGGCGACGACGACGCTTGGCCGGCAGGCCTTTGGCCGGCGCTTCGTCCTCGCTCTCGGGCTCGGCGTCGCCGTCACTCAAGCGAACCAAGTCGAGGAAGGTATCGAGCGTGCCGCGGACCGTGCTGCGCGGGGCGAAGCCGAGGCGCTCGAGGAACCATTGCTCGGCCCGCTGCCGTGCGGCTTGGCGCGCCAATTCCTCGGGGGTCGGCGGCGGCCAACGCGCCGGAGCGGGGTTGCGGTACACCTGCCAATGGTCGCGGTGGTAGACCTTGTGCCAGGTCTTGAGGTGGCGCTCCCACGAGCCGGGCCGCTCGTCCAAATCCCGGTAGACGACGATATAATCGTAGTATTTACCGTGGATATCCATGCCGAAGGTGGTGTGGTCGAACCACGTCGGCGCGGGCATCGACGCTTCTTGCCGGGTGATGATCGGCTTGCTCGAGCTGTCGGCGAACGAATAGGGCACGTAGCCGCCCTGGAAGACCGCGTAGTATTCGCCGATATTGCTGAAGATCTTCTCGCGCAACCAGCGGCTCTCCCGCTTCATCCGCAGGGTCAGCACGCTGCGGCCGGGCGGGATCGTGCCCATCGCCTCGCGGATCGAGCCGTATTCGGTGCGGACCAACAAGAAGGTGCCAGCGGTGTGGATCGGCACCATCACCGCGACGATCGCCATCAGCGCCGTGCCGAGCCAAACCCGCAGCCGGACGTGCTTCGGCGGCAGCACCGGGCAGACCGGCAGCGCCACGACGGCGAGCACGCCGAGGACCTCGATCAGCCGGAAATTCACGCCGTAGAGGTAGATCGGCCGCGCCAGGTGCTGCGGCAAGGCGAAGTACGCGATGGTCATCAGCGCCAGGACCCAGCCGATATACGACGTGCCGTGGACGCGGGCGCGGGTGCCGCGGGTGCCGACGTAGACCCGACCATGCTCGGCGAAATCCAGGACCTTGCCGACCAAATCGTCACCGTGCGGATGCAGCGCGGCGTCCATCTCGTTCGCCGCCTGCGCTGGCGAGAGCAGGACGCGGTGGCGCTTGACCGCACCCATCAGCCAGAGCGCCATGCCGGCGAGCCAGAGGAACGAGGCGAGTTCACCCTGCCGACGGATGAAGAGGTCGGCGAAGCTGTCGACGTGCTCGGCGTGGGCGGAGAAGTTGTCGAACATCCGCCCGAGCAGCTGCTCGAGGTTGTCCATCGGGCCGAGGTGCTGGCCGGAATAGAGCCGCGAGAGGCGCTGGGCGAGGCTGGAGCCGGCGACGGCCACCTGATCGGGCGTGCGGGCGTCCTTGGCCAGGACGAAATAGCTCAGGAACCACGGCAACAGGACCAGCACCGAGGGCAGCACCAGGCCGACCTCGCGAACCATCCAGACCACGCCGCGGAGGCGTTGGTTGCGGGCGCCGAAGACCAGCGCCAGCGTCGGCAACAAGGCCAGCGTCACGGCCCAGAGCAGATAGTGCGTGAGCGCCAGGAAGACGCCGAGCGACGCGACCACCGCCGCACCGCGCCACTCCGGCCGTCGCAAGAAGCGGACGTGCGCCGCCAACAGCCAGAGGAAGACCGGGATGCTCATGAGGTAGTTGAAGAACCCCATGAAGAAGTCGCTGTTCAGCATCCACGGGAAGACGCCGAGGACCAGCCAACGGTTGTGATCGAGCGCCCGGAGCAGCGAAGACGAAGCGAGCGGCAGCGCGACCAGGCAGAGCGAGAGGACGACGCGGTTCGCCGTCTCGACGTCCATCAGGAACATCAGCCAGTCCACCGCTTTGTAGTACGTCAGGTAGGGGACGATCGCGTGGACTTCGGCGTAATGCTGCTGAAAGACAGATTCCGTCGCGTATTCGTGGATGATCCGCATCAGGTGCTGGTGACTGGCGGCGTCGAGCAGCGGCAAGACGTCGGTCACCCACACCGGCGCGATGCCGAGCAGCGTGAGCGCGATGAAGACGGTCGAATAGACGAGATCGAAGCGGCCACGGGCGTCCTGATGCGCCGGCGCGACGAAGCTCTGTGGCGCCTGTTGCGCCTCGCTGGCTTGCTGCTCCTGCACGACTGCTCGGTCCCTCCGCATCCGGGTTTCGGGGGGCGGGACCATACGCCAAGACGACGAGCCGTGCTAGCTTGGCGCGTTGTCGGCGCGGCGTGGCGTTCCGCGGCCTGGAGGATCGATGCATCGACCCGAAGATCGCTTCGACGTGGTCATCGTCGGAGGCGGCATCGCGGGGTTCTCCCTCGCGTTGGATCTGGCCGAGCAGGTGCGCGTCTGCGTGCTCGCGAAGGGCGCCGACGGCGACACCAACACGCGCTGGGCACAAGGCGGGATCGCGGCGGTCCTGGGCGACGACGACAGCTTCGACGCCCACGTCGAGGATACCCTCGTCGCCGGCGCCGGGCTGTGCCGCGAAGAGGAGGTCCGCCGCATCGTCGAGGCCGGGCCTGCGGCCATCGCCGAGCTCTTGGCGCGCGGTGTCTCGCTCGACAAGGCCGACGACGGCGGGCTGCAGCTGACCCGCGAAGGCGGCCACAGCGCGCGACGAATCGCCCACGCCCACGACCACACCGGCCTCGCCATCCAAGACGCGCTCGGCCAGCGGGTGCGCGAGCACGGCAATATCGAGCTGCGCGAGCATCACCTCGCGGTCGACCTGATCACCCGGGCCAAGGTCGCGCGCGGCCGCGGCGTCGGTCAGCCCGGCGGCCGCGACGACCGGGTGCTCGGCGTCTACGCCCTCGACGTCGCCGCTGCTGAGGTCCACGCCATCGCCGCGCCTGTCGTGGTGCTGGCGACCGGTGGCGCCGGCCGCTGCTACCTCTATACGAGCAACCCAGGCGGCGCGACCGGCGACGGCGTGGCGATGGCCTACCGGGCCGGTGCGCGCGTGGCGAATATGGAGTTCTTCCAGTTCCACCCGACCGCGCTCTACCACCCCGAGCGGAAGAACTTCCTGGTCAGCGAGGCGCTGCGCGGCGAGGGCGGCATCTTGCGGACCGCCGATGGCGACGCCTTCATGGCGCGCTACCACCCGCTGCAGGATCTGGCGCCGCGCGATATCGTCGCCCGCGCGATCGACCGCGAGTTGAAGACCCGCGGCGACGCGTCGGTCTACCTCGACATGACGCACCTGCCGCCGGACTTCCTGGTCGAGCGCTTCCCGACCATCCACCGCGCCTGCATGGAGGTCGAGATCGACATGCGGCGGCAGCCGATCCCGGTCGTTCCCGCGGCGCACTATATGTGCGGCGGGGTGCAGGTCGACGCCGACTGCCGGACCACGATCTCGGGGCTGTTGGCGATCGGCGAGGTCAGCTGCAGCGGCTTGCACGGCGCCAACCGCTTGGCCAGCAACTCGCTGCTCGAGGCCGCGGTCCAGGCCCGTCGGGCTGCCGCGACGGCGACCGCCTTGCTCGAGCAGGGCGCACGCGCGCCGCACCTCGACGTGCCGTCTTGGGACGTCGGCGAGGCCAGCTCACCCGACGAGCGCGTGCTGATGAACCAAGCCTGGGACGAGATCCGCCGGCTGATGTGGAACTACGTCGGCATCGTGCGCAGCAACCGCCGGCTGATCCGGGCCAAACGCCGGCTGGAGCTGATCTACGGTGAAGTCCGCGAGGAATATTGGCGCTTCTTCGTCTCGCCGGAGACCGTCGAGCTGCGCAACCTCGCGACGGTGGCGCAGCTGATCGTCGACTCGGCGCTGATCCGGCAGGAGTCGCGCGGGCTGCACTTCAGCCTCGACTATCCCGATACCGACGACGACAACTGGCGGCACGACACCGTCTTGCGGCGGCCGCTCTCGGATTGACGCGCTAGCGCGCGACGCGCGTCTCGGCGACGGCCCAGGCGGCATAGGGCGCAGCGGCTGCGGCGATCGGCAGGACCAAGATCTCCGGCACGGTATAGGGGTGCTCGGCGGCCAAGAGCGCCGCGGCGGCCTCGACGCGGTCGGCCGGCGTCTTGCACAGCAGCAGGCTCTCGTCGTCGCGCTGCACCACGCCATCCCAATGGTAGCGCGAGACCATCTGCGGCAAGACGCTGACGCAGGCGCAGACCCGCGCCTGCACCAAGACCCTGGCCAAGCGGTCGGCGCTGGCGGCCGGGCAGCTCGAGAGCAGCAGGCGCAGCTCGGTGGGCGTCTCGAGCGCGGCGGGGTCGTTCACCTGGCTCATGCTTTCTTCCGCGCGGCCAGCTGCGCGACGACGCGGCGCAGCTCGCGCTGGCAGTCGTCGCTAAACCAGAACTGAATGAAGCCGTCGACCTCGGCGTCGAGGCCGCTGGCGATGGCGTTGGCGTGCGGCGCACGCAGGGCGGCCTTGGTTCCGCGGCGCGCGGCATCGGGCCGGGCGATGCGACGCAGCACCTCGGCCCGGGCCTGCTCGACGACCCGATCCGCCGCGACGACCTCGTCGACGAAGCCAACCGCCAGCGCTTCCAGCGGCGAGAACATCAGCCCTTGGGTCAACACGCGCTCGGCGATCCGCTGGCCGAGCATCGAGCGCACGATCTCGCAGAGGAAAACCGGCACGGCGAGGCCGACCTCGACCTCGTTCAGGCCCATCTTGTAGGGCCCGTCGGCCATGATGCGATGGTCCGCGGTGATGGCGAGGACGGTGCCGCCGGCGGGGGCGTGGCCTTCGAGCGCCGCGACGACGCAGAGCGGCGTGCTCCACAGGCGCAGGAACATACCCGCGAATTGGGCCCAGAACGCGCGCATCCCGGCCTCGTCCAAGGCCAGCAGCGCGGGCAGATCCAGGCCAGCGGAGAAGAGCCCGGGCCGGCCAGCCAAGATGATCCCACGGACCTCGGGGTCCTGCTCGAGGGTGTCGAGCGCGGCGACCAGATCGGCGCAGAACGTGCCCTCGATCGCGTTCACAGGTGGGCGGACCAGGCGCAGGGTGGCGACGCTGCCGTCCTTCTCGATCCGGACGCTGGAGGTTTGGCTGTTCGGCGGGGTGGTCATGTCGGCTCCGGGGGGCTTTCGGTCGGGCGCGAGGCGCGATCGGCGTGGCGCGATCGGCGAGGCGCGGAAAAGTAGCGCACGGCCGGGACCGTTGCCAGACTGCCGCCATGCAGCGCCCTGCCCTCCCCCTCCATGATCTCGACGCGCTCCTCGGAGCGGTGGTCGACCGTTTCGCCCTGACCGGCGCCGGCCGCGGCCCGATTCGCCCGCTCGGCGGCGGCCTGATCAACGATACCTTCGCGGTCGGCGACGGCTGGGTGCTGCAGCGCCTGCATCCGATCTTCGCGGCCGAGGTCAACGACGATATCGCCGCGCTGGTGCCGCTGCTGCGTGCCCGCGGCGTGCCGGTGCCGGCGATCGCGCACAGCCACGATGGGCCGCCCTACGTCCGCATCGACGAGCCGGACGATCCGCGCACCGGGGTCTGGCGCATCCTCGAGCGGCTGCCGGGGAGCACCTCGCCGCACGTCGGCGCCGCCCGCCGGGCCCATGACGCCGCCGCGCTGGTCGGTCGCTTCCACGCCGCGCTGGACGGCGTGCCGCACGATTTCGCCTTCACCCGCGCCGGCGCGCACGATACCGCGGCGCATATGGCGACGCTGCGCGCGGCGATCCGCGACCACCGTGAGCATCGCCTCTTCGCCGAGGTCAGCGCCCTGCACGAGCTGATCGAGGCGGCGTGGGCCGGCCTCGCCGTACCGGACGACCTGCCGCTGCGGATCATCCACGGCGACCTGAAGATCTCCAACGTGCTCTTCGACGAGCAGCGCGCCGTTGGCCTGATCGACCTGGACACCATGGCCTGGATGGACCTCGGCGCCGAGCTCGGCGACGCGCTGCGCTCCTGGTGCAACCGCGCCGGCGAGGACGAAGCGGCCGCGCTCGACGCCGACGTCTTCACCGCGGCCATCGCCGGCTATGCCGAGACCGGTTCGGCCAGCGCCGCCGAGCGGGAGGCGATCGTGCCGGGCTTGCTGCGGATCAGCCTGGAGCTCTCGGCCCGATTCGCCGCCGACGCGCTGAACGAACGCTATTTCGGCTGGGATCCGGCCCGCGCTCCGGGTCGCGGCGAGCACAACCTGCTCCGCGCGCGTGGCCAATTCTCGCTGCATCTCGCCGTGGCCCAGGCCCGGCCGACGCTCGAGCGCGCCGTCCGCAGCAGCCCCTGGTAGCAGGCGCTCGGCTCAGACGCCGGGCGGTTCGACCTCGCCACCGTCGAGCGAGCCGGTCGCGGTGAACGCCGCGCCGCCCGGAGCGTCGTCGCCCACGGCGGCGACCAACTCGGCGAACGCGGCGGCCAGCGCGTCGCCGGCGTCTTCGAGATCGAGGCCGACCTCGACCACCTCCGGCACCTCACGCGCCCGCAGCGAGGCGACGCGCTCCTCGACCCAGGCGTCGTTGGCGCCGCGGTGCAGGCCGGCGAAGAGCGCGACCTCGTCGGCGTGCAGGGCGGAGCGGCGGCGCAGCACCGAGGCGAGCTCGGCGGCCGGCAGCAGCGGCGCGACCGCGAGCAACAACCAGAGCGGGCACCGCGGATTTCCGGCGATCGCGAGCAGCACCCCGTCGCGTTTGCGCCAGCGCGGCGCCAGCAGAATCGACCACAACGACCACGGGTGGGTCGTGCGGTTGCTGGCGAGCCGGATCATCTCCGGCAGACCCAGACGCGGGTTGGCGGCGAGGAGCTCGACCACGGCGGGATCGATATCGACCAGCAGCGGGCGCCACTGCTCTGGCGATTGCTGCCTGGCGCGCTGCCGGCGCACGCCGAGCGGCAGGTGCTCGATGGTCACGTGCGGCGGCGGCACGCGGCCTTCGAGCGGGTCCGGCAGGCGGAAGAGCTCGCGCAGCAGGCCGGGGACGAAGCGCAGCCCGTGCCGGCTCGCCGCGCCGGTGATGGCCGCGATCTCGCGCTCGTGCGGCCAATCGCGGGCGTGATCCTGCTCGAGCGGACCGGCCGGCAGGCGCGGCCGGGGGCGCACAGCCAGAACCATCGCCAAGAACGCCAGGTAGACGGTGCGCGCGGCGGTGTCGCCGCTCTCGCAGGCGGCGCGTTCGAGCAGCAGCGCGACGGCCAGCGGCTCCTCGACCCGCATCGCGCTGGCGACCCGCCCGACGCGCATCGGCTCCTGCTCCAAGGCGACGATCGCGCGCTCGAGCAGCTTCGCCGCCTCGGCGGCTTCGTGCCCACGGTGGTGCGGCGTGCGGTCGCGATCGCCGAGCAGCGTCACCCCGTTGCCGTCGACCAGATCGAGCAGGTCCTGTTCGTCGAGGTCGGTCATCGCAGGTCGACCTCGACCGAGCTGGTCAGACCGGCCTCGATGCGGATCTTGTAGGTCTTGTCGATCTGCTTGTCGGTACGGACCAGGCGGACGGTGTGCTGGCCGGGCGCGAGCGTCCAGTTCAGCACCGGCGTCCGCTCGGGCAGCTTTTCGCCGTCGACGTAGACGTCGGTCGACGGCACCGAATCGACGAAGAGGTAGCCGCTCGCACCCTCGGCGGCGTCGGGGCCGTGGTAGGCGATATCGCCGACCTTGGCGCGCACTTCGGCGCGGACGACGCGGACGAAGCGGGCGTAGGCGCCGTGGTCCGCGGCCATCGGATCACGCACCTGGACCGTCTGCTCCTTGCCGCCGAGGCGCAGCGAGAGCTCGTAGATCGGCTGCGGGCTCTGGTTCGGCAGCGGATGGTCCTTGGTCGCTCCCTCGAGCGGCGGCGCGTCGGGCAGGCGGTCGGCGGCCTCGGCCCGCAAGCGCGCGAAGATGCGGCGCAGCTCGTCCCGGCTGATCAGCTCGGTACGGATCACCGCGTCGCGCCGCCCCATCATGCCGCGCAGGTGTGAGACGACGCCGGCGCTGCCACGTGCGGTGATCTCGTAAGCGACGTATTGGAAGGGACCGGGGTTCGCGCGCAGGAAGACGCGCGCCGCGGCGCCGTCGAGCCCATCGGCGTTGGCGGCGGCGGGTGCGTCGCCATCGTCTTCCAGCACGGTGGGCAAGGGGATCTTCTCGGCGAGGGTGCGCGTATCCTTGGCCGGAGGCGCCTCGACCGGGGCAGGCGCGACCACCGGCTCGGCTCGGGTCTGCGGAGCGCCGCAGCCGGGGAGCCCGATCGCGGAGGTGAAGAGCGCGACGACCAGGGCCATGGCCTGCAGCACACGCCCGCCGGGCCCTACCCCGCCGCCACCGTGGTCGACCTTGCGCTGGCCGCGCAGCTCGACGGTGCGGCGATGGACCGCGGCGGCGGTGGTCGCCATCGGCGAGAACGAGCCGAAGGGGCAGTGCTGCTCGACGTGGCGGGCGATCTCCTGCGAGGTGATGCGGGCGACGACGGGGACCTGCGCGTCTTGCTCGGAGAGGCGCAGGCCGAGGTGCAGGTTGACCGAGTCCTGATCGGTCAGCGCGAGCACCGCACCGGCGCTCCACACCGAAGCCAGGTCGAGCGTATCGTCGATCGTCGCGTCGCCGAGCACGACCGGGATCCGCTGCGAGCGCAGCAGCGCGACGTTGTGCGCGTCGGCGTCAGCCTCGATGACGACCACGCGCAGGCCGGAGCGGCGCAGCAGCTCGGCGACCTGGG
Organism: Deltaproteobacteria bacterium; assembly: GCA_020632665.1. Lineage (GTDB taxonomy): Bacteria > Myxococcota_A > UBA9042 > UBA9042 > UBA9042 > JACKFC01. The sequence goes on from JACKFC010000039.1 coordinate 12,821, forward strand.
CGCCCACCGTGCCGGCACCGACCACCACCACGTGGCCGGCCATATGCACCGAGACGCGGGAGAAGAGCGAGCCGAGCCGGCGGGTGAGCAGCCAATCGGCGAGCAAACCGATCATGGCGGCCATGAAGCCCGAGCCGAGCAACATCACGACCATGCCGACGATCTTCGCCTCGTCCGAGGCGTGGCGGAGGTTGATGTCACCGTAGCCTACCGAGAGCACCGTGACCCAGACGAAGTAGACCGCGTCGAGGAAGGAGAGGTGCAGCTCACGGCTGAAATACCAGGCTGTCGGCAGCAAGATGGCGACGAAGGCGACGAAGACCGACCAGAAGAGCGCGCTCGGCCGCGGCATGACGCCGAGCAACAGCCCGGCGAGCTGGCGGTGCGCGCCGACTGCGCCGCGTGGCTGTTGCAGCAGCGCCATCGCCCGCTCGACCGCGACCGGCGCCGCGGCGGTGGCGGTCGAGAAGACCTCGACGCCGGGCACGCTGCCCTGCACGAAGCGACGCAGCGCCGGATCGTCGAGGCGGACCAGCACCGGCAGGTCGGGCACTTGGTGCCGCGCGACCAACGCGGCGTCGACGTTGACGCTCTCGTCGCCACCGGCGAAGACCAGCACGCCGACGTTGCGCAGCTGCATGTGCTCGAGTTCCCAGGCCCAGGGTGGCGCGCCGACCTCGTGGACAACCCCGAGCTCGTCGAGCACCGGCCGCAGGTCGCGGGCCTCTTCGTGGGTCAGCAGCGCGCCGGCGGGTAGCCCCTCGGCACGCAGCCGCCGGAGCACCTCGAGACCGAGGGGCTCCATGCCGACGACGACGACTGGGCGGTCGCCCGCGTCAGGAGGCGATGCCGGCATAGCTCGGCACGAAGCTCGCCGCCTCAGCCGCCTCACGCTCGGCGAGCAGGCCGCCGGAGACGAGGTGTCGCAAGATGGCGTCGTCGGACAAGGTGACGTCGCTCCGTTTGGCCAGCGCGAAGACCGCGTCGACACGCGCGTCGGTGACGTCGAGGCCGTGCTCGTGCAACCAGAACTGGATATTGCTGCGGCCGGAGTAGAAGCCGATATCGACCCGCTGCCGACAGCCGAAATCCGCGGCCGGCACCGACGAGTAGACGCGGTCGGCGAGCTCGCGGTCGCCCCGCTGCAGCGCCTTGATCACCGCGGCGGCGTGAACCCCCGTCGCCGTGCGGAAGGCGTCGGAGCCGAAGACCGGATAGTTGTACGGGATCGGCACCTCGTAGGCGGCGCTGACCTTCTCGACGTAGGCCCGCAGCGGGCGCAGGTCGCGGTCGATGATGCCGAGCAGCTTCAGGTTGATCAGCAGCAGGTCGATGCTGGTATTGCCGACCCGCTCACCGACGCCGATGGCCGTGCCGTGGACGCGGTCGACGCCGTGCTCGAGGGCGAAGAGGTTCAGCGTCAGCGCGAGGCCGCGGTCGTTGTGGCCGTGCCAATCGACCTTGACGTGCTCGGCGCCCCAGGCACGGAGCAGCGAGCGCACGTAGTTGAGCAGGTTGAGCAGGCCGTCGGGCGTCGCGTGGCCCACCGTATCGGTCAGGATCAAGCGGTCGGCGCCCTCTTCGATCGCCGTCTGGAAGAGCGCCGAGAGCGTCTGCGGGTGGCTGCGGATCGTGTCTTCGGTGACGAACGAGACGGTGCAGCCGTTCTGCACCGCCAGCCGGGTCGCGTCGCGCACCAAGCCGACCATCTTCTGCAGATCCCAGCCCTCGACCAGCTGGCGGATCGGCGAGCTGCCGATGAAGGCGCAGATCTCCAGCGGCACACCGGTTTTCTGCGAGATGTCGACGGCCGCGCCGATATCGTTGGGGTGGGTCCGCGCCGCCGTATTCGGCGTCAGCCGCATCTTGCAGTCACGGGCCTCTTCGACGATGCGGGTGACGTCGTCGATCGCCTGCTGCCCGGCGCCGGGGAGGCCGACGTCGGCATATTCGATCCCGCAGGCCTCCATCAGGTGCAGGATCTCGAGCTTGTCGCCGATGCTCGGGTTGCGCACCGAAGGCGATTGGATGCCGTCGCGCAGCGTCTCGTCCATCAGGGTGAAGCCGGCGCCGATGACCTTGCCGCGGCGCGCGACCTCGTTCCAATCGTAGATGATCGGCTGCTCGCCGGTGCGCTCGCTCATTCCTTGCTCCGCCCCGACTTTCGCTCGGCCTTGCTGCCGCTGCGGGCCTTGGCCGGCTGCTTCGGCCGCGACTTGGCCTTCATCGTGGCTGGGATCGTGTCGCGCTCGCCGAACGAGAAGCGCCAGCTCACGGCGCCGAAGGTCAGCAGCGTGTCGCGGACCAATCGCTCCTTCTTGCCCTTCTTCAACTCGCGACCGGCGAGCAGCGTACCGAGCCGGCTGCCGAGGTGCTCGAGGTAGACGGCACCGTCCTCGTAGACCAGCCGGGCGTGCTGCGGCGCGACCGTTTGGTGCTCGATGCGCGCACCTGCGTCGGCGGCCGAGCCGATGACGACCTTGTCGTCGCGCAGCGCGATCGTCTGCTTGCCGTCCTCGCTGACCAGCGTGCCCCAGGGCTTGCGCTCGTCTTTCGCGGCGCCCTCTGCGTCGCCCTCGGCGGCGAGCACGGAGCCCGCGAGCAGCAGGCCCGCGCCGAGCACGCCAGCGACGAGCAGCGCACGACGCGTCGTGGTGGTACCGATTCGTGCGTTCATTCGATCCTCCCGTCGCCGCGCCGTAGGCCGCGACCACCCCGTCAATCTGGCCCTTGCCGCCACACTGGGTCAAGCGAAGGCTGCGATCCCCGCGCCGCTGCGGCGGACCATCGCCTCGGCCCGGGCGATGGCGTCTCGGGCCCAATCGGGACCGTCCCCGCGCACCAGCGCAGCGAAGGCCCGCTCGGCGAGGGGGCCGCCGTCGACCAACGCCCGGCACCGGTCGATCCATTCCCGCTCGGGCGGCCGCAGTGGAGCGCCGTCGACCGAGGCGACCGGCCGACCGCCGGCGACCGCGTTGAGCAGGACCATCGCGGAACCCTGCAGATCTTCCGGCGCGATGGCGACGAAGCGCAGCCGTGGCTCGAGCGCCGCCAACAAGGCGATCGTGGTGCTGCGCAGCGGCGCAGAGGCCTGCCAAGGCGTGGCGATCGCCCCATCGCCGAAGAGCACGAGCAGCGACGAGGTCGTCGCCTCGGAGAGCATCCCGTCGACGTCACGCAGCAGCACGTCGTCGGCGCCGTGGCGCGGCAGCAGGCGCTCGCTCGCGGTCGCCGCGCGTTTGCAGCCGGCGAGCGGGTCGGCAGCATTGCGCAGGCGTGGTCCGACCCGCACCGCCGCGGGCGGACGGACGCGATCGGTGGCGACGCTGACATCGAGCGCGACGCCGGTGGCGCTCGGTGGCGCGCGCAGGTCGCTCGGTCCGTCGGCGTAGAGATCCATCCGCAGCCGGACGAAGGGGTGTGACCCATCTTGCTGCAGCGCCGCGTCGACCGCCGCCAGCAGGGCGCGCTCCTGCGCCGTCGTGAGCGCGGGCAGCGCGAGGCGCTCGGCGTCTGCCAGAAGCCTTCCGAGGTGCAAGGGCCACGCGGGGTGCAAGCGGCCGTGGCGACCGAGCAGCGTATCGTAGACGGCCTCACCGCTGCGCACCGCGCGTGGCAACCGCGCCGCAGCCGCGATCGTCGATTCCTCAGCCACCATCCGCCTCCTTCCTCGCCCCGAGCGCGTCGAGCCGACCGAGCCACGCCAACGAGCCACGCGCCTTCCACAGCAGCTCGTTCCATTCCTGTTCGGGGTCCGAATCCGCCACGATCCCCGCACCCACGGGGATCTGCAGCCCGCCGCCGCGGCCGCCGTCGAGGACCATTCGGATCCCGACGGCCAGGCGCGCCGCCCGTCCGGGCCCGAGCGTCCCGAGCGCGCCGCAATAGGGCCCTCGGCGCCGCGCTTCGAGCGCCGTGTACCGTCGGGTGGCCGCGATTTTGGGCGCGCCGGTGACGCTGGCCGGGGCGAGCGTCGCCGCCAAGATCGCGGCGAGATCATGATCCGGATGCAGCCGGGCTCGGACCTCGCTCTCGAGGTGCCAGATGGTGCGGTAGCCGCGCAGCTCGAGCAGCGCGGGGACCTCGACGCCGCCGATTGTCGCCACCTTGCCGAGGTCGTGCCGCGCCATGTCGACGATCATGCGGTTCTCCGCGCCCTCTTTCGCCGAGCTCGACAACGCTCTCCGTGCCGCGGCGTCCCGCGTCGGATCGGGGTCGCGCGGCCGCGTGCCCTTGATCGGGCGGCTGCTCGCGACTCCGCCTTCGACCGTGAGAAAGCTCTCCATCGAGCCGCTGCCCAGGCGCGCGTCGCCATCACGCAGCCAGGCCGCGAACGGCGCCGGATGCGCCTGCGTGATCGCGGCGAGGACCAGGGCGCCATCGTCCGGCAAAGCGCCCGCATCGGCGAGCGCGACCGTGAGGTTGGCCTGATAGAGCCGGCCCGCGCCGATATCTTCGAGCAAGGCGGCGACGCCGCGACGGAAGGCGGGCCCAGCCGCTTGCCACTTGACCGGCGCCGGTCGAGGCGGCGCTGGGTCGAGCTGCGGCAACCACACACGCTGCAGCGCGGCCGGATCGGCGACGTGCAGCACCGCATCAGCGCCGAACGGACCGGGTGCGGTCGAGCCGAGCGGCAGGCGTTCGAGTGCCGGGCCGAGCTCGTGGCCGAGCGCTCCACAAAGGACCGCGCCCGCCTCTGCCAGCTCCGACGCCTGCTGCAAGAATTCCAACGTCGCGTCGCGATCAGCCTCCGGGTCACGACCGCCGAGCCGCAGCCGCAGCGTCTGCCGGACGTCGGCTTCGGCGAGACCGAGCGCGCTCGACGGCGGCAAGGGCACGCCCCAGCCCGCACCACCCGCCAACCAGCACCACGACTCGGCCACGCCACACCTCACGAGCGGCGGAGCATGAAGCATCCACGGCGGGCCGGCAAAGGCGCGATCTCGTTGCGCCGAATGCGACCGTGTGCGACCTTCGGCGGCACCAATCGGGGGGGGAATGTTCGAGCACCGGCCGGCGATCGTGGACGAGGATCTGGCGCGCTACGTGCAGCAACTCGAGACGATTTTCGTCGACCTCCGCGGCCGTGGCGTGCAATGGACGCCGGATGATGTCGGACGCGCCGCGAAGTGGCGCGCCGCCGGCGTTTCGCTGGCCCTCGCTCGTCGCGTCGTCGCGGCCAGGGTCGACGCCTTGCGTCACGTTCACGGCGAGGGAGCGGCCGTCCCCTTCGAGCTGCGCCACTACGAACGCGCAGTGAAGGACGCGCTCGGCGGCCGCTCCTCCTTGGGCCGGCTCGACGTCGCCGCTGCCAGCCCTTGGCGCGCCTTCGAGACGCGCGGCCCGACCACTGCGCAGCCGCTGCCTTCGACCACCCAACCGCTCGATGACGGCGTCCTCGCATGGCTCGCGCGCCTGGCCCGGGAGGGAGAGGCGCTGCGCTTCGACGACCCAGCGGTCACGGTCGCTACCAGCAAGGCGGTTCGGGCATGCGCCGCGTTGCTGGCCAAGGACCTCGGCGCCGACGAGATCGACCAAGCGGTCGCCGCCATCCGGACGCGGCTGCTGCGGCAGCTGCGGCAGGGCATCGGCCCGACCGAGGCAGCGACGCTCGACGAAGCGGTCGAGGCCGCACTCGAACCAGGACTCGGGCAGCGGGCGCGGAAAGAGCGCGGCGTCGCCCTGCAGATGTCCTATCTGAGTGAGCGCTTCGGAGCGCGTTGGCCCGGCCCCGACGGTTGGGCGGCGGCGCCCGCATTCCCGTGGCCCGCGGAGCCGGCATGAGCAAGCGCTGCCCACGCTGCGGCGACACGGGCTACCGCACCGTCGCCGAGGGCCGCTTCGCCGAAGGGCGGGTCTGCCGTCACCTGCAAGCGTGCCCGCGCTGTCATGGCGAGGGCACGCTGCTGCAGCGCGACGCCCGCGGCTACGAGGTCATCACACCCTGCAGCTGCGAGCTGCTCAGCGTGGCCCGGCGCGTCGGCTTCTATGATCGCGCCCGCATCCCGGCCCGCTTCGCCAACAGCCGGATCGACGCCTACGAGGCGCGCGACCCGCACGGCACGCAGCACCGTGCCCGCCAGCTGATGACCCAACTCGCCGGCAACTTCCGACGCGGCGATCGCGGGCTCGGCCTCGGTGGCGCCCCCGGGGTCGGCAAGACGCACCTGCTCACGGCACTCTGCGGCTATTTCGCGCTCGAGCGCGGCTTCGAAGTCCGCTACGCCGACTTCGCCGACCTGATCGGGGAGCTCCGGGCGCGATTCGAGCAAGGCGGCGGCGCCGAAGCGTTGGTCGGCACGGTGGTCGACGCGCCCGTCCTCTTCATCGACGAGCTGGGCAAGGGTCGAGCGACGGAGTGGGAGCAGTCGATCGTGGACGCGATCATCAGCCGTCGCTACGGCCGCGGGCTCTCGCTCTTCTTCGCCACGAATTTCGCCTTTGCCGATGACGACCCCAACCGCGAACCGCTCGCCGGGCGCATCGGCGAACGGGCCATGTCACGGCTGCGGGAGATGTGTCGGCTCGAGTGGATCTCCGGCCCGGACGGCCGCGCGATGGCTGCTGCCCACCACGTCGAGCCCGTGCAGGCGAAGAAGGGCCCGCGCGGGATGTCCCGGATTTCGTAGGGCTGCCGCTGTGCGATGCCCCCGATGCGACCACGAACAGCCAGAGGCAGCGGAGTGCCGGGCCTGCGGCGTGATTTTCGCGAAGATTCGCCGGGCCAGCGCTGCCCCGCCGTCCTCGCCTGCCCCGCCGTCCTCGCCTGCCCCGTCGCCCAGCGGCGGCACGACGCCCCGTGCAGCTGCGACGCCACGTGCCGCCCCGCCGGCGGCGACGACGACCGGGACCGCGGTCCGACCTCTGAAGCCAGCGACGCGTCAGGTCCTGCTGCGCGAGCTCGCAGAGATGCTGGATCGCGGCGTCGCCCTGCCGGCGGCCCTCGCCGCGTTGCAGCCGGCACTGCGGCGCGGCGAGCCGGCGCAGGCGCTCACGGGGCTCATTGCGGCGGTCGACCGGGGCGCGACCCTCTCGCGCGGCCTCGCCGACGTCGGCGCCGATCCGCTCGAAGTCGCGATGGTCGAGGCCGCCGAGACGACCGGTCACCTCGGCCCGGCGCTGCGCAGCCTCGCCGAGGGGCTGCGCCGGGAGCAGGAGATCCTCGGCAAGTTGCGCAGCGCGCTGATGCAGCCGGTGCTGCTCGCCGCGTCGGCCGCCGTCTTGCTGCCCGCCCCGACTGCGGTGCAGAACGGTATCCCGAGCTACCTCGCGACCGCTGGTTTGGGCTTGTTCCTGGTCGCGGTCGTCGCGGTCGCACTCCTGGTCGGCGTGCCCACCATCCTGCGCCACCCACGCGCGCGCGGCCCGGTCCTGCGCATCTTCGGCGCGATTCCGGGCTTTGCGCAGCTCGTGCGGCTGCGGCGGATGTCGCTGCTCTTCGGCACACTCGGACCGGCGCTCGAGGCCGGCCTGCCGCTGGATCGCGCCCTCGCCCTCGCCGGCGACGCGACCTTGGAGGCCGAGACCATCGCGGCATGCGACCGGATCCGAGCAGAGGTGCGAACGCGAGGTGGACTGGCTGGCGCCGCCGCGACACTGCCCGGGATCGACCAGGAGAGCCTCGCCCGCTTGGCCGGTGGAGAGGCCAGCGGCGCCCTGGCAGAGGTCGCGCAAGAACGTGCCGCCACCTTCGCCACGCGCCACCACGCCGCGATGCAGCGGACGGCGACGGTCGTGCGGATGGTCGGTGCCGGCATCGTCACGCTCGCCGTCGCGGCGGCGATCACGATGCAGCTGGGCAAGGTCGTCAGCGATCCGATGTCGATGCTGCCCGAATCCGAACGCCATGAACTCGAACGTGAACTGGAACGAGCGCTGCCGAGCCGTCGACGCTGATCTCGGGCCGCCTCGAGCCGCCAGGGGGCGGATTTCTTGCCGGTCTTCGGTGGCCGATGGTAGGCAACGCGCATGAAGTTGCGCTGGCAATTGCTGATCTCGCTGCTCCTCTCGGTCTCCGCCGGTGCTGCCTACGGCCACTTCGTGCTGCGACCGCGGCATCAGGCGCCAGCAGCACCCGCGCCGACACCGCATGCGGCGACGCCGGCGTCGCCGGTCGCCATCGAGGCCGAATCGGAAGTCCACCCCGAGGACGACGGCGGACCGGCGCGCACCGCGGGCGAGGCGGGGGCGAACGGCGTCGCCAAGCGGGTCGAAGGGCTGGCCAAGGCCGAAAAGCAGACGGCGCCGGCCCCGGACGCCGGCTCGAACGCAGAGGCGGACACGATGGTTCCGGAAGAGGCCGTGCCGCTGGCCGACGCCGATCCGGCGCTGATCCGCCGCGGCCCCGGGCATTACGCCCGCCTCGATCCGTCGCCTGCCGGCCTGTCCAGCCTGATCGTCCGCGAGGGCGCGATGGAGCGAGATGGCGACGGCCGCTTTTCTCCCTACGCGCGCAACCCCGTGGTGGCTCGATTGCGGGCCAACGACGGGCCGATCCGGGTCGAGCTGCTGCACCTCGGCTTCGACCGCGACGGTCACGCCACGGTCGCGCACGTCCGCACTGTCGGGCCGGAGCCGAAAGAGGGCGTGATCTCGCTGAAGTTCCGCCGCGGCATGGTCGCGGTGCTGCCCGACGAAGCGCTGGAGCCGCGGCCCAACGAGGCCGTCGACGAGTCCGCGCTCGAGCCTCCTACTCGATAAACGTCCAGTCGGAGCGAAATTCGATCGCGGGGGGCTGCAGCTCCACCGGCGGTCGTCCGACCATTTTGGCGTGATCTCCAGACAGACGTCCGGATGTGCCATCCTTGTCGATCGACAAGCTCTTCATCACCTCTTGGCGATCGCCTAGTCGTAGTCCAGGACCAACTAGGCGATCGCCAACTTTCGATCGATCGACCTCCGAGATCCCATTTACGATGTCTTCTCCACCTATTACCTGCCAGCAGCACGATCGCGCTGTCCGCCACGGCCGACGCGATGATCATCCAGTCGTCTCGCCGACAGTGCCGGCTTGGCCGCCGACGCCGCCCGATTCACGGGACCGTTTTTCACGTATTTCAGCTGTCTTTTCTGCCTCCATCCACAGGCCGCCGGGGTCCGTCGGGAAAAATTCTGAACGGTCGAGGAAGTTTTTTTTTACTGGACGGTTGTCAAGGATCGGACCCGCGGCCATGCTCCGACTTGCCAGCCACCCAGCGGATCGCCGCGGGCTCGGGCGCTAGCGACCGCTTGCGTTCCAACCCCTTGCGCTCCGCATTGCCCAGCCGCGACGGAGTCGAACGTGTCGAGCCACGCCATGAGGAAGCCCCCCCGCCCCGATGCTCAACAACCCCGCGGAGCCCGCCCCCGCACGATCCCTGCCCGCCGCCTGACGCGGAAAGAGATCGAGGAAGGCGTGGCGCTCGCCGACGAGATGGACTACCGCCGTCCGCGGACCCGCTCGGAGTGCGCCACCGGCGTGCGCCCGTGTCCGTTCGTCAGCTGCCGCTACCACCTCTACCTCGACGTCAACCCGGCGACCGGGTCGATCAAGATCAACTTCCCGGACCTCGAGGTCTGGGAGATGCCGCATACCTGCGCGCTCGACATCGCCGAGCGCGGCGGCATCACGCTGGAAGAAGTCGGTTCGATCATGAACCTGACCCGCGAGCGCATCCGTCAGGTCGAGGTCGCCGGCCTGGACAAGCTCCAGCAGGAAGATTTCGCGGTCGAAGCCCGCGCGATCGACGCCGGGGAGCCGGTGCGCCAAGAGGAGCGCTAGGTGGCGCGGAGCGCACTGCTCGCGACCTCGAACGCCGAGGCCGCGGCGCAGGCCGTGGAGGCCCTCTCCGCTGCGGGCTTCCACACCTACGCCGTCGCCCGGACCGGCATGGAGCTCGCGCGCCGCGGCGTCATGGTCTCCCCGGTCGACCAGCTCGCCGGCCAGCGCAGCATGCTCGCCGGACGGGTCGAGGTCTTGCAGCAGCGCGTCCTGGCCGGCGTCGTCGGGCGGCGCAGCCGGCCGCGAGAGGCAGAGGCGCTTGCCCGCGAGCGGATCCACCCGGTCGACGTGGTGGTGATCCGGCTCCCGCTGCAGCCCGCAGACCTCGATCCGAGCCTGGGCGCGGAAGATCCCGCCGCCGCGGCCGAGGCCCTGCGCGATGGGCCGTATCTGGCCGAAGCAGCACTGCTCGAGTTGGCGCTGGCGCATCATCACGACGTGCTGCCGATCGTCGACCTGCGTGGCTGTGAAGCCGATATTCGCGCGATCGGTCGCGACGCGCTGCCGCATGACCGGCGCCGCGAATTGGCGCGTGCGGCGCATCAGCATCTCGCAGAGTTCCGGCGCTTCTTGATGTGGACCCTCGACTTCGAAGAGGCCGAGGCTGCACCGCTGCCCGCGCCGCGTCGGACGACGACGGCGACGATCTCCAGCGGCTGGGCTCCGGCCGCTCCCGTCGGCGCTACGGCCAGCGTCGACGACCACGTCGATGACGAAGACGATGACGATGACGATGACGAGCTTGGCGTCGACGTCATCGAGTTGGCCTCGGAAATGGACACCGGCGCTCCGCAGCGCGGCTTCGGCCTGCCGAGCGAGCTACCACGGCAGGGTCTGCTGCGGCTGCAGGATGTGCCGCCGGAGATCGGCGCCGCGTTCGCGCTGCACGACCTGGCCGGCGGGGAAATCTCGGCAGAGTTGCTGCGTGACGTCGCGGGAGCGTTCGCCGCGTTGCGTGCGTTGGGCGCCCCCGGCGTCGCCACGGCGCGCTCCGGGCTCGCCTGTTCCCTGGTGCGCATCGAGCGCACGACGACGCGCGCGGTGCTACGAGCGGTCGGTGTCGACCCTCGCGCCATCGACGGCGGCGTGCTCGTCGCGGGCGGCGAGATTGATCTCACCGCGGCCCGGGTTCTCGCCGAGAGCGAACCGACGCGAGCGCTACGGACCATCGTCGCGGCCGGCTTCGTCGAAGAGGCCGCCGAACTGCTGCAACAACGCGAGCGTCGCTGCGTCGTCCTGAAGTTGCCGGAATCGCAGCCGACCCATGCCCTCGAGAGCGACGCCTTCGGTCCCTACGTCTGCGCCATCGACGACCTGCGCATCCGCGCCGCGGCCGACGCCGGCGAGTTCGCCGACGCCGCCGTCCTCGGCGTGGCGGCGCTGGCCGGTTTGGGCGGCGCGGGCGCGACCGTCGTCACAGGTGAGGGGACGCTGGCGATCGCCGGCGGCCATCCGCACGTCGCCGACGCCGTACAGATCGCGGTCGGCAAGGCCCGCAAGCACGCTGCAGGCGCGACGCTGGTGGTGACCGACGCGCTGCGCGACCCGCCGTTGCTGGCGTGGATCGCCAAGGCCGGTGTGACCGCCGTGGTCGAGGTTCTCGGCGCCCCCCGCAGCGACGATCCGGCCATCCTCGCGGCCGCCCGCGACGCAGGCATCGCGTTCCAACGCGTCGCCGTCGGGGCGTAGCAGCCTGAGCCACCCCAACTCCCCTCCGCGGCGACTTGACGGGCGCTCGGCGCGCGTTCGACGCTAGCGGTGCCCGGGGAGGGGCGCGATGCACGTCCGCTGCGAACATTGCCACGCCGGCTACACGCTACCGGCCGAGAAGCTGACGCCCGGCCGTCGCGTGCAGTTCAACTGTCGCCACTGCAGCCAACGCATCGTCGTCCAGGTTCCTGCCGCCGAGCCGGTCGCCGAAGCCCCCGCGCCGGCCGCTGACGAGGTGCGCTGGTTCGTCGCCGCTGCCGACGGAAGCTACCGCAAGCTGGCTGATTCGGAGCTCGAGCGCGCCATCGCCGCCGGCGAGATCGACGCCCAGCAGCTGATCTGGAGCAAGGGCTTCGACGAGTGGCTGCCGGTCTCCGAGACGACGCGCTGGCGCGACCGCTTCGGCGGGGTCGCCGCCCCGGCGCCAGCCGATGCCACCTCGCACGACGCGCGTCCCGCGGCGGAGGCCGCAGCTGCGGAGTCCGTGCCTCGCCGTGTGCGCCGGACCACCGAGGTGGGACTCGGCGAGGCAGCCGCGACCGGTTCCGAGCCGCTGGACGATTCGCTGCAGGGCGCCGCAGGGCCCGAACCGGAAGCGACCCAGCTCGCCGACGCCGTCGCCCCGGAGCCGGAAGACGTCACACGTGAGCAAGCCGTCGTGGGTGGCGAAGATGACGCCTCGCTCGGCCAGTCGACCTTCGCCGGCGTGGGCTCCTCCGACGCCTCGCAGGCCGCGGTCTCGCTGCCGATCGTGCGCGCGGCCCCGCCGCCCGGACGCGCAGACTCTGGCCTGCACCGCGTCCGCCCTCGCCTCTCCCCGCGTGGCGGAGCACGGCGCAGCGGCCTGCACGAGTCCCGTCCGTCCCCAGCCGCGCAGCAGCCAGCAGCGGAGCCGCATTCCGGCCACGCGCATGCCCAGCCGCACCCGGCGGGGCATCCTGGCGGCGCCGAGGGCGACCTCGCCTGGGCACCGGCCACCGATACCTACATCGGGCCGCGCGACAATTTCACCCGCCGCTTGGGCTCGGCCGCCGAACGCGACGCGCTGATCGCCCAGGTCGAGGCCGGCCGCCGCCACCGCAGCGAGATCCAACGCTGGCAGGCGGTGACGATCGCGGCCTGTGGCGTCGCCTTCATGGCGCTTCTCCTCGCGGCCTGGGCGATGCTCGATCGCCGCGCTGCCACGGCAGCACTGCAGGCCTGCCAACATCCGCCGTCGACGCAAGCGACCGTCGCGGCGCCCTGACCCCCGGAGCTTCGATGTCCGCACCGACGCGTTTCGACTACGGCCGCCAACTCGACGATTTCGTCGTCGGCGAGACCTACCTCCACCCCTTCGAGGTCACGATCGACGAGGCCATCGTCGGCCCGTACATGTCGAGCTTCATCGACGCCACGCCGCTCTGGAGCTCCGATCGCTCGGCCCACGCCCTCGGCCTGGCACGACGCCCCGTGCCGCCGCACCTCTTGCTCAACCTCGGCCTCTCGTTCTCGGTCCACGACACCTCGCAGCAGGCCATCGCGCACCTCGCCTACCTCCGCGTCGACTTCCCGAAGCCGCTGCCGATCGGCGGAACGATTCGCGGCGCGTCGCGGGTGCTGGGCAGCAAGCCTTCGTCCAGCGGCGATAAGGGCGTGGTGCACGTGCATACCGTCTTGGTCGACGAGGACGGCCACCGCGTCCTGGATTTCGAGCGCAAGGCGCTGATCCGGGCCGGGACGATGGCCGACCGCCCGAAGGATGTCGGTGGCATCGCGACCGACGACGCCTGGCTCGGCGCGCTCCCCAGCCGCTCGTTCACCGCGCGGATCCGAGAGGTGCCGCCAGGGCCGGAGCTCTTCCGCCCGCCGCTCTTCGGCTGCTTCGAGGATTTCGAGGCTGGCGCGGTCTTCGTCCACGCCAACGGCCGGACCGTGGGCGACAGCGAGCACATGCGCCTCTCGGCCATCTGTCGCAACAGCCACCCGCTGCATTGGGATCACATTTACTGCCAAACGGAATCGTTCAAGAAGGAGCGCGTCGTCTACGGCGGCCTGGTCCTGGCCTGGACGTTGACGCAGAGCTCGACCGACCTCGGCGGGCACGTCCTGTGGGAAGAGCGCTGGTCCGATGGTGCGCATCCAGCGCCAATCCTCGCTGGCGATACCATCTTCGCCGCGACGAAGGTGCTCGCCGTCCGCCCGCTCTCGGAGCATGTCGGCGCCGTCGACCTGCGTGTGGTCGGAGTGAAGAACGCCCGTCCGGAGGCGCTGATCGCCGCGGGCGCCGATCTGTTCACGCCGGAGCGCGACAAGACCCGCGATGCGCGTACCGCCGAGAAGGTGGTCGAAATTACGCGTTCGGTGCTGGTGCGGCGGCGGGGGGCGTAGACGCTCCCGCGCCGAGGGTGCGCACATCGAGCTCCCCGGGCAGCAGCACGCCCTGACGGTTCCAGATCACCGTCCCGTCGGCTCCGATCACGATCGTCGTCGGGAAGGCGCGCACGCCGAGCTGCTGCGCGAGCGCCGTGCCGTCGGGCACCACCCGGAAGCTGCGCGGCTCGGCCTGCACAGCGGCGCGGACCGCGGCGGGATCGTCGGCAGCGACGGCGAGGACCGTCAGCTCGGGATGGCGTGTGGCGAAGTTGTCGACGGTCGGCGTCGTCAACTTGCACGCGCCGCACCAAGTCGCCCAGACGTAGATGACCACCGGCTTGCCGCGGAGATCGGCCGCGCGGAGCGTCGCGCCGTCGAGCGTCTCGACCTGGAAGTCGATCGCCGTGCCATTGTCGATCGGCCCGCCGACGAAGGTCGTCGCCAGCATGAAGATGCCGACCGCCAGGATCAGGGTGAAGATCCACGACCGAATGGCGACCCAGACCCCGGCTGCGCCGCTCGGCTGGGCGGGCGCTTCGGCGCTCATTTGGCGACCCCACCGCCGGCCTGAACGTGGCCAGGGCGGCTGCCGACCTTCTGGATATCGAGTGCCAGCACGGTCCCCTGCGGGATCGAGGTCGCCATCGCCGAGAGGTCGAGCTCCGGCAAGGGGAACGAAGCGAGCGTCCCGGTGAGCGCGCCGACCAGGGCGTTGGTCACGAAGGGCATCAGCTTCTCGAAGAAGCCGACGGTGCTCTCCGGTGCCGCGACCCCGCCGACCAGGACCTGATCGACGTCGACCTCGAGGCGGACGATGCCGAGGACGTCCATCCCGAGCTCGGGTCCGGCCTCGCCGGTGACTTTGCTCGCGGCGACGCCGACCTTCGCCGAGATAAAGGCGCGGACGACGACGGGCTGGCCGTCGAGGGTCGTCTTCACGTCGACCTGGACATCGCCGAGCTGCAGCTCCGCCTTCCCGCCGGCCGTGCAATCCGAGAGCATCGGCGGCGTCCACATATCGACGGCGACCTCGAGGGTGCCGACGCCGAAGCTGCTCAGGTCCAAGCCGGCGAGCGCGGCGCCATCGAGCGTGAGGTCGAGACCGCCGGCCTGCCAGATCGCAGTGAAGAGCTGGTTGACCAGGTCGAAGTGCATCGCGACCTCGAGCGGATCGATGCGATCGAAGCTGGCGTAGAGCGAGGTATTTCCGAGGCAACTGCGCCGCATCGGCACGCCGAGGACCTTGTGCGCGGTCGTCTTCTTCGAGGTCAGGGAGGTGTCGAGCTTGAGCCAAGCGCCTGCCTTCTTGCTGCCGCTCGCGCCGTAGACGAGCAGGGAGAGCGGCGCGGTGTCGAGCGTCACGTCGGTCGGCTTGCCGCCGAAAAAGCCGGGAATCTGGAACGTCTTCTGCACGCCGATGCCGGTCAGCGCGTCGCCCAGTGGGCCATCGACCGCGGCACCGATCTGGCTCGCCAACGTGTTCTCGAGCAACTTGGTGATCGAGCCGTCGAATAGGTCGAGCAGCCAGTTCACCAAGAATCCCCACTTGTTGTCGATATTCACGTCGAGGTTGACCAGGTCGACTTTGACGTTCTTGGTGGCCACGAAGACCTTGCCGGAAGACGCCGAGAGCGCGACGAAACCTTGGAGATTCAACGAGCTCGCGGTCACGGTCGCGTCGACGTTGACCGGGATGAAGCCGATGCCCTTGCCCTTGAGGTTCACCTTCGCCACGACCTTCCAGATCGTGCCGTCGAGATCGAGTCCGCCGGTCTTCGCCGCCAGGGCGATCTTCGGGTAGCCGCCGTTCTTGCTCGCGTCGCCGAAGCTGAAGGTCTTCACCGTGGCGTCGCCGGAGAGCCCCGTCACCGAGACCGGGAAGCTCTGGCCGACCACGATCGAGAGGTCGAGGTTCTTCAGCACGATCTCCATCACGGTGGCCAGGTCGCGCGGCTTGCTGTGGACGTGTAAGCCGGAGTCGATGGCCTGCTGACCGAGCCAGAAGCCGAGCCCGTGGGCCAGCTGGGCACTGCTTCCGGCCACGGCGCTGGCGAATTTCTTCGCGGCGACGATCGCCTGGGCGTGGGTCGAGGCGTTGCCCCATTCGTCCTTGCCCTCGATCTTCACGATGTTCACGCCGTGATCGAGGGTGACCGTGGCTTTCTCGGAGATGCCGTCGCCGAACTTGAACGGCTTGTCGTCGAAGAAGACCTCGGCCAGCGCGCTCAACTCGTCGACCACGGAGAACGTCACCGTCGTTGTCGGCACGTGCAGCATCGTGTGGCCACGCGGCGGCGAGGAGACGTTGATCAGCGGGCCCGACGTATCGACCCGCAGCTTGCGGCTGGCCGAGAGGGTGCCGCCGCCCTGCAGCCCGACGGTGATGGTGTAGAGGCCGTCCTGGCCGAAGCTGACCTGGGCGTTGGTCGCGTCGAGCTTCACACCCTCGGTCGGCTGGACCTGGATCGGCTCGAGCACGGGGTCGGCGATCGGGTTGCCGTAGGCGTCGGCGGCCTTGCCCTTCATCCCGACCACCTGGCCGGTGCCGTAGTTCTTCTGCTCGGGGTCGAAGGTCAGCTCGAGCGTCGTGGCCGGCCCGGGCGCGATGGTCAACGAGCTCGCGACGGCCTCGGGCACGCTGGCGTCGACGCAGGAGATCTCGTGCTTGCCGGCCTTGGTGCAGGAGAGCGAGAGCCCATTCGCCTTGCAGCCGTCGGGGATCTCGAGCTTCCAATCGGTCGGTTGCGGAACGTTGGCGTTGCCGAACGCGTCGTACGAGGTGCAGGCCACGCTGACGGGATCGTCGACGCTGGCCGCGGTCGGCGTCGCGACGGCCTTGGAGAAGGCAGGATCCGCGGGCTCGACCGTCAGCGGCATCTTCACGCTCTGGACGGCGGCGCTCTCGACGACGCACCAGACGTCGAAGGCTCCGGCCTTCTTGCCAGTGACGACGTCGATCGCGACAGAGAGCGCCTCGTCTGCGGCGATGGTCGCTTCGACCTTGCCGGTGATCGCGTTGCCGAATTTGTCCTGATGCTGGCACTGCACCGTGGTGCCGACCGAGCCCGCGACGATGGGGTTGGTCGCGAGCACGGCGACGACGCCGGCCGGGTCGCCGGGGGTGAAGCTGACCTGGATCGGTTTGCTGGAGATGCCGGCGCTGTCGAGGACGCACCGGACTTCGAACGAGCCCGTCGCCTTGCTGGTGACCGCCAGGCCGAGTCCTGCGGCGGCGCTGACCTTCTCCAACGGCGACTCCGCCGCGAGCGCGACGCCCTCGGGCTGCACCGCCAAGGCTTGCCCTGCCGCGTCCTGCGCCACGCACGTGATCACGATCGGCGCGCCGGCCTTGGTGCTCGGCGTCTCGGCGCTGGCGACCAAGGCGGCGGCCACGCGCGGTGGGGCGGCCGTGTCTGCGCTGCTGTCGGTGCTCGCAGCGTCGCCCGACGCGGTCCCGCCGGCATCCCCGCCGTTCTCGACGTCGGTCTGCCCGCCAAAGCCGTCCGGGTCCGTGGTGACCGCGCCGCCGGTGTCGATTTCGCCGCCGGCGAGGTTGGAAGTCAGGCCGCTGCTGCCTGGTGTCGTGCCGCAACCGGCAACGATCAGAGCGAGCAGCAGGAGGCCAGCGCAACGCAGGCAGGATACGGTCGACATCGGCAGCTCCGTGCCCAAGTCGTGGGCGCCCGGAAGTCTAGCGAAGTTCGGGGTGCTTCGCGACCAGGGAATCGAGCAGTCCGCGCGCGCCGGCGGTGCAGATCGCGAAGACGTTCTCGAAGCCGTCGGCCCCCCCGTAGTAGGGATCCGGGACCTCGTCACCGTCGGCGGCGGCGTCCCAACTCCGCAGCAGGGAGATGCGCTCACGCTCGGATTCGTTTCGCGCCAGCCGACGCAGGTGCTCGGCGTTGCTGCGGTCCATCGCGACGACGTAGTCGAATCGCTCGAAGTCGCCGGCCACGAAGTGCCGTGCGCGGCTCGGCAGCGGGACGCCGTGGCGCTCGCTGGTCGCCAGCGTGCGCGGATCGGGCCGCTCGCCGACGTGGTAGGCACCGGTGCCCGCGCTGTCGACCTCGAAGCGGTCCCGCAGGCCGCGCGCCGCCAGCTCGCGGAGGAAGACGCCCTCCGCCTGCGGCGAGCGACAGATATTGCCGAGGCAGACGAAACAGACGCGAATCTTCACCCGGCCCCCCTACAACGCGAGGCCGCGGCCGCCTGCGAGCTTGTTCAGTTCTCCCTGCACCAGGATGAGGTCGACGATGCCGAAGCCGAAGAGCGCCATGAGCAACGACATCGCCGGCAGGTTGCGGTCGACCTGGCCGCCACGCTGCTCGATCGCCTCGTTCAGCAAGCCCGGCCATTGGTAGCTGAGGACGAAGGTCCAGATCCCGCAGGTGACGAAGCTGAGCAGCAGGTCGGTGACGATATTGGGCCGGTCGTCACCGCGCAGCAGCGCGATGTCGCGGCCGATCTGGACCAGCCAGACCAAGCGCCAAATGCCACAGGTCACCAAGGTCAGAATCGACCAGGTGACGACGTTCCGCTCCTCGACCATCGCGCCCTCCAATGCCTCGTGAGCATCGCAGCAGGGCCGCGGCATGGCAACGGTGCGCGGTCGTCAGTCGTCGACCGAGGCGTCCTTTCGACGCGAGCGACGCGGGGTTCGCCGTGGACGCGCCGATTCTGCCGGCGCCGGGCGGACGATGACCGAACCCGCCTCGACGAGCAGCTCGATCTCGGCGTCGGGCGAGATGCCGGCCTCCCTCAGGAGCGGCCGATCGATGATGACGCCGTAGCTATTGCCGATGGCTGCGAGCTTCTTGATCATGCGCTTTGCCCTCCGGCGTCACCCGCCGCGCCCCTGTGCGGCGTCCTATGCTTCACGATAGCGGTGGATCTGCGCCGGAAGTGCGAAGAGGCATGAAGGTTCTGCGAACGTTTACGAACGCCTGTGCCAACCCGCGCGTCGGCGGCCGCTTTGACAGTCGGGCGCGCGGAATCGATGCTGCCGCCGCGATGCGCTGCTCCTCTCCATCCGACCTGATCGCCTGCTTTCTCGCCACCTGTGCGTGGCGCGCGACGGTCGTGCGGTTGCCGCGCTGGATGGCCGTGGTCGTCCTGGCGCTGGCGACGTCGCTGGCCGCGCCCTCGACCGCAGCCGCGGTGCCAAGGCGCAGCAACAACAAGGCGACGAAGGGCAAGCCGGCACGCGGCAAGGCCTCCCGGGCAAGCGCGGCCAAGGGCAAGGCGGCCAAAGGCAAGGCGGCCAAGGGCAAGGCGGCCAAGCGCAAGGTGGCCAAGGGCAAGCCGTCCCGAAGCAAGACGAACAAGCGCTCCGCCCGCATGAGCCGCCGCGAGCGGGCCAAACTCGCCCGGACCTGCAAGGACCGCCGCAAGCGCAAGACCTCCGCGTGCAAAGCCTACTTCGCGGCCGAAGCCGAAGCGAAGCAAGCGGCGCTGGTCAAGCGCTGCCGCAACAAGCGGTACCGCAAGTCGGCTGCCTGCAAGGCGCTGGCGAAGAAGGCCCGGGCGCGGTCGATCTGCGGCCGCCGCTACGGGCGCGCCCGCAAGCGCGAATCGCTGGCGCGGTTCGCCAAGCGCCACCGCGTCAGCCCGCAGGTCGTGATCCGACTCAACGGACTGCCGGCCAGGACGGGTCGACTGCGGAGCGGCAAGCGCTACTTGATCTACCGCTCGCCTTTCGAGGGAGAGCGCCTGCGCGACGGCGCGCTGCTCGAGGCGGAGGACGGCGTGCTCGCGATGCAGCGCCCCGAGCGCGGTTGGGGCAAGCCGATCCTGGTGCAGGCCCTTCGTGCCGCGGCCCGCGCGACGCAGGCCGGTGACCCGCGTGCCACCAGCCTGGTGGTCGGCGACCTCTCGAAGCAGGGCGGTGGCTGCCTGCCGCCGCACCGTTCGCACCGCGGCGGCCTCGACGCCGATATCGGCTATTACCACCTCGGCGGCAAACAGCGGACCTGGCTGGGCCTGGCGAGCGCGACCGACATCGACGCCGACCGGACCTGGCAGCTCCTCGCCGGCCTACGCGCCAGCGGTCAACTGCGCTACGCCTTCATCGACTACGACCTGCAGCCGAGCCTCTACGCCGCGGCGCTGCGCGCTGGCGAGACGGCAGAGAGCCTGGCGCCTTTCTTCCAGTTTCCGAGGCCCAAATCGGCCGACAAGTCCGGCGTGGTGCGCCACCTCAAGGGCCACGCCGACCATATGCACGTCCGCCTGACCTGCCCCGAGGGCGGTCCGTGTGCGCTGGAGGAGTCGCTTGCGGCGGCGATCGAGGCCAGCGAGATCGCGCAACGCGGCAGCGTCGGCGAGCGACCGCGGCGGAAATTCGCCACGCGTACGCGGAGGCACGCGCCGGCAGTGCCTGATTTGCTCTGATGTGGTCCTCACCGAGCGACCGATGCTTGACAAGGGGCCCGCGGCTAGCGGACTGTCTCGCGCGGGGGACGCAGGCCATGCCGAAGTGGCGGAATGGTAGACGCGGCGGACTCAAAATCCGCTGGGCTTGCGCTCGTGAGGGTTCGAGTCCCTCCTTCGGTACCAGCGCCCCCGCCTGGCCCCAGCATCGCCGAAGCGAGGCGATGCTGGCCCGCACCGGGGCTTTCCTCGTCACCTGGACCTGCTTGATCGCGTTCCTGACGCCGGGGCCTGCCTCGGCGATCGAGCCACCGGCATCCGACACGGACGCGGCCACCGCCACGCGGATCCGCTTCGACGGCGACCTGCGCGTCCGGACCCTGCTCGCCCGCGGCCTGGACGACGTTCCCTTGGGCGTCGATCTCCGCCGCTCCGGGACCTACCACCGGGTCCGGATCGGCGCGGCGATGCAACGAGGATCGTTGGACGCGCGGGTGGAGCTGCAGTCGAGTGGAGCATTCGGTGCTGCGGGACCGCAGGAGGCGCCGCTCGCGGTAGGCCTGCAGCAGGCTTGGATGCGCTACCGCCTCTCGAGCAGCCGCTTCCTTTTCTCGGTCGAGGCGGGACGGCTCTCGTTGCACTACGGCTCGGGCCGGCAGATCGGCAGCTACGATATGCACCCGACCGGCAACGCATTCGACGGTCTTCGCCTGCGCGGCGAGCTCGACAACGTGCTCCAGGTCGACCTCCTCGCGACCCGCTTGCGCCGCGACGCCAACCAGCCCGAGCTGCAACGTAGCCTCTACGGCGTCCACGCTTCGGCCACTCCGACGGGCTCGCTGAAGGGCGACGTCTACCTGCTCATCTTGCGCGACGGCGCACAGGCCGACGAACACGACCTGCAGACGATGGGCATCCGCGTGCAGTGGCAGCCGTGGGGGATCGTGCTGGCCGAGATGGAGGCGGCGCTGCAATTCGGCCGCCGCAACGACTCCGACCCGACCGAGAACGACCGCCTCGCCCACATGCTGGTGCTCAACCTCGGCGCCCAAGGCACGCTGGGCCTCGCGTTCTCGGGCGGTCTGACGCTGGAACTCTACAGCGGCGACGACGATCCGACCGACGGCGTCGAGCGCGCGTGGCGGCCGCTCTATCCCGACCTGGACCGCGTCGTCGGACTGCTGCAGCGGTTCGCACCGAGCAATCTGCGCACGCTGGGCGGCTGGCTGCAGGCGGGTGGCAACGAGCTGTGGTCGATCCGGCTGGTCGGTCGACTGCTCTCGCAACGCGTCGCGGAAGCCGATACCGCCGTCGGCGACGGCTGGCAGGCGATCGGCGGCGAGCTCGACCTGGCGCTGCAGCTTCGGCCTCATCCCTTTCATCGAATCAGCCTGCTCGGCGGCGTGTTGCTGCCGTCGAGCGATCCCTTGACCGGTGCGCCCACGGATCCGATCGGCGTCGCGACCCTGCTCGAGTGGCGTGGCCAGTTCTGACCACCCCGTTCGACCCTTCTTTGCTTGACAAGCCCCCGGCACCTGGGCGAGACCGCCGATCCGCCCCACCATCGAGGACACCATGTCGCAGATCACGCTCCAACACGCTGGCAGGACCGACGTCGGCATCGTCCGGTCGAACAACGAGGACGCCTTCCTCATCGACGACGTGACGCGCCTATTCGTGGTCTGCGACGGCGTCGGTGGCCGCCAGGGCGGCGAGGTCGCGAGCCGCACCGCCGCCGAGTACATCGCGAACCGCATCCGCGAGCATGCCGACGAACTCGAAGCCGTGCATTCCGGCGACGCGCGCCTGAACAAGCGCAACGTCGCCGCATGGCTGGAGAACGCCATCTCCGACGCCAGCGGCGCCGTGCGCGAGAAGGCCGCCAGCGATCCCTCGCTCGCTGGCATGGCGACCACGGTGGTCGCGGCCCTGGTTGTCGGCTCGCAGGCCTTCGTCGCCCACGTCGGCGATTCGCGCGTCTACCTCGTGCGGCACAAGACGTTGCACCAGCTGACCGAAGACCACAGCGTGATGAACGACCTGCGCCGCCGCGGCGCGCAGGCCGACCGCAGCCACCTCGGCGCCGCATTCCAGGGCGCGCTGACCCGCGCGCTCGGCGTGCTGAACACCGCGCGCGTCGACATGCTCGACTTCGAGCTCTTGCCCGGTGATCGCCTGCTGCTCTGCTCGGACGGCGTGAGCGGGGTCATCGGCGACACCACGATGCAAGCCATCGCGCCACACGGCGACGCCACCGGCGCGGTCCATATGTTCATCGATACGGCGCTGCAGAACGGCGCGCCGGACAACGCCACCATCGTCATCGTCGACATCAGCCAGGAGGCAGCCGAAGACCGCGTCTCGCAGGTCCGTCGCCGCCTCGAGGCGCTGCAGGCGATCTCGATGTTCCGTTACCTGCCCTACCCGGACCTGATGCGCGTCGCCTCGGTCGCCAAGGAGATGCCCTTCTCCGCCGGCACGACGATCTTCGACGAGGGCGCCCCCGGCGACTCGCTTTTCGTGATCCTCGAAGGCCACGTCGGCGTGATCAAGTCGCAGCTCGAGATCGCCGAGCTCGGCGAGGGTGCGCACTTCGGCGAGATGAGCCTCATCGAGCGCGTGCCGCGTTCGGCCGGCATCGTCGCCAAGACCAGCGTCCGCGCCCTGGTCATCGAGCGCGAGGGTTTCTTCTCGCTGCTCCGCGAAGAGGTCACGGCGGTCAAGCTGCTCTGGGGCATGGTCCGCATGCTGAACCAGCGCCTGCGCTCGACTTCGGACGAGCTGACGATGATCAAGACCATGTACGGCATCGAGGGCTAGCGTGGACAAGGCCCGCTTCCTCGGCATCGCGAACGTCGCGAAGCTCCTCGTCGTCGCGGCGCTGGCGACGGCAGCGGCCTGCGTCCCGCCGAAGCCACCGCCGCCGCGACCGAGCGAGGCCGAGGTGCAGAAGCGCCTCGCCGAGCGTGAGGCCAAGGCGGAGGAGCGCGCGCGACCGACCCGGAGTTCGCCTCACGCCGCCCGAACCGACGGCCTCGAAGGCGGCTCGAAGGTCTTCACCGACGACTTCGAGCGCTCCGAGCTCGGCTCGGACTGGCAGGTCGCGCACGCCGGCGAGTGGGATATCGAGGCAGGCAGGCTGCGGGCGAACAAGGTCGAGGTCTACGGCGACCGGAACAAGGGCGTCTGGCTGCTCCGCCGGCTCCCGGAGAAGGTCCGCGTCGAGTTCGACGCCGAGGTCATCTCCGCCAAGGGTGACGTCAAATGCGAGGTCTTCGGCGAGAAGCCGGCCCACGAGACGGGCTATTCGTTGATCTTCGGCGGCTGGAACAACACGATCAACACCATCGCGCGCAAGGGCGAGCACGAGCCGGAGCGGGTGGTCCAGGTGCCGCATACGCCGGTGCAGAGCCGCAAGCGCTACCACTGGGCAATTGTCCGCAACGACGACGTCGTTCGCTGGTACGTCGATGGCGCGTTCTTCCTCGCCTACGACGATCCGAAGCCGGTGAAGGGCTCCTTCTTCGGCTTCAACAACTGGCTCTCGGACATTCGCTTCGACAACCTCGAAGTCTTCGATCTGGCCGCCGAAGCGGCTGCCGAGCCGGGCGCAGCGTCGCGTTGACGCTCCCCCCTTCGGTCGATACCCTCGCGAACGCCCGAGCGAGCGCGCCCCCGCGAGCGCGACGGGCCCCGAGAGGGGGTGGGACGTGGCAATGCGTGTGACCAGCTACGGAGAGACGAACGTCGGGCGCAAGCGGGCGCACAACGAGGACAATTTCCTCGAGTACCCCGAAGGCCTGCTCTTCGTCGTCGCAGACGGCATGGGCGGACATGGCTATGGCGAAGTGGCCAGCCAGATGGTCGTCGACACGATGCGCCGCTTCTACGAGCACGC
>JACKFC010000004.1 GCA_020632665.1 Deltaproteobacteria bacterium
CGCGTGGCTCGCGCTGCGGGTCGAGGCCGGGTTGGAGCCGGAGCACCGTCCGACCCCCGAGACAGAAGCTGTCGCTGAACCCGAAGCTGCAGCCGAACCGGAAGCTGTCGCTGAAGCCGAAGCCGCCGCTGAAGCCGAAGCCGCTGCTGAACCCGAAGCAGCCGCTGAACCCGAAGCCGCTAGTGAACCCGAAGCTGGCGCACACCCCGAACCAGTCGCAGAGCGCGAACCAGAAGCGGCGAAACCGGACGTGGAAGCAAATCGGGCGACCGCACCCAGGCTCCGCCCGGCCACGCACGAGGTGAGCGGGACCTCGGCCGACCGCGACGCCCCCTACCTCGCCCTGCGCGACGCCCCCGACTCGCAGAGCCGCATGGTCGCCGAGATGCCCGATGGAACCGGCCTGCGCGTGATCTCGCGGCGCGGCCGCTGGCTGCGGGTCGAGATCGTCGACGGCCCGCTCGCCGGCCACGTCGGCTGGGCACACCGGAAATGGGTGGAACGCAAATAGCGGCAGTGGGGCAGGGTGGCGAACGACGCGACTCCTGGCATCATCGGCGCGTGAAGATCGTCGACCGCATCGAAGACGTCCCCCTCCGCCGAGGCGAAGGCCGCATCAGCGGCACGCTCAGCGTCTTCTTCGGCGCGCTCAGCCTGCTCGGCGTGCTCTGCTTCCACTTTCCGGAATACCTGACGACGCCTCGGCTGCGCGCCAACTACGACCTCGGCGTGCTCCGCTCGCTGCTCTTGTTCGCGATGTTGGCGGCGGTCGGCTTCGGCGCGTTCACTTTCTTCCGCTGGCGCAACAAACGCCTCGGCGCGGTCGGCATCGGCCTCGCCTTGGTCACCACCTGGCTCGGCGGCGCGTCCGTCGAGATCGACGACTTCCGGCAGCCCGCGATCTCGTTCGGCTTGGATTGGTTCGTCCTCGCCTTGCTCGCCAACACGCTGGTCTTCGTCGTCGTCGAGCGGCTCTTCCCGCACCGCGACGACCAGCTGGTCCTGCGCAAGGAATGGCAGCTGGACCTCGGCTACTACTTCTTCAACCACATCATGATCAGCGTGATCCTGCTGGTGACGACGGCCTTTTCGGAGCAGATTTTCGGCTGGGCGGTGCATGACGGCCTGCAGGCGGCGGTGCGCTCGCAGCCGATTTGGCTGCAGCTGATCGAGGTCCTCTTCGCCGCCGACCTGGTGCAATACGCCGGCCATCGGGCGATGCACGAGCACCCGCGGCTGTGGAATATCCACGCGGTGCACCATTGCCCGGCGGAGATGGACTGGCTCTCCGGCTCACGCATCCACTTCATCGAGGTGCTCTTCACCCGCTCGACCGTGCTGCTGCCGATCTACCTCTTCGGCTTCTCGGAGACGGCGGTGAACCTCTACGTCATCTGGGTCGGCATCCAGGGGGTGCTCATCCACTCCAATACGGACTTGCCGTTCGGCCCGCTGCGCTACCTCGTCACGACGCCGCATTTTCACCATTGGCACCACGCCGCCGACGCCGAGGCGATCGACAAGAACTACGCCGCACATCTGCCGGTGATCGACATGATCTTCGGAACCTGGGTCCGCGGTGAAGAGCAGGGCGGTGGCCTGCGCTGGCCAGAGCACTACGGCGTCGTCGGCAAGGCGCTGCCGCAGGGCTTCTTCGCCCAGCACCTCTACCCCTTCGTCGCGCCGCCGAAGGGGGACCCAGCCGCCGTGGCCACTGAGCCCGACGCCGAGGATCTTTCGCGCTGAGGCGTGGCGGCAGTCCGAGATCTGGCAGCGCGTCGAGCGCGCGACCGTTCAGTTCCCGTTCGGCGATTCAGCGGGCGCGGGCGCAGCATCCCGTTCGGCCTCTTCGCCGATAGCCGGCACGAAATCGCCCGGCACCACGCGCTTGAGCGTGCCTGCCTTCCAGCGCTCGAGGTCGCTCAGGTAGTGCTTCGAGAAGCGGCGGTCCGAGGGGCCACCGGGAAGCGCGGTGTGCATCCCCGGCTCGGCCAGGTCGACGACCATCCGCACGCTCGGCGCGAAGCAGGTGTCGCGGCCGCCCGAGCGGAAGACCTGGCCTTGGCGGATGCTGGCGCGACCGCCGGGCAGGCTGATCGGGCCGTGGTCGAAGCCGAGGAACGCCGGCAGCTTCCCGCCGAGCACCAGGTTCCGCATCGTGATGCTGTTGTGCTTGCCCCAGGGCAGCACGTCGCCGGCCAGGGCGCGGACCGCCGCGGCTTTGAAGGCTTGGGTCTGGGTCCGGTCGCCGAACCAGGGGCTCTTCGGGTCGAGCAGCACGCGGTCGAAGCAATCGTAGAAGTCGGCGACGATCGCCGTCTCGCCGAAGAGGTGGTCGAGGACCTCGTCGCCCATGTAGCGCGAGAAGACCTCGTGGATCAGCTGCTGCCAGAAGGACTCGAAGAAGGTCGGCGCCTTGCTGCCCGGGTCGTAGCGGCCGTCCCAGACCGCGAGCACGCGCCCGCCCGGGGTGTCGGGCAGCAGCGGCCGCAAGATCTGCAGGTACGCCTCGGCGTGCTGGCTGTGCAGGTCGAGCTGCAGCTCGCGCACGGCCTCGACGGTCCAATCGTCCCGCTCGGCGAGTCGCTCGGCGATGCGGTCGGCCCGCCAAGGGCCCATCGCGAGGTTGATCGGGCGGCTCTTGCCGTAGGCATTCAGGTCGTTGTTCGCGGTGGCGAAATAGCCCTCGGGCGGATCGAGGATCCACGGCAACCGGTCGGCCGGCACGGCGCCCTGCCAATCGGAGTGCGGATCCCAGCCGGCGAGCGGCACCAGGCCGGAGCGCCCGCCCGGTCGCGCCGGCATCCGTCCCGACATCTGGAAGCCGATATGGCCCTCCTGATCGGCGACGACCCAGCTCCAGGCCGTCTCGAGGTGGGCGAGCAAGCGCATCGCCGCCGGCGCCTCACGGGCCCGCAAGAGCGAGAGCGCGATGGTCAAGCTGGTCGCGCCCGTCTGCTGCGCCGGCGCCCAGCGGGTCGCGAGGTAGAGGCCCGGCTCGTTGGGATCTCCGTCGAGGACGCCGTGGTGGTTCTCGTAGATCTTCAGCGTGGTCGCGCCCTTCTTGCGGCGGGCGATGGTCTCCTCGCGGACCCGGAACGAGAGCCAACGCTCCCGGCCGTTGTCGACGCGACGGTAGGCGCCCTCCTTGCAGTCCTCGATCCAGGAGTCGACGCCGTCCATGAAGGCGTAGGTCACGCCCCAGGCGATATCGTCATTGCGACCGACCAAGATCGCAGGAATTCCGGGCATCGTCGCGCCCATCGCGCGGACGTCGGCGCCCTCGAGCACCGCCTCGTACCAGACCGCCGGTAGCCGGGCGACGTCGAGGTGCGGGTCGTTGGCCAAGATCGGCTTGCCGCTCGCGGTCTTGTTGCCGGCGATGACCCAATTGTTCGAGGCGATCGCCGTCGGCACCGCGCTCGGCCAGCGCACCCCCTGCGGGATCACCCGGTCGCCGAGCTTCACCCGCCGCAGCAGCCACGGGTCGAGGTCTTCGAGGTTGCCGCCGAAGAGCGCGTCGAGGTGGCTGCGCGGCACACCGGCCTGCACCATCTCGATCAGCAGCCGCTCCATCTCGCCCTGGCTCTGCGCCAGGCCGACCCAAGCGATCAGCCGCATCAGCAGCAGGCAATCCGCCGCGGTCCAGGGCGTCTCGACGAAGCCGGCGAGCTTGAGCTCCCAGGGTAGGCCGGTCGCCGTGAAGCCCCGATTGACGCCGTCGACGTAGGCGTCGAGCAGCATCCGCTGGGTCGCCGGCACCTTCGCCAATTCCGCGGTCAGGTCGGTGAACAGGCCGATCCGCCGCATCGCGACGTCGGCGGCGAAGAGCTCCTCGGTATCCGCCAGCCATTCGGTCGCGCGGCCCCAGGCGATCGCCTTGGTGACCCGCATCGCGATGCCGCGGTCGACGGCGTGGCAATAGCCCAGGCCGCGGAGCAGATCGGTATCGTAGGCCGCCCGCACGTGCGGGATGCCGTGCTCGTCACGCCCGATGCGAAAGGGGGCGTCCCCCTGCAGATCGAGATCCAGCTCCTTGCCCATGCTCGTGCCCCCGCGCTCTAGCCGTTGCCGTTGCCGTTGCCGCTGCCAACGCCGCTGCCGTGATCGACCGGGCACCGTTCCGGCTTGGCTCCGCTCGGGCTGCCCGCCTCTTCGGCGCGCCGCAGCGAAAGGCCGCCGCTCGTATCGCTTCGCACCAACCGCGTCCGCGCCGCCCACAGCTCGGGGAAGGCCGATTTGGTGGTGGTCGACTTCAGGTAGTCGACTCCCGAGCTGCCGCCGGTTCCCATCCGCCAGCCGATGACGCGCGCGACGACGCGGACGTGGTGCTCCCGCCAGAGCGCGAGCTGCTCGTCGAAGGCGATCAGCGATTCGAGCAGCATGCTCTCCTGCATGTGCTCGTCGGGCGCTTCCAGGATCGGCACCAGCGCCAAGGTCATCGCGTCGAAGGTCTCGGGTTCGTCGCGGCGCTCGGGGTCCAGCGCCGCGTCGGGCACCGCGAAGCCGCCGCGCTGCAACATCCGCCACGCCGCGGCGCGCAGATCGTCGCCGTCGAGGCGATCCTGCAGCTGCTCGCGCATCTCCGGGCGGTTGTCGAAGAAGGTGCAATAGCGCCCGTCCTTGATCCCGCAGAAGAACTCGACCTCACGGAATTGCAGCGATTGGAAGCCCGATGCCGGCATCAGGCGGTCGCGGAACCAGAGGAAGTCGATCGGCTGCATCGTCTCGACGATGTGAATCTGGTCGACCAGCAGCCGCATGATGGCGACGACGCGGTCGATGAAGTGGCGGGCACGCAGCGGTTGGTCGCGGTCGACGAAGGCCTTGGCCCGGGTCAGCTCGTGCAGGATCAGCTTGAACCAAAGCTCGTAGGCCTGGTGGATGATGATGAAGAGCATCTCGTCGTGGTGCGGCGGATCGCTCTGCGGCCGCTGCAGCTGCAGCAGCTCCGGGACCATCAGGTAGTCGTTGTAGGTGAGGTGGTGGGCCTCGATCGCGCGCGGCGCGGCCGGGTTGTCCGGGAGCAAGCCCTCGGCTGGCGATTCGGCGTTCATCGACCTTCCTTCGCTGCGCCGACGACGATCGTGCGCAGCAGCGCCGAGGCCGCGTCCAGGGCCGCCTCGGGGATCTCGTGCGCCCCGTCGAAACCGACGAAGCGGCCCTCGAGGCCGGCGTCGCCCAGCATCTGGTGCAGGCGCTCGGCCGCCTCGAAGGCGAGCAACGGATCGCCGCGACCGTGGCTCTGCACGAAGCGTAGGCCTGCGCGGCCGGGTGCCAAGGGCCGCCACACGGCCTCCTGCAGCAAGGTTCCGCTCCAGATGACCAACCCGGCCGGGGCCTGCGGTGCGCGCAGCGCGACCTCGGTCGCCACCATCGCGCCCTGCGAAAAGCCGCCCAGCACGATCTCGTCCAGCGGCCGCCCGGTCTCGGCGCAGACCGAGAAGATCGCCTCGCGCGCCGCGTCGAGCTCGGCGGGTGCGGCGCCGCTCAGGTCTCGGTGGCTGCCGGATTGCATCGCCCGCTCCAGGGCCGCCATGTCGATCGGGAACCACGCCCGGCCGCTCCAATAGGGGCCCAGCGGCACGGTGATCGGCGCGTTGGGGAAGATCCAGCGGGTGCCCGGCGGCGCGTCGAGGACCTGCGACAGCGGCGCGAGGTCGGTCATGTCTGCCCCGTAGCCATGCAGGATCACGGCGATCGGGCCTTCACCGACGGCAGCCTCACCGGGGCCGCCGCCCGGGCCGTAGACCTCGATCGCGTCGAGCCCGCCGATGCGGATTCTGCGGGGCTGCATCACGGCCGTCATCGTGCCTCCTGGCGCTGCTGCGCGGCCGCATCGTTGCCCACCGCGCCGCGCTGGGCAATGCTCGCGGCCCGATCTCTGCCCGCCCGTCCGGAGGTGTTGCCCATGCGCACGTTGGTGATCGTCAACCCGGCCTCCGCTGGCGGGCGCACGGCGGAGCGCTGGCCGCAGCTCTTGCCGCACGCCCGGCGCCTGCTCGGCGACTTCGAGCTGGCGATGACCCGCCGGGCCGGCGACGCCGAGAAATGGGCGCGCGAGGCGGTGGCGCGCGGACCGCACCGGATCGTCGCGGTCGGCGGCGACGGCACCAACCACGAAGTCGCCAACGGCATGGTCGACCTCGAGGCCACCGAGCCGACGCCGCCCGACTCGACCTTCGCCTTCGTCGCGATGGGCACCGGCTGCGACCTCGGCCGGACCTTCGACCTGCCACGCGAGCCACTCGCCGCGCTGGAGGCGGTCGCGAGTCGGCCGGCGCGCCCGATGGACGCGATGCGGGTCGAGACCATCGGTCACGACGGCAGGCCCTGGCGACGGATCGCGATCAACATCGTCTCGCTGGGCCTCGGCGGGCACTCGGTCTATTTGGTCGAGAAGCGCCCCAAATTCGGCACCACCTTGCCGTTCTACCTCGCCGGATTGGAGGCGCTCTTCCGCAGCGCACCGTGGCCGCTGCGCCTCGGCCTCGCCGACGGCAGCCGACGCGACGTCCGTGCCCGCTACGTCGTCATCGCCAACGGTCGCTTCAACGGCGGCGGGATGCAGATCGCGCGCGACGCGCGGATCGACGACGGCTTGCTCGACGTGATCACCGTCGGCCCGGTCGGCAAGCTCCGCCTCGTCGCGCTGACCTCGCAGTTCTACGACGGCAGCATCGCGGATCACCCGCTGTCGCAGCACTTCCGCACCGCGGCGCTGCAGGTGACGCCGGACGCCGGCGCGCCGCCGATCTACGTCGAAGCCGACGGCGAGGTCGCGGGCCTCGGACCGGCGACCGTCACGCTGCTACCGGCTGCCTTGCGCGTCCACGCCTGAGCCGACGTCGCGGGCCTCCGGTCGCTGCCACAGCATCGCCTGCCAGCGGGCGAGCGGCCCGGCGAGCGCCGCGCCATCGACGAAGACGCTGGCGTTGCGGCTGGCGTGGAAATAGCCCTTGCTGCCGTTGCTGGTCCCGATCCAGGCCCGCTCGCCGTCGAAGGTGCCGGTCTTGGCGTGCAGGACGCGGGCGTAGGGGATCGGCGGCTGGCGGATCGCCGCGATGTGCAAGAGCTTCACGTGCAGCTTGGGGTGTCGTGCGGCCATCGCCTGCAACGGCTGCAGGCGCTCGGGCTTGCTCGCCGACCAATGGCCGAGCAGCACGTGCACCTCGACCCCGCGCTCGGCTGCGGCCACCAGCGCGTCCTCCAGGACCGGCCAATCGCTGCCGTCGCGGTCGTGGCGGTGCATCGAGAGCATGGTGAGGCGAATCTCGCTCCGGGCGGCCGCGATCCGCTGCAGCAGCGGCGGCAAATCCCACGTCACGCCCGCGGGTAGCCAGCCTTGCGGACTCGCCGCCACCGCCACTGTGACCGGCGCAGCGCCGAAATTCGCCGTACATTGGCGCGGCGCGGCGGCCTCGCCCGCGTCGGCAGCCGGCCGCGAAGCTGCGGCGGTGGCTTTTCTCGCGGCGAGCGCCCAATCGTGGGCGAAGACGTCGCGCAACGGCGCGACCACGCACGGTGCGTCGGTGCGAACCCCGAGCTCGAGGATCTGCTCCAGCGCCCGCCAATCCAGGTTCTGGCTGCCGACGAAGGCTTCGCGCTCGTCGACCAGCAGCATCTTGAGGTGCTGCACGCCGCCGTAATGCGCCTTGGCGTCGATGGTGCGGACCTCCGCGCCCGGCAACATCGCGATCGCCCGCGGCAGCACCGCGTAGCGTTTGGCGAAGCCGGCGTCGAAGAGGGCGCGAACCTGCACCCCGCGCTGGGCCGCCGCAGCCAGCGCGTCGAGGAAGGCGGTGAGCTTGGTGCCGCCCACCTCGCGGTCGACGCCGTAGAAATGCATCAGCGTGATCGACTTCTGCGCGCCGGCCGCCATCGACCGCCATTGCTCCGCCGCGTCGGCCGCCTCGGGCATCGCGTAGGGCGTCGCTTCGGGGACGCTGATCCCCATGGCGATCGTCGGCTCCTGCCGCACCGTCGCCGCCCCGCAGCCGCTCGCCAGCGCGACGAGGGCCGCCCAACCGACCAGGCCCGGGGCGCTTCGCAGCAGCCCTTGGACACAACCCGTCCGATCGCGCATCCAACCTCCTGTGCTGGCGGCGTCTCGCCGGCGGTGGCGTTGTCCCTCGCCGCGGCATCCGCCACCCTATGCCCGCCGCCATGCGCGAGCGCCCCGGAGTGTGCCCCATGACCCTGCGCCTGTATGCCCCCACGACCCCGCGCGCCGCCTTCGCCCGCGCGATCGTGGCGCCGCTCTTGCTCCTCGCAGGCGGCGTCGGCTGTGGTGAAGAGCAGACCAAGGCCGCCGACAGCAGCGCAGCCGACACCGAGACCGTAGGCGGCGACGGCGCCCTGGCCGAGGCCGACGCCGCAGCGGACGACGTGCTCGCGGACGGCGACGGCGCGAACAACACAGACGCTGACGCGGCTGCCGACGCCGACGCCGCAGCCGCCGCTGACGCCGCCGCCGACGCCGACGCGGACGCCGCAGCGGACGCCGCCGCTGACGCTGGCGCCGCCGCTGACACTGACGCCGCCGCTGACGCCGCCGCTGACACTGACGCCGCTGCCGACACCGACGCCGCGGCCGACGCCGTTGCGGACGCCGACGCTGCTGCCGACGCCGCAGCCGACGCCGACGCGACCGCCGACGTCGCGCTGCCCGACACCGGCCCAACCGAGATCTGCACTTGCGCCACCGACGCCGACTGCGGCTCCGCGCCGCCCAACGCGTGCTACGTGACGCTCTGCGTCGGCTGCCAATGCCAGCCCGTGCCACTGAAGAACGGCGCGAGCTGCGACGACGGCAACGCCTGCACCACCAACGATATCTGCAAATCCGGCATCTGCGCCGGATCGGGCGGCGCGTGCCTGCCGTCGCTGCCGCCGGGGATCGGTTCTTCGCCGTGCAAGGTCCCCGGCAAGCCGCCGGTGCCGCACAAGGTCAAGTTGGTGCCCGCCTTCCCCAACCTGCAGTTCACCATGCCGGTCGAGCTGACCACGCCGGGCGACGGGACCAACCGCGTCGCGGTCGTCGAGCGCGCCGGCCGGCTGCGGGTCTTCGCCAACGACGACGCGGTCACGACGGCCGAGGAATGGCTCGACATCACGAGCAAGATCGACAGCGGCGGCGAAGGTGGGCTGCTCTCGGTCGCGTTCCACCCGCAATTCGCCGCCAAGCGCCACTTCTACGCCAACTACACGCGCAAGACGGACTTCCACACCGTGGTCGCGCGCTTCACCCAACCGGCGGGCGGTGGAGCGGCGCCGCTCTCGTCCGAGGTCGTGCTGCTCGACATCGCGCAGCCCTACAAGAACCACAACGGCGGCCAGCTCGCCTTCGACAGCGCCGGCAAGCTCCTGGTCGGCATGGGCGACGGTGGCAGCGCCGGCGATCCGCTCGACGCCGGACAGAACGGTCAGAGCCTGCTCGGCGCGATGCTGCGGCTCGACGTCGACCTGCCGAGCGGGGGCAAGAATTACGGCATCCCGAGCGACAACCCGAACAAGGGATGGCTGCCGGAAATCTTCGCGATCGGCCTGCGCAACCCGTGGCGCTTCTCGGTCGACCCGGTCAGCGGCGCTATCTGGGTCGCCGACGTCGGCCAGAACGCCTGGGAAGAGGTCGATATCGTGCAGGCCGGCGGCAACTACGGTTGGCGCGTGATGGAAGGCAAGCACTGCTACAAGCCCGCCAACTGCAGCCAGGCCGGCTACGATCTGCCGATCTGGGAGTACGGCCACAGCGTCGGCAAATCGATCACCGGCGGCCACGTCTACCGCGGCAGCAAGAACCCGTCGCTGCAGGGGAGCTACGTCGTCTCCGACTACGTCTCGGGCCGCTTCTGGGCGCTCTCGCCGAAGGCGGGCGGCGGCTACGCCGAGACGGTCCTCGGCGATCTACCGGTCAAGCCGGTCGATATCGGCCAGGACGAAAAGGGCGAACTCTACGCCGTGCAGCTCTTCGGCAAGACGATCCAGCGGCTGGAAGAGGAGACGGTGGCGACCGGACCCGCGCCGCCAGCGACCCTCTCGGCGACCGGCTGCTTCCAGGACCTCGCCAAGCTGACCCCGGCGACCGGTGTGGTGCGCTACGAGCTCAACGCGCCGTTGTGGAGCGATGGCGCCGAGAAGGCGCGCTTCCTCGTGCTGCCGGCCGGGCAGGGCGGCGCAGCGTTCGCCCCGGCCAAGGCGGCGTCGAGTGACGATGAGACGTTCGAGCTGCCGGTGGGCAGCATCGTGATCAAGCATTTCGGCCTCGGCAGCGGCTTGCCGGGCACCGCGGCGAGCACGCCGGTCGAGACGCGCTTTCTCCGCCGCGACGCCGACGGCTGGGTCTTCCTCACCTACCGCTGGCGGCCCGACGGCAGCGACGCCGATATCGTCTACGGCGGCAGCGTCGCGACCGTGGCGTTGCCGGACGGCGGGACGCAGACGTGGGTGCAACCCTCCACTGCCGACTGTGTGCAATGCCACCAGGGGCCGGACGGCGATCAGTTGCTCGGCCTGTCCGTCGCGCAGCTCAACCGCGACGCCTTCTTCCCGCCGCCGACGCAGGGCGGCGCCGCGGTCAACGCGAATCAGCTCGACGTCTGGGTGAAGTCGGGGGTGATCACCGGGATCGCCGCAGCGGGGAGCTCGGTCCACGCCTCGTTCCCGCCGCAGGCGTTGCTGCCCGCGACCACCGACCCGCTCTCGTTGCAGGTGCACGCGCGGACGTGGCTGCACGTCAACTGCGGCTCGTGCCACCGTCCGGGCGGCTCGTCGCAGGCAGATCTCGATCTCCGCTACGGGCAGAACCTCACCAAGTTGGCCAACGGCAAGCCCAACGTCTGTGACGCGCCACCGGGCTTCGGCGACGGCGGGGTCAGCGGCGCGAAGCTGATCACGCCCGGCAAGCCGGCGCTCTCGGTCCTGCTGCAGCGGGTCGACGCGACGCCGGGTGACGATTGGTTCATGCCGCGGATCGGCGTGACGAAGAAGCAGCAGGATGCGCTGAAGTTGCTGCAGACCTGGATCGGCTCGCTGCAGGCCTGCCCGTGATCCGCGTGGCCGTCGCCGCCCTGGTGGCGCTCGGTCTGGGGGCGCTGGCGGGTCTGCGGCCGGTCGCCGGTCTCGATATCTGGTGGCATCTGCGCACCGGCGAGCGCCTGCTCGGCAGCCCCGGCTGGCTCGAGGTCGACACCCTCTCGGACGGCGCCGCCGGGCAGCCGTGGCCGTACAAGGATATCGGCGCCGACATCCTGCTCTACCTGGCGCACAGCGTCGGCGGCGACACCGTCTTGAGCGTCGTGCCGGCGCTGGTCGGCGCGGGGCTGACGCTGCTGCTCGCGCGTGGCTCGGATCGGTCCGCCCCGCCACTCGCATGGGCCGCCGTCTCGGCCTGCGCGCTCGCCGCGATGCTGCACCGCTTGCACGCGCGGCCGATGTTGGCGTCGCTGCTGCTCTTCGCTGCGCTGCTCGGTGTGCTCGCGCGGGCGCGGCATGCAACCCGAGAGGCCGAGGCGCGCCGAGGTTGGGCGCTCGCCGTCGGGCTCGTCTTGCTCGGTGGCTGGCTGCACCGTGGCGCGCTGCTCGGTGCCGTGCTGCTCGTCGCCGCCGCGGCTTGGTCCGCGCTCGCCGCGCCCGCGGAGCAACGGCCACGGCGCACGGTGCAGGCCCTGCTGCTCGTCGGCCTCGCCGCAGCCGCGCTGGTCGCCAACCCGAATGGCCTCGCCACCGTCGCCACCGCGACGACGCTGCTCGCGGGTGATGCCTATCGCTCCCACGTCAGTGAGTGGAACGCGATGCCACTCGACGCGCTGCTGCGGCACCACGGCGTCGGCCTGCTGCCGCTGCTGCTCGCCTTGGGGCTGGCGATCCGTGCCCGGCGCCGCGCCGAGGCGGTCGACGTCTTCGCCATCATGGCGGCGGTGGCGCTCTGGGTCGCCGCGCTGGTCTCGGCGCGGTGGATCGCCTACGCCGCCCTGGCGTCGGCCTGGGCCGCGCTGCACGCCGCGCCGTGGCCCGCATTGCAGCGACCTGGGCGTGCCCGGCTCGGGGCGGCGTTCACGCTGGTGGTGCTGCTCTTGGCCTGGGAGCGCCCGGCGAGCCCGTTGCGTCCAGACGCGGGTTGGGTGGGCCTGTGGCCGGACCGCTTCCCCGTCGCCGCATTGGACTACGCGCGCCGCGCGAAGTTGCCGCGACGGGTCGAGAACGCCTACGACTTCGGTGGCTACCTGCTCTGGGCAGGCGCCGACTGGCCCGGCGGCCCGCTGCTGCCGAGCGTCGACGGCCGCGCCGATATGGTCTATGCGCCGGACGTCTTCGACCGCTCGTTGCGGGCCGAACACGAACCTCGGGCGTTTGCCGAGCAGCAGCGCGTCGCGGCGCGA
Organism: Deltaproteobacteria bacterium; assembly: GCA_020632665.1. GTDB lineage: Bacteria > Myxococcota_A > UBA9042 > UBA9042 > UBA9042 > JACKFC01. Next base: position 12,381 of record JACKFC010000004.1, read on the forward strand.
AGCTGGGTCTTGGCGCGGCAAGAGCCGGGCGGTCGGACCCACGCCTTCCTCGCCAGAGATCCGGCCTGGGCGTTGGTCTTCTGGTCCGATCCGGCCGCTGTCTTCGTCCGCGTCGCCGATCACCCGGCGTTGGCGGGGCGCGACGCGTTGCAGCTCTTTCGCGGCGTCGCGCTCGACGCCGAAGCCTTCGCCTTGGGCAGCGACCCGACCCGACGCGAGGCCGCCGGCCGTGAGCTGGCCCGGCTTCGCGCCATGGCGCCAGAGAGCGTGGCGGTGCAGGTCGCCGAGGTCGTCTTCTTCCACGCCAGCGGCGCGAAGGCCGCCCGCGACGCCGCGCTCGAAGCCTTGGTTCGCCGGCACGGCGAGCACCCGGCCGTCCGCGCGCTGCTGCAGCGGCTCAGCCAGGCGTCCTGACGTCGTCTGCCGCCGACCGGCGCAGATCCGTCGCCCACAGCGCCAGCGCTGGCGCGAAGAGCAAGATCGTCGGCAGCGCCACCCATGGCGCAGCGAACGCCGTCGGGCCGAGCGCCAGCCACGCGCCGTTGACCCAGAGCGGCGCGCTCGCCGCGAGCCAGAGCGTCGCCCGCACCGCGCCGCGGGCCGAAGGCGCGCTGAGCGCAAAGGCCGCGGCGACCAGGGCCGGCAACGCGTACCAGGGGTGGAAGATGCCGCTTCCGAACGCCATCCAGGCCAGCGCCGCCGTCGTCGTCGCCGCCGCGACCACGGCCAGATCGCCGTCGCCCGCGTCGTCGTCGCCCGCGTTGTCGTCGCCGGGTTGCAGCGCCCGCCAGAGCCCCCGCAGCGCCGCGAGGCCAATCACCACGCCGAGCACGAGCAGCGCCGGCCGCGCGACTTCGAGGTCGCCGCTCCCGCCCGTCGCCTGTGCGGCGCGCCGGAGCAGGTCGAGCGGGGTCCGAATGCTGGTATCGCCGACGTCGGCGAGCCCGCCGAAGGGGTGCGGATCGGTCCAGAGCAGGGCATAGCCGAGTGCCGGAAGCGCCACGGCGAGCGCAGCGGCGAGCGCCGTCGGTCCGCGACCGTGCCGACGCAGCAGCCAGACGCCGGCCGGCGCAGCCAAGACCAAGAGCGGCAGCTTCAGGCCGGCGAGCAGGCCGGCCGCGACGCCAATCGCCAGCGCGGCCGGCGTCGCTGCGATCCGCCGACCGATGGGCCACCACGCGGCGAGCATGGCGAGGCAGGCGAGGGGCTCGAGGTGGCCGCCGTTGCCCGCAGCGACCACGCCGACCGGCAGCCAGCCGACCAGGACGCCTGCGGCCAACCCGCCGCGCCGGAGCGCCCACGCGGTCGCCCCGAGCCAGGCCAGCGCGGCCAGCAGCCGCAGCAGGAAGACGTTCGCCTCGGGCGGCAGCGCCTCGACGTAGAGGCTGCGGAAGATCCCGAGCGCGACCGGGCCATAGGCCGCGCGCACCTCGAGCCACGCTTGGTAGGGCACGAAGGGATCGACCAGGCAGCGCGAGGGCGGCGGGCAATGCGCGTCGTCGCGGCACGGCCGACCCGGCGTGGCGGGGCGGTGCGGCAGCTCCGGCAGGGCGCAGGTCCTGGCGAAGGCTTTGCCCGGCAGGCGATACGGATTCTCGCCGTGGACCGCCTGGATCTTGCCGTAGTAGGCGTAGAGGAAGGCGTCGGACGACCAGCGCGGTGGCGCAGCGAGCTGCAGCAGCGCGGCCAGCGCCGCCGCACCGAGGACCCACCGCGCCGCCGCCGCAGCGTGCGGGGCCCCGGTCGTCGCGCCCCGCGCGACCCGCAGTGCGGCGACCGTGGGCAGCACCGTCGCGAGGAGGAAGGCAGCGCCGGCGAGGGGGCCGGCGAGGTCCTGCAGTCCGGCGTCGGCGAGGGCGCCTTGGGCCGCCGCGCGGGCGCCCCAGCCTTCGAGCAAGGGCGGCAGCTCGGGCTGCATCCACAGGCCGACGCAGAGCCCAGCGAGGCTACCGAAGACCGTGGCGATGGCGCCCAAGCGGACGTCGCGCGGATCGGCCCCGGCTTCAGCCAAGCGTCTGCACCCGGCCTTGGACGAAGGCCTCCTTGTATTGCACGTAGGCGCGCCAGCCTTCGTCGATCATGCGGCGCAGGCGGTCGTCGAGCTCGCGCCGAAAGACGGCGGGGTTGCCAGCCCACAGACCCGGCGAGAGCGTGCTGCCGCCGCGCACCAAGCTGGCTGCAGCGACCATCGTGAAGGCCGGAATCTGGGCGTTGTCGAGCAGCGTCGCGCCCATGCCGATCAGGCAATCGTCGGCGACCTGGCAGCCGTGCAGGATCACGCCATGACCGACCGTCACCCGTTCGCCGACCACCAACTCGGAGTAGCCGCCGGTGGTGTGGCAGACGCTGCCGTCCTGGATATTGCTCTGCGCGCCGATGCGGATCGGGCCGCAATCGCCGCGCAGCACGGCGCTCGGCCAGATGCTCACCTCGGGTCCGAGCTCGACGTCGCCGATCACGGTCGCCATCGGGTGCACCCAAGCGGTCGGATGGATGCGGGGGACCTTGCCGTCGTAGCTCTGGATCATCGCTTCGTCCTCTTCGCTAGTTGCCGAAGCCTTTGGTCTGCAGCGTGAACCAAGCCTTTGCCGGGGCCGTCAGCGCCTGCTCGGCCGACTTGTCGTCGAGCAGCCAATAGCGGGCGGCGGCGAGCGCCCGATCGGCGACCTCGGCGTGCACTTCGGCCAGCGGCGGCTGCGTGTTGGGGCTGCACATATCGCCGAGTTGTGCCTTGAAGCTCGCCGGCAGCACCTTCTCCAAGGCGCAGATATCGGAGAAGACGTAGTGGTTGCTGCCGGTGATCAGCAGCAGCGCGCCGACGCCGGGCAGGTCTTCGAAGACCGGCGTCTGCTCGGTCGCAGACGGCGTCAGCTTGTCGCCGGTCGCGCCCATGATGAAGAGCGGCGGCAGCTTCTCGTCGCCCTCCAGCTTCTCGAGCATCTGCCAGCCGTAGCCGGCGGGCGCGAGCGGGACGCCGACCTTGCAGCGCGGATCGTGCAGATCCCAGGGCTGCGGGCCCATATCGGCGATCTCGTCGCAGAGCGCCTTCGGAGCCTCGACGCTGCTGCAGTCCAGCTTGAACTGGGGCGGCACGCGGACCTTGAAGCCGGAGATCGCCAACGTCGTGAATCCACCGAAAGAATGGCCCATCATCGCGTAGGAGTCGGTGTCGGCGAGGCCCTGCAGGAAGGCCGGATCCTTGCCGCTCGGCCCGGCGGCGAGGTGGTCGACGGTGGCCTTGACGTCGAGTGGACGCCAGAGCGGCATGACCGCCGTCAGCGACTCGTCCATGGTGAAGATCGAGTTGCCGACGTGCTCCGGCGAGGCGACGACGAAGCCGTTGCGCGCCAGCCACTCGGTGAGGAAGACCGACTGCTCGCGGATGCCGCCGTTGCCGTGGGAAAAGACGACCAGCGGCCAGCCCTTGGCGCTCGGCGGGACCTCGGGCGCGGTATCGCGGACGGCGCCGAAGGGCGAGCTGGCCAGGCCACCGGCGTATTTCGCGGCTTGGCTGCCGGGCGCGGGCTTGGCCGGGTACCAGATCTCGACCGGCAGCTTCCGCCCGCTCGCGCCGACGATCTCGATGGTGGTCACGCCGATCGGGTAGACCGCCGGGCCGTCGGCGGCGTCACCCGCCGTCGCGTCGCTGCTGCCAGCATCGCCGGCGCCGCCTGAACCACCGTCGCCGGAGACGCCATCCGCCGCCGCCGTGCCGTCTGCCGCGCCTGCACCGTCCTGGCCGCCGGCATCGGCGGTCGCGTTGCCCCCGCCACCGCCGTCTTCACTGCCGCAGCCGGGCGCGACGAGCAACGCAGCGAGCAGGACCAGCAGCAACGGCGAGCGCCGCGCCGTCCGCAGGATCGGATCGAGTCGGAACATCATGCCCCCAGGGGATGCGCAACCCGTCCGGGTGCGGCGTGGGCGCGGAGCCTACCGCGGCCCGTCGACCTCGACCAGCACGGCCTTCATCCGGCCGCCGGGATGGTCCAGCGTTCGCTCGAGGTGGCGCAGCGAGGCGACCCGACGACCTGCGACCTTGCAGCCGTCACGCAGCATCTGCTCGAAGCGGCGCCGGTCGACGCCGGCGTGGTTGACCGACGCCAACAAGGTGCCCCCCGGAGCGAGCAGGCCGAGCGCGGTCGTCACCAATTCGGCGTAGTCGCGGGCCGCCGAGAAGCGCCGCTTGCGGACCCGGGCATAGCTCGGCGGGTCGAGGACGACGACGTCGAAGCGGTCCCCACGGCGCGAGAGGCGTGGCAGCCAGTGGAAGACGTCGCCGCGGATGGTGTCGTGCCGTTCGGGATCGTCGTGGCCGTTGAGCGCGAGGTTGCGGCGGCCGCGTTCGAGCGCCCGCACGCTGGCGTCGATGCTGACCGTGCGGCGTGCGCCGCCGACCGCCGCCGCGACCTGGAACGCGCAGGTATAAGAGAATGTGTTGAGGACGCGGCGATCGACGGCGTGGTCGCGCAGCCAACGCCGATTGTCGCGCTGATCGAGGAAGAGGCCCGTCTGCAGGCCGTCGGCGAGGTCGACCCAATAGCGGACGCCGTCTTCCTCGACGATACGCTCACCACCGCTCTGCGCCGGCGCGTCGGCGGCGACGTAGACCGGCGCCTTGGGCACCAACCCTGCAGCGACCGCGTCGACCACGACGTTGGCCTGCCGCGGCCGCAGCTTCAGCCAGGCGCGGGGCAGGGCGAGCTGCTGCGCGAGCTGGGCGGCGCGGGCGCGGTGGACCTCGACGGCGCGCGCCAACGCGTCGGGACCGGCGGCGGCGTCGCGGGCGGCGTCCGGCAGGTCGCTGTAGATCGCCACGACGAGGTCGTCGCCATAGCGCTCGAGGACCATCGCGCTCTCGTCGTCGACCAGCCGGATCGCGTCGCTGCGGCCGTGGGCGATGCCGTAGCGACGGCGCAGCGACCGTTGCAAGAGCGCCGACTCCGGCTCTGGCCGCCCGTCGACGAAGCGTTGCAGCGCCGCCGGCGTCGGTGCCTGCAGCGCGACCCCGGGGCCCACAATCGCGCTCCGGTGCCACATCCGCCGCAGCGCTTCCTCGTCGCGTCCGCTGCGCAGGGCGCCGTCTGCAGCGCTCGTCGCGTCCGCGATCCGAACCCCACGGCGGGCGAACAGCGCCGGCAGGTCCACCGGCGCGGCGAGGTCGGCGCTCAACTCGATCAGCGCGCGCGTCGGCAGCCCGGCCCGGCTCTGGCCGAATTGCAGCAGCCGCGCGGCGACCCCTTCGGTGCGCAAACCGGCCAGCAACCCGGCCTCACCTTCGCTGCCCGGCAGCGGCCAACCCAGCACGCCGGCTTGGTAGGTTGCGCGGAAGTCACCGCCGGCGAGCTGGCGCCCGAGGTCTTCGGCGCTGGCGGCGTCGCGGGCGATCCAGCACACACCCGAGGCCAAGGCGTCGTCTTCGAGGTGTGGCTTGCCGCGGCCACCCAAGCCCGCGCCGAGGCTGCGCAGGGTACGGCCCCCGTCTGCCGCGAGGCCGGCGCGGCTGATCCGGGTCAGCACGTCGTTGCCGTCCCACGGCGCGGCGCCCGCGCGGAGTCGCGTCGGCACCGCGACCTGCGTGGGCTTGTCGATCGCCAGCCAGTGGTCCGTCGTCGCGAGGCACCAGCGGCGCGGCAGATGCGGCCAGGTCGCGAGCGTGGCGTCGCCGCTCAACGCGGTCGTCGGCATGGGATCGCGATGACGTGGGTCCACAACGGCCTCCGAGGGACGGCTCGGCACTCCCCCCGCCCATGTTGGCGCGCCCCGCTGCCGGTCTTCAAGTCGACGGGTGCAAGTCCGGGCGCATCGCTTCGCCGCCCGATTGACGCTGGCCGGCGAAGCGGCTAGAAATCGCCCCGCGTCCGGGCCGACTCGGTCTGCACGCCACGCGCGGCTAGCTCAGTTGGATAGAGCGTTGGCCTCCGAAGCCAAAGGCCGCTGGTTCGAATCCAGCGTCGCGCGCCACCCCCACCCATTCGTGAATCTCCGCCGCGCGACCGGCGTCGCGGCCCGTCAATACGGGATGCGCGAGAGGTCGACCGCGATCTTCTGCCAATCGTAGCCGGTGGTCTCGTAGACCATCTGCTCGAGCTTGGCGCGCTCGCGGTCGTCCAGGCCGCGACCGACCGAGAGCGCCATCACCGCCCAGTGCAGCCGCTCGTCGGGCTTGCTCGCGGCCTCGGCGCGCAGCACGAAGCGCTGGCCGTGGGCCGAGATCGGCGGCCAGACCTTGGCACAGACGGCGTCGAGGGCGCGGCCCAGCAGCTCCTGCTCGAGCGCCGCGTCGTCCGGCAGCTCGCTCTTGCGCGCCGCCTCGACCAGCTGCTCCTTGACCACGATCTCGGGCGTCTCGTAGTCCAGGCGCACGTCCTCGTAGCGGAAGACGCCGCGCGCCAGCTCTTTGCCGGTGGTCCGGTCGTACCAGGCCATGCCGAGGTCGAGGTCGATGCGCACCTCGTGAACCAGGACCTCGTAGAGGTGATCCTTCCACACTTCCTCGCGCAGCTTCGCGGGCGTCTCGCGCGCCTTGCGCTCCGCCGCGTCGAAGGCGCGTTGGGCGGTGGCGACGCGCGCCCGGGCCGCGTCGAGGTCGGGTGACACCCGGCGAAGCTCGTCGGTCAGCGCGCGCGATTTGTCGCCGTAATAGTCGAGTTGCTTGGCCCAACGCTTGTGGCCGTAGCTCTCCGGGCAGCGCGTCGTACCGTCGGCGCACGGCGCCGGCTTGCCGCGGTAGTGCTCGGCGTTCTCGGCGTCGATGCGGGCCCGGATCTCGGCCAGCTTGCCGTCGACCTCGGCCAGGCGGGTCTCGGCGTCTTCGGCGCGCTGTTGCAGCGGGCGCAGCGCGTCGGTCGCGGCGTTGAGCGAGGCGAGCGCCGAAGCCTGCTCCGATTGCGCCTGCCGCCAAGCCGGATTCGGTGGGAACTCGACGTGGTCGAGGACCTTCTTGCGCCGCTCCTCGCGCCGCTGCATCCGGATCACGTCCCAGCGGGCGACGTCGAGCTTGAGTCGGCCGTCGGCGCGCTTGGCTTCCCGACCTTCGACCCAGACGACTCCGGCCGCGCCCAGCTCGGCGTCGCCGATCCGCCGCCCCAGCGCCGCGACCAGCACGGGAGCCAGGGTCTTGCGCTGCTCCTTCGGCACCGCCGGCGTGTCGATCGCGACGCTGTAGCGCCGGCCGTCGTCGACGCTGCGCGCCGCCGCCTCGAGCTTGCCGCCGACGCCCTCACCACCGCCGATCGCAGCGGCGGTCCGCAGGGCGACCAGCGCGGCGCCGTCCCAATGCTTGCGGCTCAGCGCCTTGGCCCGGCCGACGAAGGTCCGCACCGCGGCGCCGACCGCCGCGTTCAGGGTCTTGTCGAGCTGCTTCTGCAGCTTCGCGTCATCGGCGCCGACCTCGGCCGCCTGGCGCAGCAAGAGCAGGGCGTCGCGTCGCTTGCGGGCGCGGGCCGCGCTCTTCGCCGCGTCGAGGTGGGCGCGAACCCAGGCGTCGCGGGCCTGGGCACGGCCGCGCAGGGCCAGGGGGTGGTCCGGTCGCTCGCGCAGCGCATCGTCGAAGCCGCGCAGCGCCTTGTCGAGATCGCCGCGCTCCAGGGCGGCCTGGCCATCGGCGGCACGGGCGTCGGCATCACCGGCGGCCCGCAGCGCGTCGCGCAGCTCGACGCCGCCGGGGGCCTCGCCGTCCCAGCGCAGCGCCTCTTCCGCCAGCGGCGCCGCGGCGCCCGCACCAGCTCGCTCACGCACCAGGCGCGCCTCGGCGATCAGCCGCCTCGCGATGCCACGGCGGGCCCTGTCCCAGAGCGCCTCGGTCTGCGGATAGTCGGCGCGCCAGGTGCGCAGCGTGCGGGCGCGGCCGGCGATGCGGCGGTAGAGCTCGAGGTCGGCCTCGTCGCCGGCGCTGCTCAGGCCCTGCAGCGCGGTCTCGACTTCGCGCACGCCGGTCTCGATATCGGTGCGCAACGCGAGCAGCCGCGAGAGCGCCGCGACCACGCGTGGATCCGCAGGGGCGAAGGCGCGCGCACGGCGGTAATGCTCCGCGGCGGAGGCCAGCGCGTGGGCCTCGAAGGCGGCGTCGCCGCGGGCCACCGCTTCGTGCGCGGCCTGCCGGCGCAGCTGGGTGGCCTTCTGCTCGGCCAGGCGGCCTTCGGCGGTCGTCGCGCCGGCCTGACGCGCGGCGTCGTCATAGGCGCGGATCGCTTCGTCGTAGCGGCCTGCCGCCGCCGCGGCGTCACCACGGCGCAGGATCGGCCCGACGCCGCAGGACGCTGCACCGAGCGCCAGCAGCGCGACGGCGACCAGGAGGCGCGGGGCGGTGGGCGCGACGCGATGTGGAGCAGGCGGAGTCCGGTGCAGCATGGTTCGCTCCCGCGAGGCCGCTGGATGCAGCGGCGGGAAGCTACGCAGCCCGCGAATATCCGGTCAAGTCGCGGGTGCTTCGGGCGCGGGGCCGGCGCGTGCTCAGTCGTCGCCGACGCGGGCCGCGGCCAACGCCGCCTCGACCACGTCGTGCCCCGAAACGACCACGCACGCGTCGGCTTCCGGGCCTTCGAGCAGCTCGATGCGATCGCCGCCGTCGGCGCCGAGCACGACGTCGCGTCGCACGAAGGCCTCGCCGCCGACCTGGAGGAAGACCCAACGTTCGGCTCCGCGGCGGACCACGGCGCTCGCGCGCACCGAGCGGGTCGGATGCGCCGGGCCGTGGCGCAGCAACGCGCGGACGCGCTGACCGAGCGTCAACCCGTGGCCGCTCGGCAGCCGCGCCATGAGGGCGAAGGTCTCGCTGAGGGCCGGGACCAGGCGGGCCTCGACCAGCAGGGGCCGGCGGGTCTCGTCGCGCAGGACCAGGTCGACGGCCGCGCCCTCGCTGCTGCCGTCCGGGCGCAGGCCCAGCCGCGGAAGCTCCCGCGCCTGCAGGGGCAGCCGCACGGCGAGCGCGTCCTTCTGCGCCAACTCTGCGATTCGGTCGCCGGCGCGGACCCGGGCGCCGATCGCGACGTCGAGCGCCGAGAGCTGCCACGGCGTCGCTGGCTGCAACGCCAAGATCGCGGTCGGCGCGTCGGCCGGCCCGACCGGCCGCCACGGCAGCGCCACCTTGTCGCGCGCCGGCGGCGTCTTTGGGACCAACGTCATCGCGGCGTGCTCTGGTCCGATCGTGCCGAGTAGCCGCGGAAATGCGCCGTCGCCACGGCCGATCCTGCCCTCGACCGGCGCGATCACGGCCTCGTTGCCGGCGCCGACGACCTCGACCTCGACCTCGTCCCCCCGGCGCAGCGGGACCTGCGCCGCCGGCTCGCAGCGTACGTCGCCGGCGCGTTGGTCGGCGAGGGCGACCCGGAACGCGTCCTTCGCTGGCTGCAGGCGCGACGGCGTGAGGGGCATCGCGACGACGTGGCTGCCGACGTCGGGCACCCGCAGCGTCAACAGGCAGGGCGAGGCGCCGAGCGGCAGGGCACCGTGAAAGAGGCCGTCTCCTGCGGCCGCGGCGATCGCGATCTCCCGGCGTTCGTCCTGGCAGGCGCCGCGAAGGGTGAGTGGGCCGACCGCGCCACGCAGCGGCTCGCCGAAGCTCCAGCCGACGGCGACCACGGCGTCTTGGTCGGGGTGGCGCCAGATCCGCAACCACACCTGCTGGCCGCGGTCGTGGACCAGGTATTCGACCGTCGGGGGCGCGGAGGGCGTCGGGGCAGCCTCCGCTCCTGGGGCCTGCGTTGGCGGGGCGGCGATCGCCTCGGCTGCAGGCGGCGCAGCGAGCGCGTGGGCGGCCGGGTCGACCGGCGGCGGCAGCGGCTTGCGGCTCGCCTCGCCCGAGCGACCGCAGCCGACCAACGAGACGGCGGCGACGGCGAGCAGCAGCGGGCGAAACGGCGAGGCTCGGCTCAACCGTCGGCCATCGCGCCCGGCCGCAGCGACAGGACCACCGCTTGGTCGCCTCCCTGGAGCTTGGCGTCCCGTGCCGCGCGCTCGACGGCGAGCAACACCTCGTCGACTTCCGGTGCGACGTCCCCCTCGGCAAAGGGCAGGCAGAGCGCGCCGACGCTACAGGTTGCCGCAACGCGGCCTTGTTGGGTCGGGATCGGGTCGGCTGTGATGCTGCGCAGCAGGCGCTCGCTGAGGGCGTGGGTATGATCGGGGCCGCATCCCGGCAGCAGGACGAGGAATTCTTCGGCGCCGAAGCGACCCAGGCTATCGTAGCGGCGCAGGACGCGACGGATCCGTGCGGCGACGCCGGTCAGCACCGAATCACCCGCTTCGTGACCGAAGAGCTCGTTGATGTTGCGGAATTGGTCGATGTCGACGAGCAGGATCGAGAGCGGCGCGTTGCCACGCTGCGAGCGCGAGAGCTCTCCCTCCAGGCGTTGGGTGATCGCCATCCGGTCCTCGACGCCGGTCAACTGGTCGACCTGACTCCGCCGCGCGACCTCGTTCCGCAGCCGCACCACTTCGAGCCGCGCCGATTGGGTCCGCACGCCGAGGCGAAGCCGGAGCTCGAGCTCGTCGAGGCGCAGCGGCTTGAGCAAGAGATCGTCGGCGCCGACCGCCAAGGCCGACGGCGCCGCATCTGTTTCGCCTGCGACGCCCAACAGCACCAGGTAGGGCGCTTCTGGGCCCAGGCGGCGGAGGCGGCGGCAGATCTCGACGCCGTCCATCCCCGCGGCGCGCCAATCGACGAAGGCGAGCTCGGGCCGTGGCTCCTCCGCCAACCAGCGCAGGGCTTGCTGGCCGTCCTCGGTGAAGCGCAATTCGTGGCCAGCGCGGCCGAGCGCCTCTTCCAGCAGGCGACGCGCGATGGGATCCGAATCGAGCACGACAGCCTTCATGCTCCGGCCTGCTCCTGCTCGTTCTGCCAGCTTCGCAGCGCCTCGATGACGGCGTCGACGTCGCTGCGCAGCTGTGCCACTGGTGCGATGGCCGCGTCGAGGTCGCCAGTCCGTGCGCTCCGCTCGATCGCGCCGGCACCGCGCCAACTCGGCCCGGTGGTGAAGTTCGAGAGCGAACCTTTCAGCGCGTGAGCGGCGTCGGCCAGCGCGTCGATGTCGCCGCTCCGGGCGGCGCGCTCGACGCCGTCGATGCGACCGGGTAGGTGGGTCAGCATGACGTTGACCAATTGCCGCAGGGCAGGGCGGTTGCCGTGGATGCGCTCGAGCAGCGCGTTCAAATCGAGACCGGTCGCGGCATCAGCTTTCATCGTCGCTCGCCTCCTCAATGCGTGAACGCCAAGCCGCCGCGTCGTTGCGCTGGGGCACCCTCGTTGCCGAGTGTTGCACGCATCGACTCCAACGTCGCCAGCGCGCGCGGCCGAAGCTCGCGCAGTTGCTCGGTCGCCCCCAAGCGATCCGCAGCCCGGCAGCGGCGGGCGACCTCGAGCGCCGCCGACGCGGTCGCCCGCAGGCCCAGACCATAGAGGCACGCCCCCAGGGTCCGCGCCGACCGTTCTGCCGCGCCGAGATCGCCCGAGGCGATGGCATTGGCGACGGTGCCGAGCAGGGGCGGCATCGCGTCGACCGCGTGGACCAGCAACGAGCGCGCCAGAAGGGTGTCGCCACCGACGTGGCGCGCGATCGTCTCGAGCGCCATCGGCTCGGCCTGCTCCCCTCCCGTCGCGCGAGGGCTGCGCAATTGCGGCAGGATCTTCATCAACCGTTCGCCATCGACCGGCGCGAGCAAGATCTCGTCGACCTGTGCGTGCGGCGGCAGGCCCAGCGCGGCGACTTCGGGCTCGAGGATCGCCAGCACCGGCGGCCGTCGTCCCGGCTGCAGATCGCTGGTGGCGTCGACCAGCCAGGTACGCGCGTCCGGCTGGCCACAGGCGTCGACCACGATCAGGTCGGCGTCCGCAACGGCCTCTTCACCGAGCACGCGGTGGCCCAGGCGCTGCAGCAGCGCGCGCGACCCGTCCGCGCCGCGCAGCGCGACGTGAAGCTCGCGCCGCGACTCGCGCAGGAAGTGCCGCGTCACCAGCGGCTCCTCGGCGCTCTGGCTCAACCGTCGCCGTCCCTGTCGGCGCAGGTCGACCAGTGCGCGCATCGCATCCTGCAGGTCGCGGTCGCTGCACGGCCGGACGAGGTAGGCCGCGGCCCCGATCTGGCGACAGAAGGCGGCGTCGCCGCGGTGTCCGCTACGGACCAGCAGCCCGACCGCCGCACAGCCGCGGTCCAAAGCGGCACGGGCCACGTCTTCGACCCAGCTGCGGGCCCGACGGCTGCCCAGCGCAGCGCAGATCAGCAGCAAATCCGGGTCGCGCTGGCTGATCGCCGCACCGGCCGCGTTGACGCTGGTGCAGGGCCAGACCGAGGCACCGATCCGGCGCAATTGGTCGAGCACGTCGTCGACGCTCTCGTCGCCCGGGGCGCAGAAGACGACCTCCAACGCCCGGTCAGGCGTCGGCCCGAAGTCTGGTGCCGCCAGCGCTTGCGCGTCGTCGCCACGCGTCGACGGCCGCCGCATCGGCACCGCGAAGTGGATCTCGCTCTCGCCTCCGCTGCCCGAACCGACCCAGGTCTTGCCGCCCAGGCGCTCGACCAGCTGCCGCGCGATGGCCAGGCCGAGACCGGTCCGTGCCCCGCCGTGCCAGACCCACGCGCCGCTGTCCCGGCGCAGCGGCGTCGTGTCCACGTCGCCCTCGCCGTGTACCGAGAAGCGCAGCGTCATCAAGCTGTCGGGGTCCGCACCGGCAGTGGGCTCGTGTTGCAGGCGGACCCACACCACGCCGGCCTGCGCGATGGCGCTTCCGACCAAGGTGTGCAGCACCTGCCGCAACCGGCCCGGGTCGCCGCGGACGACGTCCGGGATCGTGTCGTCGACGGCCAGGCGCAGGTCGACCCCAGCCCGCGCTGCGCGCGGTCGCAGACCGTCGAGCGCGGCGACGACGCAGTCTCGGACCCGGAATTCGGTCTCGGTCGGCGCGAAGCGACCGCTGCCCAGGCTCGCGAGATCGATCAGGTCGTTGAGCAGCAGGCGCAGCGTGTCCGCCGCGGCGAGGACCGAGCGGGCGACGCGGTCCGCCTCCAACTCCAGGTCGAGTCGACGTAGCCGGGACGCTGCGGTCTCGAGTGCCTCGGTTGGCGGCTCGAGCTCGCGCGCCACCTGCTCGAGCAGATGCGGGGCGATGGGCCGGGGCATCGTTCGCGTTTCGTCGCCGGCCCGGTCGATCAACTGGCGGGTCCAATCGGGCAGCAGGATGGCGACGTCTTCGGGCGGGCTGCGGCGGACCAGATCCAGCGCGGCCTGGCGCTCTTCCGCCGGCAAGGCGCCGGCGAGCCGCAGGCCCGCGGCCCGGACCGCGTCACTCATCGCGGCGAATGCCTCTTCGCTCGAGGACGCACGCAGCGCCCCGGCGACCTCTCGGATCTCGGTGCTGCCGCGTTCTGCGGCGATCGCGTCGAGGCGATCCAGCAACGATGCGCGGCGGATAGCGACGTCCGTCGTTCGGCTCATCGGGGCGCTCCCTCTTGCGGCCGCGCACAGCGTCACCCTGCGATGCGGTCCAGTCAACCGCCGCCCGCAACAGGCTGCGGACGCAACTCTGCGCGTGGAACTGGCGACACCGAGCGCGACTGCTACCATGGCCCGTCTGTCGCGGACCACCGACCGGAGCCCGGATGCGCCGACCCGTTGCCACCCTCCGCCTCTTCTCCGCGCGCCGTGTCGCCAACGGCCTCGTCGCGGCCATCGCCGGCGCGCTTCTCGTCGGCCTCCTCGGCGGCTGCGGACCGAGCCAAGAAGGCAATACGCCGGGCCCCTCCGGCTCCGGTGGCAGCGCCGATGGCGGGCAACAATCCGACGGAACCGGGCTCGGAAAGGACTCGAGCGGACCTGCTCCGAGCTGTGGCACCGACGCGGACTGCGCGTTCCGCCTCGCCCTCGAGCCCTGCGAGCGTGCGGTCTGCATCGCCCAGCGCTGCAAGGCCAAGCCTCGCTTGGACGGCGAAGATTGCGACGACGGTGATCCCTGCTCGACCGTCTCGCGCTGCCTGGGCGGAAGCTGCTTCGCCGAGGTGACCAAGCCCTGCGACGACGGCAACCCCTGCACGGTCGACGGCTGCGACAGCGAATCCGGCGCCTGCACCGCGCTGCCGGTCGAAGGCCGCTGCGACGGCGTCGGGGCCTGCGCGCTCGGCGTCTGCGGCGGCGGGATCTGCTCCGCTGCCGACGCCTATGCGGTGGTCGACCTGCCGGTGGCCGCGACCCACGTCGTGCGCGCCGTCGCCGTCGGCGGGACCCGGGTGCTGGCGATCGAGACCGCGGCCGGCTCGCCCTTCGTGCCGCGGCCCTTCGCCTCTTCGGTCCTGCTCTTCGATCGCGGTGGCGCCGAGGTGGCGACGCTGGCGGCCCCGTCGACCCGCACCGAGGCCGCGATCGCGCTCGCTGGCGGCGATTTCGTCGTCGTCGGCAGCACGCCGCAGTCCGTCACCCAGACCGCCGAGGACGGCCTCACCGACGCGAGCCTGCAGCGCATCGACAGCGCCGGCGCCGTCGTCTGGTCGGTCCGCTACGGCACGCCCCATCGCGACGTCCTCGCCGCCGTCAGCCAACGTGCCGATGGCGCGATCGTCGCGGTCGGCGCTCGTCACATCGGCTTGCCGGGCGAGAAGACGGTCGCCGAGGGCTGGCTCCTGGTCTGCGCGCCGAGCGGCGCATTGACGCTCGATTACCATTACGCCAGCCCGCAGCCCTTGCTCCTCGCCGGCGTCGCGACCAGTGGCGATCAAGCGCTGCTGGCCGGCTGGCAGACCCTCGCCGGTGCCGCCGGAGCGGCCGACAAGCACGCCGGCCTGCTGCTCCGCGTCGCGCCGGGTGGGCCGATCGAGAAGGTCCGCCAGCTCGCGCTCGGCACCGCGGCAGTGGCGATCGCCCGCGACCCGTCGACGGGGCAGGTGATCGCGGCGCTTCGACCGGATGGGGGCGCCGCGCCCTCGATCTGGATCGGCGATCCGAACTTGGAGCCGGTGACCACCGTCGCCCTGCAGAGCCACGAGATCGCCGCCGCCGGCATCGGCCTCGGCGCGCTGATCCCTGGCGGCGGTGCGGTTCGCCTGCTGGCCGAACGCAGCGGTGGCCGCACCTGGTTGGCCCGCATCCACCCCAGCGGTGCATTGCATTGGCACCGTGATCTCGCGCCGCTCGGCGGCGTCGCGGTCGGCGCCGACGACGCCGGGGCGCTCTGGCTCGCCGGGCCGGCGACCGCGACAGCCGCGCAGTCTCCCGGGCAGAGGCTTTGCCGCGTCGACGGCTTCGGCTATGACGGCTGCGGCGCCGCCGGTCCTTGTGCCGGAAAGGGCGTCCTCGCGTGCGACGACGGCGTCGCATGCACCCTGGATCGCTGCGATGCGGCGCAGGGATGCGGTCATACCGCCGTCACCACCGGATGCCCTTGAGGGTGTGCCGCGTCGGGGACGGGTCGGTCGAGGAGAGAGGATGCTGAAGTTGGTGCTGCCGAAAGGCCGAATCTTCGAGCGGGTGCGCACGCTGCTGAGCGACGCGGGCCTGGAAATCCACGTCCCGGATCGAGCGTACCGGCCGACCTGTCGCGACGACCGGCTCACGGTCAAGATCATGAAGGCGCAGAATATCCCGACCTTGATCGAGCTCGGCAGCCACGACGTCGGCATCACCGGCCACGATTGGGTGCAGGAGACCGGCGCCGACGTCGAGGTCTTGCTCGACCTCGGCTTCGATCCGGTTCGGATCGTCGCCGCCGCCCCGCGTGGCGTCGATATCGAGCTCCTCGCCGCCGAGCGCCCGCTGCGGGTCGCGACCGAATACGAAGCTTTGACCCGCCGCTGGCTCGACGAGCGCGGTCTGCCGGCGCGGATCATCCGCAGCTACGGCGCGACCGAGGTCTTCCCGCCCGAAGACGCCGACCTGATCGTCGACAACACCGCCACCGGCACGACGCTGCGCGAGAACGGCCTGGAGATCCTCGACACCGTGCTGCGCAGCACGACGCAGGTCGTCGCACACAAAGCCGCGCTCGCCGATCCGGCCCGGCGCGAGGTCATCGACGAGATGCTGCTGCTGATGCGGGCGGTGCTCGACGGGCGCAATCGGGTCCTGCTCGAGATGAATATCCCGACCGACGGCCTGGAGCAGCTGATCGCGACGTTGCCGGCGATGAAGTCGCCGACGGTCGCCAAGCTCTGGGGTGAGCAGGGCTACGCGGTCAAGGCTGCCGTCCCGCGTCGCGACGTCGCGCGCCTGCTGCCGGTGCTGCGGCGCCTCGGCGCGACCGATATCCTCGAGACGAGCATCCGCAAGGTGATGGCCTGAAGGAGCGGTCGATGCGACGCCTGACGCCGCTGCTCGCGGTCGACGAGGTCGACGCCTACGTCGCGCCCGAGCGCGATCGGCGGCAATTCCTCCGCCTCGACGTGAACGAAGATCCGCGCGGCGCCCCGGAACACCTGGTCCAGGCGCTGCGCGATGGCCTCGACGCCGACAGCCTCGCCACCTACCCGAGCTACGCAGCGTTGCAGCGAGCTGCGGCGCGCGCCTGCGGCGTCGACCCGGCGCAGGTTCTGCTCTGCAACGGCGGCGACCAGGGCCTCGAAGCGATCCTCCGCCTCTACCTCGCGCCCGGCACGGCGCTGGTCACCCACGCGCCCGGCTTCGACATGTTCCCGCTGTGGGGCCGGCTGCACCACGCCGAGCTCACGCTGGTACCGCTGGTGGCCACAGCGCCAGCGCACCTCGGCTTCGACGTCGAGGCCTTCCTCACCGCGATCGAGGCCGCAGTCGCCGGCCCGGGCCTGGGCGCGGTGGCGCTGGTCACGCCGAACAACCCGACCGGCTCGATCGTCCCGCGGGCCGATACGCTGCGGATCCTCGAGCGGGTCGCGGCGCTGCCGACGCCGGTCCCGGTCATCGTCGACGAGACCTACATCGATTTCGGCGGCGAGACGGTCGTCCCCTGGCTCTCGCGCTTCCCCTTCCTCTTCGTCCAGCGCTCGACCAGCAAGTCGATCGGCCTCGCCGGGCTGCGCTTGGGCTGGGTGCTCGGCGACCCGACCGAGATCGCCCGCCTCGGCCGGGCGCTGGAGCCGTTTCGGGTCAACCGGGCCGCCGAGATCGCCGGTGTCGCTGCGCTCGAGGGTGCCAGCGCGGACGTCGCGCCAGCCTGGCTGCGGGCGCGCGTCGACGAGGTCTGCGAAGCGCGTGGCGTCTTGGCCGACGGATTGCGCCAACTCGGCCTCTCGGTCGGCGCCGAATCCGCCAACTTCCTCTTGGTCCACGTCGGCGAACGCCACGACGCGCTCTGCGCCGGGCTGCAGGCGCAGGGCATCTTGATCCGCGACCGCCACGGCAAGCATCCGCTGCTCGACGGCTGCGTCCGGATCGGCGTCGGCACCGTCGCCCAGGCACAGAGGACGCTGTGCGCCATCCGCGGCGTGCTGCAGGGGCCGCCGGCGATCGACGCGCTCTTGCTCGACATGGATGGGACGTTGGTCGACGTCCGCGCCTCGTGTCGGCGCGCGATCGTCGAGACCGTCGCTGGATTGCTGCGCGACGCCGGCCACGCCGAGGCCGCGTGCGTCGACGACGCCATGGTCGACGCCTACAAGGCCCGTGGCGGCTTGAACAACGATTGGGATTGCGCCGACGCGATGCTGCGCGACCGGGGTGTCGCAGTCGCCTACGACGTCATCGTCGCGCGGCACCAACAGGCCTACCGTGGCGCCGATTGGGACGGCTATATCCGCGGCGAGCCGTGGCTGTGGAGCCCTGCGGTGGCTGCGCAGGCCGCCGCGCACTTTCGTCTCGGCCTTGTCACAGGCCGTCCTACCGACGAGGCATGGTACACCCTGCGCCGTGACGATGCGGCGCTGCCGGCGCCGGGTGCGCCCGGCGCAGGGGGCTTCGAGGTGGTGATCGGGATGGACGACGTCGTCGACGGCAAGCCCGATCCTGCGGGGATCGTCCGCGCGGCTGCGGTGATGTCGATCGGCTGTGATCGGGTCGCCTACGTCGGCGACGCGGTCGACGATATGCGGGCCGCGAAGGCGGCAGGTGCCTACGCCATCGGCGTGCTGGCGCCGGGGCGCGGCTGGAATTCCGGTTGGCCCGAGCGTCTTGCCGCTGCGGGCGCAGATTGGATCGCGGCGGATATCGAGGAGGTGGTGCGATGGCTGGTCCAGTAGCGCGAGACCATGGCAGCTTCGGCAGGTTGGAGGCGCCCGGGCCGCGCTCGGCGTTCGTCGAGCGGATGACCCGCGAGACGCAGATCCGCTGCGAGGTCGATCTCGACGGCGTCGGTCGCTCTGCCGTGTCGACGCCGATCGGCTTTCTCACCCATATGCTCGAGGCCTTCGCCCGTCACGCCCACGTCGATCTCGCGATCGCCGTGCAGGGCGACCTCGAGGTGGATCAGCATCATACGGTCGAAGACACCGGCCTGGTCCTGGGCGAGGCGCTGCGTCGCGCGCTCGGCGATCGGCGCGGCATCTGGCGCACGGCCTCGCTCGAATTTCCGATGGACGAGACGCGCGCCGCCTGCGCCATCGACCTCTCCGGCCGACCCTTCCTGATCTTCGACGCGCATTTTACCCGCGATCATATCGGCACGCTGGCGAGCGACCTGCTCGTCGAATTCTTCGCCGCGCTGACCAATAGCCTCGCTGCGAACCTGCACCTCCGGCTCTGCTGCGGCGAGAACGACCACCACAAGGCCGAGGCCTTGTTCAAGGCGTTCGCCCGGGCCTTCGAGCTGGCGGCGGCGATCCATCCCCGCGCCGCGGCCGAGATCCCGAGCACCAAGGGCGCCTTGGACCAGGTCGGCGTCGGCACCGCGGTGGCAACGGCGGTTCGTGAAGCGACCGCGGCGCGGCTGGTCGCGACCACATCGGGCGGCTTCTCGCTCGACGACCTCGAGGACGTCCGGTGATCGCGATCGTCGACTACGGTGCGGGCAACGTGGAGAGCGTCCGTCGGGCGATCGCGCACGTCGGCTCGACGGCGGTGCTGACCGACGACCCGAGCGAGCTCGCGCGCGCCGAGCTCCTGGTCTTTCCCGGTCAGGGGCATTTCGCTCAGGCCGTGGCGCGGCTGCACGAACGCGGCCTCGCCGAGGTCCTGCGGGCCCATATCGACGCAGGCAAGCCCTTCGTCGGCGTCTGCCTCGGCCTGCAGCTGCTCTTCGACCGCTCCGAGGAGGCGCCGGGCGTCGCGGGGCTCGGCATTTTCCCCGGCGAGGTGCGCCGCTTCGCGCCGCGCGACGCGCATGGAGAGCGGGTCAAGATCCCGCAGATCGGCTGGAACGCCGTGCACTGCGCCCGCGCCGGCACCGTCCTCGACGCCGTGCCCGACGCGAGCAGCTTCTACTTCGTGCACAGCTACCACGTCGTCCCAGACGACCCCGGGGTGGTGGCGGGAACGGCCGAGCACGGCGGGCGCTTCGTCGCCGCCGTCGCCCGCGACAACGTCTTCGCCGCGCAATTCCACCCCGAGAAATCCGGCGCCGCGGGCCTCGCGCTGTGGACGGCGATCCTCGGCCCGCGCTGGTGGGGGCGGCCATGTTGAGCCGTCGCGTGATCCCGTGCCTGGACGTCAAGGACGGCCGGGTGGTCAAGGGCGTTCGCTTCGAGGGGCTCGCCGACGCCGGTGACCCGGTCGAGTTGGCGCGTCGGTACGACGCCGAGGGGGCCGACGAGCTCTGCTTCCTCGACGTGACGGCCTCCTCGGATCGGCGCAAGACGCTGGTCCGCCTGGTCGCCGAGGTCGCCCGTGAGCTCTTCATCCCCTTCACCGTCGGCGGTGGCATCCGCAGCCTCGACGATATGCGGGCGCTGCTCGAAGCCGGGGCAGACAAGGTCTCGGTCGGCACCGCGGCGCTGCGTGATCCGGCGCTGATCGCGCGCGCGGCGAACGAATTCGGCAGCCAGTTCTTGGTCGTCAGCCTCGACGTCGGCCGCGCGCCCGACGGCAGCCGACGGCTGACGACGCACGGCGGTCGGGAGACGACCGACGTCCTCGCGGTGGATTTCGCGCGACAGATGGCGGACGCCGGTGCCGGTGAGATCCTGCTCAACGATATGGAGCGCGACGGCACCAAGGACGGCTTCGGTGTCGGGCTGCTGCGCGAGATCTCGACCGCGGTCGATATCCCGATCATCGCCTCGGGCGGGGCAGGGCGGGTCGAGGATTTCGTCGCCGCGGTGCGCGACGGCGGCGCCGACGCGGTCCTCGCCGCCAGCGTCTTCCACTACGGCACGCTGCGGATCAGCGAAGTGAAACAGGCCATGGCCGCGGCTGGCATCCCGGTCCGAAGGCCCCTCGGAGTGTCGCGATGATCCATCCCAGCATCGATCTGCTCGGCGGGCGCGTGGTGCAGCTGCGCGGCGGCAACCCGGACGATTGCAAGGTCGCGATCGACGACGTGCTCGGCGTCGCCGAGCAATTCCATCGTCACGGCGAGCTCGCCGTCATCGATCTCGACGCCGCCCTCGGGCGTGGTGACAACTTGCCGCTGATCGAGGCGCTCTGTGCCCGCTTCGACTGCCGCGTCGGCGGTGGCATCCGCGATCACGAGCGCGCCGACCGCTTGTTGCGCGCTGGCGCCCGCAAGCTGATCGTCGGGACCAAGGCGACGCCGGAATTCCTCTCCCGCTACCCACGCGAGCGGATGATCGTCGCCCTGGACGCCAAGGCCGGCCGCGTCGTCGACCACGGCTGGACCCAGACCACGGGCGATCGCGTCATCGACCGGGCCAAGGCGCTCGAGCCCTATTGCAGCGAGTTCCTCTACACCCTGGTCGACCGCGAGGGCAGCCTGCAGGGCATCGACCAGGACGCGGTGCGCGCGCTGGTCGAGGCCACCAGCAATGTTGTCGTCGCGGCCGGCGGCATCGCGGCGCTGCCAGAGGTCGTCGAACTCGACCGCATGGGCGCCTCCTGCCAGCTCGGGATGAGCATCTACACCGGCACCATCAGCCTGACCGACGCCGTGATGTCGATGCTCGATTGGGGCAAGCACGACGGCCTGTTGCCGGTCGTGGTGCAGGACCAGGGCCGGCAGGTGGTGATGCACGCCTGGGTCGACCGCGAAGCCTTGGCGATGACCTTGGCGACCGGCGACGGCTGGTATTTCTCCCGCAGCAGGCAGCGGCATTGGCGCAAGGGCGAGACGAGCGGCCACACCCAGCGGGTCGCCGCGGTGCGCTACGACTGCGACCGCGACACGCTGCTCTATCGGGTCGAGCAGCAGGGCCGCGCCTGCCACGTCGAGACCCAATACGGCTGCTTCGGCGCCCAGGAATTCGGCCTCGAACGACTCGAGGCGACACTCCGCGCGCGGGTCGCCGAGATCCGCGACGGCAGTGCCGCGGCGAACAGCTACAGCGCGCGTGTCCTCGCCGAGCCCGGCCTGTGCGAAGCGAAGATCCTGGAAGAGGCGGCAGAGCTGGCCGAGGCCAGCGAGCGGCGCGAGATCATCTGGGAAGCGGCGGACGTGCTCTTCTTCACCCTCGCCAAGCTGGCCCGTGAGGAGATCCCACTCGCCGCCGTGCTGCGTGAGCTCGAAGGTCGTCAGGGCCGCCGTCGCGCTGCCGATGGCGGGATGGTCCGCGCCGAGGCGCCTTCGACCGCCGGGGAGGCGAAGCGATGAGCGGTATGGCAGGGCAGGGCGCCGATCCGGCCGCCGTCGCCGCGCTCTTGGCCGAGGTGGAGCAGGATGGCGACGCCGCCATCCGCCGGCTGAGCGAACGCTTCGATGCCGCGGCGCCGGCCTCGCTCCGTATCGACGCTGCCGCGCTCGACGCTGCCGTGGCCGGGCTCGATCCAGCCGACCGCGCCGCGCTCGAGCGGGCGCATCGCAATATCCGCGTGGTCGCCGAGGCGCAGCGCGGTGCTCTCGGTGGGTTTCGGGTCGAAGTCGAGCCCGGCGTCGTCATCGGCCAGCGGGTGATCCCGATCGAACGCGTGGCCTGCTACGTGCCCGGCGGCCGCCACCCGCTGCCCTCGACCGTCTTGATGACGGTGACTCCGGCCAAGGTCGCAGGCTGTCCCTTCGTCGCGGTCTTTTCGCCGCCGCGCTTCGGCGGCTCGCCGCATCCCGCGATCCTCGCCGCGGCGCGGATCGCCGGCGCCGACGCGGTCTTCGCCATCGGCGGCGTTCAGGCCATCGGCGCCGCGGCCTACGGCTCGGAGACCGTGCCTCGCTGCGATCTCGTCGTCGGGCCCGGGAACGCCTGGGTGACCGAGGCCAAACGCCAGGTCTTCGGCCGGCTCGGCATCGACGGCGTCGCCGGGCCTTCGGAGGTGCTGGTGCTCGCCGATTCCAGTGCCGATCCGGAGCGGGTCGCCGCCGACTTGCTGGCCCAGGCCGAGCACGACACCGACGCCCGCGCGCTGCTCGCCACCACCGATCCGAGCCTGCCGGCCCGCGTCGAGGCGGCCATCGCGCGGCAGCTCGCCGACCTGCCGACCGCCGAGACGGCGCGGGCCGCGTTGGCAGCGTCGGGAGCCGCGATCGTCGTCGCCGATCGCGACGCGCTCCTCGCGCTCTCGGACGAGAAGGCGCCGGAACACCTGCACCTGCACCTGCGCGACGCCGCCGAAGTGGCGGACGCCGTCCGCTGCTATGGCGCTGTCTTTGTCGGTGAACACGCGGCCGAGGTCTTCGGCGATTATTGCGCCGGCAGCAACCACGTCCTGCCCACCGCGGGCGCAGCCCGCTACACCGGTGGCCTCTCGGTGGCGACCTTCTGCCGGCTGGCAGCCTTTCAAGAGATGGACGCGCACGGCGCGGCGGCGCTCGCCCCGGTGGCGGAGCGAATGGGCCGACTCGAAGGCCTGCCGGCGCACGCCCGCGCTGCTGCGCTGCGGTCCGGACCCGCGGGCTAGGCTGGGGATGCGGCTGCCTGAACTTCGGCGCTGCGCTCGGCGATCGGTGGGTCGTCGTAGCGATCCTTGATTGCCAAGACCTCGTCGATGTGCTCCCAGAACACGTCGTAGAGCTGCGGGTCGAAGTGCCGACCACGCCCTTCGAGCATGATCTCACGCGACTTCTCGACGCTGAACGCCGGCTTGTAGCAGCGCGCCGAGGTCAGCGCGTCGAAGACGTCGCAGAGCGCGACGATGCGGCCCTCGAGCGGGATCTCCTCGCCGACCAAGCCGCGCGGGTAACCCGAACCATCCCACTTCTCGTGGTGGGTCCAGGCGATCTCGGCGGCGAGCTGCAGCATCTCGGAGGTGCTGCCGTGCAGGATCCGGTAGCCGATCTCGGCGTGGCGCTTCATCACGGTGAATTCTTCCGGCGTGAGCTTGCCGCGCTTCATCAGGATCGAGTCCGGGGTGCCGATCTTGCCGATATCGTGCATCGGGCTCGCGATGCGGATCTGCTCGGCGCGGTCTTCGCCGAGGCCCAAGTGGCGGGCCAAGAGCTCGCAGTAGAGGCTCATCCGGCGGATGTGGAACGCGGTCTCGTCGCTGCGGAATTCCGCCGCGAGAGCGAGGCGCTGGATCGTTTCTTCCCGGCTGCCGTTGAGCTCGTCGCGGATCTGCTCGAGGTCGCGGATGGTCTCTTCCAGCGCCGCTGTGCGCTCGGCGACGAGCTGCTCCAGGCGCGAGCGGTGGCCGCGGTTCTCGATCTCCAGCGTCCGCCGGCGCAGCGCGTTGGCGACGTTGATCAAGACTTCGTTGGTCTCGAAGGGCTTGATGATGTAGCCGTAGGCGCCGATGGCCAACGCTGCTTCCGCGATCTCGGGATCGTCGACGCCCGTGACCATCACCGCCGCGGTATCCGGGTAGTGGCCGAGCACGTGGCGGACCAGGTCGATCCCGCTCTCACCGGGCATATTCACGTCCGAGAGCACGAGATCGAAGCTCTGCTCGGCGAGCAGGGCGCGCGCGGCCGCGGCAGATTCGGCGATCGTCGTGTCGAAGCCCTGTCGCTTCAGCAGGCGCGCGAGCATGCGCCGAATCAGGTCTTCGTCGTCGACGATCAGGATGCGGGTCATGGGGCTCCAGGGGGCGCGTCGCGTCGACGCTGCCAACAGGATGCGGTGACCACAGCGGACTGGCAAATCTTCCGATTCTTGTCGCCCCTCGGTGCGTCGGTCATGCTCCCGCGGCCCCATCCTCGGGAGGTGCCGTGGCAGCAGCCATCATCGATATCGGGTCGTCGTCGGCGGTGGTGCAGGTCGTCGAGGCGCGCGAGCGGCAGCCGGTCGTCATCGCGCGGCACAAGGTCTCGCTGCGACTCGGTGCGGCGCTGCGCGACGACGGTTGCATCGACGAGGACGGACAGCAGCGCACCGACGCCGCGTTCGCCGAGTTCGTCGCGCTCGCCGAACGGCACCAGGCCCCAGTTCTTGCCGTGGCCACCGAAGCGATGCGACGCGCCGCCAACGCCGAGGCCATCTGTGACGCTCTGCGGCGGCGCCACGGCGTCCGGCTGCAGGTCATCGGTGGCGAAACCGAGGCCGCGCTGGCCTTCGCCGGCATGCGGGTGCTGCAACCGCTGGGGCCCCTCCTCGGGGTCGACGTCGGCGGTGGCTCGACCGAACTCGTCCATGGCGACGGCGCGACGTTGCAAGCTGCGGTCAGCCTGCCGCTCGGCGCCGTCACGCTGACCCGGCAACTCGGCCTTGACGCCGAAGTCCGTGGGGCGACCCTGGCGGCCGCGGAGGCGCGGGTGGCCGAGCTGCTGCTGCCGGTCGTCGGCCGCTTCGTCGGCAAGAGCCAGGCCCTGGTCGGTGCGTCCGGCAGCGCGCAGCGCCTCGGCCGATTGGTGCTGGCGCGTCGCGGCGACGCTGACGCCGCCTTGCACGGCGCGCGGCTCATGCACGAAGACCTCGGCTGGGCGATCGGCGCCATGGCAAGCCGCGATGCCCGCGCGCGTCAGCAGCTGCCCGGCATGGACCCGGAGCGCGCCGACGTCCTGCTCGCGGGCGCCCTGATCCTCCGCGCAACGCTGGCCGCAACCGGTGCACGGCATCTGGAGGTCGCGCTCTCCGGCATCCGCACCGGGCTGGCGGCCATGGCGCTCGGGCTGCTCCCTCTGGTCGACGGCTTGAGCCCGGCGGCACGGGCGGAGCGCAGCAGAGATTGACGCAGCGTGGCACGCCGGATACGTAGGAGATGGCCCCCAGGCGCGTGAGACGCGCTGACGGAGAAAACGATGGATCGAGCAGACATGACCTGGGACGAGACCGTGGTCCCTTACGCCCAGTTGAGCGACTTTCCGCACCCGATGCTGGCTTCGCCGGGCTATTATTGCCTCGTGGCCGCCGAGCTCGACGCCGACGCCGACCTCTACAAGGGGCTGGAGCTGCTCTTCGTCGCCGGTAGCGGCGAGAGCAACCTGCGTCAGGCCGCCTCGGCGTCGACCGAGGCTCACGACCGCGCGCTCGCCGCCGCCGAGGCTGCCGGTAAGCAGGTCGTGGTCATGCTGGGCGAGATCACGGACACCAGCCTCGGCCGCAAGACCAAGGAATTCCTCCACGACGTCGAGCTCTGCTTGGCCCTGCGCAACGCCCCGAAGGTCAGCCAGGTACCCGCCGATTTCGTCGAGAGCCGCCACCTCAGCGTGGTGAATCGTGGCGATTTCGCGCCGCTGAAGTGGCGCTCGCTGATGACGCCCGCCTGAGGCCGCGCCCCGCGAGAGGCGAGGAGGGCCCCGCCCGCCCCGCCCTGAATCGGCTCGGCGCCTGCGTGCAGGCCTACGTCGCCGCGCGCTACCGCCCACGCGGCGGCGGGAACCTTCCGCCGCCGCGGCTCCATGCCCGCGCGCTGGCCGACCTCTCCGCCGGCTTCACCCACGACCGCGGCGGGCGCAAGGCCGGCTACCTCTCGGACGCGCGCGCCCGTGCCGCCTACGTCCTCTACTACACCGTCACCAGCGCTGGCGGCGTGGTCGCGGCGCTCGAGTTGGCCGCTGCGTCGGGGATCCATCCACGACCGGCAGAGGCGGGCACCGCGCTGCGTGTGCTCGATATCGGCGCTGGTAGCCTCGGCGCCAGCCTCGGCGTGGCCGCGCACTTCGAGGGGCGCGCGATCGATGTGACCGCGCTCGACGGCACCGCCGCCGTCCTCGCCGACGGGGCCGAGATCTTCGGCGCGTTCGCGCCGCAGGTCCGCGTCCGGACCGCGCGCGTCGACCTGCGCGACGTCCACGCCCTGCGCAAGGCGAAGCTCGGGCAGTTCGACCTCGTGCTCTGCGCCAACGTCCTCAACGAGCTCCCCACCGGCCGGGTCGGCGAGACGGGCGTCGCCGAGCGGCTGCTCCGCACCGTGATCCGTGACCATCTGGCGCCAGGCGGCGTGGTCTTGGCGCTCGAACCGGCGACGCGGATGGCCTCGATCGGCCTCATCGCGATGCGTGAGGGCCTCCTTGCCGACGATTCGGCGCGGGTCCTGGCGCCGTGTACCCACGCAGGATGCTGCCCGCTGGCCGAGCAGCGCCGCGATTGGTGCGCCTTCGAGGTGCCCTGGCTGCGGCCGGCGGTGATCGCCGCATGCGACGACGCGATCGACCATGCGCGCACGGCGCTCAAGGCGAGCTGGCTGGTCTTGGCCGCGCCCTCGAGCGTGCCGGAGGCCTCCGACGCAGCCATCAAGTCCGCCGCGCCGCAGGACGAGCGCGTCCGGGTCATCGGCGGCCCGATGCACGCCGGCGGCGTGATGCGGCGCTACGTCTGTACGGCCGACGGACGTCACGTTGCCGCGGCCCCGGCCGGCGCGCGGGGAGCCACCCCATCGTGGATGCTCGCCCCGGGGCGTGGCACGCTCGGCTGGATCGCGGCCAACGCCCGTCGCCGCGAAGGACGTGGTGGTGAGGTCGAGATCGACGTCAGTGGGGGCCGGCGATGAGCGGCGAGGTGCGGACAGCGGACGATTTCGCCTGGGACCTCGGCGCCGCGCTCGACGGCGATCGCGCGGTGCGATCCGAGAGCGACGCGCTCGCCGGCAAGGTCGTGGCGCTCGTGGTCTGTGGCGGGATCGCGGCCTACCGCACGCCGGACCTCTGCCGCAGCCTGCGCCGTCATGGTGCCGAGGTGCGCGCCTATTGCACGCCGGCCGCGCTGCAATTCGTCACCGAGACGGCGATCGAGTGGACCGCGCTGCGGCCGCCGGTGGTGCGACTCGGCGGCGACGCGGCGCACGTCGAGCAGGCCGACGTCGACCTCTGGCTGGTGGCGCCTGCCTCCTATTCGACGCTGAACAAGATGGCCGCTGGCATCGCCGACAACGCCGCCACCACCGCCCTCGCCACGGCGATCGGGCGACTGGAGCGGGGCGCCAGCCGGATCTTGGTCGCGCCGACCATGCACGGCGACATGCTCAACAGCATCGTCCGCGCGAGCCTCGCGAAGCTGGCCAACCTCGGGGTCGAAGTGATCCCGCCCCGCCCGCGTGACGGCAAGGCGCTGCTGCCGGAGACCGTCGACCTGGTCGCGGCTGTGTTGGCCGCAGCGGCGCGCTAGCTCGCGTCGTCGTCGAATTCGAAGGCGAGCGCGCCGTCGCGCACGACGACGGTGACCTCGCCGCCCTTCTCCAGGCGACCGAAGAGCAACTCGTCCGCCAGCGGTCGCCGCAGCGACTCGTGGATCAGCCGACGCATCGGCCGCGCTCCGAATTGCGGGTCGTAGCCGCGCTCCGCCAGCCAGGCGCGGGCTTCGTCGTCGAGGGTGAGGACCACCTTGCGCTCGGCGAGTTGGCCTTCGAGTTCGCCGACGAATTTGTCGACGATCCGTCCCATCACCTCGGGCGAGAGGCGGGCGAAGCCGATCCGCGCGTCGAGGCGGTTGCGGAATTCCGGCGTGAAGACGCGCTTGAACTCGCGTTCCTCGTCGGCCGCGTGATCGCCGAGCAAGCCGCCGAAGCCGAGCTTGCCCTTCTCCAGCGCGAAGGCGCCGACGTTGCTGGTCATGATCAGGATGACGTGGCGGAAGTCGGTCGTCTTGCCGTTGTTGTCGGTGAGGCGTCCGGCGTCCATCACCTGCAGCAGGACGTTGAAGACGTCCGGGTGGGCCTTCTCGATCTCGTCGAGGAGCAGCACGGCGTGCGGCGTCTTCGCGATGGCCTCGGTCAGCAGGCCGCCCTGGTCGAAGCCGACGTAACCCGGCGGCGCGCCGATCAGCCGGCTCACCGTGTGCCGCTCCATATATTCCGACATGTCGAAGCGGACGAATTCCAGGCCCAGCGTCTGCGCCAGCTGCTTCGCCAGCTCGGTCTTGCCGACGCCGGTCGGGCCGGTGAAGAGGAAGGCCGCCGAGACCCGATCGCTCGGGCCGAGGCCGGAGCGGCTGACCTTGACCGCGCTGGCGACCGCGGCGCAGGCCTCGTCCTGGCCAAAGACGACCAGCCGCAGGTCGGCCTCGAGCCGGGCCAGTGCGTCTTTGTCGTCGCGGTTGACGCTGCGCTCGGGGATCTGGGCGATCTTCGAGAGCACCGCCTCGATATCGCGCACCGTCACCCGGCCCTGCGGTCGACGATCTTCGGCCGCGGCTGTCTCCTCGTTGGATTCGCCGCCGAGGCCCATCTTCGCCTCGACCCGGCCCAACGCCTCTGCCGCGTCGCCCGGTGCCGCCAACGGCCCGGGACGGCCGCGCGAACGGGTGGCGATGCGCAACCGCACCGCCGCACCGGCCTCGTCGATCAGGTCGATCGCTTTGTCCGGCAGGCGCCGGTCGTGCATGTAGCGCGAGCCCAGCGTCGCCGCCGCGCGCAAGGCCGCACGCGAGTAGCGCACGCCGTGGTGGGCCTCGTATTGCGGTCGCAGGCCGTGCAGCACCGCGATGGTCGCCTCGACCGAGAGCTCGCCGACGTCGACCTTCTGGAAGCGTCGGGCCAGCGCACGGTCCTTCAGCATCTGGCCGCGCCACTCTTCGTAGGTCGTGCTGCCGATGCAGCGCAGCTTGCCAGAGGCGAGCGCCGGCTTGAGCAGGTTCGAGGCGTCCATACTGCCGCCCGAGGTGGCGCCGGCGCCGACGATGGTGTGGATCTCGTCGATGAAGAGGATCGCCGGCTGCTCGGATTTCTCCAGCGCCTTGAGCACGCCCTTGAGCCGCTTCTCGAAGTCGCCGCGGTAGCGGGTTCCGGCCAGCAGGCTGCCCATGTCGAGGGCGTAGATCCGGGTGCCGAGGAGCGGCGCCGGTGCCTCGCCGAGGGTGATCGCGCGGGCCAGACCCTCGACGATCGCCGTCTTGCCGACGCCGGAGTCGCCGACCAGGATCGGGTTGTTCTTCCGCCGCCGCAGCAGCACGTGGGCCAGCCGGTCGACCTCCTCGCTGCGTCCGACCAGCGGATCGATCCGGCCGGCGTCTGCCTCGGCGCAAAGATCGGTGCAGAACGCCTGCAAGGGGGACTCGCTGCGGCCGCCGCCGTCCTCGTCCTCGTCCTCGTCCTCGTCGCCCTCGCCGACCGGCTGCCAGGGCTCGTCTTCGTCGTCCTCGTCGTCGCCGTGGCTGATCGTGCTGACCAGATCGAGCCGGGTCACGCCCTGCTGTTCGAGGAAAAAGACAGCGAAGCTATCGTCCTCGGCGTACATCGCGACCAGGACGTTGGCGCCGGTGACCTCGCTCTTGCCCGCGCCATGGACGTGCATCGCCGCGCGCTGGATCACCCGCTGCAGCCCGACCGAAGGCTGCGCGGCGAGGTCGAGCTCGCCGGCGCTCTCCGGCACGCCATCCTTCATCCACTCGCGCAGGGCGGCCTTCAACTCCTCGAGGTCGCCGCCGCAGCGGCGGATCAGCTTCGCCGTCGCGTCGTCGTGCAGCAGCGCGAAGAGCATGTGCTCGAGGCCGAAAAATTCGTGGTTCCGACGCTGCGCCTCGGAGGCCGCGACCTGAATCGCGATCTCGAGGTCGGTCGAGAGTTTGACGCTGCCGCCTGCCGCCATCAGTTGGCCTCCACCGTGAGCTTGAGCGGGGCGCCGTTGGCCCGCGCGAAATCCGTGACCTGTGCGGCCTTGGATTCGGCGATATCACGTGCGTACGTGCCGGCGACGCCTTTGCCCTTATGATGCACCGTGAGCATGATCTGACGCGCCGCCGTGTCGTTGTGGTGGAAGAAGACCCGCAGGATCTCGACCACCAATTCCTGGGTCGTGTAGTCGTCGTTGTGCAGGACCACGTCGTAGAGCCGCGGGCGTTTGACCTTGCGGCGCGTCGTGGTGAGGACGCCATCCTGATGTTCTTCGTCGGACCTGTGCGACATCGAGCGCTCCTGCAGCCGGCGGCCGGCGCACCGGCATGGTAGGTGGCGCCGAGATCCTGGCAAGGGCTGCCGGCCGCGATCAACGTGGGCGTCGAGGTCGTCGTGCGTCGGCAAGGGTCGGAACTTCGGGCCAGGCGTGCTTCGGATAGCGGCCACGCAGCTCGCGCCGGACCTCGGCCCAGCTGCTGGTCCAGAAGCCGGCGATATCGGTCGTCACCTGTGCCGGACGGCCGTTCGGTGCCAGCAATTCGAGGACGACGGCCACCTCTTCGTCGCAGATCCGCGGCGTTTGCAGCAGGCCGAACGCGTCCTGCAGGCGCACCGACAGGCGAGGCGTGGCGTCGGCCGCGCCATAATCGACGCGGGCGCTGCGGCCGCTCGGCAGCTCGATCCGCGCCGGCGCGAGGCTGTCGAGCGCTTGTCGCTGCGGCCAATCGAGCAGATCGCGGGCGACCTTGGCGACGTCGGCGCGGCGCAGATCGTCGTAGCTTCGCCGACCGACGCTGAGCGCAGCGAGCAGGTCGTAGCGCCCGCCGCGCTCGTCTTCCGCGCCGATCGGCTGCCAACGCGGCAGGCCCAGGGCAGGGCGGCGCGCGCCAAGCCAGCGCACACGGGCCAGGAGCGCCTCGGCCTCGTCGTCGGGCGAGAGCGCCCGCTCGGGCTCTTTCGCGGCCATCTCGGCCAGCAGCGCCGACGCTGCGTCGGGGTCGGCGTCGGCGCCGGCAGGTCGCTCGCGCACCACCACCGCGCCGTAGCGGGCCACGATCCGCTGCGCGACCGCGAGTCGGCCGACATCCCAGCGCGTCTCCAACGCCTCCTCGGCGGCGAGCCAACGTGGCTGCAACGGCACCGCGACCGGGACCTCCAGCGCCGATCGGCCGCCGAATCGCGCGATCTCGACCACCACCGCGACCAGCAGCTCGGCGTCGCGGACCACCGAACGGGGCGAGAGGGTCGCGCCCTTGCCGCTGGCCAGGAGCAGCCGCGGACTGCCGCTCTCGCGTCGCGCCGCGACCCGGTCGGGGAAGCCGGCGAGCAACCAGGCGGCCGGTGCGTCGTGATCAGGGTCGGGTGCGGGCAAGGGCAGCTCTGCGTCGTCGCCGACCAAGGTCTCCGCCTGTCGCCGCAACGCGGCGCGGACATCGAGCAACGCCCGCGCCGCGTTCGGATCGACGCCCCAACGTCGCGCCTCGTTGGCGCCGCCGCGCTCGATCGCGTCGAGGACGTGCAAGCGCAGCTCGAGGTCGTCGTCGCCACCCTGCGGATTGGCGTCTCGCGGGCCTCCCCCGCGGTCGTCGCGACGGCCACCACCGAGGAGATCCCGCTCGCTCGAAAGGGCCGCCACCGACGCGGCCAGACCGGCGCGCCCGTGGCGGGCGCCTTCGACCAGGACGCGGGCCACCCGCGGTGGCAAAGGCAGGCTGGCGCACGCGCGACCGATCGCGGTCAGGCCGCCAGCGTCCACCGCACCGATCGCGCGCAGCAGCGTCCGTGCCGCGGCGAGCGCGGACGCCGGTGGGGCCTCGAAGAAGGCGAAGGTCTCGGGCTGCGCACCCCAGGCGAGCAGCTGCAGCGCCAGCGCCGAGAGCTCGCTGCGCGCGATCTCCGGCGGGTCGTAGGCGGCGAAGGCCTCGTGCTCGGCGCGGCTCCAGAGCCGGCGGCAGCGGCCCGGCCCGGTGCGGCCGGCGCGGCCGGCGCGCTGATCCGCGCTCGCCTTCGAGATCCGAACCTTCTCCAAGCGGTCGACGCCGATCGCCTCGTCGTGCCGGGGGATGCGCCGCAGGCCGCTGTCGACGACCGCCGCGACGCCATCGATGGTCAGCGAGGTCTCGGCGACGTTGGTCGCCAATACGATCTTGCGGCGACGGCTCGGCGCCAACGCATGATCTTGCGCGCTCACCGGCAGGCTGCCGTGCAGCGGGCGGACGTCCAGCGTCGCTGCGGCTTGCCGCAGCGTCGCTTCGGCGGCCCGGATCTCCGCCATTCCAGGCAGAAAGACCAAAACGTGGCCGGGCGCGAGCGCGGCGGGGAGCGCGTCTTGCTCGAGCTCGGCGTCCAGCTGCAGCACGGCGGCGGCGACGCGTTCGTCGAGCGGTCGCGGATCCGGCGCAGCGTCGTAGCGTAGATCAATCGCGAACCTGCGATCCTCGACCTCGACCACCGGCGCGTCGTCGAGGAACGCCGCCAGCCGCGCGGCGTCCATCGTCGCGGACATGACGACCAACTTCAGATCCGGCCGCACGTCGCGGCGCACCTCCGCCAGCAGCGCCAAGGCCAGGTCGACGTCGATGCTGCGCTCGTGGACTTCGTCGAGCACGACGGCGTCGACCCCTTCGAGCAAGGGATCCCGTTGCAGCCGGCGCAACAACAAGCCTTCGGTCATCACCTCGAGCCGGGTCTTGGCCGAGACGCGCCGGTCGAAGCGCACGCTGTAGCCCACCGTCTGGCCCAAGGACTCGCCGCGCTCGGCCGCCATCCGCGCTGCGGTCGCCCGTGCGGCCAAGCGGCGCGGCTGCAGGACCCACACCAAGCCCTCGCAGCGCTGCAGCAGCCGCGGCGGCACACGCGTCGTCTTGCCCGCGCCGGGCGGCGCCACCACCACGACCGCACCGTGGTCGGAGAGGGCTGCGTCGATGGCGGGCAGCGCTGCGTCGATGGCGAGGGAGACCGGGGCCGACATGGCGCGAGCTTGCCACGAGCGTGGCCCGAGGCGCTATGCTGCGCCCCCATGCACCAGCGCCCCGACCGCCACGACGACCGCCCGCGAACATCGGACCCTTCGTCCCTCCGGCGCGCATCCGCCTTGCTCGCGGCCTGCTCGTGCTTCGCTCTGCAGGTGATCGCCTCGCCGCGCCTCGCCACCGCCGCGCCCCCGGTGGACGCGCAGGTGCTGGCGCCCGCCAAGGACGACGGCGCCGCGGGACGCTTGGTCCGCAGCTTGGCCCAGGCGATCGTGCGCGACGTGGCCGCCGTCCGCGGCCTGCCCCTCCGCCGCCCGATCGAGGTCGGCGTGCACGACGACGAGAGCCTGCGCGGCTTCGTCCTCGCCGAGCTGCGCAAGGACGGCGGTACGGCGCGCCGCGCGGCGCTCTCGTTGGCCTGGAGTCGGCTCGGCCTGCTGCCGCCCGGCACCGACTTGCTCGGCGAGACCGTGCAGCTGCTGCAGGCGCAAGTCGCTGGCTTCTACGTCCCCGGCGTCTTCGCCCTGCGCGTCGCCCGCGGTCTGGTCCCACTCGGACCGCAATGGCCCAATCCGCTGCACCTGCTGACCGGCACACCGGAAGAGAAGCTGCGCTTCGTCATGGCGCACGAGTTGGTCCACGCCCTCGGCGATCAGCGTTGGGATCTGCAGCGCGCCAGCCGGGAGCGGCCGGGCGAGACCGACGTCGAGTTGGCCAGCTCGGCGCTGGTCGAGGGGGACGCGACGGTCGCAGGCCTCGCCTGGGCGATGCAGGATCGCAGCCCGCTCTTCGATCCCGCGGGCCTCTTCCTCGGCGGCGACAACGTCACCTGGATCCTCGAATTGGCGATGAAGCTGGCCCGCCGCGGCCTGTTGCCCGACGCCGGTGGCCTCGACCGCGCCCCCGCGGCGCTCGCCGAATCCTTGCTCTTTCCCTACGTCGCCGGAACCCGTCTGGTCCTCGCTGCCGGGGCGGGTCGGCGGGTCGGCGGTCGCCGCTTGCCGCCCGGATTCGCCGGGGTCGACGCGCTCTACGAGGCGCCGCCGATCTCGACCGAGCAGGTGCTGCACCCCGAACGCTTGCTCGGCACGCGCGACGACCCGGTCCGCATCCAGCTTCGCGTGCCGCGCAAGCTGCTGCCGAGGCGGGCCCGCCTCGCGGCGCAGGACATCATCGGCGAGTTGCTCTTCCGCGTCCTGCTGCGCGCCACGCTGCCAGACGCCGAGGCCGACCGCGCCGCCGAGGGATGGGATGGCGATCTGCTGCTGCATTGGCAGGCCAAGAGCGGCGAGGACGCGCTGCTCTGGATCAGCGTCTGGGACACCGACGAAGACGCCGCCGAAGCCGAGGCTGCGCTGCGGCGGCGCTTCGATCCGGCCGGAGATCTCCACATCCTGCGTCGCGGCGACGCGCTGGCGTTGGCCCGCGGGGCGGACGCCGCACGCACCTTGCGGCTGCTGACCTTCGCTCTGGACAAGCACCGCCGGCGGCCGGGGCGCAGCGCCAAGGTCCCGCTGCGTCGTCGCCTCTGAGGCTCGGCTTCAGTTCACGCCGGGGATCTTCGCCGTCCGTAGCCAAAGCATCCCGTTGCCTTCCCAGGCCAGCGAATAGCGCGTGCCGTCGGGCGAGATCCGTAGCTCGGAGAGGCCGCCCGAGCTATCGGCCGCGTCGCTGATCGCGTGGCTGACGAATTGCCCACCGATATCGCCGAGCGGCACGACGTCGAAGCTGGCGTCGTCGACCGGCTCGATGCGCAGCGCTTTGATCACGCTGCTGCCCGGCACAGCGTACGCGAGCAGAAAGTGCGGCTCATTCGGGATCGTCGCGATGCGGAAGGTGTCGAAGCGCAATTTGTCGCCGACGGCGCCGTCGATCACGGTGATCAACTTCGGCGCCGCGCTGGCGGCCTGATCCGGATGCACCCGCGCGAAGGCGAGGAAG
Organism: Deltaproteobacteria bacterium; assembly: GCA_020632665.1. Lineage (GTDB taxonomy): Bacteria > Myxococcota_A > UBA9042 > UBA9042 > UBA9042 > JACKFC01. The sequence continues at coordinate 47,147 of JACKFC010000004.1, forward strand.
TGGCGCGGCTTGCCGTTGTCGAGGGCGACGCCTCCGATGACCACACCGAGGCGGGTCACGTTCGGGTCGAATGCAGCCTCGGCAGCGACGTAGCTGATCGCTCCGTTGACGCCGGCACCGGTCAGCACCACGGTCCGCGAAGCCGCAGCGTTGCCTGCCGAATCGACGCGCTGCAGCGTCAGCGCCGCGATGGCCGAGGCGCCGCTGCCGAAGCGGGTCGGCTGCAGCAAGACGGCGCCGCTGGTCCACGGCGCCACCGCTGGGCGCGCGGCGATCGGTGCCTCCGATTTTCCGCCGAGAGCGCTCGGCGGCAGCGCACTGCCCTTGGAGCCGGACCAGCCCGCGATCGGGTCACCGCCATAGATGCGGCTGCCGCCATCGGCAGGTCGCAGCAGGGTTCCCTGCAATGCCGAGAGCTTCGGCTGGCCACCGCTATTGCCTTTGCTCGCCAAATCGAAGGCCGGCCGCCATGGCCGGGTCGCCGCGCTCATCGGCGGGCACGCCGCCGCCACGCCGAGCTCGATGCCGGTGCCGCCGACGCCGAGCTGGCCGAGCCGCATCGAGCCTCCGACGCCTTCGAGGTTGCAGGCGCTCTGGCCGCCGCCGCCTTCGGTCCAGCCGAGCAGGATCGCGTCGAAGGAATTCGGGTGCGAGGTCAAGACCGGCTGCACCGCACACCATGCGCCCTGGCCGGTCGGTGGCGTCGCTGGGAGCGTGGTCACCGCCGCGCTGCTCTGGCCAGGGGCGATGCGGGCCAAGCTGAGCTGGGCCGAGACGCCGAGCGCCGCGTCGCAGCCGTTGCGCTGCGCCGCGATCCAGAGCTGCGGCAGCGCGCCGAGCGGGCCGGTCGAGCTCTCTTGCCAAGCCAACGAGGGCCGCAGTGGCTGCGCGGCGTTGGCCAAGCCGACCTGCACCGGGCCACCGGTCTTGCCGTCGGGCGAGCTCTGGCACACACCGGCGACGCAGGCGTGCAGCGCCGGGCAGGAGGACATCGTCGCGCAGCCGCCGGCGGACGAGAGGCAGATCGCCACCGCGCAGGTGCCGTTGTCCGGCGGCTGGGCACACACCACAGGCACACCGGGCACGCAGCTGCCGTTGGCGCAGGAGTCGCCGGTCGTGCAAGGGTCGCCGTCCTCGCAGTTGTCGCCGCCGGGGGTGTGGGTGCAGCCCTTGCCACCGTTGCAGCTGTCGAGGGTGCACGGGTTGCCGTCGTTGCAGGCCTTGGCCGGTTCGCCGGCGCATTGCCCGGCGTCGCAGGCGTCGTCGCCGGTGCAGACGTCGCCGTCGTCGCAGGGCGTGCCCGTGGCCGGGCTCCAGCCGTAGGCGTTGGTCTTCGGCGCGCAGACGAGGCAGTCGTTGGCCGCCGACGTCGCGCCGGAGCCGACGCAATCATCCTCGATCCAGCAGCTGCCGCTGGTCAGCAGGTGCTTGCAGTCGCCGGATTGGCAGACGTCGAGCGTGCAGCCCTTGCCGTCGCTGCCGCACGGGGCGCCGTCGCTGACGTCGATCGCGAAGCAACCGGTCGACGGCGAGCAATCGTCGGTCGTGCACGGGTTCTCATCGTCGCATTCGAGCTCGGTGCCCTGGCAGGTGCCGAGGACGCAGCTCGCGTTGTAGGTGCACGCGTCGCCATCGTCGCAGGCGCCCGTGGTCCAGGCGTAGGAGCAGGGCATCTGCCCGATCTTGCCCGGATCACAGGCGTCGAGGGTGCACGGGTTGCCGTCGTTGCAGTCGACGGCGACGCCGAAGCAGCCGCCGCCTGCGGCACAGACCGTCTGCGTCGTACAGGCGTTGGCGTCTTCACAGGGCGTGCCCGTCAGCGCCGACCACCCCTGAGGGTTCTGCTTCGGCACGCAGCCCTCGCAGGCCTTGGCCGGGTGGCTGGCGCCGCCGGAGATGCAGGCGCCGCTGATCAGACAGAAGCCCTGCGCGATCTGGTCGTGCTTGCAGGCGCCGGCGCTGCAGCGGTCCAGGGTGCAGGGCACGGTATCCGGCGTGCAGGCCGTGCCGTCCGACGCGACAACCTGCTTGCACAGCCCGGTCGCCGGCGAGCAGCTGTCGATGGTGCAATCGTTGCCGTCGTCGCAGAGCTTCGGCGTGCCGATGCAGGCGCCGTCGAGGCAGACGTCTCCCTTGGTGCACGCGCTGCCGTCCGAGCACGCGACGCCCTGCAATGGCTTGCCGACGCAGCCGACGCTGCTCGCACAACTCGCCTTGGTGCACGGGTTGCCGTCGTCGCATTCGAGCTTGATGCCCTTGCAGATGCCTTCCTTGCAGGCGTCGGCACCGGTGCAGGCGTCGCCGTCGTCGCACGGCTTGAAGTCCAGCACGGCCTTGTTGGCGCATCCTTTGCCGAGCTCGCAGATATCGATGGTGCAGGGGTTGCCGTCGTCGCAATCGCTGTTGAACTCGCAGGGGCAGACGATCTGGCCCGCAACACAGGCTCCCGCGGTGCAAAAATCGCCCTTGGTGCAGGGGTCGCCGTCGTCGCAGACGTTGTTGGTCGGCGTGTGCGTGCAGCCGACCACGTCGTCGCAGCTGTCGGCGGTGCAGGGGTTGCCGTCGAGGCAATCGCCGGCGCTGACCGGGGAGCCCTTGCAGGCACCCTGCACGCAGGTGTCGTCGGTGGTGCAGGCCGAGCCGTCGTCGCAATCGCTGTCGACCGGCGCGAAGATGCAGCCTTCGATGGTGTCGCAGCTGTCGGCAGTGCAAGGCGAGGCGTCCTTGCAGGTCAGCGTCGCGCCGATGCAATCGCTGTCGATACAGGCGTCGAGCACGGTGCAGGCGTCGCCGTCGTCGCACGGCACGTTGACCAGCACCGTCCAGCCGGTCTTGTCCAGGCTCGGCGCACAGGTCAGGCAGGGGTTCGCGTCGGAGACCCCACCGGCCGGCACGCAGACGCCGGCGATCTCGCAGACCGTGACCGAGGGGACGGCAACGCAGACGCCGGCAACGCACAAATCGTCGGTGCACGGGTCGGCGTCGGCGAGGCACGGGCCGCTGGCAGGCGCGTGGACGCAGCCCAGGCCCGCCGAACACGAATCGGCGGTGCACGGGTTCTGGTCGTCGCAGTCGAGCGTCTCCAGCGGGACGCAGGTGCCGAGGGTGCAGACGCCGCCGACCGTGCACGGGTCCGTATCGGTGCAGGTCGCGTTCGACGGCAGGTGGATGCAGCCGGTGTCCGGGTCGCAACCGTCGTCGGTGCAGGCGTTGTTGTCGTCGCAGTCGACCGCCAGGCCGAAGCAGTCGCCGCCGTTGTCGCAGGTGCCGGGCTGCTCGCAGGCGTCGCCGTCGTCGCATGGTCCTTCGCCGACGATCGCCCAGGAGAGGGGCGTCGTGGCGTCGCAGACCCGACACGCCAAGCCGGGGGCCGGGTCGCCGTCATCGGCGCAGACGCCGTCGACCAGGCAGCGCCCCTCACGCAGCGGATGGGCGCAGGCGCCGGCTTTGCAGCGGTCGTCGGTGCAGGGCAGGCCGTCGTCGGGGCAGCCGATGCCGGCCGCGAAGGCGACGTGGTTGCAGCCATCGCCCTTGCATTGGTCGGCGGTACACGGGTTCTGATCGTCGCACGGCGCGGCAAAGGCGACGCACGTTCCGAGCGCGCAGGTGCCGGGGGCAGGGCAGCGCTCGCCGGTGGTGCAGGTCACGTCCTGCGGCAGCGGCAAGATGGAGCAGACGCCCTCGCTGCAGCTGGTGTAGGCGCAGCTCGAGAGCTCGGGAAAAGCGGCGACGCAGGTCGCGTCGTCGGTGCACGGTATCGGTCCGGCGTCCGCCTTGCCGTCGCTGGCGTCCAGCTTCGCGCTGCCGTCGCCACCTGGGCCGACGTCTGCGGTGGGCACGCATACCCCCGCGACACAGGCGCCGTCAGGGCATTGCGCGTCGCTGCTGCAGCCGAGCGACGGATCCGGCACCGGCGAGCACGCCGCGGTCAGAAGCAGCGCCGCGATCCCGCAAGCGATCCGAACTCGGCGTGATGGCTGCACGATCGTCTTGGGTCCCGGCACTGCGGCGCGTCGATGGCGACCGCGCATGCCCGGGGCGGGCGCGGCGGTCCGGGAATGGCGCACTCCACCCCTCTGTGAGTATCCGTGAAGCCGGGGCGAAACTCAAAACCTATGTTCGAACGCGCAGATCAGTCCGGGGCGCGAGCGCCCAGCAGACGCGACGCGATCTCGACGATATGGCGGTCGGTGACCAGCCCGAGGAGCTTGCCTTCGCGGACGATGGGCAGGCAGCCGATGCGATGTTGGCGCATCATCTCGACCGCCTCGCGGGTCGAGGTGTCGGGGCCGGCGACGATCGGATCACGCCGCATGATGTCGGCGATCGGCACCTGCGCCATGGTCCCGCGGTCGAAGCGGCGGCCGACCAAACGGAGCAGATCGTGGTTGGTGACCAAGCCGACCAGCCGGCCCTCGTCGTCCTCGACCGGGATGTGGCGCAGGCCCTCCCACTCCATCAGCGACGCCGCCAGGTCGACGATATCTTCCGAACGCACGGTGAAGAGGTCGGTCTCCATGAACTGGCTGACGCTGCGGTAGGAGGAGAGCCAGCCGTCGGCCTCGTCGAGCGAAGCCAGGTCCCACTCGGCGACCGGGACGCCGCGCTTCTGCCGCACGATCGTCGCGGCGACCAGGGCACGCAGGCGCTCGTCCTTGTTGCCGCCCTCACGGGTCATCGCGGCGAGGGAATTCAGCGCCCACTGCGAGCCGGTCTGATCCCGCTCGACGCGGGTGCGGATGATCCCGAGGTAGCGCTCGCGCTCCTCTGCTTCGATACCGGCGTGCTCGAGGCCGAACTCGGCCAGCGGCAGCAGCCGCTCGACGATCAGCCGACGCGCCGGCAGGACCTCGCCGTCGAGCCAGGTCAGCTCCGCGTTGAGCCCACGCCGGGCCGCCGAGACGAAGTTGGCCTTGGCGTCGTCGAACGACATCCGCTCCTCGACCCGGTAGCTCTGCTCCAGCATTCCCGCCATCAGGCCGAAGTAGAAGGCCGCGTTGGCCACTTCGTCGGCGACGGTCGGGCCGGCGGGGAGCACGCGATTCTCGATCCGCAGGTGAGCGGTGCCCTCGTGGATGCCGTAGCAAGCGCGGTTCCAGCGATAGACCGTGCCGTTGTGCAGCCGCAGCGCCAGCAGCTCCGGCACCTTGCCCTGCTCGACCAGGGCGAGCGGATCTTCCTCGCTCGCCTGCGAGAGTAGGACGCGGAAGCGCGCGATGTCCTCGCGGTAGATCTCGATGACCGAATCCTTGACCCAATTCTCGCCGAAATGGACGCGGGCGCGCTGGCCTCGGGTCGCGTGCAGCTGCGAGCGCGCGTCGATGCTCTGCTGGAAGAGCGCGATGCGCGTCTCGGACCACAGCCGGTGGCCGAGCAGGACCGGCGAGTTCACCGCCGTCGCCAGGACCGGCGCGGTCACCGCCTGGGCCGCGTTGTAGAGCTTGGCGAACTCCTCCGGGCCGACCTGGAAGTGGACCTGGAAGCTGGTGTTGCAGGCCTCGAGCATGACGTTGTCGTGCATCAGCTCGAGCTCGTCGATTCCCTTGATATTGGTGCGGAATTCGCCGCCGCGCAGGCGCCGGAGCGCGTCGTTCAACTCGAAGTAGCGCGGTCGCGGCGTCATGCTGTCGAGGCCGAGGTTGGCCTGCGTGATCGTCGGCAGGATGCCGGTCAGCACCACGCGCGAGCCGATCTGCTCGGCGACGGCCTGGGCGTGGTGGTAGAGCTCGAGCAATTCGAGCTCCATCGCCCGCAGGCAGCCTGGTCCGAAGACCTGCACGCTCGCGTTGGCCTCCAGGTTGAAGCGAGCCAACTCGTTGGTGAAGCGCGGGTCTTCGATGCGCGAGAGCATCTCGTCGGCGACGCAGGCCGGATGCTGCCCGGCGTCGACCAGGAACATCTCCTGCTCGGCGCCAATCCTGCGGATTCCAGACTCGATCATCCCCGATTCGAGCATTCGCTCAAGCGCGGTGACGTCCTGCAGCAGGCGTCGGGTGAAGTCGCGTAGCTCTTCGGGGCTCATCCCCCGGCTCACACCGTGCTCACCCATGCAGCCGCCTCCGGAAGCAGTATCGTGCTGCGAGCGTAGCGGTCTGATCGGGGCCTTACAAGCGCACCGGGGGCGTCGGATCTAGTTGAGGACCTTCAGCAGCTCGACGTCGAAGACGAGCATACCGGCGGGCGCACCCGGGCGGCCCTGGTAGGCCAGCTTCTCGGGGATCCAGAAGCGACGGCGCTCACCCTCGACCATCAGCTGCACGCCCTCGGTCCAGCCGGCGATGACGCGGCCGAGCGGGAAGCGCGCCGGCTGACCACGGGTCACCGAGCTGTCGAACATCTTGCCGTCGGTGGTCCAGCCCGAGTAGTGGACCTCGACCATGCTCTCGGCGGTCGGGTGCTTGGTGCCGGTGCCCTTCTGCAGGACCTTGCTGGCCAGACCCGAGGCGGTCTTCTCGGCATCGGCCGGCGGCGCGGCGACGTCGTCCGGGGTCTTCGGGGCGGGCGGCGCGGCCTTGAAGTCGAGCAGCTCGACGTCGAAGACGAGCATGCCGGCCGGCGCGCCGGGGCGGCCCTGATAGGCCAAGTTCTCGGGGATCCAGAGGCGACGCTTCTCGCCGACCACCATCAGCTGCAGACCCTCGGTCCAGCCGGCGATCACGCGATCGAGCGGGAACGAGATCGGCTCGCCACGGGCGACCGAGCTGTCGAACATCTTTCCGTCGGTGGTCCAGCCGGTGTAGTGGACGCGGACCGAGTCGCGGGCGCCGGGGTGCTCGGTGCCGGTGCCCTTGCTGATCACCTTGCTGGCGAGGCCCGTGGCGGTCTTCTCGGCGTCGGCGGGCGGCGCGGCGACGTCGGCGGGAGCGGGGATCTGTCCGGGCTTGGCGGGCTCTGCGTTCACGGGGGCCTCCTTCTTTTCGGCGGCTTCGGCCGGCTTGGCCTCGGCTTCGGCCGGCTTCTCGGCGGGCTCCGCCGGCTTTGCTGCCTCGGCCTTGGCCGCCTCGGGGGCAGGCTTGGCGACCGACTCGGACTTGCCGCAGCCCGCCAGCGTCACCGACGCGGCCAGGGTGGCTCCGAGCAGGGGGTGGGTGAGCAGGGCGGAGACGGTGTTGGTGTGGTTTCGCATGGCGCCGAAACCTGCCGGATCATGACCGCGCGCGCAAGCGTTCCTGCCGCCTGGGCAGCGCGCTGCCGTCCGGGAAGCGAAGATTGGCTCTGGTTTGCGTTCCAGGGTCGGAAGCGGCACGCTCTCGCGCCATGATTGCGGCCTCTGCACACGACTGTCCCCTCTCCCCCCTCGCCCCGCTGCCGCGGTCGAGCGCTGCTTTGCCCGGCGTTGGCGGGGTGTTGCGCGATCGCGTCGAGGATTTCGAGGTCGAGGAGCTGCCGCTCTACTTGCCCGTCGGCACGGGTGATCACCTCTACCTCTGGGTCGAGAAGCGCGACCTCGCCGGCCCGCAGCTGCGGCGCGTGCTCGCAGAACAGCTCGGCGTGCCGCAGGGCGATATCGGCATGGCGGGGCTCAAGGATCGCCGCGCCGTCACCCGGCAGTGGATCAGCGTGCCCGCCCGGCCGGGCGTCGATCCCGATCGCGTCGACGACCCGCGGGTCAGCGTCCTGCGTGCCGAGCGCCACGGCAACAAGCTCCGCACCGGCCATCTCGCGGGCAACCGGTTCCGCATCGTCTTGCGCGCGCCCTCCGGCGATCCTGCCACCCTCGCCGGTCGGGTCGCGGCGAAGATGGCGCACCTACGCAGCCACGGCATGCCGAATTTCTACGGCGAGCAGCGGATGGGCCACGGCGGCTCGACCCTGGCCGCCGGTTGGGCGCTCGGCTCCGGTCATGATGGCCGCGTCCGGGTCCGCACGCCCGATGGCGTCGTCCACCAACTGCACCTGCGCGACCGCACGCTGCGCCGCCTCGCCGCGAGCGCGCTGCAGTCCGAGATCTTCAACCGCGTGGTCGCCGCGCGCCTGGCCGCGGGCTCGCTCGCGACGGTGCAGCAAGGCGATCTCTGCCAGAAGACCGATACCGGTGGCAGCTTCGTCACCGACGACGTCGAGCGTGAGCAGCAGCGGCTGCAGCGCGGTGAGATTCAGCTGACGGGCCCGATGTGGGGACCGAAGATGATGCGCCCGACCGCCGACGTCGAGCAACTCGAGACCGGTGTGCTCGCGGCCAGTGGCGTCGACGAGGCGCTGTTCCGTGGACTCGGGAGTTTGGCCGCGGGTACGCGCCGCGCGCTCATCGTGCGGCCCGGCGAGCTCGCGGCGGAGGTCGAGGGCGAGACCGTGGTGCTCACCTTCACGCTGCCCGCCGGCAGCTTCGCCACGGTTCTCTTGCACGAGGTCATGGGCCCCGAGGAGGACGCGCTGCCATGCGCCTGAACTTGGGCCTCCTCGAGGCCGGGACCCGCGCCAGCGCTTGGCGCTCCGGCCGCGACATCTTTCGTGCCGGTGCGGTCGTCCGCATCGCCCGCCGCGATCCGGTCGAAGACGGCGGCGAAGGCTATGAGGCGGTCCTCGAGCCCGAGCGTGGCCGTGAGCGGATGCACGTCGTGCTCGGCATCGACTTCACCGGGCAGACCGCCGTCCTCGAAGAGTGGGCCTGCGATTGCACCGACCAGGACGTCGGCTGCGCGCATACGGTCGCCGCGGCGCTCGCCGTCCGCGACGTCCTCGGCCGCAGCGATACCGACGACGTCGAGGCCGACGATGGCTGGCAGCAGCTCGCCGCCAACGGTTCGGTTTCCGCGGGTTCGCTGCGCAATTCCTGGATCTGCTACGATCTTTCGCTCGAGAGCCGCGACGGTGAGACCTCGGTCGGGATCGTCCGCCGCCGCCGCACGATGAACGAGCGCGGCGCCCGCGGCGGCGCCGTCCTCGGCTGGACTCCGACCGCGGTCGGCCACTTCGGCTACCGGACCGGTTCGGATCCGGCGAAGAACCGCGACGACCTGATCCCGGTGCTCTGCGTGGTGAACCGCCACGATCTGCGCGTGCGCACCCTGCAGCCCGGCTTCGTCGACGTCTTCCTCCGCCTCTTCGCCGACGCCGAACCCTATACGCTGCGCGTCGACGGGGAAGATGCCCGGGTCGATGGCGCCGAGCGGCCCGTGACCTTGAGCGTCGAGGACGCCCCGGACGGAGGTCTCGAAGTCCGCGCACGGCTGCGTGCGGCGACGCCGGGTGGCGAGGACGACGAGATCATCCCGATGCCGGGACCCGTGCCGTGGCTCTACCTGCGTCGCGAGCATTGCATGGTCCGGCCGGGCACGACCTCGCAGTTGGTGCTCGAGCTGCTGCGGCGGCGCCGGGTCCACGTGCCGTCCGACGAGATCGACGCCTTCTGCCGCGACGTGCTGCCGCTGCTGCGCGCCGACGGCGAGCTGCGAGAGCGTTCTTCGCGCTTGCCGCCGCTGCGCAACGCCGAGGCCGAGCCGCGCATCCTGCTCGACGAGGTCGACGGCAACCTCGCGGTGTCGCTGCGCTTCGCCTACCCGCCGCCCCCCGGGCTGCCGGTCGGCGAGCGCGACGATGGCCTCGAGGTCGACGCCGCCGGGCAGTTCCTCTTCGACCCCGGCGCGGGGGCGCGGATCTTCGCGCGGCATATCGGCGAGGGCGGCAAGAGCGTGCTCTGGCAGCGCGACGAGGCCTTCGAGACGAGCTGGAGCCAGCGCGTCGCCGACGCCGTCCACGCCGCGCTCCCGGCGACGCTGACCACCGACGCGGCGCTCGACTTCCTGCTCGATCGCCTGCCGGAGCTGGAGAACGCCGGCGCCCGCGTCTTCGGCCGCGAAGGACTGACCTCGCTGCGTGCGACGCGGCACACCGTCTCGGCGCGGATTCGGCTCTCCTCGGGCATCGACTGGTTCGGTGCCCGCTTGGAGATGACCGTCGGCGATTTGGCCCTCGACCCTGCCGAGGTACTGCGCGCCTTCCGCGCCGGCGCCCGCCACGTTCGCCTCGACAACGGCGAATTGGCGCGCCTGCCGACCGCTTGGCTGAACCGCAACCTCGGCGCCCTGACCGACCTCGAAGAGCTCGGCACCGACGATGGCGAAGGCGGCTTCCGCATCGCCCCGTACCTCGTCCCCTCGTTGATGGAATTGGCGCGGGAGGGCGAGGCGCTCGACACCGGCTGGCGGCAGCTCCGCGATCGTCTCGGCGATTTCGCCGGGATCGGCGCGCAGGCGCTGCCGACCGGGCTGCGTGCCGACCTGCGCAGCTACCAGAAGCACGGCTACGATTGGGTTTGCGCCCTGCGCGACCTCGGCCTGCACGGCTGCCTCGCCGACGATATGGGCTTGGGCAAGACGGTGCAGACGCTCGCCGTCCTGCTCGCCGAGGTCGAGACCGGTCGTGCCCGCGGGCCCTCGCTGGTCGTGGCGCCGACCTCGGTGGTGCAGAACTGGGTCGACGAGGCCGCGCGCTTCGCCCCGGCGCTGCGCGTGCTGCGCCTCGGGGGGGAGGACCGCGCCGGCCGGCTGGAGAGCCTCGCCGCGGTCGCCGAGCACGATATCGTCGTCACGTCCTACGCCCTGTTGCGGCAGGATATCGAGTGCCTCGCAGCGGTCGACTTCCACTACGCCGTGCTCGACGAGGCGCAGGCGATCAAGAACCCGAACAGCCAGACCGCGCGTGCCTCGCGGCGGGTCCGAGCGCAGCATCGACTGACCCTGACCGGTACGCCGATCGAGAACAACCTGCTCGAGTTGTGGAGCCAGTTCGAGTTCTTGATGCCCGGTTTCTTCGGCAGCCGCGCCCGCTTCGTCCGTCGCTACGGCGCGCTCGGCAACGACGAGGGGCAGGGCGCACAGACCGAGGCGCTGCGCACCCGGCTGCGGCCGTTCGTCCTGCGCCGGCTCAAGGCCGACGTCGACCGCGAGCTGCCGCCGGTGACGGAGATGACGCTGCGTTGCCGCCTCGGCGAGAGCCAACGCGCGCTCTATGACAAGGTCCGCAATACCTACCGCAGCCGGGTGCTCTCGCTGGTCGACGAGGTCGGCGTCGAACGCGCCACGCTCGGCGTGCTCGAGGCGCTGCTGCGGCTGCGGCAGGCTGCGTGCCATCCCGAGCTGCTGCCCTTCGCCGAGGCCCGCAAGGTTCGCGAATCGGCCAAGACCAAGACCTTCCTGCGTGTGCTCGGCGAGCTGCTCGACGAGGGGCGGCGCGTCTTGGTCTTCTCGCAGTGGACCTCGATGCTTCGCATCCTGCGCACCGAGCTCGACGAAGTCGGCGTCCGCTACGCCTACCTCGACGGCTCGACCCGCGACCGGGCAGCAGTGGTGCAATCCTTCCAGCGGCCCGATGGCCCCGGCGTCTTCTTGATCAGCCTCAAGGCTGGTGGCGTCGGCCTCAACCTCACGGCCGCCGACACCGTGATCCACTACGACCCGTGGTGGAATCCAGCGGCCGAGCAGCAGGCCAGCGACCGCGCGCACCGCATCGGCCAGACCCGCCCGGTCCTGGTGCTTCGGCTGGTCGCGGAAGAGACCGTCGAGGAGATGATCCTCTCGCTGCAGGAGCGCAAGCGCGATTTGATGCGTCGGGCGATCGAGTCCGAGACCGACGGCGTCAAGGCGCTGGGCAAGGCCGAGCTCGTCGCCATCTTCGGCGAGGGTGGCGCGACGCTCAGTGAACCGATCGATCTCTCGGCCGTCGCCGCCGGCGGAGGCCTCGCTTCACCTGCTTGACGCGATGGGCTGGCGCGCCTGCGAACCTTGTCTCGCCTTTGCGCATCCGGCACGGTGCGCGGGGTCGGCGCAGGGGCCGCAATCACCCGCTCGGAGGAGCCGACCATGTCTCGACCGCTGTTCTCGTCCGTCCATCGCCCGACCTTGTTCGCTGCTGCCGCCGTGGCACTACTGGCCGCAGCTGGGTGCAGCACCGAACCCGGTAGCGGCGGTACGACCGACACGGCTGGCGCTTCCGATGGCGCCGGCGCGCTGGACAGCACCGGCGACACGACCGCAGCGGACGTCGCCAGCACCGATACGGGCGCGACCGATACCGGCAGCGCCGACACCGCCACGCAGGACGTCGTGGCGCAGGATGTGGGCCCTGCCGCGCCGACCTTCGGCGATGTCTGGACCCAAGTCTTGGTCACCGAGGGCTGCTCGGGTCAATACTGCCACGGCGGTCTGTGGCCGAACCAGGACGCCGCCTACAAGCACCTGACCACCGCGACGATCAAGACGCCGAAGTGCGCCTCGACGTCCTATGTCGTCCCCGGCGATCCGAACAAGAGCCTGCTGTGGCTGAAGATCGACCCGGCCGCCAAGCACGGTTGTGGCAACAAGATGCCGACCGGCAAGGCCGGCGTGAGCGCAGCCTCGTCGCAGCTCGTCAAGGATTGGATCACGGCGGGGGCGAAGCCTTGACGCAGCGCGGTCCGCGTTCGGGGGCCTTGGCGGAAACGGCCCATCGCCCGTAGACTCGGGCCGTCTCTCATCGGCTCGGAGCGCGGAATGTTCGGAAAGCATCGATTTACCTGGATCTTCTCGCTAGCCATCGCGGCGCTCCTGCTCGCTGGATGCGGCCGCACGCTGCAGCCCCGCACAAGCACCAAGCTCGACCGCGACAATTGGCTCAATGGCGCGGTCAACGACGCGTCGGACGCCTACCCCGTCGCGTTCTGGGCCGACCCGTGCCGACCGCCGAAGACCCACGAAGTCGCCGGAGATACGCTGCATACGACGCAGTGGCTCTGCCATTTCGCCCGAGGCCTCAATGAGTCCATCGCCCGCCGCGGCCTCTACGACGCGCGCTTCGCTTCGGTCGGCAAGGACGTGCTCGGCGGCAAATTGGAGAGTGGGATCTTCCACTACCCCTGCGAGCCCGACGCGGTCGACCGCCTACAGAAGGAGCCGGTGCGTCTGGTGCAGATCCAATTCGTCGAAGGCTCGCGCGTGCGTGATCGCACCGAGACCGCGACCCGCATCCGAATCGCGGTGCTGGTCGGCGGCGTGCGGATCGAATACGAGACCCGCTCGATCAATGCGACCTGGGACGTCGACGTCTTCTCCCGCCTCGGCGCGATGATCCTCGCCGACCCGAAGTTCTGGGCTGCGGTGAAGTTGCTGTAGCGCCGCGCGCTACTCGGCGCCGGCGGTGATCCAGGCGCGCACCTTGGCGATGGCGTCCGCGTCCGCGCCGCCGACCCGAATCGTCATATCGGTCGCGGCCGTTCCATCGCAGCCGGCGTGGCTGGCGAGGTCGAGGTTCTGCCGCACGTTCTCGTCGAGCACGGCCATGAGCAGGCTCTGTTCCGGCTTGCCGGCGACGACGAAGGGCACGCCGTTGCACGAGGCCTGGTTGCCGGTCAGGCCGGCGGCGCTGCCGGTCTTCAAGCTGGCGCGCGCGGTATCGGCGGTCGAGAAATCGAGCGTGGTCTCGATCCCGGCGGTCGCGCCCGCCGCGCCCGGCGCGTGGCACGACGCACATTTGTTGAGGTAGCCATCGTAGGCCTGGGTGAAGTCGTCGCCAGCGGCGACGGCCTCGCAGCCCGAGACGGCGGCCGTGCCGAGGAGCGCGGAGCCCAACCACATGGGAACAAGCAGGGCGCTGCGCAGTCGCAGATTTCGCATCGTCGTCATCCTCCGGCCGGCGCCGATGTTTTCGCCGGATCGAGCAGGGTCAGCAGGAGTTGGAGCGCGTCTCTGGCAGAACGCCAGCGCGGTGCTCCGAAGCGGGAGAGCGCAGCGTACACGTCGCGCAGATCGGGGAGAAGGGGCCGGCCCAGCGCGGCCAACGGCGCGTCGCCGAAGAGGTGGAATTCCGCGGCAGACCGCACCAACCAGATCCGCTCTGGCGGCGCCACCGTGCCGCTCGCCTCGGCGAATGCGGCGGCGTCGGCGAGGCCCAGGCCCAACTCGCGCATCGCTTCCCGCTTGCGGTTGAGCAGGCTCAGCGCCAGGCCGCGGTGCCAACGGGCGGCGGCGCGGTCGAGTTGTTCCCGGCTGCCGGCCTCCGCGTCGGCGAGTCCTGCGATGCGGCGGTCGAGGATCGGCAGCGCGGCGGCCGGCGCGCCGTCGGCGATCAACGCCCGCGCCAGCAGGCCGTCGCGCAGCGCGAGCAGGCGTTCGCGGCTCACCTCGTGAGGGGGCTGGTGGGGGCGTCGTCCGGCGCCGAGCGCCTCGTCGTTCAAGCCGGCCAGCAGCTTCCCTGCCTCCGTCAGCGCGGCGCGACTCCCGGCCGGATCTCCTGCTTGCAGCCGGCTCGCGGCGAGGACCAGCGCTCGTCGCGCGCGGTTGGCGGCGCTATCGCGCGCGACGGGGTGCTGCGCCAACGCAGCCGCCGCGCGCTGCGCCACCTCCGGGCGCCCGGCCTCGAAGCCGTAGAGCGCCATGCGGTCCAGGACCAGCCCGCGGGCGCCGGCGAGCGCTGGTTGCTCGCGCACGGCGCGCTCCGCCTCGGCGAGCAGCTCCAGCGCGGCGTCGGCCTCACCGACGTGCCAATGCGAGCGCGCGGCCGCCAACTGCATCGCGAGCCGGCTCTGCGGCCGCACGAAGGGCAGGGCGAGGCGCTTGCGCAGCGCCTCAAGCGCCAGGCGGTGGTTGCCGACGCTCTGCTGCAGCAGGCCGAGCGCCGCGAGCAGGGCGCCGCGGATCCGGCCGTCGCCCTCTGCCAGCGCCAGCGCCAAGCGATAGCGGTCGTGCGCGGCCACGGCGAATTCGCGGCCGTCGCCGAGCAAGAAGCGCTGGTGCGCGATCCAGCCGCGCAGATGGTGCAAATGCCGCGAGCCCGGCATCTGCCGCTGCGCCGTCGCGAGATCGGCGTCGGCGCGCTCGAGCGCGTCGCGGTCGGCTGCGGATGCGGCGGCCAACTCGGCGCGGCCACGGATCGCCAGCCAGGCGCGCACGGTGCAGAGCGCGGGGTGCTCGGGCTGTTTGGCGAATCGCTTCTCGACTTCGGCCTGCACGTCGCGCTTGCCTTCGGCCAGGCGGGCCTCGACGAAACCGAGCCAGGCTTCGAGGTCGTCGTCCTGCAGCGTCACGCCGTAGAAGCTGCCGCGGGCATCGCCGACGCGCCCGGCCTGCCACGAGATCCAGGCGCGTTCCAGGACGACTTGGCGAAAGAGCGCCACAGCCTGCTGCCGCGCCGGGTGGTCCCGTGGCACGCCGCTGACCCAGGTATTGGCGAATTGGTAGAGCAGGTAGGCGCTGTCGACCTTGGCTGCCGCGGCGATCGTCGCCCGGATCACGGCGCGCCGCCGGTCCAGCTCCCGATTGGCGCGGAAGAGCGCGAAGATCTTCTCGCGCACCGCCTCTTCCTCGGCGCTGCCGAGGCCGGCCGTCGCCGCGATGGTCGGCCCGCGCGCGTCGGCGGGCGGCAGATCCAGCAGCGTCCGCGCTGCCGCCAGGCGCACCGCCAGCTCTCCGTCCGTCGGGGCTCGGCTCAACGCCTCGTCCAACGCCTTTCGCGCCGCGGTGGGCTTGCGGCCGCGGGTCAGTGCCGCGCTGATCTGCGCGGCGACGGCGAGCCGTTCGGCCGGGCTCAGCGCCGGATGGGTCGCCGCAGACCAGAGCCAGGCGTCGGCCTCCGCAGGGGCCAACAGGCCGCGCAGCCGTGGCACCCCCAACAAGACGACCGCGAGCACGCCGTCACGGCCGAGCGCTTCGGCACGCGGCAGCGCGCGCAGCGTGGCGAGCGCCTTCTCTTCGCGGCCGAGGTCGTCGTCGATCTCGGCGCGGACCAACGCCACCCACGCCGCGGCGTCCGGTGCATCCGGCGCCGCGACCAAGGCCGCCAGCCGCGCCTCGGCGCTCGCCGCGAAGCCTTCGTCGCGGCCGCCGGCGTCGACCCGGTCGATGGCCCGACGATGCTCGGCCAACGCGGCCAACGCCGCCGCGGTCGCGCGCCGCGCACCGGCGCCCGGCGTACCGTCCACGGCCATCGCGGCGCGGGTCGCGTACCACGCCGCGAGCGGTGGATCGCCGCGCCGCAGCGCCTGGCGCGCGAGGGTCTGCAACGTCGCGGCGCGCGCCTCCGGGTCGCGCTGCAGCTGCGCCAAGTTGGTGAGTAGCAACGAGATCCGATCGGGGTCGTCGGTATGGTCGATGGCGGTGCGGATCCGCGCTTCGGCCCAGCTTCCCGGCACCGCGCCGTCCAGCGGCAGCGCGTAGAGGTCGAGCCGCCCGCCGCGCTCGCAGGTCATGATCAGCGTGTCCTCGGCGGGCGCCGGGTAGCGGCAATTCCACGACGCCGACGTCAACTGCCGCGCTTCACCCGGCCGAATCGGTGGATCCTGGTCGCCACGGAAGGGCGTGCGGAAGATGACGCCGTGGTCGTCGCCGTCGACCTGACCGTCGCCGTTGCTGTCGTGCAGCGATTGGGTGAAGTAGAGCCAGCGACCATCGCGCGAGAACGCCGGAAATCCGGTCACGCCGGGCAACGCCGGGACGATCTGGCGCGGCGCCTTGGTGCTCCGCAGCTTCCGCACGTGCAGCCCGTGGCCCAAGCGCATGGCGAAGTGGACGCCGACGTCCTTGCTCGCGCGCTCGACCGGCACGTAGATCAGCCAGACGCCGTCCGGGCTCACCGCAGGCGTCGAGACCGAGCGGTCCACGACGATCTCGCCGGTCTGCACCGTCCCTGCTTCCCGCCGGCCGAGCCAGACCCGCCGCAGGACCTGCTCACCGTGCATCGCGCTGCGGGCGACGACGCCGACGCTCTTGCCGTCGGGGAACCAGAACGCCGCGCTCTCGGCCGTGGCCGGCCCGCCGATGCAGGTCCGTTCGTCGCTCTCCAGCTCGCGCAGGCAGGTATCGCCGGTGGCATCGTCGCGGGTCGAGATATAGAGCAGCCGCTTCCCGTCCGGCGATGGCCGCGGCAGGCTGATGTCGGCGCCTTCGTCGAAGAGCGCTCGGGCGACGCCGTCCGGCAGGCGCTGGGCGAAGGCCCCGACCACGGCGTCGCGGTTGCTGGCGAAAAAGAGCGTCCGCCCGTCGGGGCCAAGGCTGCCGAGCAGCTGGTCGCTGTCGCCGGCGGTCAGGCGGCGCGGTTCGCGCACGGCGGCGTCGGTGCCGACCGACCCGATCGAGGCGGCGGCGACCGGTGCCGCGGCGGCCAGCGCCAGCCCGCACAGCGCGACCGCGGCGGTGGCACGGCTCAATCCGAGCACGTCTTCGGCCCCCAGACGCCCGCTTGTTGCTCGATCAGCCCGCCGCAGACCACGCGCTCGAGGTGGGTCTGCCGCCAGCGCGCGCGCAACGCTGCGGCGTCGGCGTCCTTGCGGGTCCGCGCCAGCCAAACCCAGACCTGCCGCCGGTTGCGGTTCTCGCGCTCGACCAAGCGCCCGACCTCGGCCGGGTCGACCGCGCCGGCGCAGCGTTTGGGCAGGCTGCGCAGCGTGCCGTCGAGCGCTTCGCCGATGCAGCCGCGCTGCAACAACGCGTCGACGCGCCCCTGTGCATCCGGCTCCTGTCGCGTCATCGCGAGGATCGCGTCGTATTCGGCGGAGGGCCGCCAACCGGCCTTCTCCAACGTGGCGCGGGTCAACGGCGCCGGCCGCGGATCGGTGGCGCTACGCTCGAGGCCCTCTTCGATCGCCTCGAAGCGACCGGCGGCTTCGGCTTCGAGTGCGGTGCGGCGGTCGACCAGCACCACGTCCGGCGCACGAATGCAGCCGGCGAGCGACGCCGTGGCCAGCAGCAACGCGAAGAGCGCAATCCCTGTCGCGGGCGAGGTGTGCGGCTTCACGGCGGCGGATCTCCCAGCAGCGGCAGGACGGCGCGGGTCATCAACGGGCCGAGCGCGACCCCGCGAATCTCGTCGATGCGGACCAACTCGGCAAGGCCGCCCAACTCGATCCAGACGTCCGCGAAACCGTGCCGGAAGCGCAGGCGCATCTGCTTCGGATAGCCGAGGCGCAAGGCCAGCCGGGCGCGGTTCGCCTGCACATCCTCGCGGTAGGGGTCGAGCAGGTCCAGCGCCAGCTCCAGGTGGCTCTTCGAGAGCCGCAGCACCTGCGCGCGGCCCTGAATCGCCAGCCGCCACGGCTGGATCTCGAGCGCCGCGTTGGCGTCGATGCGGCCCTGGTGGCCTGGGATGCGGACGCCCGTCACGTTGCCGCGCAGCAGCACGCGGGTGTCGACCCCGCCCAGCTCGATCGCGCATTGACCGGTGAGTTGACCGCCCTGCAGGCGCATCTCGAGTTGGTCCAGCCGGAAGACGTCGCGGTCGATGCTGGCGTTGCCGGCGAGCGGGCCGATCTCGACCTTGCCCATCCGCAAGCTCTGGATCGCGACGAAGTGGTCGCCGGAGAGGAAGGGCTGCTGATCGACGAAGCGCCATCGGGCCCAGGGGCTGCGTCGACCGCCGCCGAGCGGCAGCAGGGAGGTGCCCTCGCGGACCAATTCGAAGCGCAGCGGCATCTGCCCGGTCATCCCGCGCAGCTCGGCGTCGAGGCGGGCGTGACGGGCGCCGACGTCGTCGAGCACCGCCATCGCCTGCACACCGAGCACGCGGAAATCGCCCGTTTCGACCGCGAAGCGCAGCTTGGCTCCGCCGCGGACCCGCACCCCGAAGAGCTCGGGCAGGGCGTCGAGCGATTGTTCCAGCTCGCCGTCGATCGCCGCACCGCGTGCTCCCGGCACGCCGCCGTCGCCGTCCTCGCCGAGGCCGATGCGGTCGACCCGACCGTGCAAGCGCCCACGGCTGCCGCTGGCCGGGTTCTCGAAGGAGACCTCCTCCAATTCGAGGCGGCCGCGGCGGTCGATCTCGGCGCGGAGCCGCGCGCTGGCACCCTCGATCCGCAGCGCTGGCATGAAGTCTTGCCCGAGGCGGCCGAGCGTCGCCTCGCCCTGCATCCGCACGCCGCGCAGCTGGCGGTCGATCGGCCCGTGGACCTTCAGCGTGCCGGCGATCTTGCGCAGGTCGAAGGGGCGGGCCCCGGTCGCGCCGCGCAGCCGCAGCACGTCGCCGCGGAAGGTCGCGGCAAACTGGCCCTTGCCCAGCTCGAGCTCGAGCCCGCCTTCGACCTGTGGCGACGCCGCGTCGAAGCCGTCCTGATGGCAGCGCAGGCCGTGGATCGTGGCCGAGCCGTGCATCTTGCCGACCGCCCGCTCCGGTTGTTGCGCCCAGCGGCCGAGGGTCGCCGGATCGTCGAGCGCGCGCAGCGGCAGTTCGAGCCGCAACGCGCCGTCGCCGGAGAGTCGACCGCCGTCGATGCACGGCACGGCTGCGGCGAGCTTGGCGCCGAGGCTGCCGAGTTTGCGCACCTTGGTGCTGGCCTGCAGGACCCACCCGGCGCCGCGTTCGACCGAGAATCCGGCCTCGGCGCGCTCCTTGCCGTCCAAGAGCAGGTGGGCGGCGCCCCGCGCACCACGCAGTCCGGTCGCGTTCGCGCTGACTTCGAGTGTGCCGTTGGCCGAAAGGCTCGGCAGCGCACCGCCATCGAGCTGCACGCCGCGTGGTAGGACCTCGAAGTCGGTGTGCAGGCCGGTGGGTCGCAGCGCGCCGGCCGCCTTCAGCTCGAGGCCGGCCAGCCGCGCCACCCGGCCCTGCGAGCGCGCGACGATGCGCCCGATCTGCAGGCCGCTCTGGTGTTGCAGGCCGACCGCGGCGAGCCATTGCGGCAGGGCCGCGCCGGGGCCGGGCATCCGTCGGACGGTGATCTGGCCGCTGCTCTTGCCGACCACAGCGCCCAGCTCGCGCAGCGTGAAGGCTTCGCTGGCCGGGATCCGCTGCCCGAGCGCCGCAGCCATCGCCAGCGGGGCGTCGAGCGCGAAGCGTCCGTCCCAATGCAGCGGCCCCACGCCGGCCCGCCGCGCGGTCAGGTTGGCGCGCAGGCCGGGGACGCGGGCGTCGAGCAGCAGCCGGCCGAGCTGCGCCTGCAGCGGCGCCCGGTCGTCGACCGCGAGCCGGCGCACCTCGAACGTCGCCAGCGCGTCCGAGGGCAGGGTGCGGCCCGACCAACGCGCGCTCGGGCATTTCGCGACCAGGTCGAAGCTGTCGAGCGCGAAGACGTGCTCGGACGGGCGTCGCCAGCCTGCCGCCGTGACGGTGGCGGTGCCACGCTCGACGCTGAGTCGCTCGCCGCCGGTGTCGAGGCTGAGGCGCTCGGCGCCACAGCTCGCCTGCAGCGCTTTGGGGCCGAATTCCAGGTCCAGCCGCGGCGCGACCAGGGCGCCGCGTTGGCTGCCGCTGCTGCCTTCCAGCACCTGCGCCGCGGTGTGCAAGGTGAAGCCGGGCAGGGCGCCAGCGAGGCCGGCGACGACGCCTGCCTCCGGCACTTCGAGCCGCATCGACGCCGCTTCCACCCGGCCGTGCACGGCCTCACCGGCGCCGAACGCGCCGCGCTCGATCGCGCCTCGGATCGTCACCGGCCCGGCCGGGACCAGGCGCAATGGCGCGTCGGCCGGCACCCGCGCGCCCGCTTCGACGCTGACGTGGGCTGCCCGGGCGAGCAACGAGGCGCCGCGCACGCGTGCGTCCAACGCGCCGACGCCGGCCTCGGCGTGGACCGCGAGCGCCCCCTCGACCCAACGCGCCGACGCCGCTGCGCGCCCGGCTTCGAGCTCGAGGCTGTCTGCGCCTCGGGCCAGGGCGAGGCGCTCCAGCGTCGCGGTCGCCGTCACCTCGCCCGCTGGATCCGTCGGCGAGAGGTGAAAGCGCGCGGCCTGCAGCTTCGCCGATGCATGCGGCGGCCAATCGAGCCCGGCCGACAGCGAAGTGATCGTTGCGGGCGCGGCGGCGCCAGGGGCGGTCGGGTCGCGCACGTCGGCGACGAGCGCGAAGGCCGCATGCCGCGCCTTGGCGCGGGGGTCGAGCGTGATCCGCGCCTCGCAGCGCGATAGCGCCAAGCCGCCGTCGCCACCGCGCAGGGTGACGCGGAGCGCAGCGAAGTCGTCGGCGCCGTGGATGGGCGCGTCGCGCCCCAGTACGTCGAGCGTCGGCGCGCGCGCCGAGGCCTCGATGCCGAGCTCGGAGCCGTCGCCTCCGGTCGCGCGCAGGTCGATCCGCAGCGCGACCTCGGAGCGGAAGACGGCGAGCGCGGCGTCGTCGGCCGCCGCGGCGACCGCACGCGTCGCGGCGTCGGCGAGGTCGAGGGCGCGATCGCGGAGTGGTGCGAGCTCGGGCGGCAATCCCGCTTCGAACGAGCGGCCGAGGGCGACCCAATCCGCGCCCTGTTGCGCCAGCGCGGCCTTGCCGATGCCGTCGATCCGGAGCTGCAGCGGCCGTCCGCCGAGCTGCAGCGTCAACGGCGCTTCGGCCGAGCCGTCGAATCGGGCCCGCAGCTCGCCCCCTGTCATCGCCGCCACGCCCTCGCTGGCCTCGACGGCGACACGGACCGCGACGTCGTCGACCTCCATCGCGTCGAGCGCATAGCCGCGGGCCAGCTCCGGCAGGCTGAGCCAGCGCGAGGGCGGCGGGCCCGCCTCGGTCGGTGTGGTGCTGGCCGGAAGCGCGAGGGCGCGGGCCCAGCTGCCGCCTCCCGCGCCGCCGACGACGGCTCCTACCGAGACGCCCTCGGCGCGGACCAACGCGAGGCGGCGCGGCGACGCCAGCAGCTGGCCGAGGGTCCACTGCAGCCGGATCAGCCGCGCCGCGAAGAGCGGCCCGACCCGCGCTTGGTCCGCTGGGGCATTGTCGATCCGCAGCCCGTGGAGCTCGAAGCCCTGGGCGTCGACGCTCGCTCGCTCGTAGTCCAGCTTGGCCCCGACCAACGCGCCGGCGAGGTCCTGCACGCGTCGCTTGACCAGCGGGTGCTCGAGGTGGCCGGCCAGCCAGAATCCCGCCGCGCCCGCCACGAGGAGCGCGATTCCGGCCGCCAGAAGCACGCGCCGCAGCCAACGCCGGGGGCGGGAGCGCGCCGCGGCCGGAGGCGGCGCGTCCGGAGGCGGCGCGGTCGGGGGCGGCGCTTTCGGTGGCGGCGCGGTTGCGGTCAAGTCGAGCTCCTGCGGGCAGCGGCACCTTCTGCCGTCGTCGGGCCGCGCACAAGGGCCAGCCACGCCGCCGCCGCCAACGCGAGCGCGCCGGCGATGGCGAGCGCGCTCGTCCCCAGCCACGGCAGCAGGGCGGCGGCGAGGGCGGCGAGCAACGCCCCGGCGCCATCTTGCCCGAGCAGGCGGCCGGTCGCACCCGGTCCCGACTCGGTCGCCAACACCAGCAGCAGCGTCTGGGCCGCGACCACCCCGAGCAGGAGCGCCAGGCCGACGCCCGCTGCCGTCGCGACAGCCAACGGCGCGATCATCATCCAGGCGCCGAGCACGGGCGCGCCGGGGCCAGCCAGCACACCGAGCGCCAGCGCGAGCGCGAGCAGCACCCAAAGGGCGAGCGGACGAGCGGCGGCCGCTGCGCCGCCGAGCAACGTCGCGGCGAGCAGGACGGCTGGTGCCACCGCCGGCAAGCCCGTCCAGGCGACGCCCAGCGCCAGCACGCAGACTTGCAGCGCGCCGCCGCCGAAGCCCGAGAGCAAGGCGGCGCGTGCGCTCGCCCGACCGGGGCGCACCAAGGCGAGCACCAAGGCGAGCAGGATCCACGCCTGCAGCGGGAAGAGCGGGCCGTCGCCGCGGCGCAGGGTCGGCGCGTCGTCTGCGAGCACGGGCCCATGGGCTGGCCCGGCGTCGACCCGCTCGCCTCGACGCGCGTCCTCGAGGTCGGCCGCGACCGCCGCGATCTGCTCTGCCCGCTCGCTGGCGACCACCGCCCGATTTGCCGCGCTCAGCGTCGCATCCCGGCTGCGGAAGGTCGCCGTGTGCCACGCCGGCAGCGCCTGCGAGAGCGTCGCCTGGGTGGCTGCGAGGAGCGTGTCGTCGTTGTGCACCACCAGCAGGGCGCCGCCCGGGTCGAGCAGGTCGCGGTAGGTCTGCAGCGCCTCGACCGTGAGCAGACGCCCGTCGATCGGCGCGTTGCTGCGCAGCGACGCCGGCGCCGTCTCGACCAGCGCCAGCAGGACGCAGCCCCAGCGGCGACCTCGCGCCTGCGCCGCCGCGGCGAAGCGCCGGCCCTCGTCGCGGTGCCAGCGCACGCGCGGGTCGCGGAGCGCGCGGCTGTAGCGCGCCGGCGCCGCCGCCAGCAGGACGGGCATCGCGGCGTTCACCTCGACGGCGTCGACGTTGCGCACGCCTTGCTGCAGCGCGACCGCGACGTCGAGTCCGCCACCGGCGCCGAGGATCAACACGTCCCCGCCGCCACAGGCGCGCAGCAGCGGCCGGCGCAGGCCGACCTCTCGCTCCAAGCTCGGTGCGGCGAAGGTGGGGGCCATGCCGTCCCAGGCTGGGGCGCGCGCGACGTGCATGCCGTCGGTATAGAGCCGCGCGGCCGGCGCACCCTCTTCCAGGACCAGGTCGGTCCGGGCGTAGAGCGAGTGCTCGGTCGCGACAACTGCCGCCCCGGTCTCGCGCACATCGCGATCGAGGTGACGCGCGACGCCGACCGTGGCGGGGAGCTGCAGCGTGCTCGACGGCGCGACGGCGAAGGCCACCATGGCCGCGAGCAGCAGGGCGAGGCGTTGCGGCACGGCCGCTGCAGGGAGCAAGGCGGCCGATGCCAGCGCGAAGAGGCCGCCACCGGCGCAGATCGCCGCTGCACCGCCGCCCAGGCCGATCGCCAGGGGCGCGACGAGGGCGAGGCCGCCGGTGGCGCCGAGCAATTCGGCGCGATAGCGAACGCGTCGGCCTGCGTCGTCCGCCGCTGCACCGAGTGCTGCCGCGCTGCCATAGCCGAATGCCGCCATCGGCAGGGCGAAGAGCTGCAGGCCCCACGCGACGTCGGTGCGGGGCAGGGTGAGCGCGCCGGCCCAGGCGGCGAGCGCCCCGAGTAGCAGCGGCGCCGTGCCGAAGCTGGCCTTGCGTCGCGCGGCGATCCCGGCACCGACGGCGAAGGCGAAGAGCGAAACCCCGACGCTGGCGTAGGCCAGGCCCTGGTAATAGAGGACGCTGGCCAGGCGCAGCGTCCCGGCCTCACAGGCTCCGGCGCCGGCCGCGGCGAGGGCCAGCGCGATCGCCGGGCGCGATCGCATCAGCCGGTGTTGCGCATCCCGGCGGCGATGCCGTTGATCGTGACCGCCAGCGCGTCGACCAGGGTCGGCGATGCCGCCTCGGCAGCGGCGCGGTAGCGCGCCAACAACTCGACCTGCAGCAGGTTCAGCGGGTCGACGTAGGGGTTGCGGACCGCGATCGAGCGCTGCAGCACCGGGTTGTCCTGCAGCAATTCGTCTTGTTCCAGCGTCTGCAGGAGCGCTGCGCGGGTGGTCCGCAGCGCCGCGGCGAGCGCGTCGCCGAGCGCCTTGGCGTCGTCCGGCGCGAAGCGTGCGTCGTAGGCTGCGGCGATCTCCGGCTCGGCTTTGGCGAGGACCATCTCGACCATCGCCAGCGTCGTGCGGAAGAAGCGCCATTCTCGCGCCATCTCACGCATCAGCGGGCCGTGGCCGGCGTCGTGCGCCCATTGCAGCGCCTCGCCGACCCCGTACCACGCCGGCAGCATCCAGCGCGTCTGGGTCCAAGCGAAGACCCACGGGATCGCGCGCAGGCTCGCGACGCCGCCGCCGGCCCGTCGACGCGCCGGGCGACTGCCAATCGGCAGCAAGCCGAGCTCGCGCTCTGGCGTCACGGCCCGGAAATACGGCACGAACGCGGGGTCGTGGCGGATCGTGGCGTCCCAACGTCGATGCGCCCGGGCCGCCATCTCGCCGAGTAGCGCACGCCACGCCGGGTCGGGCAGCGGGCCGGGCGCCAGCGTCGCCTCGGCGACCGCCGTCACGTAGAGCTCCAAAGTCCGCAGCGCGATGCCGGGCAGGCCGAATTTCGCGTGGATGATCTCGCCCTGCTCGGTGACCCGCAGCGCGCCCTGCACGGTGCCCGGCGGCTGCGCCAAGATCGCGCGGTGGGTCGGGCCGCCGCCGCGACCGACGCTGCCGCCGCGACCGTGGAAGAGCACCAGCCGCACGCCGTGACGCCTCGCGACCGCGGCCAGCGCGACCTGGGCATCGTCGAGCGCCACGGCAGCGGCCAGGCGGCCAGCGTCCTTGGCCGAGTCCGAGTAGCCGAGCATGACCTCGACCGTGCGCTCAGCCTCGGTGCCGGGCGTCGGCGTCGCGGCGAAGCCCGCTTCGAGCAAGCGATCGAGCACGGCGGGCGCGGCGGCGAGGTCGGCGCGGGTCTCGAAGAGCGGCACCACCCGCAGCGGCAGCCGGACCCCGGCGGCCTTCTGCAGCAGCGCGACCGCGAGGACGTCCGACGCCGCCCCGGCCATCGAGATCACGTAGGCGCCCAGCGCGTCGCGCGGCAGCTCGGCGATGGCGCGGAAGGTCGCGAGGTCCGCCGCGGCCTCCTCGTCCAGCGGAAGCTCGGTCGGCAGCAGCGGGCGCGGATTCGCCAGCTCCGCGAGGAGGAAGGCGAGCCGCGCTTGCTCGTCCAGCTCGGCATAGGCGGGCAGCCCGACGGCGCGCGTGACGGCGTCGAGCAGCGCGGCGTGGCGGGGCGCCTCTTGCCGGATGTCGAGGCGGACCAGCGAGAGGCCGAAGACGTCGACCCGCCGCATCAGGTCGGTGAGGGCGCCGTCCGCGATGGCGCCGAGGCCGTCGTGCCGCAGCGCGGTCCGGCAGAGCGCGAGGTCGTCGCGCAGCTCGGCAGCGTCGCGGTAGGGGCGCGCCTCGCCGGGCGGGATGCGCCGCTCGCCGTGGGTCAGCGCCTCGGCCTGGGCGCGGTTGGCGGCGAGGCGGCTGCGGACCTCGTGCAGCAGCGCGCGGAAGGGCTCGCTCGCGTCGCCGGTCCGGGCCAGCAGCGCGGGGCAGGTGCTGCGGATCGGTAGGTCGGCGCGGAGTCGATCGACGGCGTGCCAGAGCAGGTCGGTCGCCTGGAAGCGGGCCAACCAGATCACGCGTCGCGTCGTCTCGGCGGTCACGTTCGGGTTGCCGTCGCGGTCGCCGCCCATCCAGCTGCCGAAGCGCAGCGGCGCGGCCCCGTCGGGCAATCCGGTGCCGGTATGCCGCCGCAGCGCGGCGTCGAGGTCGCGCATCGCGGCGGGCACGGCGTCCCAGAGCGTCGACTCGAAGACGAGCAGCCCGCCGTTGGCCTCTTCGACCGGGGTCGGCTTGCGGCGAAGCAGCTCGTCGGTGCGCCAGAGCGTCCAGATGATCCGCTGCAGCTCGGCGTCGTCGTGTTGCCGCTCGGCCGGGGTCTGCGCCTGCTGGTCGCCGCGTTCCAGCAATTCCGCGATCTGCGCGTGCATCTGCAGCACGGTGCGCCGGTTGACCTCGGTCGGGTGGGCCGTCAGGACCAATTCGATGGCGCTCTCGGAGACGGTCTGATGCAACGCCGCGGGCGAGACGCCGGCCGCCAGCAGCCGTGTGAACGCTTCGTCGTAGCTGGCGCGCTGCGGTGGCAGATCGGTGCGCCGTTGGTAGTCGCGGCGACGGCGCACGCGGTGGTGCTGCTCGGCGAGGTTGGCCAGCGCGAGGAAGTGGGCGAAGGCGCGCCCGACGGTCAGGGCGCCGGCGTCGTCCAAGGAGGCGAGGCGGTCGCGCAGCGCGGCCGCGGCGGCGGGATCTCCGCTGCGCGCCTGACGCGAGAGCAGGCGGACGGACTCCACCGCTTCGAAGGCCTGGTCGCCGTCGAGGGCTCGGATGGCGTCGCCGAGGCAGCCGCCGAGGCGTCGGATATCGTCGCGCAGGGGCGAATGCGGGTCGGTGGCGGTGGATGGCACGGCAACTCCTGGCGCAGCGAGGCGCGCGGCCTAAGGGCGGGTGACGATCAGCGCCAACCGGCCCTGCTGGCCCGGTTTGCCGGGGGTCGGAGTCTGGCGGACGGCCTGCTCGACGCATCGCTTCCAGGCCGGGTGGGTACTCGGCGTTTGGTGCACGACCCGCGAGAAATGGCCGTTCGTTCCGACCTCGAGCGCGACGAAGGTCGAGACTCCGAGCACGGGCTGGCCGCCGCGGGTCGGCGCTGGGCAGGCGAGGATCGCCTTCTCGAGCTGCGCCAGGTCCGCCGCGCTCGGCCGCAGCTCAGTGGGGTGGAAGGTGATGCGGGCCGCGCGACGTCCGGCCTGGCCGCGCAACGAGCGCCCGCCGAGGCCCAGGCCGCCGATGCCGCCACCGGCACCAGCGCCGCCGCCGGCGCCGCCGCCGCCGCGACCGACCCCAGTCAGACCGCCGGCACGCACCGTGCCGCCAGCGGCACGCAGCCGACCGAGCAAGACGGTATTGCTCAGCACTGCCTGCGCGCGCCCGGTGCGCTTCTCACCGTTCGGATCGTAATACTGCCACTCGCCGGCGATCTGCCGACCTTCGCGGTAGGGACCCTCGGCACGCAGCGCGCCGTTGGGGTGGTAGAGCCGCCAGGTGCCGTCGCGCCGGCCGCGGACCATCGCGCCCTCGGCCGAGATCGCGCCATGGTCGTACCACTCCCGCCACATGCCCGAGCCCCCTTCCAGCTCGTTGCAGCCGAGCAATTCGCCGTGGACGTTCCAGCTACAGCTGACGCCGTCGCGCGCGCCAGCCCGCCAGTCGCGCTCTTGGTGTTTGCCGCCGCTCGGCCACCACGTCGTCTCCAGACCGTGGAGGTTGCCGTCCAGGTAGCGACGCACACGGCTCGGTCCACCGTCCGGCCGCAGCTCCCGGACCGTGCCGGCGAGTTTGTCCGCGCGGAATTCGGCTTCGACCCGGACGTTGCCCTCGGCGTCGAGGTAGCGCCAGGTGCCGTCGCGCTGGTCGTCCCGCAGCGCCCCCTCGACCCGCACGACGCCGTCCTCGTCCAGCGAGCGGAAGCTGCGTGCGCCGCGGCCATCGCCGAAGTCCAAGGTCTGCAAGATCCGGCCCACGCTGGAGAGCTGTCGCCAGATGCCGACGCGGCGGTTGTCGCGCATCTGCCCGGTCCATTCGACCTGGCTGGGGAAGAGGACGTTCATCCGCAGCAGGGTGCGCGACGCCACCGAGACACGGCGCCGAATCCACAGCGCGGGACCGTTGGCACGGCCATTGGCGTCGCGGCAGATCAGCGCCACGCGTGGCGGCGGGTAACCACCGACGTGCTCGAAGGGGAAGGTCGCGAGGGTGCGTGCGCCGGCATGGTGCTGCTTGCCGCATTCCAGGCTGAGGCGGCGGACCGGCGCGGGCGCCGCGCTCGCCGCCCGCATCGTCCCGAGCAACGCCAGCGATGCCATGGTCGTCAGCGCGAGCAAGCGGCGGTCGACGATGGCTGGGGCGGCGTCTCGCATCGGACGAGAGCCTAGCAGAATGGTGCGCCATTGACATTCGCCGCCTCCGAACGGACCGTTCCGCCATGCGTGTGGTGACTGAACACGGCCCAGTCTTTCTCTCTCTCGACCGTGGCAAGGCGACGATGCGCCGGTTCGCCGGCCGCTGGCCGCTGCCGGTGGTCGAGTTCGCCGAAGGCGCACCGCTCGGCGCGATCTACGGCCTGTGCTTTCGTGCCGGCGAGACCACGGCGCGATGCCTGCACCTGCACTTCGAGCCGGAGCCCGAGGGCGACGCCGAGCTGGTGCTCGAGCTCGTCCTCGGCGGCGTCTTCGAGGCGCTGCGGGCGATCGGTCGGCAGCGGCAGCGCGGTTTGTTGCTGGCCACTCCGACCCTCCGCGAGGCCGAGGGCGGCCTGGAGGTCGGCCTCGCCGTCTTCGCTGCGGAGGCGGACGGGGGGCAACACGAACCGGGTGAGGGGCCGCTCGCCAAGTCCTTCCTCCGTCGTTTCGCGACGACCGTCGCCGGCGCACAACTCCCGCCTTTTCCGAGCCGCGAGGTCGTGGCCCGCGACGCGCTGGGCGGGATGCGCCTCGACATCGCCCTGGTCGACGGCGATCCGATCTGCATGGCCCTCGCGCCCGAGGGGATGCTCGACGCCGAGGCCATCGCCGCGCTGGAGCCGTGGGTCGAGCGTGGCGTGCGCGAGATGGCGTGGGCGCCGACGTTGCCGCATGCGCTCGGCGCCGCCGATAGCGTAGCGCTGCAGCGGGACGGCGCGCTGACCGGCGCGCTCTCGGCAGAGCAGCTGCCGACCGAAGGTCCGCTCGACGATGCCGAGCCCAAGGCCGAGAGCACCGAGACCTTCGGCACTCCGCGGGCCGCGGTCGTCGGTCCGCCGCCAGCACCACCGGTCGATGTCGTCGACGATGGCCAGCCGGCGGGCGGCGGGCAGCCGCTCGACCCCGCGATCCTCGCCTCCCTGCCGGGCGTCGTGCCTCAGGGTGCGCCGACCGCCGCGCCCGCGACCGACGAAGCGTCCCCCGCGCCGACGGAAATGGTCGATGTCGGCGAGCTGCTCGACGAGACCGAGGTCGTCGACGTCGACGAGCTGGTCGCGGAGACCGAGTTGGTCGACGTCGCCGAGTTGGTCGCAGAGACCGAGTTGGTCGACGTCTCCGGGGTCGTCGCCGCAGCCGAAACGGACGACGCGCCCGTGGCCACGGAGACGGTCGCAGAAACCGAGTTGGTCGACGTTGCCGACCTCTCCGACGCCGAGGAACCGGCCGAGACAGAGCTGGTCGACGTTTCGGAGGTGGTGACGCCGCCTGCGTTGGCGCCCCGCGCTGCCGCGCCGAATTCCGCCGCCTACGCCCACGTCGCCACCGAGGACGCGGCAGAGAACGCGGTCGCGGCGCTCGACGGCTTCGCGCTGACCCGGCTGCTCCGGGTGGGGCCCGACGCGGTGATCGGCGAACTGATCGCCGCCGCCGTGCTCGCGGTCGGCCGTGCTGGCGAAGGCGAGTGCGTGCCCGCGGCGATCGGCCCGGTCGACGCGGCGGTGACGGTGATGCCCGGATTTGCCGGGGTCGAGAACCTGATCCGCGGCTCCGATGGCGAGACCTGTGCCTTCGCGGTTCGCATCGGCGCTGGGGTCGACGCCTGGGCCCTGGACGGCGCGACGCGACGGCTGCGCGCCGGTTGCGGCCGCTTGGTCGTGGTCGATCTGCTGGCCGACGACACCCTCCACCTCGACGGCTGGGAGGTCGTGCCGCTCGAAGCCTTCGACGGCCTGCTCGCTCGGGCCGCCGAGGTCGCCGCCGACGGCAGCCTCTTCTCCGCCGCGCTCGGCTTCTCCGCGGCGTTGCGGCAAATCGCCGAGCTGCAGCGGGCCGACGCCGCCGGTGACGCCCGCGCCTGGCGCGAGCCGTTGCGCAGCCGCGGCCTGCTCGGCCTCTTCGAGCGCCGCTTGCTGACCGCGGCGCTGCGCGTGGTCACCGCGCAGCTCGGGGTGCACGGCTGGCCGATCGTCGCGGCCGGCGACAAGAGCCCGGGCCGTCGCCTGCAGATCAGCACCAGCGGCATGGGCGAGGCGAGCAGCGCCGACCTCACGATCATCGACCCTGCCGCGCAATTTGCCGCCGGCGTGCGGCTCGAGCGCGGCAAGCTCCTGGTCTTCGCCGAGGCCTACGAGCTCGCCCGCCACGGACTGCCGCCGGCCGGCACCTTGTCGCGGCGCAACGACTTCCTGCACGCCTTCGCGGCCGCGTGTGGCCTCGAGCGCGGCACCATCACCGGCGCGCCGACCGCACCCGGCCGCTCGCTCTCGCTCTCGCGCTACGCGTTGTGGCAGGGCGCCGGGCGCAGCGAGTTGATCGAGCGCTGCATCGAGACGGTCTGGGTGCTCTGGGAGCACTCCGAGGCCGGCGTCTTCCGCCCGCCCACCGCCGGCGCATGAGCGACGCGATGCTCGGACCGCGGCGCGTCGGCTTGGCCCGGGTCGAGGGCGTCAGCGACGCCGCGCACGATCTGCTCGCGCACTGCGAAGTGGTCGACCTGCACTTGGACTCGTTCATCTCGCAGCGGCTGGTCGGCTACGACCTGAACCGTGAGCACGGCACCGGCCCACTCGGCGGGCGCTTCTTCGGTCAGCTCGACTTCCCGCGCGCCCTCGCCGGTGGGCTGACGGCCGGCATGTGGTCGATCACGACCAACCCTTTCCGTGGCGCCGGCGCGCGTTGGCGGATCTTTCAGCGCAACCACGCACGCATGCACGAGGTCGTCGCGGCGAGCGAAGGGCGCTTGGAGATCGTCCGCGACATGGGCGAATGGCTGCAGGCCCGGCGCCGCGGGGCGCACGCGGTGCTGATCTCGATCCAGGGTGGCAACGCCGTGCAGGCCGCGCCGGCGGGCGCCATGGCGCTTCCGGACGATATTTGGCGGGTGACGTTGGTCCACCTCACGCATAGCGCCTACGGACCGACCTCGAGCCCGCTCGGCTTGGGCCGGCAGCGTGGGCCGTTGACCGCGGCCGGCGTCGAATTGGTCGAGCAGCTCGACGCGCAGCGGATCTTCGTCGACCTCGCCCATATCGGCCACCGCGCCTTCCACGATGCCGTCGCCGCGCACGATCCGGCGTTGCCGCTGCTGGCCACCCACACCGGCGTCTCGGGCGTGACGCCGCATTGGCGCAACCTCGACGATGACGAGCTCCGCGCCGTCGCCGCGACCGACGGCGTGGTCGGTATCATCTTTCAGAACGACTTCCTGCGGCGGCCAGCAGGGCCACGCGGGGTGGAGATGGTGGTCGAGCACCTCGATCACCTGCGGCGCATCATCGGCATTCGCCACTGCGCCGTCGGCACCGACTACGACGGGGCGATCGTCCCGCCCTACGATGTGCGCGACGGCCGGACGGGCTACCTGCGGCTCTGCGACGCGCTGCTGCGGGCCGGCTGGAGCGCCGACGAGGTCCGCGCCGTCCTCGGCGCCAACGCGATCCGGGTCTGTGCTGCGATGCGGCCGGCGGGCACGGTCGATCAGTCGACGGTGGCCCAGCCCTCGTCGGCCCAGCTGGCATCCTGACCGAGCGCCTTCCGCTCGCTGCGTCCCCGCCCACACAGCGCGTCGACCGCGGCGCGGATCGCCTCGCCTTCGTCGGCGAAGCGGCGCGCGTTCTGCTCGGCGACGCGGGCGCTCAGGTCACGCGGCGGGCGCAGCGCCTGCTCCAGCTCTGCGACGCTCGCACCTGCGGCGATCATCTCCGCCGCGCGGCGCACGCGGCCGGCCTCGTCGGCGGGGCGACGCAGCGGCGCCAGCACCGCGCGGGCGACGAATTGCAGCGTCGGGTCGGGGCTTCGCCGCCAGAACCGCACCAGCGACGCCGGGGTCCGCGGGTCGAGCGGGTAGGCGGGGTGGAAGGCGACGACGTAGAAGCGTGGATCCGGCCGGGCCTCGTAGGCGTCGCGCAGCTGGGCGTGCAAGCGGTCGAAGGCCGTCGGTTCGCAGTCGCCGAGCCCCGGCAGCACCAGCAGCGCGACCTCGGGCTTGGCATCGGTGGCAGCGGCGTCGAGGGCTTCGGCCAGCGCCAACATCCGGGCCGGCGCGCTCAAGGCATCTGCCCAGCTGATCGCCCGCCAGAGGCCGCCGGTCTCGCGGCAGGTGCGGGCGAAGGGGCAGCTCTCCAGCCGCTCGACCACTTCGCGCAGGAAGCTGTCGTTGCGGGCTGCTGCCGCCGCGGTCGCCGCTCGCCGCGACACGCCTAGCCCCAGGCGCGACGGAGCGAGCGCGCGATCTCTTCCAGCTCTTCGGCGAGCACGCCACAGCTGGGTTGCCGTGCCGCCGGATCGCGCGCCAGCGTGCGCATCACCACTTCGTCCAACGCCGTCGGCACCTCGGGGCGGACCTTGCGCGGCGCCTTGGGCGTGTCGAGCAGGATCGAGGTCAGCAGTGAGCTGATATCGGGTCCGGAGAAGGGCAGCTTGCCGGTCAACGCTTGGTAGAGCACCACGCCGAGCGAGTAGAGGTCGGTCGCGGCGGAGAGCTCGACATGGTCGCGCAGCCGCTCGGGGGCCAAATACGCCGGCGTGCCGAGGACGTGCGCCGCAGACGTCATCGTATGCGACATCTCGTCGCTCTTCGCGATGCCGAAGTCCATGATCTTCAAGCGACGACCGTCGGCGAGGACGAAGAGGTTGTGCGGCTTCACGTCGCGGTGGATGACGCCGGCGCGGTGCGCAGCGTGCAAGCCCTCGGCGGCTTGGATCAGCAACTCGAGCGTCTCGAGCACCTGCAGCTTGTTGCCGCGCTGGACCAGCATGGCGTTGAGGTCGGCGCCGTCGAGCAGCTCCATCGTGAGGAAGCGACGGCCTTCCCAGACGCCGAATTCGAAGGTCTGCACGATCGCCGCGTGCTGCAGCCGCCGGCAGATCCGCAGCTCGTGGCGGAAGCGGGTCAGCGAATCCTCGTCGTCCTTGTCGGCCTTGAGCAACTTCAGCGCGATGGTCTCGTCCAGCTCGCGATCGTGGGCCCGGTAGACGACGGCCATGCCGCCCCGGCCGAGCTCGCCGAGCAGCTCGTAGCGGTCGGCGATCACCTCGCCCTCGGCTACAACCGGGACCTCGCTGCTGATCGGGCGTGGCCGCGCGGGCGGGGTCGGAGCCGGCTCCGCGATATTGGCCGGCGGGATCGTCGCGGCGCGCTGCGTCTGCCGCTTCGACGACTTCGGCACTCCCTCCCGACCGTCGCGCAAGGCGGCACGCAGGCGTCGGGCCTCCGGGCTATTCGGCCCGTGGAAGACGGTGGCTTCCGGATCGGCGGTCGGCTGGGCGGCACCTGTGCCACGAACCCCATGCTCCGCCTCCACGGCCGGGATCGCGCTGCTGGAGAGCGTCGTGCTGGTCGAGACGGTCCGCACATTCTTGGCGTTGAAGGAGAGCGTGCTCTTGAACCGCTTGCTCCCTGGCGCGCGCGGCGCTTCGCTCTGCGTCGGTCGGTCGAAGTCGGGCGAAGGCGTCGGGTCCTGGGCCCAGCCGGCAGAACTCTTCGCCGCCCGCGGGCCCACCGGCGGCGCGATATCGCGGACCGTTGGCTCGTCGTCGGGATCGTAGAGGTGCTCGGCGGGGCTGGCCGCGGGCAGGCCTGTGCCGGTACGGGTCGGCCCCGACTTCGCCGCCGCGAGGTCGATCATCCCGGTCAGCGCGCTCTTGCGCACCCACCGCGCCGTCTCCACCGCGTCGCGCAGGTCGTCGGTGCCGAAGGGCTGCTCGAGGAAGACCTCGGCCGCGTTGCCGCCACCGACCGGGCTCCCGCCGTTGGCGCAGAGGATGATCGCCGGCGTCTTGCCCGCTTGCAGCAGCGGTCGGGCCATTTGCAGGAACGAGAACGCGCCCAGCGGATGGGCCTCGTCGTCGAGGACGAGCAGGTCGCGCGGCGCCGCGTCGAGGCAAGCAAGGACCGCCTCGCCCTTGGCGAATTCGCGCACCGTATAGCCGAGGCCGCCCAGGACCTCGCGGATCATCGGCAGCGTCGCGTCGCCCTTGGCGAAGACGATCGCCTGACCATCCGGCATCGCGGGGACGTTCTCGGCGCGGTCGCGCGTGCCGCTCATCGCTTTCGTGCTCCGGGAGGGGGATGGGGCTGTGCCCGTCGGGAGGAGTCTGCCAGCGTGCGAACGGCTTGGAAAGCGCGCCACGGGGCCGTGATTCCCGCGCCGCAGCGGCTTCAGTCGCCGAAGACGTAGACTGGCTCGGGGTAATAGCGAACCCGGTTGTTCTCCCAGCACCAGGTCAGGTGGTCTTGCAGGAGCTGATTCTTGGTCGGCAGGTCGAGCGCGGCCTTGAGCACCGTCAGCTGGAAGTCGACCCGCAGCGGCCGCTCCGGCACCAGGAAGCGGGTTGATTTGCGCGGGAAGAGCTTGCCGGCCAGCGTCCGCTCGAGCACCTCCTGCTTCGAGAAGCGTGGCCGCAAGAAGAGCGCTTCGCTGGGCTGGGCGTGGAAATCTTCCAGCGAGCGCGACGATGGCGTGTAGACCGCGCGCACGCCGGCCGCGTCCATGCCGTCCTCGACCGCGCGCAGGGCGCGAATGATCGATTCCAGCGCCGGTTCGCCGGTGCGCGGCTCCGCGCGTAGCCCGAGCACGGCGCCGTCGTGGGTCGAGATGGCCATCGCCAGGTCGCGGCCGTAAACGCGGGCCCGGGCCTCGGCCTCGCTGCCGACGGTGACCAGCTCCGCGTCGGCACCGGCCGCCGTGAGGGCACCGCGCACCTCCAGGGGATCGAGCAGCACCGCGTCCCAGCTCTCCAATCGGACCTCTTCGGACCAATAATCCGAGACGTAGATCAGGATATCGGGCGAGCCCAGGGCCCGCATCGACTGCACCCGGTGCATGCCGTCGAGCACGACGTAGCGCGCCGCGCCGTCGACTTCGGCCTCGGCGACCACGATCGGGTTCTTCATCATGCCGTCGTGGCGGACGAAATCGGCGATCCGCTCGACCCAGCGTTCGACGACGCCCTCGTGGACGTAGACGTCGTCGAGCGAGACCACCTTCAGGCGCTGAAAGACGTCGAGCATGGCCCCTCCCGTTCGGCTTCAGACCGTTCGGGAGTAGCGTGCACCAGCCGCGCCGAGATGGCGATCGAAGGCCGCGGCGATATTGCGGGCGACCAGCCAGCCCTCACCGGCGACCCGCACGCTCTGCTCGTCGTCGATGCAGAGCCCCGCCTCGACCAGGGGCCGCAGGGTGGCCCGCGCGGCGTCGAAGTCGGCGTCGAAGTCGCGGTCGAAGCGGTCGCGGTAGGCGGCCTTGTCGGCCGCGAGGTCGCACATCAGGCGCATGATCACCCAGCCGCGGCGGGCGTCCTCGGGCTCGCGCAACAGGCCGCGCTCCCAGCTGACGCGGCCGGCGTGGACGGCTTCACGCCAGGTGCGGACCTCGCGTGCGTTGGCGGTGAACGTCTCGCCGACGCCGCCGATGGCCGAGACGCCGATGCCGAGCAGGTCGACCTCGGCGCGGTCGCTGTAGCCCATGAAGTTGCGCCCGAGCCGGCCTTGCTCCGCCGCGACGGCGAGGCTGTCGGTGGGCAGGGCGTAGTGGTCGAGGCCGACGGCGACGTAGCCCGACTCGAGCAGGGCCTCGCGGGCGGCGAGCATCAGGCCGAGTCGCGCCTGGTCGTCCGGCAGGCCGAAGCGCTCCATGCCGCGTTGGTGCGTGCGCATCCACGGCACGTGCGCGTAGCCGAAGACGGCGAATCGCGTCGCGCCCAGGCCGACCGCCTGCCGCACGGTGCGCCGGATCGAAGCCTCGGTCTGCCGCGGCAGCCCGTACATCAGGTCGAAGTTCAGCGGCATCCCGGCGAACGCCGCGGCCACGGCCTCGACCTGGGCGGCGGTCTGCGGGCGGCCGATCGCGGCGAGCACGTCGGGGTCGAGGTCCTGTACGCCGAGGCTGATCCGCCCAAAGCCGAGCGCGCGCACGAACGCGGCTTCCGTGGCGTCGATCGAGCGGGGATCGATCTCGATCGACCACTCGCAATCCTCGCTCGGCTGCAAACGCGCGCGCAGCCCTTGCACCAAGCGCTCCAGGTCTGGCCGCGCCAGCCACGTCGGCGTGCCGCCACCGAGCGCCACGACCTCGAGCTGCCGATGCAGATCCGTGTGCCGGCCAAGGACGTCGAGCTCGGCGAGTAGGTCGTCGACGTAGGTCTCGCCGAGGGCGCGGTCGCGGGCGATCTGCACGTGGCAGCCGCAGTAGAGGCAACGCCGCTCGCAATAGGGGACGTGGGCGTAGACGCCGAGCGGGCCGTCGGCTTTGGCCCAGGCGGCATGGATCGCCTCCCACGGCGCGTCCTCGCGGAAGTGCGGCGCCGTCGGGTAGCTCGTGTAGCGCGGCGCGGTCGTGGCGAAGCGGGCGACGATGTCCCGGGCGGGGGCCCAGTGGTCGACCTCGGGCAAGGGCGGGTGCGAAAGCGGCATGAGCGGATCTCCTCGCGCCGAGGGGCGCGCCGCTGAAGCTAGGCGCCAGGCCCTTGGCGACAAGGCCTGCGTCGCCGACGCGAGCGCAGTGGTCGGCCCAGCGCTTGCCAGCCGGCCGCGCACTCGCCACCCTCCGCGCGCACCGACCGCCGCCGCGTCGGGGCGCAGGAGGAGTCATGGCCGCGACGCACGATCCCTTTCCGACGCTCCGCATCCGCCGCGACGGGCTGCAGCCGCGCGGCGTCTATGCCGTCAACCAGGCCCGCTACCTCGCCCCCGATCCCGCCGCCGTTGCGCGCCTGCAGGCCGCGTTGGTCGCCGGGCAGGCCGGCGTCGTCGCCCACTTCTACATGGACCCCGAGCTGCAGGGCGTGCTCGCTGCGTGCGATTGGCCGCATATCCACGTCTCGGACTCGCTGGTCATGGCCGACCGCGCCGTCGAGATGGTGCGCGCCGGTGCCAAGCGCGTGGCCGTGCTCGGCGTCGACTTCATGAGCGAGAACGTCCGCGCCATGCTCGACGCCGCCGGCCTGCAGGACGTGCCGGTGCATCGGGTCGCGACCGACCCGATCGGCTGCTCGCTGGCCGAGGCTGCCGACGCGCTGGCCTATGGCGCCTACCTGCAGCAGGCAGCCGCCACGCCGCGGGCGCTGCACGTCGTCTACATCAACACCAGCCTGCTCGCGAAGGCGCGCGCGTCGGCCTTGGTGCCGACCATCACCTGCACCTCCAGCAACGTCGTGCGGACGGTCTTGCAGACCTTCGCTCAGGTCGAAGGCGCCCACGTCTTCTTCGGTCCGGATACCTATATGGGCCGCAACCTGCGGACGCTCTTCGAGGGCGCGGTGGCCTTGGGTGACGAGGCGTGCCGTGCGCTGCACCCGGCGCACGACGCCGCCAGCGTCCGCGACGCGCTGACCCGGCTGCACCACTTCGAGCAGGGCGCCTGCGTGGTCCACCACCTCTTCGGCGCCGAGGTCGTGCGGCGGGTTCGGGCCGAGCATCCCGACGCCCTCTACTCGGCCCACCTCGAGGTGCCGGGCGAGATGTTCGCGCTGGCGGCAGATGCGGCACGGCAGGGTCGCGGCGTGGTCGGTTCGACCTCGAATATCCTCCACTTCATCGAGGCGCAGGTGGCCGCGCGCGCCGCCGACGCACGTGACGGGGAGGTGCTCGAGGTCGTGCTCGGCACCGAGGCCGGCATGATCACGCCCATCGTGCGCAGCGTGCAGGCGATGTTGGCGCGGGCCGGCAGCGGGCTCGCGGTCGACGTGATCTTCCCGGTCGCTGCTGACGCGGTCGCCGTCACCGACGATGACGAGCTCGGGATCGTGCCTGGCGTCCTCGGCGGCGAGGGCTGCTCGACCGCTGGCGGCTGCGCGACCTGCCCGTACATGAAGATGAATACGCTGCAGGGCCTGTGCGAGGTCCTGGAAACCGACGACGAGGCCGGGGCGCTCGACGCGTTCCGACCACGCACCTACGCGCAGAGCATCGTGGGGCGCACGGTCGCCGCCGTCGGCAGCGAGCCCATCTTGGCGATGCGCGCGTTCTCGCGCGACGGCGCGCTGCCCGACGCGCTGGTCGCGCGAATCGTCGGCGGCTGACGAGGTAGTCCAAGGCGCCGATTTCGACCGCGTCCGCGTCGAGTCCCGACACTCGTCTTCCCCGCCCGACTGGTCGATACTCCAGCGCTGCGGCCAGCGGGAGCACGGCCCGGTGGACTTGGCTGTGGCCACTGACCGACGAGGTCGACATGCATCGAGCGCGCCCTACGGGGCGAACAGGTCGGGAGAGTGCCCGTCAGGTCGCGGCCGTCGCCTGCTGGCTGATGCTGTTGGTGCCGTGCACGGCGACCGCGGCCCGTGGTTCGGAACCTGTCGGTCAACCGCAGATATTGCCCGACCAGGAATCCAAGGTGATGGCTCTTGCCGCGCCCTGGACGGACGAGGCCGAAGTCCTGCCTGGCGTCCGTTTCTCGGGAGCGCGAATCGACCGTGCCGTGGTCTGCTACCTCGTCGACGGCAAGCGTCGACTCGAGGCATGCATGTTCCCTCCTGGCGCTTCCGATGTGCCGGACGCGGTTGCCCGACGCCTGCTCACCGCAGGCGTCGTGCTGGTGCTGGCGACGCCGAAGCGACCGACCGATGCTGAACTGGCATTGTTCACGCAGCTCGCCGACAACATCGCCCGCAACGCCGAGGCTGCGGGGTTGGCATCATTGTGGCAGACAGCCGCACCTCCGGAGATGGCAGCCCCGGCGTGGCGTCGAGCGGGCAACCGGCTTGCCGACCCGGTGCCGTGGCTGTTGCTGGCGATCGGTTGGCTGCTCTGGGCGAGCCGAATCGCCATCGCCGACCTCCCGGGACGAGGCTGGCCGTGGTGGGCGCTGGTCCTCGGATTCTCGGCGTGGACGCGCCTGACGCTGTCGGTGCAGGCGCCGATGACCGCGTGGTCTTGGCATCGGGTGACCACCATCGGCCTGCAGCTCTGGGAGTCACCGTCGGTGCAAGAGGTGCTCGAACTGCTGGACCAGCGCCTGCTGACGTATGACGACCTACAGGCGATTGGCTCCCGAACCCTGTCGATCCTCACACCGCTGGCTTTGATGGGTCATGCTCGCAAGCTCTTCCAGGACTCGCGCGCGGCGGTGGTGGCGGCGCTGCTGCTCGCGGCGAGCCCGCACGCGATTCGATTCTCCGCCTCGGATACGCAGTTCAACGTTTCGATGTTCTGGTCATCCCTGACATTCTTCTGGGTCTACGCGGCTCTGGACGCGCGCGGCACGATCCGTAGAGCGGTCCATGCGCTTGGGATGCTGCCGCTGCTCGCGATGGCGCTGACGGCGCGTCCGCTCAATATCGTCTTCGGTCCGCTCATGCTGACCGCGCTGTGGATTGCCACGAGCCGAGATCGCAGGCGCTGGCGGCTGATGCTCGCCGCCGAGGTGAGCTTGGCCACCGCTTGGGCGGTCTACGCTTTCTTCGCCGAACAGAGCGCCGCAATCGCGGCATTGGGCGACGAGTCTGGCGTCCTTTCGGTCCTCCGCATCTTCTTCAGCCTCGCGTACAACCCTTTGACCTTCTGGCGCTTGACGCCGCCAGCATGGCTGCTGCTGATCGGTCTTGGCGCTGCTGCGCTGATCCGCGGCACGTGGCCGACGCTGCCGGGCGCGATCAGCACGCGGCGCGGCGCCTGGCTCGTGGCGTGGATGCTCGGCTACATCCTTCTGCACGGCGTGGTCTGCGCTCACGAGCCGCTCAACCACGCGCGCTACCAACTCCACTCTCTGCCGGCGATGGCACTCCTTGCCGGGGTGGGTCTGCTCGCTTGGTGGCGGGCGTGGCACGAGGGGGCGGGCTGGCAACGATTGACGGTGGCTTCGACGACGGCGCTCTGCCTGCTCGCGCCGTGGCTCCATGCGGCGGCCATCGGCGATGTCGCGTTCCTGACCATGCAGGAGCACGCTTTTCTCCGGCGATTGCATCCAGGAATGGACGCGAACGGCGGCGTCCCCGCAGGCTGCACGGTTCTGCAAGTGTTGCGGCCTGCAGCCGGCGAGCGATTCAGCAAGATCGAACGCAGTGGCAGACTCGCGATGCACGGGGCGACCAGCAACCATGTCTGGGAGACCGTCGACGTGCAGAGTTGGCCTGAGCAAGAGGCTGGCGGGAAGAGCGCGGTGCTCGCCAACATCGCATCGTCGCTGGCGACGCCGAGTGCGGCGACAATGCCGTCGAATCGCCAGTTCGGGCGGCTCTCCGAGCGTGGCCGCGCTCTGCTCGCAGACCCACCGGAATGCCTCGCCTTCTACGAGGGACCCGAGTGTGCGCTGGAGCCGCGCAGCGCCGAACGCCACCCGGCCTGCGTCGAGATCTTGGACTCGGGCCAATGGCAGGTGGTGGCTGAGGAGCGGCACGTCACGCGCACCTACGATCTGGCGGCGGTCGCTCACCTGCGCGCCGACGGCGATCCGCTCGAGCTGCGAATGTGGCGCCGCGTCGGCCCACCGCGGCGCTGAGTTCGCGTCGGTGCGCCGATCCGAGGATCGAGGTGCCCGAGGATCGAGGTGCCGGGCGATTCGACGAGGATCGAGGGGATCTAGCGATCGGCGATCGAGGTGCGAGGTGCGATCGAGGTTCGATCGAGGTGCCGGGCGATTCGACAGGATCGAGGTGCCGGGCGATTCGACGAATCGGCGCGCTCCGAGCCGCCAGCGAGCGGCGACGTATTTCGCGCCAACTCGAGATTACTCCCTGGTACCGAGCGGTCCATCCCGGCCCGCTCCCACCAGGAGAATCATCATGCGTCCCTTGCGTCGTTCCCTTCCCGGCGGCCTCTACGAGATCACCACCCGCGTCGCCAATGGCCAACTGCTCGCCACACCGACCCGCGAGATCCATGACCTCATCCTCGGCGTCGTCGGCCACGCGATGCGCGCGCACGAGGTCAAACTGCACGCCTTCGTCTTCATGTCGAACCACTATCACCTGCTCATCTCGGTGCCGGATAGCCCGACCCTGAGCAAGTTCATGTGCTTGCTCAACACCAACGTCTCGAGGGAGCTCAACATCGTCAACGACCGCGACGGCGCGATGTGGTCGCGGCGCTTTCGCTCGATCCCGATCACTGCTGATCGGGCGTCGCAGCTCTTCCGCCTGCGCTACATCATCGCGCACGGGGTCAAGGAGAATCTGGTCGCGAAGGTCGCGGATTGGCCGGGGGCGTCGTCGCTGCGGTGGCTGCGGGACGGCGAGCAGATCTTCGGCAAGTGGATTCGGCGGACCGAGCTGTACTACGCCCGCCGGCGGAAGAACTTCGTCGAGGATTTGGCCGCTTTCACGACGACGTACCTGATCGAGATGACGGTGCTTCCGTGCTGGCAGGACGATCCGGAGCATGAGTGGCGGCAGCAGGTTCGGGAGATGATCGCGGAGGTCGAGGCGGAAGCCGACGTGGAGCGCCGTCAGCATGGCCGACGACCGCTGGGCGTGGCGGCCGTGCTGGCGCAGGACCCGTTCGGGCGGGTGAAGGGCAAGCGGTCGCGGGCGCCGTCGGTGCACAGCGTCGACAAGCCGGCGCGGCAGGAGCTGCGGGCGAAGCTGCGGGCGCTGGAGATCGCGTGGCGCGATGCGGCTGCGGTGGCGATGGAGCTGTTGGCCGGCGAGGCGGGCGAGGGGCATCGGCGCTTGCCGGCGATGTTTTGGCAGGCGTTGGCGTTGTAGCCGTTCGCTGCGTCGTGGGTGGCGGGGGTAGCGCCTCGCTCTGGTCGGGTCGGTCTTGGTGGGAGCGGGTGTTGGCGGAGAATTGGCGGGGGCTGGGCACGCCACGGGCGGCGCCGGCGGAGGGGTTTGCGACTTCGCGGCGTACTGTCGGGTTTTCGTCGAATTGCCCGGCACCTACATAGGGCACCTACATAGGGCACCTACATAGGGGGGAGCGGGTGTTGGCGGAGAATTGGCGGGGGCTGGGCACGCCACGGGCGGCGCCGGCGGAGGGGTTAGCGACTTCGCGGAGTACTGTCGGGTTTTCGTCGAATTGCCCGGCACCTACATAGCCCGGCCAATCACCGCCTGCACGGCACGCTTGGGCGCCCAATAGAATTTCGCGCTCGCTCCCACGCCGAGCGATCCAGCGGCGACGCCGAGGCCGATCTTTTCACGCGTCCCGATAGAAGAGCCGGCGCTGGCAATGCCGGGGGCCAGCACGCAAAGCAGGGCCACGACAGCGGCGGCCGACGTCAGGGGCGTTCGCCGTCCACGCGCCACGTTCGCTGGAGATCCGCTCATCCTTGCCCTCCCCCCGCTAGCTCGAGGACGCCGATCACACCCGCGCCGCGCAGCTCGTCCAGCCAGACCTCGGCGTCCGCCGGCAGGTCGGTCCAGCCGCCATCGTCGCCGTCCTCGAGCGCTTCGTCCAAGAACTCGAACGCCTCCCCGACCGGCATCGGGGCCGCGTCGAGGGCCCGCAGCAGCGCGCCGATCGCATCAGGGCAGGGCAACAGGACGGTCCGCTCGCGAAAGCGGCCGACCAACAACCCGCCGCTGCGTCCCGGTGGCGGTGCCCGCCGAGCGTCATCGTCGCCTTCGAGCCAGTGCAAGACGTCGCAGCCGACCGGGACCCAGCGAAACGCCTCGGAGCGGACGATGCGACACGCCGCGTCGAGCGGCTCTTCCGGGTCGTCTTCGTCCGGCGCGACGGCGAGCCGCTC
Source organism: Deltaproteobacteria bacterium (assembly GCA_020632665.1). Taxonomy (GTDB): domain Bacteria; phylum Myxococcota_A; class UBA9042; order UBA9042; family UBA9042; genus JACKFC01. The sequence goes on from JACKFC010000004.1 coordinate 89,977, forward strand.
CACCACGTCGTCGGCCCGCGTGGCGCCGCAGATGGCGAGCTCGACCGACGCCAAGTCCGCCGCAGCCGGCCGCAGCCTCGGCGCCAGCAGGGTGGGCAACACAGCCGCGGCGCGCATCGCAATCGGGCCGCGCGGAGCCGCGTCGCGAGAGGCCACGGCACGGGCGAGGGCCGCCGCGCAGCCGTTGGCCTCGGCGACCGCCAAGATCCCGGACGTGACCTGCCCGATGCCCTCCGCGATGGCCGTGATCTCGGCCTCCGAGCGATCCGGCCAGGTGGGCGGATCGCTGGCCAAGCCGAGCTGCACCACCTCCTTCAGGCCGAGCGAGGCGAGCCGCTGCGGCAGCGCGTCGAGCGCGGCCAAGACGGTCGCCAAGGGCGCGTTTGCGGCGCTCGGCAGCGTCGCCAGCACCGACGACGCTGCCTCGGCCGCCGTGCCGGTGGTCGCCAGCCGCAGCGCAACCTCCCACAACCTGCGCCGCGCCGCCGCCTCGTCGACCGTCGCTGGCCGGAGCCGCAGGTCGCGAAAGAAGAGGTCGTGCAGCGCTCGGCGCAGCTGGGCGAAGAGGGCCGCGACCTCGGTCTGGCGCAGCGCAGGGTCGGCGTGGCGAACCAGGGTCGCGCCGACGAGCGGGTCGGCGAGGCGGCGGTGGTGGCCTGAAACGTACGCGATGGCGTCGCTGCTGCTGTCGAGCTCTGCGTGGGGCATCGCCGGATCGCCGACCAGCGAGATCACCCGACCGGTCGCGGCCTCTTGCTCCAAGGTCTCGAGCTCGCGCGCGAAGTGGCGTAGCGCAGCACGCAGGCCGGCGATGCCCTGGCGTGCCCGCGTCGCACGTTCCGGCCCTTGCTGCAGCCAGATCGCGTCGGCAGCCGCGGCGTGCAGGTTGCGCGCGTCGCCGTCGCGGTCGAAGTCCCGGTCGCGCAGCCGACACCAGGGATCGAGGCCGTACCAATGCACGACGGGCAGCAATTCCGCAGCGCGCGCACAGAGGTAGAGCGGAAAGCGGCCGATTCCCGGCCAGGCCGCGAAGCCCACCGCGCGGTGCAGCAACTCGTGCGGGGTCCAGCGGGCGCTGTGATTCGGATCGAAGCCGCCCATCGCGCCCTCGAGCGCGAAGCCCTGGTAGCGGCCCTGAATGCGGACGCCGCGCTCGAAGCTGCCGTGGTGCGCGTCGTGGACGGCCTCGTCGCCGCGCAGCGCCTCGCGCCAGTGCAAGGGCGCCTGCCGCTCCAGGTGGGCGATCCGCGCGCCGACCGCGGTACCGGCAGCCACAGCGCGGAGGGTGAACGGTGACGCGACCGCCTCGCCCACTGCGACCCCGTGCCAAGCGGCCAAGGCTGGGCCGAGGCCGGTCGCGGCGGCCGAGAGTTCCTCCAGCCAACGGACGAGCGCCTCGGCCAGCGCGTCGATTGGCGCCTCCTCCAGCCAGCGCAGCCGCGCAGGGACCGAGTCGACGCCTGACGGGGCCCGCAGCCCGGGGACGACGCCATCGGCACCGAAGCCCGCCCCGGCGTTGCGCGCAAGATCCGTCATGTCATCTCTCCTCGAGCGCGTCGATCGGCGCGGGCCTCCAGCACCGCCACAGCCTGCGCCCCGAGCAGCAGGATCACCGCCGCCACCTCCAGCGTCAGGAGCACGATCACCACGGTCGCGAGGCTGCCGTAGACGGCGCCGACCAGCGAGACGTTGCCCAGGTACCAGACCACGACGCCGCGCACCGGCTCCCACAGCAGCGCCGCGCCGAAGCCGGCCGAGAGCGCGCGATGTGCGCCGATGGGTCGCTGCGGCAGGACCGAATAGAGGGCAGAAAACAGGAGGCCGCTGCCGAGCAGCCCCGAGGCGCGGAGCAGCCAGGCCGCGCCGCTGCCGGCGTCCATCCCGATCTCGAGGATGCTGGTCGCTCGGACGACCAGCGCTTCGAGCACCGAGGTCGCCGCGGTCAGAGCGAACAGGCCGATCGTCAGCACCAGCACGAAAGCGTACGGGACCAGGGCGCGGAGCCAGAACGGCCGTGTATCACTGCCCTCTGCGACCGAGAAGATCACCGCGAAGGCGTCTTCGACCATGCGAAAGGCGAGGCTGCTGAGGAAGAGCAGGACCGCGACCAAGACCACGCTCAGCACGTCGCGGCTGTCGAGCAGGCCGGTCACCGTGTCGACCACGGCGTCGACGTGGCCCGGCACCAACAGGCCCAGCTCGGCGCGGATCGTCGAGAGCAGCTGCTCGCGCGGGAAGAAGGCGGAGAGGCCGACCAGCGCGATCGCGATCAGCGGCACCATCGAGAGCAGGGTGTTGTAGGCGACGCCGCCGGCCAGCAGCAGGCCGCGGTTGCGGGAGAACGCGGCGAAGACCTCGGCGAGGAAGCCCGCCAGCCGCCGCGGCCAGGATCGCGGGCTCAGCGGCACCAGCCGATGATGCGGTGGGAGCCGTCGGGCGCGGCGTCCTGCTCCTCGTAGACCAGCGCCCGGCTCTTGCCGTCGTGACTCCAGACGCGGAGCCGAAAGCGCGTGCCGGGACGCACCTGCAGCCGAACCAGGAAGCCGACGCCTTCGACCGTCGGCAGCGCGAGGCTGCGGCTGCCACGAAAGACCAAGCCGTCCTGCCGCAGCGGACGGATCTCCTCGCCGTGGTCCATCTGCTGGTTGCCGTCGGCGTCGACCCAGATCCGCACGTCCGGTCGGGTGTCGTCTTGCCGGCTCAGCCGCAATTCGAAGTCCAGCGCGATGGCCATGGGCGCCTCCCGGCCGGCGGAATTCCGGCCGCCCGGGACGATCGGCCAACTCGGCCGCCCTGGCAAGCGTCTCCCGGCGGCCGGCTCTTGTGCGGCGCAGCAATCGCCGCTACCCTGGCGACGCGCCGCAGCTTTCGGCGCTGCCGCAGGATGGCCGCGTGCTCTACGCCTACCACGATATGATGCGCCGCGCCGCGATGCCCTGGGTCCAGGCCCTGGACGCCGGACGCAGCGCGCTGGATCACGGCCCACACACCCTGCCTCCGCTGCGTCTGACCGCGGCGTGGATCGGCTTGTGGACCGACGCTGTGCGGCACCACGGCAAGCCGCCCTTCGGCCTCGCCGAGACGCGGGAGGAGGTCGTGCTCGAGCGGCCCTTCGTCACCCTGCGCCGCTTTGTGCGCCGCAGCACGGGGACCGCCAACGGCACGATCCTCTTGGTCGCGCCGATGTCCGGCAACCACGCGACGCTGCTACGCGATACGGTCGACGCGCTGATCGATCACCACGACGTGGTGATCACCGATTGGCGCTGCGCGTCCGAGGTGCCGCTGGCTGAGGGCACGTTCGGCCTCGACGATTTCGTCCTCGAGCTCGAGCGCGCCGCGCGTCACATCGCGGCGACCGACGGGCGGCCGCACGTCGTGGCGGTCTGCCAGCCCGGCGTCGCTGCGCTCGCTGCGACCGCGCGCCTCTGCGCCGCCGACGACGCGGCCCGGCCCCGCAGCCTCACGCTGATCGGCAGCCCGGTCGACACCAGCCGCAACCCGATGTTGCCGAATCGGGTCGCCGAGCAGCGTCCGCTCTCGTGGTTTCGGCGGACGCTGGTGAGCCGGGTGCCGCGTGGCCGTCCAGGCGCCGGGCGTACGGTCTATCCGGGCTTTTTGCAGCACCAGGCATTTCTCTGGATGAAGCCGTTCTACCACGTCGACAAGCACTGCGATCACCTCCGCGCGGCCTTCGCCGGCGACGAGGAGACGATGCGAGCGCACGACGACTTCTACGCCGAATTCCGCAGCGTGGCCGACCTCCCCGGCGACTTCTACCTGGAGACCATCGACCGCATCTTCCAGCGCAACCTGCTGGCGCGCGGCGAGCTCGAGGTCGCCGGCGCGCTCGTCAGGCCCGACGCCGTCCGCGACGCGCCGGTTCTGGTGGTCGAGGGCGAGCGCGACGATATCACCGGGCCGGGTCAGACCGCGGCTGCGTTGGACTTGTTGACGGGGCTCGCCGAGGCGGATCGACACCATCACCTGCAGGCAGGCGTGGGGCACTACGGCTTGTTCTCGGGCTCGCGCTGGCGCTCCGACGTCTTGCCTCGGCTGCTGGCGCATTTCGAAGCGGCCGCGACGGCGTCGCCGACCGGGTGATCTTCGCTGCGGTGCAGCAGATCGTCACTGATCATACCCGCGGCGTGGCGGTGGCCGCCGCCGCCGAAGCGGGCTGCGATCTCGTGCACCGCCGGGCCATGGCCGGGGCGACTGCGGAGCGAGTGGCGGACCTTGCCGCCGGCGCGTCGGTAGACCAGGGCGACCCCGCCGTGCACCGCCGCGATCGCGTTGCCGACGTCGGAAGCCAGCGCACCGTCTCGCGCGGCGAGTTCGACGGCCCGTACCCGGACCTCCTGCAGCCAGCCCGGCGTCGCGGCCTTGGCATATTCTGCGACCCGTTGGCGCCAGTTGCGCGCGGCCTGGCGGGCTTGTCCGAGGACGACCTCGCGCTCACGGGTGAAGCGGGCGGCGAGGGCCAACGCCGAGGGCGGGGTCCGTGCGTCGCGGATCAGCACCGAGAGCGCCGCGATGTCGGGGTCGTCCATGCGATAGTGGTCGACAGCGTCGACGATCCGGACGAACTCGGGGACGTCGGCGTCGCCGTGCAGCATCTGCCAGCAGAGCAGGGCGCCGCATCGGCCGTCTGCCAGGAAGACGTGCTTGGGGTAGGCAGCGGCGATCGGCTCGGAGGCCACGTGGTGGTCGAGCACGAAGACCGAGGCGGCGATCTCGATCAGCGAGCCGAGCGCCGAGGCCCCAGGGCAGAGGTCGAGCAGGACGACGTCGCGGCCGCGCGCCCGCTTCTTCGCCGGTGCGCGACCGGCGTCGAGCGGGAGCAGGTCGAAGCGCGAGCCCTCGCTGCGCAGCCGTTCGCCGAGCAGGGCGGCGGCCAACGCACCGTCCGGACAGCTGCGATGGTAGCCGAGCAGGAGCGGACGGTCTGGCGCTCGACGCGGCAGCGGCCAGCGCGGCGGCAGCGTTGCGCCGGCCGCGGTGCTCATCCGAGGGCCGTCCAGCCGCCGATCGGCAGCACCCGCACCTCGGGACGACTCGGATGCGAGCGCACTTCGTCGAGGAACGCGCCGAGGTCGTTGGTCGGGATCTGCCGCACCGGCGCCTCGATCGGCCGCCAGAACTGGTCCCAATGGCACGGGATCACGAGCTTGGGACGCAAGGCGTCGATCAGCCGATGGGTGAAGTTCTCGGTCGCGTAGCGCCCGACGGTGCATGCCAGCACCACGTCGGCCTGCACACCCTCGAGCTCCGCCTCGATCAGGTCGGCCGAACCGACGTGGTAGATCGAGGCCGGGCCCCCCGCGATGTGCAAGCCGAGGACGTCGCCGACGCGGAACGCGCCCGCCCGCGCTGGCCAACGCAGCGGTTCGCGGACATGACCCGGAGCCGGGACGCGGCCGAACGCGAATTTGCTGTGTTGCGAGCGAAAGGCCGTCAGCGTGCAGGGCCCCTCGCAGACGCCGACTCCCGGCTCGAGCGTGTGCACCAGGCTCGCGTCGACGCCATAGCCGAGCGCGATCTCCGCCATGCTCGACGATCCGTAGATGCGGGCCCGGTGGCGCTCGGCGATCGCCGGCGCGTCGATCGCGTGGTCGAAGTGGCTGTGCCCGACCGCGACCGCGTCAGCACAGTCGACGGCGGCCTCGATCCGGTCGATCTTGGGCGAGAGGGCGCCACGCGCGACCTCCCACAGCGAATGGCGAGAGAGGTGCGGATCCAGCCAGAGGTGGTGCGGCGTGCCGTCATCGGCGCGATGCAGGACCCGGAAGCCGGCCGTGCCCCACCATTGCACCGCGAGGCGAGCGTGCTCGGGCTTCGGCTCGTGGTGGAGCCAGCCCGGGTCGATGCTGACCTGCAGCCGGCTCAAGGTCTCAGCCCTCCGACCGCTTCGCGTGCGCGCGGTTGGCCACAATGCGGGCGAAGCTGCGCCCCTGCAGCTCCTCGACGGTGATGCCGGTGGCGGTGACCTGCGCTTCGTCGATGGCGCCACAGGCGAGCCCGCGGAGGAAGTAGTTGAGCAGGCCCTGGCCGGTCGCGGCGTCGTCGAAGGTATTGCCGACCAACGTCGCCTGCGACGCTGCGGCGACGAATTTGTCCAGCCGCAAGCTGGCGTCGTGCAGCCCCGCTTGGAAGAAAGCGTAGACCGCGGCGTAGCGGATCGGCAGCTGCCCCGGGTTCAGGTCCCAGCCTTGGTAGACGGCGTGGCGCAGCGAGTGGCCGATATTGTCGTAGTGCAGCTTCCACGCGGAGTGGACCACGGCCTGGTTCTCGGCGAGCTGCGCGGCGTCGAGGCTGCCGCCTTTCGGCGCGCGGTGCGGACCGATCGGCATCACGGTGGTGGCGCCGTCGGACATCGTCACGCCGCTACCGGCCAGGCTGACCTGCATCATGTGGCGGGCGAAGTCGCACGCCGGATGGTCGTGGGTCTGGAACGCGGCGGTGATGTTGCAGGTCGCCGTATAGTCGTAGGTGCCGAACGCGGCGCTGACGACGCGGCCACGACCGGCACGGACCAGCGCCGGCACCGCGACCGAGCCGTCGGGCCCCAAGATCGACTGCGTGGTCTCGACCATGAGGTCGATCCCGACGGCGCCCGCGGCGATGCCCAACTTGGCCTCGGCCTGGTCCAGCAGGTCGGCGAGGACGGCGACCTGACCGGGGTGGGTGACCTTGGGCAGCGTGACGACGAAATTCGCCGGCACGTTGCCGCCGGTTGCGCTGGCGAGCGTGGTCAGGAAGAGGTCCAGGGTCCGGATGCCACGTCGACCCGACTCGTCGGTGAACGGCTTGACGCGAATGCCGATGAAGGGCGGCAGATCCCCGGCCGCCATGGCCTCGGCCAGCTGCCCGGCAGCCGCGACCGCATGCTCGTCCTCCTCGTCGTCGCGACGGTGACCGTAGCCGTCCTCGAAATCGATCCGCTGGTCCTCGATCGGCTCGCGGGCCAGCTTGTCGCGGACCCGGGCATAGATATCGTCGGCTGCATCGGCCGGCAGGCCCAACGCCGCCGCGAAGCTCTGCGCGTCCGGGGCGTAGGTATCGAGCGCACGGAGCGCGAGCTTGCCGAGCTTGCGGTGCACGCCGACCTTGAATAGGTGCGCGCCACCATAGACCGTGTGCACCGGCTGCCGCGCCGTCGGGTCGCCGGGGTAGGCGCGGGCGTGCGCCACGTTGCCGTCGTGCAGGGCAGCGAATGCGGTTTCGAGGTCGAAGGTCGAGGCGTCGGACATGCGGGCGGCTCCGTTCGGTGCGTCGCGCCGGCGCGGCGCGCGGGTGCGCAGCTTGCCGCACCGCGTCAACCGCTTCAAGACGCGGGTGGGCGCAGGCGCCGATCGGACAGGCTGTGTCAGGCCCGCCATGTTCGTACCCTTGCACGGGCCCCTGGGGGACGGCAGACTCCACGCCGGCCGCACGCGCCCTCTCGCGGCCCGATCAGGGGCAACACTCGATGACCAGCTACTGTTCCTTCCGCCACGCAGCGTCCGCTTTTGCTGCGCTCGCGCTCGTCTTCTCGGCGGGTTGTGGTGATTCCTTCCCGACCTTCGAGGACGCCACCCAGGGCGCCGACGTGACCTCCGATACCGGCGGTGTGGCCGACGTGTCCGGCGACGTGGTCGGCGATACCGCGGGCGATACGGGCGAGCAGGACGGCAAGACCGACACCGGCGGCACCGATATCGGTGGCGTCGACGCCGATACCGGCGGGCAAGACGGCGATACGACGGTCGGCGACGCCGATACCACGGGCACGGACGGCGACGCGACCGGCGAGGACGGCGACGGCACCGGCGGTGACGGCGACGCGACCGGTCCGGTTTGCCCGGGCGGTGTCGACTGCGCCTGCAGCAAGGACGACGAGTGCTCCTCCGGCATCTGCCGACCGAATGGCAACGGCGATATGGTCTGCTACGCCGCCTGCACCGAGCAGAAGGATTGCGGCGACAATACGGTCTGCAGCCCGCTCGGCGACGGCAAGAAGGGCTGCGCCGAGTCCGGCCTCGCGAAGGACGCTCCCTGCACGGCGAAAGAGGTCTGCCTGGTCGGTGACGCCGACGGCGTCTGCGCCAGCTTCGGCGGCGAGGGCATGTTCTGTCGCTCGGGTTGTACCGAGGCCAGCGACTGCGGTTCGGACGAGAACTGCGTCGAGGCCGACCTGGCCGACGGCAGCAAGGCCAAGGTCTGCATGCCCAACGCGGGTGGCGCCCCGCAGTGCACCAAGTTCGCTGTCGCGACCGGCAGCGAGACCACCTGCTACGCCGCCGGGCTGCCCGGCTGCACGGCGCCCCGCAAGTGCGAGACGATGGACAACCCGGCGCTGCAGGCCTGTGCCTCCGCGGCGGCGACGCCCGAGGTCTGCGACGGCGGCGACAACGACTGCGACGGCCAGGTCGACGAGGGCGACACGCTCTGCGACGACGGCAACGGCTGCACCACCGACGTCTGCAAGGGCAAGGACGGCTGCGAGAGCGGCGCGAATACCGAGGCCTGTGACGACGGCAACGCCTGCACCAAGGATGATACCTGCGCCCTCTCGCTCTGCGCCGGCGTGACCGTGACCTGCGATGACGGCAACGCCTGCACCGACGACGCCTGCGATATGGCGACGGGCTGCACCACGACCGACAACACCAACGCGTGTGACGACGGCGACGCCTGCACCAAGGACGATACCTGCGCCCTCGCGCTCTGTGAGGGAGCCACCATCACCTGCGACGACGGCAATCTCTGCACCGACGACGCCTGCGATATGGCCACCGGCTGCACCGCGACCGCGAATACCGCCGGCTGCGACGACGGCGACGCCTGCACCAAGGACGACACCTGCGCGGCGACGCTCTGTGGTGGCGTGACCGTCGACTGTGACGACGGCGACGCCTGCACCGATGATTCCTGCGATCCGAAGGCGGGCTGCGCCTACAGCAAGAATACCTCGCCCTGCGACGACGGCGACGCCTGCACCGAGAAGGACACCTGCGACGGCGTCGGCAACTGCAAGGGCAGCACGGTCGACTGCGAAGACGGCAACACCTGCACCGACGACCCCTGTGATCCGAAGACTGGCTGCGCCGACAAGAAGCTGACCACCAAACCCTGCGACGATGGCAACGCCTGCACCAAGGACGACACCTGCGACGGCAAGGGCGCCTGCGCGGCGACCCCGGTCGACTGCGAAGACGGCAACACTTGCACCGACGATCCCTGCGATCCGAAGAGCGGCTGCGGTCCGAAGAAGAATACGACCAAGCCGTGCGACGACGGCGACGCTTGCACCGAGAAGGACACCTGCGACGGCAACGGCGCCTGCAAGGCCACGCCGGTCAACTGCGAGGACGGTGACCAGTGCACCGACGATCCCTGCGACCCGAAGACCGGCTGCGCGCCGAAGAAGAACAACACCAAGCCTTGCGACGACAAGGCGAACTGCAAGGTCGACGGCGTCTGTGACGGCAACGGCAACTGCACCAAGCTGGTCGATAGCTGCGACGACAACAACCCGTGCACCAACGACGTCTGCAAGAACGGCCAGGGCTGCGACTACACCCCGACCAACGAGGGCGTGGAGTGCATCGACGGCGACGCCTGCACCGACCTCGACAAATGCGCCGGCGGCAAGTGCGTCGGCACCGCGAAGAACTGCGACGACAACAACGTCTGCACCGACGACAGCTGCAAGGACGGCAGCTGCGTCAACCTCGCCAACGAAGCGACCTGCACGGACAACAGCGTCTGCACCGGCGGCGACTTCTGCAAGGACGGCAAGTGCGAGGCCGGCAAGACCTGGACCTGCGAGGACGGCCTGCAGTGCACCGACGATCCCTGCGATCCGGTCAAGGGCTGCCTGCTGAAGAAGCTGACGACCAAGCCCTGCGACGACGGCGACCCCTGCAGCGGCAAGAGCCAATGCGACGGCAAGGGCACCTGTGTCGGCACGGCGCCGACCGTCTGCGACGACGGCAAGGAGTGCACCACCGATGCGTGCATCAAGGGCGTCGGCTGCCTCTACGCCGCGGTGCCCGCGGACGTCGCCTGCAACGACGGCAACCTCTGCCTGGACAAGGGCAAATGCGACGGCAAGGGCGCCTGCGTCGGCACCGACAACACCGGCAAGGCCTGCGACGACGGCAACTCCTGCACCGTCAAGGATAGCTGCGATCCGAAGCTCGGCTGCGTCGGCGGACCGCTCGACAACTGCACGCCGACCTACGCCGCGCCCTACAGCCAGGCGTTCGCCTGCGGCGCGGCGATGACCGGCTGGACCGGCATCGCCGCGGCGGGCTCGACGGTTGCCTGGCGGGTCGACGGCATGCCGACGCCTCCCGGCAAGCCCGCCCCGGATTGCTCGCTCAACTTCAACGACGACACGAGCTTCGAGGCCGGCTGCAGCGGTGCGATCAAGCCGGTGTCGGTCTGGTCGCCGACCATCGACCTCAGCGCGGCGAAGCTTCCGTCCCTGACCCTGAAGGTCGCGGGTGGCTGGGAGAACTCCACCTTCTGCGACGGTCCCGGCGATCTCTGCGATTGGCTGCAGGTCTTGGTCGCCGAGGTGGTCGGCGGCACGCCGGGTACGCCGACCGTCGTCAACACGCCGCCGTCGCCGGGCGCGTCGACCTGGAAGGACGTGTCGGTCGACCTCTCCGCCTACGCCGGCAAGATGGTCCAGATCGGCTTCACATTCGGCACCGACGATTGCATCGGCAACACGGGCTCCGGGCCGTTCATCGACGACGTGATGGTCGTCGACAACAGCTGCACCAACGGCGCGAGCTGCGACGACGGCAACGCCTGCACCGACGACGCTTGTGACGCCAAGACCGGCAAGTGCACCCACATCAACAACGACCTGCAGAAGTGCGAGGACGGCGATCTCTGCAAAGGCCCGGACAGCTGCAAGGCCGGCGTCTGCGTCGCGGGCGCCGCCAAGGATTGCTCGGACGCCAACCTCTGCACCACCAACGAGTTCTGCGATCCGAAGGACGGCGCCTGCAAGGCCGGCGGCATGGTGGACTGCAACGACGGCGACGTCTGCACCGCCGACAGCTGCAACGGCAAGACCGGAGTCTGCGCGCACACCCCGGTCGCTGGTTGCAAGCCGACCTGCTCCGTCGACACCGACTGCGAGGTCCCGAACCTCTGCCAGACGGCGAAATGCGAGGCAGGCTCCTGCGCCTACAGCACGACCAACGAGGGTGGCCTCTGCGCCATCGGCAGCCTCTGCGCCAGCGGCAAATGCGTCGCGCAGACAGCCGGTTGGGCCAAAGACATCACCGCGGATCCGAACGGCGCGTACTATTGCGCGCTGCTGCACAGCGGCGAGGTGGCCTGCTGGGGCAAGAACGACCAGGGCCAGGCGGGCGTGGTCAACAGCAAGGCCGACGTCGGCAAGCCGACGCTGGTCGCGGGCCTGAAGGATATCGTCCAGGTCAGCGCTGGCACCGACCACACCTGTGCGCTCGACAAGGCCGGAAAGGTCTGGTGCTGGGGCGACAACAGCTACGGCCAGCTCGGCGACAACGGCTCGAGCGACTCCGACAAGCCGGTCGAAGCGACCCAGATCACCGACGCGACCTACGTCGACGCTGGTGGCGACTTCACCTGCTGGATCACCAAGACCGCGACCGTGAAGTGCCTCGGCTCCGGATCATCGGGCCGCCTCGGCTACGGCTCGACCTCGAGCAGCAAGACCCCGGTCGAGGTCAAGGGACTGACGGGCGTGGTCGCGCTGCACACGCAGTACTACTTCAGCTGCGCGACCCGCAACGACCAGACCCTCTGGTGCTGGGGCTACAACTACGACACGCAGCTCGACGCCGACCTATCGTCCACGGTCTCCGAGCCCGTCATCCGCAAGGGCGCGATGGCGGTGCAGAGCGCCGATGGCGGCTATGCCACCTCGTGCTGGACGAGCGCCGGCAACGTCTGGTGCGTCGGCGATAACAGCGACGGCCAGATCGGCGACGGAACCACGGACGACGCGTCGATCCCGTACCTCGGCAAGGGTCCGACCGGCGTCATCGCCGTGCCCGGCGGTGGTGACCACAGCATCGCCCTGACCACGAGCGGCACGATGTGGGCGACGGGAGCCAACTTCTACGGCCAGATGGGCTTCGACGACAGCGACGATCAGCTCGGCTGGATCAAGACCGGCTTTCCGACCGATATCATCGCGGTCGATTCGACCAACGACTCGATCTGCGCCATCACCAAGGCGGGCAAGGTCGTCTGCGCTGGACAAAATACCGACGGTCAACTCGGTGGCGGCGCGACCGGGGGCTCGAGCAGCAAGCCCGTCACGGTACTCGACTTCTGCAAGATCGATGGTGATTGCGACGACAACGATCCGTGCACCAGCAATACCTGTGCATCCGGCCAGTGCGAGTACAAGGCTTCGTCGGGCGGCAAGTGCGATGACGGTGACGCGTGCACCGACACCGATACCTGCGTCGACGGAACGTGCGGCGGCAAGCCCTACGTCTGCAACGACGGCGACGCTTGCACCATCGGCGAGAGCTGCGCTGCGGTCGGTGGCAAGCCGGTCTGCATCGCCGGTGCCGACAAGGTCTGCGACGATGGCAAGCCCTGCACCGCCGATAGCTGCGACAGCAAGACCGGCGACTGCGTCTATGCGCCGGTCCCCGGCTGCCTCATCGGCTGCAAGTCGGACGCGGCATGCAACGACGGCAACGTCTGCACTGCCGACTCCTGCAACACCCTCACCGGCGGCTGCTCCTACACCAACGCTGCCGACGGCGCGGTCTGTGGCCTCGGCGGGGTCTGCGGCGCCGGCAGCTGCAAGCCTGTTGCAGCTGGCTGGGCGAAGTCGATTCGCGCCAATAGCTACGGCTACTTCTTCTGCGCCCAGACGCAGGAAGACGGCCTCGCGTGCTGGGGCCGCAATGACCAGGGTCAGCTCGGCGCGGAGTTGGCGGAGAGCAGCTCGAACCAGCCAGTGCTGGTCAAGGGGGTCGCCGGCGTGAAGGCCTACGACACCGGCACCGACCACGCCTGCGCCATCGACAAGGACGACAAGCTCTGGTGCTGGGGCGACAACTTCGACGGCCAGCTGGGCGATGGGACCAAGACCGACAGCAACAAGCCGCTCGCCGTGACCTTCGCCAAGAACGCCGCCGACGTCTGCGCCGGCGACGGCTTCACCTGCGTCCGTCATACCGACGGCACGATGAGCTGCTGGGGTGACAACTACTACGGTCAGCTCGGCGACGGCACGACCACCGACAGCACGACCGCTGCGGTCAAGGTCAAGGACCTGGCCGGCGTCGTCGCCATCGATTGCGACAACAACGCCGTCTGTGCGACCACCACCGCCGGCCAGCTCTACTGCTGGGGTGACAACGGCGACAAGGAGATCGACGCCGACCAGGGCTTCGCCGTCTCACTGCCGACCGCGCTCACGAACGCTGTCGTCAGCGTCTTCGGCTCGGGCTACGACACCAACTGCTTCAACGATGGTGACGAGCTCTACTGCCGCGGCGACAACTTCGCCGGCCAGCTCGGCGACGGCACGACCACCGATTCGGCGACGCCGGTGAAGGTGGTGGGTCCCAAGGCTGGCCTGAAGGTCACCGGCGGCTACGACCACATGGTCGTGCTCGCCGGCGACGGCAGCATCTGGAGCGCTGGCGACAACGCCGATGGCCAGATCGGTGACGGCACGACCACCGACGCCAAGGCGTGGTTCAAGGGGCCGTGGGCCAAGGCCATCGTCGACGTCGCCGCCGGCTACGGCACCACCTGCGGCTTGGCGATCGACGGCCAAATCTACTGCGTCGGCAAGAACCTTTACGGCGAGGCCGGCCAGCCCGGCACTACGGACCAGGCGAGCATCGTCACGGTTCCGCCGGTCTGCTCGACTGACGCCCACTGCAACGACGGGGATGCCTGCACCGCCGACAGCTGCAACAAGCTCACCGGCGTCTGCGTCTACAAGGCCACCGACTGTGACGACAGCAACGCCTGCACCGTCGGCGAGGCGTGCGACAGCAAGACCGGTACCTGCGTCGCGGGCAAGGCGGTCGATTGTGACGATGGCAACGAGTGCACCCTCGACGCCTGCGACAAGGCGACGGGCGTGTGCAGCAGCACGACGATCAAGGGCTGCATCCCGTCCTGCAAGAAGGATACGGATTGCCCGGGCAACCCGTGTGCGGCGGTGGCCTGTACCGTCGGCAAGTGCATCTACACGCCCGAGAACAACGGCCAGATCTGCGAACCGGGCAAGACCTGCAACGCCGGCAGTTGCACGGCCAGCGGCAAGGGCTGGGCGGCCGCGCTGCACGCCAGCCCGGGCAGCTACCACCTCTGCGCGACCACGACCAAGGGCGAGCTCGCTTGCTGGGGCGACAACCTCAACGGCCAGATCGGCAACAACTCCACGACCGACGCCTCGGCTCCGGTCCTCGTCAGCGGCATCAAGGACCCGATCGATGTCGCGCTCGGCTACCAGCACACCTGCGCCATCAACGGCGACGGCAAGACCTACTGCTGGGGCGACAACTACTACGGGCAGCTCGGTGATGGAACGACGACCGACTCCAAGACGCCCGTCCTCGCCAAGGATGCGCAGGACTTCGTCGACCTCGAGCTCGGCTACAACCTCACCTGCGGCAAGAAGGCCGATGGCTCGCTCTGGTGCTGGGGCTACAACACCAATGGTCGTCTGGGAATTGGCGGCACGTCCAACGTCTCCACTCCGACGCAGGTCGTCGGCACCACGGGCGTCGGCAGCTGGGCGCATACCAACGAAGCGGGCTTCTACATCCACAGCAACGGCCAGATCCGCGCTTGGGGCTACAACTTCTACCGTCACGTCGCCGATTCGACGTCTTCGGTCATTGATTCGCCGATGCCCTTCTCCGCGCTGAAGAAGGTCAACTGGGTCGGCGGCGGACGCTACTTCACCTGCGCCAAGACCGACGCAGAAGGCGACTTCTGCTGGGGACGCAACTATTACGGCGCGTTTGGGCAGGGCAAGGCCGATGGCTCGAGCTACTCTCCGACACCCGTCCCGGTCGTGGTCGGTGCTGCCAAGACGCCCGAGACGGTGGTCGGCTTCTGGGGTGGCTATGGCCACAACCTCGCGCTGACCGCGAAGGGAGAAGTCTGGTGCGCCGGCTACAACACGTCTGGCCAATGCGGACTCGGCAACAAGAGCAACCAGTCGACCTTCGTGAAGATGCCGTTGACCAAGACCGCAGTCGCCGTGCGCGGTGCGTACTCCGCCTCGTGCGTCCTCGACATCGACGGCGACATCTGGTGCACCGGCGATGGCGCGTACCAGCAGCACGGCAATGGCTCGACGTCCACAATCGACCTCGACGCGTTCGTGAAGGTGCTCGACCCCTACGCGGTCAAGTAGCGGGGCGGCGCAGATGCGGGATCCGTCCGTCTTCTACACCTTCGATACCGAGACGACCGGGACCGATACGAGCCGTGACCAGGTCATCGAGCTCTGCATCCAGCAGGGCTTCGGCGAGAACGCGCGGCGCTGGGTGTGGCGCTTCCTGCCGGACGTGCCGATTCAGCCGGACGCCGAGCAGGTCCACGGCATCTCGATGGAGGACCTGCACGGCGAGCCACGCTTCGTCGAGCGGGCCGCCGAGGTGCGCGAGGTACTCAGCCAAGCGAAGGTCCTGTGCGGCTACAACCTCCGCTTCGACTTGGAGATGGTGCAGGCCGAGTTGCAGCGCTGTGGCGCCGCGCCGCTCGAGCTACAGGGTGTGGTCCTGGTCGACCCCTTCCGCCTCTGGCAACGCTGTGAGCCCCGGTCGCTGATGGACGCGCACAAACGCTTCGTCGGCTCGGCGTTCGACGGCGCACACGGCGCGGCGGCAGACGTCGCGGCGACCGCCCGGGTGCTGGAGGGGATGGTCGAAGCCTTCGAGCTCGACGCCCTCGATTGGGACGGCATCGCGACCCGGGCCGAGCCCGAACGGCTGCGCCACATCGGCGCGACGCACCATCTGCAATGGGATGCGGATGGCGATATCTGCCTCGGCTTCGGCAAGAACGGCGGCAAGAAGCTGCGCGAGTTCGTGCGCAGCTACGACGGCCGTGGCTACGTCGAGTGGATGCTCGGCAAGGACTTTCCGCCCCACGTGCAAGAAGTCCTGCTCGCGCTCAAGCAGTCGCACTCGCTGGACCGGTGGCGGGAAGAGGTGATCGCCCGCTTCGGCCCGCCGCCCGGCCCGGAAGCATTCGCCGACTAGAGACGCGATCACGAAGTCGCCGCGGGCGACTTCGTGATGCGGCTTGTGGAGGGCGAAGGTTCGCGAGAACCACGCTTCTCGCGACCTGGGGGCGCCCAGCCCCCCAGAGAACAGAAGAGAGACTCGGCCAGAAAATGCGAAACGGCATGTTCTGGTCGCGTCTCTAGGCGTCGTCCGTCAGCGCAGCAGGTGCGGCCAGACGTTGGTCAGCAACGCCAGCGCCAGCGCCTCGGCCTCCGTTCCGTCGAAGACGATGAACGACCACGCGCCGACGTCTTCCGGCTGCAGCGAGCGGTCGATGAAGCGGATGCTGTCGTCGTCCGGGGCGATCCGCGCGGCGATGTGCACCGCCCGGTTGAGCTTGATCAGCCAACGGTCGTTGCCCAGCCCGATGAGGCCGTTCGCCAGGGGCAAGAAGGCCTGGCCTTCGAGGAAGGTGAAGGCCGTCTCGGCGTAGGTGCGCACTTCCTGGTCGAGCAGGCCGGGCGAATAGCGCAAGACGTGGTCGGCGCGGGCGAAGGCGACCTCGACGTGGCGCTGGTCGCAGTCCTTGCAGGGCGCGCCGCTACCCGCAGCGGCAAAGCTCAGCTCGAGCTGTCGCCGCTTGGGGCCGTAGCCATGCCAGACGCTCTTCACCTTGCGCCCCGGCGCGGTGATGGTCACGGCGAGCGGTGGGTCGACCTCCTCGGGGGGCTCGCCGAGCGGCAGGTCGTCGAGCGCGACGGCCGTCTGCTTGCCGGTGTCGATGCTGGCGTGCTTCCAGCCCAGCTTGCCGAGCATCGCTTGCTGCAACGCCGTGCTGCCCAAGATCACCGCCTCGTTGTGCTCGTGACAGAACAAGCGCTCGCCGATCCACGGGTTCACGCCGGATCCGTCGCTCACCTCGGCGCGGAATAGGGCACGCCAGAGTTGGTCGAGCTGCGCCTCCGCCGGGCCGACGTCCTTGCCGGCCGCCTGCGCGACATGAACCAGGACCTCCGCGGCGAGCAGCTCCTCGCGGGCGCGGAAGTTGCCGGCGCGGACGAGGTTGTCGCTCTCGCCGTCGGAGAAGACGTCGGAGCGGCCGCCCAGCCAGCGGTGAATCGAGTCGGTCGACGGCGCCTGCCAGGTGCCGTCGAGGAGCGGCGGCGCAGGCTTCTTCTCCACGCCGATCGCCTGCAGATGCCGGACGTACTCGCCAATCGTGGCCATGTAGAAGCCAGAGGCTTCTTTCGCCGAGAGCTTGGCGGCGAGCGTCGCGACCACGCCGTCGTCGTGCTGGGTGATCGGCGCGAAATAGGGGTTGAGCTTCGCGGGGACGGCGAAGAGCTCTCCGTCGTCAAAGATATCCCACGCGACTTCGACACCCGACGCCGGGTCGACGCCGCCCGGGCCGACGATCAGCGTGCCGCCCTCCGAGGCGTACCACGGCCACCACGCTCCCTCGCCGCGGACGTAGCGCCACAGGTTCTTCGGGAAGACGCCGACCTCGTAGCCGTGGTCGACCAGCGCCTTCTGGCGTCCTTCGCCGGCTTGGCCTTCCTGGTTGAAGACCACCTTCGAGAGCGGCAGACAGGCCTGGTCGAAGGCCAGCTTGGTCGCGGCGACAGAGCGGTCGAGGTCGGTCCGGGGGAAGGCCAGGAAGAGCTGGGCGTTCTGATGGAAGCTGATCAATTCGACCTGGCCGCGCGCGACCAGGGTGCGGAGCAGGGTGAGCGCGTCGGGGAAGCGCTGGCGCAGCACGTCGACGAAGCGGCCCTGCAGCTCGATGTCGACGCCCCAGCTCGGGTGCGCTTCGTACATCTGCAGGATGGGGACGAAGGTCTCGCGGACGATCCAATCCTCGACCTTCTGATCGTCCCAGCCGGCGGCCGCTTCGACCCCGACGAAGATGTGGTTCTTGCCGGATTTGTCGGTGTAATCGAGACCGCCGATCACGTATTCGACGTTGAAGTGGAACAGGCTCATCGCGAAGCGCTTGCGGCCGGCGTCGACGCCGCGGTCCTGCACCGGGGGCAGCGTGCAGGGCTGCGCGGTGTCGGCGCCGATGCTGTCGCTGGTGTCCGAGACGTCTCCGGCGACGATGCCGTCGGATCCAGCGTCGAGGCTGCCGTCCGGGCCGACGTCACCGTGGCCAGATGCGGCGTCGTGCGGCTGCTCGGTTGTGCTGCTGCAGCCGCCGGCGAGGAGCGCCAACGTCGTGAAGAGGCAAGCGAACTGCGTCCGATTGCAAGTGGGATGCAGGTCGGCCGAGGACGGTTCGGGGCGAGCGCGCGACATCGACTTCCTCCGGGGCAACGAGCTTGGCTGCAGGGATGGCAGAAGCCTTGGACGGCGTCAACGCGGGCACCACGCCGCTTCGCTCGCCAAAGCGGGAGTCGAACGTTAGGCTGCCTGCCGGCTAGCTGCTGGAGTCTCCGATGACCAGAACGACCTTCTTGCTCCGGGCCACGCTCGCGGCCTCTCTCTCGCTCCTGCTGCCGGCTTGTCCCAACCTGGGTGGACCCGCGAGCAGCGCCCAGCCGGCGACCTACGACACCGGCAACGGCGGCGGCGGAGGCGGGACCGATACGTCGACTGCCCAGGATTCCGGTGGTGGAGCCAACGACGCGGCGCAGCAGGATGCCGGCGGCGGCGAAGATACCGGTGGCGGCGAGGAGGACGTCGGCGTCACTGGGACCTGCGAGGGCGCCTGCGGCGCGGCCTACGATCCCGGCCGCTCCTGTCAGTGCAACGACGAGTGCGCGAAGTTCGGCAATTGCTGCCCGGACTACGGTCCGCTCTGCAAGCCGGCGGAGATGACTTGCCAAGGGCGCTGCGACGCCTCGTTCAACGCCGCCAAACCCTGCCAATGCACCTGGGATTGCCCGAAATTCGGCACCTGCTGCCCGGATTGGATCGCCCAATGCCACAAGGACGAGCCGCTCGACTTCTTCTACGCACCGAGTGGCAAGTGCACCAAAGACAGCGATTGGAAGAAGGTCGACCACGTCTCGGACGGCGATACGCTGGTCCTCGAGGAGACCGACAGCAAAGGCCAGAACCTGATCGTGCGCTTCCTGTTGGTCGATACGCCGGAGCTCACCAGCAGCGATTGCTACGCGCTCGAGGCGAAGAAGTTCACCTACGCGCAGATCCAGAAGTCGCCGTCGGTCTGCCTGATCAGCGACAGCAAGGCGGGCAACAAGGACGTCTACGGTCGCCTGCTTCGCTACGTCTACTACAAGGAGCCGGCGGTGGACGGCAAAGCGGTCGAGCTGAACCTGCGCCTGCTCCGCCTCGGCTATGCCCGGGTGCTCTACCCCTTTGCCAAGGGCAACCAATACGAAGCGCTCGCGCTGATGACGATGGGCCTCGCCAAGGAGAACGACCTCGGCGGCTGGTCCAAATGCGGCTGGGTGAAGCCGAAGTAGCCGATTGCTACGGCCGCGGGGCCGGCGGCGCGGGCATGTCCGGGCAGCTCCAGTTCTGTAGGCAGGTGTCGTGCCGCAGCTCGGTGCCGCCGCTCCCCAGGTAGTAGCTCATCATGCCGATGACGAGCATGCCGTGGTCGAACCAGGTCTTCTTCTCGCACGCGGCGGGGTCTTCGCCCTTGCCCGGCGCCTCGGCCTTGCACTGCTTGACCAGGAAGTCGACGTGCTCGCCGGGGTTCCAGAAGCCGTGCTTGCCGCCCGGCTCGACGTAGGGGAACCACGTGCCGGAGACGCCGTCGCTGCCGTCGGGGCCGATGGCGTGCTTCCAAAGCGGCGGGTTGAGGCGCGGCACGTGGAAGCCGTCGACACCGCGGTGCAGCGGCTTGTCGTTGCCGTAGCGGAGCGGGGTGCCGCGCGGCGGCAGCGCCTCGGTCGGCGTCGCGGACTGCGAGAGATCCTCGACGTCGAAGAGCACACCGTTGCCGCTGGGGTCGACGAAGTGCGGGATCTTGTCGACCGCCTCGTAGATCTTGGTGTCGATCAGCACCTCGTGCACGGTGCGGCCGCCCCAGGCGTCGATTGGCGTGGTGAAGTCGATGAGGCCGGCGGCGCGGCCGATGGCGGCACCGGTGTTGACCGGCACGTTCATGTCGCCGTTGGTGTTGAGCACCAGGGCGTGGGTGTCGACGACGCTGCCATCCGCGTACTTCAGCTCGCCCGAGCGCATGTGGACGGCCCAGACCGCGGGGTCGGCCGGATCCAGCACCATCTGCGCAAAACCCATGAAGCGCCGCATCTCCGGCGCGGCGCGGTGCAGGCCCATGCCTTCGGCGATCGGCGAGAGCGGCGCGCCCTTGCTGAAGTCGAGCGCCTCGGATTGGAAGTGGAACTTCACGTCGTAGCCGAACTTGTCGACCACGTGCACCGGGGCGCCAGCGTCCGGCTTCAGCAGGCAGGCCCGGTCTTGCTCCGGCAAGCGCTTGCCGTGGATGAAGGGGTTGCCCTTGTAAAACGCGAGCGTGTGGCGCTCGGCGCTGTCGCCGCGGACGATGGTCGAGGCGAGGTGGATGCGGAAGGTCAGGCACGTCTGCTTGCAGACGGCGCGGTTGGCCGCTTCGCCGGCGTCGCAGGCCTTGGCGCAGTTGGCGTCCTCGGTGAGGAGGGCGCAGTCGACGCGGCCGTTGTCGAGGTTGGTGGCGAGCACGGAGTCACCAACCGCGAGCTGTGCCGCGGCGCTGGCCGGGACCTCGGCGACCGGAACCGTCGCCGTCGAGTTGAGCCGCGGGACGATGGTCTCGATGCGCAGCGCGCCGTCGTCGCCGGGGCTGCCGACGTAGATCGGGCCCATGACGCGCAGGGTCACGGCCTCTTTCACGCCGCCCTGGATACTGCGGATGCCGACGTCGATCAGGCCGCCGCCGCCGGCGATCGGCACCACCGCGTCGAGTTCGGGCTCGAGGCCGCCGACCACCGCCGACATGATGCCGCCGAGCGAGCCACCGGTCATCGAGATCGGCGCGTCCGGGCCGCCGATGTCGACCTTGCCGTCACCGTCGAAGTCGCCGGCGAGGTCGTCCTTCTGGCCGTTGCCGTTGATGTCGTAGTCCCAGAGGCGCTTGCCGTCCCAGCCGCGGATGATGCGCACCAGCTGCACGTAGTCGATCGCGGTCTGGCGCACGACGTCGCGGGTGTGGAAGGTATAGGCCGTCCAGAAGTCGGCGCCCGAGTCTTCCTCGCCGTCGACGTCCTGATCCCAGCTGCGGTTGCGCATCAGCGCGTCGGCGAGCTTGCCCACGCCCATGCCCTTGAAGATGGTCGTGAGCAGGCCGCGATCCTTGCTGCCCAGCGTGAAGCCGTGGCTGGCCGAGTCGATCGCGACCACCGCAAGGCACATCTGCGAGAAGTAGCTGTGGAAGCTGAACATCTCGGTCTTGCTGCCGGTGTAGCCGTGTCCGAGGATGACGATGGCCTTCGGCTTGCCGCCGGGGCAGGCCTCTTTCCGCGGCAGGGACATCCAGAACGTCACATCCTCGGGGTAGGCGACGGCCTTCTGCGCGGCGAGATCCTGCGGCCAGGCCTGCTCGTTGTAGTCGAGGTAGCGGCCGTCGGCGTCGGTGCGGGCGAACATCCGCGGGGTCTTGTAGGTGCCGAAGACGTGGCGGTCGACGTAGGCGAGGCTGGCGTCGAAGCGCTTCTTCTGCTCCTTGCCGCCGAGGCTGACGATCCCGGCCTGCGCGATGAGCTTGGCGATGGAGTTGAAGGTCTCACCGGAGATGGTCCACATCGACTCGTAGCTCTTCGCCGGCTTCTCGTCGAAGACCGGGTTCAGCTCCGAGAGCTCGGGCGGGAACTCCTCGGCGAGGTGCTTCTGCGCGCCGTTGCCGTAGAGGCCCTCGCGCACCGCGACCATATCGGAGGTGATGGAGCCGGTGGTGAAGGTCCAAGCGAAGGCGACGTCCGAGAGCTTCAGGCCGCCGAAGTCGGCGTTGCCGTCGAGCGCCTGCTCGAGCGGGCCGAGCGCGTCGGTCTGGCCGAGGTGGTGGCCGGCCTCGTAGGGCGAGCCCACGGACTTGCCGGCGGCGTCCTTCAGGCGCTGGGTGACCACCACGGCGTAGGTCGTACGCTCACGCAGCGGCACCAGCGGGCGGATGATGAGCGTATTGCTCTCGCGCTCGTAGAAGTCCATCTGCGCCAACGCCCGCTCGCGCAGGTCCATGGTCTTGGGGTTGCGCTTCTCGTAGGGCTTGTAGTTCGGCTTGTCGAGGATGCCGTCGAGGTCGGTGTCCTCACCCTCGTCGAGGATGCCGTTGCCGTTGGTGTCCTCGTCGTGGTCCTCGAAGAGCATCGAGAGCGTGTCGCCGCGGGCGTCGCTCTTCCAATAGTTGTCGATCTTCTCGAGCACGGTCGGGAACGCGCCCTCGCCGATATCGAGCTTGACCGGCTGACCGAAGGTCGGCGAGCCCGGCGTCACGTCGACGACGTAGACGAGGTCGTCACGCGGATCGAGCTGGTCGCCGTGGTGGTGATCGATGACGCCTTGCACGTCGATCGGGCCGGAGAAGGGGATCGTGATCGGCGCGTAGACGCCCCAGCCGTCGAGGTCGTCGATGCGGCGGCGGACGATGCGCTCGAACGAGGTCGGCGCGACCAGGCTGGCGTTGATCCGGCGGCCGGTCGGCGAGGTCTCGTCGAAGCGGGTGGCGAGGTCGTTCGGCAGCGGGATCTCGGGCAGCGGACGATGGAAGAAGTCCATCTTCACGGTCACGTCGGCCGCCGGAGGGGCGAAGAGGCCCTCGGGTGCGGTCGCGCAGCCGGCCGACAGCAGCAGCGCCGACGACGAGAGAAGGGAGACGAAACGCGCACGGAGCGCCGGGGAGATGCGGGTCGACATGGCTACTTGCCTCCCTTGTTCGGGGCACCGGTGAGGGTGAGCATGACGCGGCCACCGTGGACCGTCGCCGAGCCGCCCGAGGCGGCCTCCATCCCGGCCAGCGCGCCGCCGGGCAGGGCGACGCCGTATTCGACGCCGGCGAGCAGGAGCATCCCGCCGCCGATGCCGAAGCGGGCGCGGACGCCGCCGTCGATCTCGGTGCCGAGCAGCATGCCGTCGGGCGATTGGGCGTAGGCGTTGCGCGCCCCGCCACCGCCGATGGTGCGGGTGTGGAAGGGGTCTTGGATCGGCTGCGGGGCGAGCGCCAGGAGCAGGCCGCCGTAGACCTCGACCGGGCCGAGGTTGCCGCCGACCCGCGGGAAGAAGGTCAGCGCCGAGGAGAGCGAGCCGCCGGTGGAGAGACGGTCGAGGTCTTGGTTCGGGTAGCCGACCACGTCCGGGTCGCTGGCTGTGCCGCGCATCCGGGCGGTCTGCCAGCCGACGATGCGACGGAAGAGCAGGATGCCCTGCTGGAAGTTGGGGTCGGCCTTGAAGTTGTTGACGCTGGCGTCGTCGGCGGTGGCGTCGCCCGAGAAGTAGCCGATGTCGAACAGGCCCGAGAGCTTGCCCATCACGAGGTGGGCGCGCACCACCGCGGCGAACTGGCCGATGTCGTGCTCGGGGAATTCCGGCGTCGGCGCGAGCGTGGTCTTGCCGAAGAGGCCGACCGCTTCACCCGAGAGGCGCAAGCTCATCGCGTCGCTCTGCGCCACGCCGATGTCGAAGGTGCCGTCGATGGCGTGGACGCGGATATCGCCGCCGCCCTCTTGCTTCTGGTCGCGGTAGACGTAGTAGACGCCGGCCGAATCGGTCTTGCTGAGCATCATCCGCGCCGCGAAGATCCCCTGCCACGCCACCTCGGTGTCGTGCACGGCGAGGAAGCCGGGGTCGGCGATCGGCGAGAGCACGTCGTCGCTGGCGACCCGGTCGACCGCAGCGGTCAAGATCAGCCCGCGCAGCGGCGAGCTCGTCCCGGCGAGGGGGCGGGCCCAGACCTGCGCACGGAGCACGCGGTCGCCGACCCAGGGCAGGGCGAACCAGCTGCGCGCGTCGCTCTCGAGGTAGGCCCGGCCGTCGTTGGCGAGCAGGCCCAGACCCCACTGCGAGCGCTGCAGACCGAAGCGGATGCCGACCTTGTGGTTGGCCTCGTCGGCACCACCGAGCGAGAGCCCGGCCCACGCCTCGGTGAGCATCGCCGTGCCGGAGACGTCGCCCGGCCGCCGATCACCGGCGAGGGTCGGCGCGCCGCTCCAGATCCCCTGCGAATCGACCGTGGCGACGACTTCGGCGCGCATGCCGCTGAGGCTGTCGTGCGTGTCGGCGCGCAGCGAGAGGGTGATCCGGCTGCCGATCTCGGGGTCGGTCGAGGTGGCGCTGCCGTCGTTGTCGGCGGCGAAGCTGCTGGTGCGCTCGGCGCTCGCCCGGGCTCCGGCGCTGACCTCGAAGGTCATCGCGGCGTTGCGCGTCGCGGCGGCCGGCGCGTCGACGGCGCTGGCTTCGACGGCCGATGCGGCGGCTGGCAACGCGCTGAGCGAGAGCGCAACGGCGAGCGCCCGCCGGTACAGGGGTCGGGACATGGGGCCTCCGGGCCGGCACCTTTGCCGGGCGTGAAGAAGGCCGGGAGTATGACCCAACTTGCGCCAACTCGGAAGGGCAGAAGCGGCCGCGTTGCTCAGGGGACGGCGGGGCCTTCGGGCAGCTTCGGCGGCTCGGCGAGCAGCGCCGCGCAATCGGTCCCGTCGGCCACCTTGCGCAGGTAGAAGTCCGAGCGCTTCGGGTCCGGGTGCTTGGTCGCCTTCAGGTCGAAGCTGGCCAGCACGGCCTCGCTCGCGCCGACCACCTTCTGCTCGCGGGTGCCGAGCATCAGCCCGTCGAGGCCGCCCTCGGTGGTCAGGCCGCGCAGGTGCTCGACGCTGCGCTGCACGACGTAGATCGCGCCGCTGATCAGCCCTTCGAGCTTCACCGTGCCGCCAGGGTTGCCGTCCTTGTCGACGTCGACGACGGCGGGATCGTCGCCTTTCTCGGGCAGTGGATCGTGTTCCGGATCGCCGAGCGCGCAGCCGAGCAAAGTCGTCTGCGGCAGCAGGTCGACGACGAATCCGCCGTTCGGCCGGGAATAGGCCTTCGCCTCGGTCTGCCACACCGGCAGCACAGCGATCAGCGCCGCCGGAAAGACCGTGGTCACGCCGTTCTTGGTCGGTTCGCTGATTGCGCAGGCGCGGGTCTCGACCCGCACCACTCCCGCCTCGTGACGGACCTCGTGCAGCGTCCACGCCGTCTGCGTCGTCTCGTCGGGGTCGCCGAAGGGCGGCAGCAGGACCTTGTTGGTGAAGCGCTGGCGCGAGGCGTAGGTGCCGGCGGGTAGGGCCTGGGTCGCGTCGGCCGCGACCAACGGCGTCAGCTGCAGCGCCTCGGGGACGTTCGTCTCGCTGCCCGCGCTGTCGCTGGCGCTGCCGCCGGCGCCGCTGCCGTCACTGCCGCCGCCGTCGTCGCCGGTCGTCGCTGGGGATCCGGCTGTTTCGCCGCCGCACGCAGCCAATGTGCCGCAGATCACCCACGTCAGCGCCACACGCCCTACTTGTGCCCACCCCGCCATCGTTCGCCCTCCGCTACCGTTGCAGCGAAACCGTCAGGCTGGTGCCGACGATCCACCCATCGCTGCGATACCCCGGATAGCCGGGGTTGTTCGTCTGCAGCCCATCGGTTCCGGCGATCGCGGCCCCGGTGCCGGGATCGACGAGCGCGGGAACTTCGTCCGGGATCGATGCTGGATCTTTGTCGTGGGTGCGGGGCAGGAGCCAGTCCAGGCGCAGGCCGGCGCTCACGCGCAGCACGCCGAAGCTGCGCACGCTGCGCCAGCTCGCGCCGATGGAGCCGGCAAGGGTGTCGTTGTCGATCCAGTTGCTGCGGCCGGTCTGTGCCGGTGCCCACGCCTGGCTGTAGGCCGCGCCGACGATGCCGTCCCAGCCCTCTGCGAGCGCGAACGACGCCGCCGCGCGCGGCTCGAAGGCGCCTCCGTCGGCTGCGCCCATGGTGCCGTCGCCATCGCGCCAGGTGAGCCCTGCGGCGAACCGCCAGCCGTCGCCTCGCCAACGCGCGAAGAGATCTGCCCGGGTCGGGACCCAGCCAATGGTGCCGCTGTCGCTTTGTTCGAGCTCCGGGCCGGCGTCGCCGATGCCGCGGATCGTGACCCGACTCCGGCTCACCACGACCAAGCCGCGCTCCTGCTGCACAGAGAGGCCGACCAGCCAGCGGCGGTGCGCGCCACCGAGTCGGACGCCCAGGCGCAGCGCCAGCGACGTCTCGACCCGCGTCTGGAGCGCGATCGGCACGCGGCCGTCGCCGCCGAGCGTCGAGACGAAGGTATCTGCGTCGGCTACCGTGACCTGGCTCACCCACGCCCCGATGCCGAAGGCGAGTCCGTCCCAGGGCGAGGCTGCGAGCGTCATCGCCAGCGCCGGCGCCGCGTCGTTGGCTTCGAAGCGGACCCACCGCGGGCCCCAGCCGAGCACGGCGCCGCGCTCATCGGTATAGGAGAGGGCTCCCTGGACCATCGCGCCTGCGGGTAGCACGGCCAGCGCGCCCAAGGCGAGGTGCGGCGAGAGCCGCCAGGTCGCGCCGATGCCGAGCTGGTCGGCCACGCTGGGGGCACCGGCGGATCGGGTCGGCGGCAGCATGCTGGTCGGGACCGGCTTGTTCGCCGGGTCGGGCCAGCCTCCCGCGGGGCTCGCGCCGAGCACGGCCTCCGGCACGTCGGCGCCAGCTGGCCGGGCACCGAGCGTGATGCCGCCGCCGGAGGCGCCGCCGATCCAGGCGACCGCGACGGTGGTTGTCGCCGCTCCGGGCAGGGCGACGTCGACGGCTTGCGCGAAGGGGTCGTCGTCGAAGAGCGGCAGGCCCGCACCGGCGAGCTGGCGGGCGCCACCACCGCGAAAATCGAGGCCGTCGGCGTCGGCCGTCGCGGGGCCGAGCAGCACGACGAGGCCCGCTGCCAGCAACGCGAGGCCGGTCGGTGGCGCGGCGCGCCATCCGCACCGCGCGCCGGTGGTGTTCATCCCTCGACCTTGGCAGCCAGCGGCGCGAGGAAGATATCGCCGATGCCCGCGAGCAGGCGCACCAGGCCGCGCTGCGGCAGCTCCTGCGACTCTGCGTCGATGCGGCCCTGCGCCTCTTCGATCAGGTCCATGCCGTGGCGCAGCGAGCCGGTCTCCCGCAGCAGCTCCATCGCCCGGGCGACGTCGCGTTCCTCGGTGGCCGGTTCGCGCTTGCGCAAGATCGCCTCGAGCTCTTCGCGCGCGGCTGGATCGGCGTGACGCAGGCCGTGCTGAAGCATTAGCCCCGCCTCGCCGCTGCGGATCCAGGCGCCGCGCTCGGTGCTGCCGAAGCCGCCGACGATGCCGAGAAGCTCGTCCTGCAGCTGGAAGATCGTGCCGAGATCGCCGCCAATTCGGTCCAAACGGGCCAGCACGTCGTCCGCTGCGCCGGCCAGCACCGCCGCCCCGGTCACCGAGAGGCGGAACAGGCCGCCGGTGCGGTCGCGTAGCAACTCGATCAGCGCGTCGCCGTCGTGGTGGCCGCTGTCGACCAGGCGGGTCGCGTCGATCTGCGCCCGCAGCATCGAGAGCATCTCTTGGCTGACCCGTCGCTGCACCTTGGCGACCACGATCGGTGGCCGGCGCAGGCTGTCGAGCGCGGATTGCGCCGCGAAGAGCATCGCGTCGCCGAGCTGCACCGCCTGCTCCAGGCCGTAGCAGACCCAAACCGTGTCGTGGCCGCGGCGGGAGCGCAGCCGTCGCAGCGCATCTTTGTGGATCAGCGTCGCGTTGTGCAGCAGCTCCATCGCGGCGGCGAAGGGGACCGCGTCGGCCGCGTCGCCACCGAAGGCCTCGTAGACGACCAGCGGGATGATCGCGCGCAGGCGCTTGCCGCCGGTGCCCAGGGCGTACCAGAAGATGTCGGAGAGCGTCCCCGATTCGCCGCCGCGCGGCACGATCTCCTGCAGGAGCGCTTCGATCTCCGGCCAATAGCGGTCTCGGACCGCGCGCATCTCCTCGATCGAGACGGGCACGGCGCGGGCCTTCTGCGCCGTCGCGGCCTCGATGATCGCTTCGGCGGCGTCGTGGCTGATGGTGCGACGCTTGATCATCTCGGCGACGACGCGGTCGATCTGCTCGTCGCGCGCGCCGACAGCTGCCGCGATATTGCGCGCGTGCAGCGACATGTGGCCGCGTTGGATGCCCTCGGTCGCGAGCGCCAGGATCGCGGCGAGGTTCTGCGCCAAGCCCACCGCGCAGGCGACGCGGCCGATATCCGACGCCGTGCGCGCGTCGATCACCTTCAGCAGCACCCGCACGACCGGGTGGACCTTGGTCACGCCGCCGACGATGCCGGTCTGCATCGGCAGGGTCATCCGGCCGACCAACTCGTCGCCCTCGATGCGCCAGACCGCCATCGCACGATATTGGCCATCACGCGCTGCGTAGGCGTGGGCGCCGGCCTCGACGGCGCGCCAATCCTGGCCCGTCGCGAGCAAGAAGGCGTCGACGCCGTTCATGATCCCCTTGTTGTGGGTCGCGGCGCGGTAGGGGTCGACCTCGGCGAAGACCGAGGCGCGCACGACGCGCTCGGCGACGTCGGCGCCGCTCCAGCCCATGGTCGGCCGGTCCAGCTCGCGGAAGGGGATGCGGCCCTCGCAGCTGATCAGGCGGCGGTCGGCGAGGTTGCTGAGGATGCGGAGGAACGCCGAGCCGCCGCTCAGCGTCTCGACTTCCGGCGCGAGGCGCTCGGCCATCGCGTTGACCAGGTTCGCGCCCATCGCGTCGCAGACGTCGACGTGCAGGTGGACGACCAACATCGGGCCGATGTCGCTCTGTGGCAGCACGCGGACGACGAGTTCGCGCGCACCGCCGCCGCGGGCGATCAGGCGTGGGTGGCCTTCGTTCGCCAGCGCGACCAAGCGATCGGCGTCGGCGAGAATCGCTGCGCGGCCAGCTTCGAGATCCGGCACGTCGCAGAGCTGGATTTGGGCGATCATGATCGGCGCCGTGGCCGAGGTCACGATGCCGCGGCCGCCGCGCATCATCCGCGCTGCGTTGCTGCTGGCGGCGACGACCGAGGGCTCTTCGATCACCATCGGGACCAGGATGTCTTCGTCGTCGAGGCGGAAGTTCGCCGCGAAGCCGAGCGGGAAGTGGAATAGGCCGACCACGTTCTCGATCATCTTGTCGGCCGCAGCCAGCCGCTCGGGCTCGTGGCCGCGCAGGATGTCGATCTCGCCGTCGCTCAACCCGGCGAACGCCTGGACGCGGGCCAGCCGCTCGTCGACGGGCAGCTTGTAGAAGCCCGAAAGCCTGGACGAACGCGCGGTCTGCTCGCTCATGCACCCTCCGATTCCGGCGTCGTCTCTGCACCGGGGGCACCCACAACCCCACTCGGCGCACCGACCTTCCGCCAGCGTGCTACCGCGCTCGATGCAAAAGGGCAAAGCGAGGTGCGAGCGGCTGGGTCAATCGGGCATCCAGACCTCGTCGACCCACTCCAAGGTCCACTGCAGGCTGGGGCGAAAATCGAGGCTGTCCGCGCCCATCGCCCATTGCATCACGCGGTCGTCGGCCTCGTTGTAGAGCTTCTGATAGCGCCCGGTGATCAGGCGCAGAACCTGCTCGCCGAAGGTCGCACCCATCGACGGGCCGAGCCGCTGGAAGCGCGGGCCCAGGAGCTGTCGGCATTGGTAGGAGATGCCGCGCCCCGATGCGGTGACCACGGCGTCGACCATGATCAGCGGCGCCCATGGCAGCAAGAGCCACGGGATCCAGCCCCAGTCGAGGTCCTTCTTCGACGCGACGGCACGCTTGACCCGGCGGCCGCCGATCGCTGCGTCGTCCGCGCCGCAGCTCATCACGGTGACGTTGCCGAGATCTTCGAAGTCGAGGAGTTGCCGGTATTCCATCGCCAGGGTGAGCGCCGCCATCGCCGGGTTGTTGGCGAAGAGGCCGCCGTCGGCGTAACCCTCACGGACCGGCATCAGGATTGGGAACGACCCACTGCGCAGCGCCACTTCGGCCACCGTCAGGTCGAGGTCCTTCGGCGTGCAATAGTCCGCGCCGGTCGGCAGCACCTGGCCGTGGCGGAGCAGGTTGTGGAAGAGCCGTGCGCCCGGCTTCTTCGGCTGCTCGCCGAGGTGGAACGAGACGGCGCAGGTATCGCGCGGGACGTCGCGCAGCTTGAGCGGCTGCCCGTCTGGCCCCGGTCCGTAGGCGCGCTCGAGGTCGCGGAGCAGGTCACGGTTGCCGATCGCCGAGAAGCCGCCGGTCGCCAGGCGCAGCAGGCCGAATGGGCCGAGCCGCATCGACTCGACGACGCGGCGGTTGAAGGCGATGGCCGCGTCGATCGCGCCGACGTCGAGCTTGCCCTGTGGCCGCGAGGCCAAGAACAGCGCCGACCACGCGCCGTCCGAAGTGCCGGCGAAGCAATCGACCTTGGCCAGGAAGCCCGGACGGTTGTGTTCGATGACCCGGAGCTGGCGGAGGTAGTCGACGGTCGAGGGACCTCCGTCCATGGTCAGGATGCGGTAGCGACGGCCGTTCTTCGGCACGACGTCGAGCATCGGCAGGGTCGACGGATCGGCCCCGCTTCGCTTCGTGGCGGATTGAAGGGATGCGAGGCTCGCGCTCGCGTCGTCGTTCGTGGCCATGGCGGGGCTCCTCGGGACGGTTGGGGCGCCGGGAGTCTGGCACGGAGTGGCTCGCCTGCGCTACGGTCCGGTCGCTCAGGGGAGGTGCCATGGACGTGTCGACGCTACCGATTCCGGGGACGACTTGGTGGACCGGTGCGGCCATCACGTGCGTCGCCTTGGCGCTGGCGCTCTACGGCGAGTTGCGCGACCGGCTGCCGCTGCTCTACGTCTTCAAGCCGACGGCATCGGCCGGCTTCCTGCTCGCCGCGGTCGGTAGCGGCGCGCTCGATCATCGCTGGGGCGTGACCGTCTTCGTCGGGCTGCTGCTCTCGACCGTCGGTGACGTGGCCTTGATGGGCCGCAGCCGAACGGCATTCCTCGCCGGGCTCGGCGCGTTCTTGCTCGGCCATGTCGCCTATATCGTCGCCTTCGCCCAACGCGGCTTCGACGTCCAGACCGCAGCGATCGCCTTCGCTCCGCTGGGCGCCGTCGCCGGCGGCTTCTCGGCATGGCTGTTGCCGAAGGTGCCGCGGCCGATGCGGCCGGCGGTGGTGGCCTACGTCGTCATCATCACCGTCATGGTCGCGCTGGCCTGCGGCGCCCATGCCCGCGCGCCGCACCTCTTGTTGCCGATCGGAGCGGTCTTGTTCTGGCTTTCCGATATCTCGGTCGCGATCGACCGCTTCGTCGCGCGCACCGCCGGCAATCGACTCTGGGGGCTGCCCTGCTACTACGCTGCGCAGCTCGTGCTGGCGCTCGCCGTTGCGCATCCCTGAGGTCGGCGCCGTGATCCGGGGCGTCGGTGCAGCTGCGGCACGTCTCGCGGCACCCGGCGCCGCTGGGGCCGAGGTGCGCCTGCGAATGGCCCTGATCGCGCTCTTGTTGCTCGCTGGCGAAGTGCGTGGCGCTCCCGCGTGGGCCGGCGTCGGGGCCGAGGCGATGCGGCCACCGGCCGGGGCAGAATGGCTGCGGGCCACGGCGCTGGCGCTCGGCCAGCAGGGTGGTCGGCTGCTGCTCTTCGGCTTCTTCGTCTGCCTGCTCCTCGGCGGGGTCGACACCCTGCGTGGCCGCGAAAGACGTTGGCCCTTCGGCCTCGCCGCGCTCGTCGCCGTGGTCTTGCTCGGGCTGCCGCAACTCTCCGGAACGACACGGCACGTGCATCACCTGGTGTGGCTGCTCGCTGCGGTGGGGCTCGCGCGGCAGCCCGAGCACGCCATCCGGGCGGCGTGGCTCTTGCTCGCGGCGGTCTACTTCTGGCCGGGTGTGCACAAGGTCGCGACGCTCGGCGGCGACTTCTTCCTGACCGACCACGTCCTCCAGAACGCTCGCTGGAAGTGGTTGCAGTTCGGCCACGTGCCGCCGCTCGTCGGCGCGTTGCCGCCCTGGGCGTGGCGTGTCGGCGCGGCCGGCGTGGTGCTCCTGGAGCTCACGGCACCCCTGTGCTTCGCCTTCGAGCGCGGGCGGCGGGTGGCGATCCCAGCGTTGGTCGCCTTCCACCTGTTGACCGAGTGGGCGATGGGGATCGCCTTCCCCTCGCTGTGGCTCGTGCTCCTGGCGCTCTGGCCGATCGGCGACACCACCACAGCACCAGCTGGCACGGAGCGTCGCGGCGCCGGCCCCGTGGCTGCCGTCGTCGCGATCGTGGCGCTGGTGCTCGCCGCGCATCTCGCGGGCCTGCGTGGGCGGGTCGAGGGCTGGCCCTTCGCCTGCTATCCGACCTTCGACCGCCGCGCTGGACCCGAGATGCCGGCGTTGCGGCTCTCCCTCACCCTCGGCAACGGCGAGACCCGCGTGTGGGAGCCCTGGCGTTGGCGCGACGGCGACCGGCAGCTGCGTTGGGGGCAGCTCTGGGCGCTGTCGCTGGATCGCCGGCCAGAGCGGCGCTGCCCGGCCATCGCGGCGTTCGTGCGGCAACACCAGTGGCGGCTGGGCGGCGCCACCCTCCTCGGTGCGACGGCCGAGCGCGTCTGGCTGGATGTCGATCCGGCGGCCCACGGAGCCATCGTCCGCCAGCGCGAATTGTGCCGCCTGCCCGCTGCGCTTTTGCAGCCGGCCCCGAACGGCTAGACTCCGCCTCCGAGGGCAGAGCGACCGTGGGTTGCTGGAGGCATCAGATGCGCAATCGAGATTCGCTTCGGAGCAAGGTTCGCACGCTGCTCAGCGCGTCGGCCGGCGCGACGGTCCTCGTGGTCGGCGGGATCGCCGGCTGCAGCATCGAGACGACCTCGGGCAACCTGCTGCCGTCGGACGTCGGGGAAGATCCCGCCGATGCCGTCGTCGACAGCCAGGTCTCCGGCAATCTCCTGCCGCCCGACGTGCAGGACGACGCCGACCTCCCGAGCGACGCCACCTCGACCACCAGCGCAGACACGAAATAGCCGTGGAGGTCTTCGAGGTCGGCCTGATCGGCGGTCCGGCGGAACGCTGGTATCGCAAGGCCCGCCCCGAGGTCGAGGCGATGCCGTGGGGCACGCTTCCCATGGCAGACTTCGCGCCAGATGTCGTTGCCCGCGCCCGCCGGGTCTGGACCATGGCGGCCTTCCAGGAATACCGCACCGGCGCGGCATGTACCCGCGCCCTGCAGCACCTCTTCGCGTGCGGCGCGCCGGTCGACCTCATCGCATTGTGTAGCCGCTTTCCCCTGGACGAAGTGGTCCACGTCGAGCTCGCGGCGCGCCTGTTGCAGGAGCTCGGCGGCGCGGTCGAGCTGCGCTTCGATCCCGAGCGCCTCGGCCCCGAGCCCTCGCCCGACCGCGACCCATTGATGCGCGCCGCAGAGTTGATGATGCGGGTCTTCTGCGTCGGCGAAGCGGTGTCGATCCCGATCCTACGCGCCTCGTGGCAGCACGCCGAGCTGCCGCTGATTCGCGACGTCCTGGCCCGCATCGTCAAGGACGAGGCGGTGCACGGCGAGGTCGGCGCGTGGTTCTTCGGCTGGTGCATCGACGCCTTCGACGGCGACGAGCGTGCCCACCTGCGGGCTGTCGCGCACGACGAAGTCGGCAAGTTGGTGCGGTCTTGGGAGCGCTTCCGTCCGTCGGCGCGGCCCGAACGCGAGGTCGACCTGCACGGTGAGGCGTTCGGACTCACCACCGGCGACAGCGGGGCAGGGCGCTTGGGTTGGATGCCCGAGTCGATCTATTTTTCGACCGCCCACGCCGCGCTCGAGAGCGCGGTCCTGCAGCCGCTGGCCGCGTTGGGTCTCGACCCGCGCGAGCACGCCTCCATCCCGGAGCATCCATGAGCGACGATCACGTCAAGGGTGGGCGCCTCGGCCGCATGGCGCGGCTCGCCGGCGTGGCGGCTCGCACCGGGAAGGACCTGGTCGCGGCGCGGGTCAAGGCGAAGATCGACGGTGGCGGCGACGTGCACCTCGCCAAGGCCCTCGAGCCGACCGCACATCGCATGGTCGAGGTCCTCGGCGAGATGAAGGGGGCCGCGACGAAGTTCGGGCAGTTCCTCTCGATGGCCGACCAAGAGGCCTTCCCCGAAGAGGCGCGCCGCGTGTTGCACCGCTTGCTCGACCAGACGCCGCAACGGATGGACCCCGAACGTGCCGCCGCGGTCGTGCGTGGCGAGCTCGGGGACGCACCGGAGCGCGTCTTCGCCGCGTGGGAGCCCGAGCCGCTGGCCTCGGCGTCGATGGGCCAAGTCCACCGTGCCCGGACCCACGAGGGGCGCGACGCCGTGGTCAAGCTGCAGTTCCCGGGCGTCGAGTCGGCGATCGAGAGCGATATCCAGAACGCCGCGATGATGGCGAAGGGCCTCGCCATCGGCGGCGGCATCTTCGACACCCGCGAGTACGTCGACGAGATCGCGCAGACGCTCCGCCGTGAGCTCGACTACGCCGAGGAGCTGCGGCAGCTCAAGGCCTACCGTGAGGCGCTCTCGCCGTGGTCGGAGAGCCTCGTCGTGCCCGAGCCCATCGACGCGCTGTGCACCCCGCGGCTGCTGACGCTGGAGCGGCTCGAAGGGCCGACGCTGCATCGCTTCGCTGAGCTCCCCGAGGGTGAGGGCGCGACGCCTGAAGCCCGCTTTCGCGTCGCTGCCCAACTCGTCGCCGCCATCTGGGGGCCCTTCCTGCGGCAGGGCCTCATCCACGCCGATCCGCACCCAGGCAACTATATCGTGCTGCCCGACGGCCGCCTCGGCGTGCTCGACTTCGGCGCGACGCGGCAGCTCTCGCAGGGCTTCTGCCTCGCCTATTGGGATATCGTCGGGGGGGCGATGCGGCGCGAGGAGACCGATTTCGTCGGCATCCTCAGCGGCATCGACTTCCGCTTCCCGAAGGACCGCGCGCGGGCGAGCACCTGGGTCGACGCCCTCGCCCATATCGTCGAGCGTCCGATTCGGGAGCCGTATTACGATTGGCATCGAGACGTGATTGGGCCTGATTGTCGGCGCCACGTGCAGAGCGACGTCACGACCGCGATGGGGGTGCGTGGACCGCCGGAGAGCTTGATGTTCTACCGCGCTGCGGTCGGCGCGGCCGGTGATTTCCGGCTCCTTCGCGCGGCAGGCGACTTCCGCGCCGTCCTCGCCGGGGTGATGCAGCGCGCCTGGGGGACGATGTCGCCTGGGTGGCGCGATGCCGCGATGGCGGCCGGCGTGCCGGACCGGCCGTGGGGTCAGGTCGAGGTCGCGTGACCGTGGATCGCGTTGCGCTGACCGCGCTGGTGAAGGCGGCGGCACGGGAGGCCGGCTTTTCGCGGGTCGGCGTCGCAGCGGCGCACGATCGGCCAGAGGACGCGCGACATCTCGGCGCGTGGCTCGATGCCGGCATGCACGGGCCGATGGCGTGGATGGCCAAGGCGCCGGAGCGACGTGCAGATCCGCGCCGCGTCGTTGACGGTGCGGCGGCCGTCATCATGCTCGCGTTGGACTACGACAGCGACGCGCCGCGGTCGATCGACGTGGTCGGGCGCGACGGCGCCAGCGCGGCGCAGGGCACCGGCTGGATCTCGCGCTATGCCTGGGGTGACGACTACCACGACGTCGCCGAGAAGCGGCTTCGCGGCCTGACGGACGACGTCGCGCGGCAGGTGCCCGCCCTGCTCGGGCGCGACTTCGACGCGGCGCGAGAGTTTCGCTGGATGGTCGACTACGGCCCGCTGCTCGAGCGGCGCTGGGCGCAGGAAGCCGGCCTCGGTTGGCAGGGCAAGCACAGCCTGCTGGTCGACCCGCAGCGCGGTAGCTTCTTCTTCCTCGCCGGGATCATCACCACCCTGCCGCTGCTGCCCGATGCGGCGCAGACCGACCACTGCGGCTCTTGCACGCGGTGCATCGACGCGTGTCCGACCGATGCGATCGTCCGGCCGTACGTTGTCGACGCGCGACGGTGCATCTCGACCGTGACCATCGAGACCCGTGGCGAACTCGAGCCTGGCGTCGCCGCGCTGGTCGGGGACCATGTCTTCGGCTGCGATATCTGTCAGGACGTGTGCCCGTTCAACCGCTTCTCGCAGGCCTCGGGCGAGCCGGCGTTCGCGCCGCGGCCGGGCTCGGTCGCGCCGTCGTTGGTCGATTTGCTCGGGCTCGATGAAGATGGATTTCGGGAGCGGTTTCGGCGTTCTCCGCTCAAGCGGGCGAAGTGGGCCGGGCTCTTGCGCAACGTTCGTGCGGTGGTTGCCAACCAGGCGGCGCGGTCGGCGGGGGATTGACAAGGTTCGGTGTGGGCGGCAAGGTTCGCGTCCGCTTTGGGAGGTGTGCCCTTCCTTGGCTCTTTGCGCGCGTAACTCAGTCGGTAGAGTACCACTTTCACACGGTGGGAGTCACAGGTTCAAGTCCTGTCGCGCGCACTCGGAACCCCGCTGCCTTGGCAGCGGGGTTCTTTCGTTTTGGCGTACACGGACTTCCTGACAGCCTCGACAGCCTCGACACCCTCGGTGCCAGCGCGAATTTCCCCCTTCCCTCCGGGTCCCCTCCGCCCCAGCGGCAGCCCCGTCGCTCCCCTCCCCGGCGCCAAAACGGCGCAAACCACCAAACGGCTCCTGCTCCGTCCCGAACCGAGACGAAGTGCCGCCATCAACCAACCCAGACGTCGCAGCACAACGGGCCCAAGCGCCGCGACGCCATCAGGAATGGCACGCATCGTGCCAATCGCAAGACCACTACAAGCACCTGAAATCAAATCCATAATATCCCGAACGCCGCCAAATGCCGAGTCCCATGACCCGTATCGAAACCGGTCCCGAGACCGCAATCGAGACCACCGACCCGCCCGCATCCGATCCCGCCACCACCGAGCGTCTACCCGGACACGCCACACCGGCGAACCGGAGCCCCGCGATGTCGGCCACCGCCACCACCCTCGACCCCCCCGAATCAACCCCGGCGCCGGTCCCTTCCAGCGCCATCGAAGCCTGGAAGACGCGGGCCCGCATTGCAGCGCCCTGGCTCTCTCTCGGGCTCGGACTGGCCAGCGCCGTCTGGATGGAGCGCGACCCCCGTCGCGCCATGCTCTTCACCGCGACGGCGGTACTCGCCGCCCCCGCGCTGCTGATTTTTCGCACCTTGGCCCGACGACGCGGAACCAGCCGAGTCGGCCACCTCCTGGACTGGTTCGGCGTGGCAGCGGCGCAATCGCTCGCCCAATCCGCGCTCTTCTTCGCGCTCCCGCTGCACGTCGCGTCTGCCACCTGGGACGCAGGGCAAGCGGTCTACGTCCTCCTCGCCACAGCCGCCGCTGCGGTCACACTCTGGGATCCCCTCTGGTCCGCCATCAGCCAAAGGCCGTGGGCCATCGCCGCGCACCTCGGCATCGCGTCCACTTCGGCGCTGCACGCCACACTCCCCTTCGTTGGCCTCGGCACCTCCACGGCCATCGCGGTCGGCAGCGGCTGTGGCGCGGCGGCAGTCGCGCTGGCGCTGCTCGGATCCGAAGGCTGGCGCATCCCCGCGCGCTATACGATCCTGCAGCTTCTCGTCCTACCGCTGCTGCTCCTCATCGGGCCGTGGAGCGCCGCGATCCCCGCCACGCCCTTTCGCCTCGGCACCAGCGCCACGCTCGCCGCCGAGGTCGAGCGCCGCATGCCAACAGGACGGGTACAGGCCCAGGTATGGCCGCGGCAGCTGCATTGCTACACACCGATCCAGGGCCCCCTCGGCGCGCGGCTGACGATCCGCCATATCTGGTTGGTCGACGGCCACGAAGTGCGCACT
This sequence comes from Deltaproteobacteria bacterium, assembly GCA_020632665.1. GTDB lineage: Bacteria > Myxococcota_A > UBA9042 > UBA9042 > UBA9042 > JACKFC01. The sequence continues at coordinate 127,879 of JACKFC010000004.1, forward strand.
GCGCGTCTACAAGTGCGCACCGGCAGACCCGGCGGCTTCAGGACCTGGTCGCGGATGCCGACGGCCGGGCTGCGGGCCGACGCCGCGGTGCAATGCCGCGTCGAAACCGAGGCGGGCCAGCTCCTCGGCGTCATCGCGCCGCTGCCCTGATCATTCGTTGACTTCGACCCGCCAGAGCGACGCCGCGAGCACCAGCGAGACGGCCGACGCGCCAACCCAAAAGGCGATCGGCGCGCTGAAGTCGATCGTCTTCACGCCGTCGACGACGGTGGTCGCGCTGTCGATGAGGCCGCCGGAGATCTGCTCCTGCAGCGCGGCGCCGACGTAGCTGAACATGCCGATGATGCCGACCGCGAACCCGGCGCTCTTGTTCGGCGCGATATCGATGGCGAACAAGCCGCCAAGGACGGCGATCAACCCACCGATGGTCAGCCCGTAGACGACCATCGCCGCGGCGATCATCCACGTACTGCCACGCGGCGCAGCGAAGAGCGCGACCAGCGCGATCGTCTCCAGCACACCGAAGATCAGCGAGGGCGGTGGGCGACGGGAGGCGAAGAAGCGGTCGCTCACCCAGCCGTAGAGCGCCGAACCCGCGATGCCCGCGAAGGTGTTGAGCCCGACCAGGGAGCCGGCCTCGACCAAATCATAGCCGTGCGCTTCCTGCAGGTAGAGCACGCCCCACGAGTTGATGGCGTAGCGGGTGACGTACATGCACGCCGATGCGAGGCCCAAGATCCAGAGCGAGGGGCGCAGCAGCAGGCCGAGCTGCTCGGCGCGCGTCGGCGGGAGGTGGTCGTGTTCGCCAGCCTCGACCAGCCGCAGCTCCGGCCGCCACGTCGTCACCGCCGGTAGCCCTACGGCCTCGGGACGGTCGGCGAGCACCCGGCCCAGGACCAATGCCACGGCGAGGCAGAGGAAGCCAGGCCCGATGAACGCGCTGCGCCAGCCCGTCGCGGCGACCAGCCAGCTTGTCCCGACGAAGGTCAGCCCTTCGCCGATGGCGTGCGCGACGGACCAGACGCCGTACATAGTCCCCCGCTCTCGCGGGCCGTACCAACGGGTGATCGCGACGATCGAGGCCGGCGCGCCGGAGCCCTGGAACAGCCCGTTTGCCGCCCAGAGCAGCGCCGCGAGCCCGACCAGGGTCGTGCTGCCCATCGCCAGATTGACCAGCGCGCTGGCGGCGAGCCCGAACGACATCAAGCGCCGAATCCCCGCGTGGTCGGCGAGGAAGCCGTTGAGCAACTTGCCGGCAGCGTAGGCGTAGAAAAAGGCCGACCCGATCGTGCCGAGGTCGGTGGCGGTCATCACGCCTTCGTCGAGCAGAGGCTTCTTGACCAGCGAGAGGCCGAGCCGGCAGGTGTAGAAGAATCCGTAGCCGAAGGTCGTGGCCAGCACAATCTGCCGGCGCCATCGCCGAAACTGCTCGTCGACCTCGCCAGAAGGGGCGGCGGGACGGTCGGGATCCGGCGCAAGGAACGCAAAAGCGGGGGGCAGTCCTGACACCCGCGGATCGTCGTCGCAACGCGACGCGGAAGTCAAACGCAGCGGCGTGACGCGGCCAAAAATGCGGAGCGCCCGGCTCGGCACCTTGCCGCGTCCGGGCGCTCCTGCCCCCCGAAAACTCGGTGCAGCTTGCGACCCACGCAGGGCCATCGGCGGCACGCACCACCTTCGATTGCACAGCGCGTGCCAAGCTCTCCGGCGGCATCGATATTTTTCGAACCTATGGATCGTGAATGGAAACTTGCGGGACCACAGGACCGGGCGATTGTCCCGGCGCGCCGCGACGAGCCCATTTCGCTCGGACGCACCATGCGACGTCACAGGGGCGTCGCGATGTCGCCGTCATGGTCTCGCTTCGAGGCCGTCGAGGATTCGGCAGGCGCGGACGACTTCGCCGGAGTCGGCATGGTCGACCACCAGGAGGTTCACCTTCTGCCCCCGCAGCGCTTCGCACGCGGCGGCACGTGCCAGCAGCCGTTCGAGCGTATTCGCCTCGGCCGAGAGCGCCGCGGCCGGCAGGACCTTGGCGACCCAATGGTTCACCTGCAGCAGCGGCGCGTCGGCCTGCCCTCGGTTGACCCGGCAGGCGTGGGCCGCGCCCTCGAAGCGGTCGATCTCCGCCATCGACTTGAAGGTATAGGGCGTGTCCTGCACCAAGGCCCAGACGTCGAGGTAGAACGCCGCACCATCGGGCTTCTCGCCTTTCTGCTCCGCCGTCCAGACGACCTGAATTCCAGCGTCCAGCATCGCGCCCAGCGTCGGCAACGCGGCGGGGTCGAGCTTCGCCGCGCGGTCGACCAGCGCCGCAGCCTTCAGCGCGGCCTTGACGTCGGCTGCACCGACCGCGTCCTCGAAGACGACGAAGACGAGGTCGCGCGGATGTGCATCGAGCCAGCTGCGCAGATCCGCCAGCGCGTCGGCGAGCCTGCGGTGGCCGAGGACGCAGTTGCCGTGGCAGAGCCAGAGCTCGGGCCCGGCATCCGCCGCCGTGCCGTCGTCCTCGGGGTCGTCCCAGCGGTGGATATCGAGCAGCAACGCGCGGATGCCGAGGTCGAGCAAGGCGGGGAACGCGACGTTCTGGTTCGGAAAGTTCCAGCCCTCTGCGGCCGAGGACATGGCGTTGTGGGCACCGGCGAGGCAGACCTGCGAAAGCGTGCGTTCACACGACGCCGCCGCGCCGTTGCACAGCGGGCCAGCCTGGCGGTCGGCCGCGACGTCGGTGGCATCACCGGTGGCGTCGCTCGTGGCCGCCGAGCTGTCGACAGCGGAGGATGTCGCGCCTGAATGTGCGCTGCCGCAACCCACGAGCGCGAGCAGCAGCGCCGCAGAGACGGCCCTCACATCGAGATCGAGCCCTTTCGGAACTCGCTCTTGCCGATATGGCAGTTGACCAGCACGGCCTTGCCTTCCTTCGCCAGCTTCTTCGCCTGCTCGAGCACGCCCGGCAACTCGTCGATATCCGAGACCGAGAAGCCCACGCCTCCGAGGCCCTCAGCGACCTTGTCGTAGGCGGTCGGGGCCAACACGGTGCCGACGTCGTCCTCGAGGATCACGATCTGGTCGCGGGCGATCTGGGTCCAGCCAGCGTCGTTGCCGACGATCGCGATGCAGCCCTTGCCGAGGCGGGCGAAGGTATCGAACTCGATCAGCGAGAAGCCGGCAGCGCCATCGCCGTAAATCAGCCAGACGGTGCTCTCCGGACGGACCGTCGCGGCTGCGAGCGCGAAGCCGCCGCCGACGCCGAGGGTGCCGAAGACGCCGGGATCCAGCCACGTGAGCGGCTTCGGCGGCCGGACGACGTAGGCCGCGGTCGCGACGAAATCACCGCCGTCGGCGACGAGGATCGCGTCGTCCTCCATCGCCGCTTCGACGGCCTGTACGACGCGGACCGGGTTCATCGGCGGGCAGACCTCGTCGGCCATCGCCAGGATCTCGGCGTCGCGGCCGGCGTCGCGCTCCTTCAGCTTGCCGAGCCAGACAGGCCACGACCGACCGGCGGCGAGCTTGTGCTCGGCCAGCGCCTGCAGGAATCGGCCCGGCTCGGACGGCACCGGCAGCGTCGGCAGGCGGTTCTTCATCAGCGTCGAGAGCTCGAGGTTGACCCCGATGATCTTCGCCTTGCCGCCGATCACGCGGCCGTAGTCCATGCGGAAGTCGCACGGGACGCCGGCCAGGATGACCAGGTCGGCCTCCTTCAGCGCGTTGCGGCGCTTGTGACGCAGCTGCAGATCGCTCTCTTTGCCGAGCAATCCGCGCGCCATGCCGGCGAGGTAGGCCGGGATGCCGAGCTTCTCGACCGCGGCGGCGACCAAGTGCGCTTCGGCCGGCCGCGACAGGGCCTGGCTGCCGACCACGAGCACGGGGCGGTCTGCGCCGGCGACCATCCGGGCGGCGGCTTCGATCAGTGGCCAGCGCGGCTCGGCATATTCGGCGTGCGCGGCGGTGCCATAGCGGACCTTGTCGACGTCGGCGAAGACCTTGGCCAGGTGGCGCTCGAGGTAGAGGTTCATCGCCTTCTGGGTCAGCCCCTTGGGGCCCTTGCCGCTGCTGCTGATGTACCAATCGCGGATCAGCGACTCGTCGTAGAGCAGGTCGATCGGGCATTCGACGAAGACCGGACCGGGCACGCCGGATTGGGCCTCACGGAAGGCCTGCTCCACGGTCGGCACCAGATCGGCGACCCGGGTCACTGCGCCGGCCCACTTCACGAAGGGCTTGATCGCGGTCATCTGGTCGATGTCTTGCAGCGAACCGCGGCCACGCAGGACCGTCGCCGCCGCGCCGCCGAGCAGCACCATCGGCACCTGCGCCAACATCGCGTTCTGCAGCGCGGTGAGCGTATTGGTGACGCCCGGGCCCGCGGTGACCGCGGCCACGCCCGGCACACCCGTCAGCCGCGAGGTCGCGTCGGCGGCGAACGCGGCGTTCTTCTCGTCACGGACGTCGACGATCTCGATGCCGCGACGCTTCGCGCCGACCAGGATCGGCGAGATATGCCCGCCGCAGAGGGTGTAGAGCGAGCGAACGCCCTGGCGGACCAGGACCTCGGCGACCAGATCGCCACCGTTGAGGCGACCGGTGGAAGGCGTATTCATGCGGACTCCGTGCCGCGCGGAAGGCGGCGGCGCGCCGGGTTTGTAGCAGGAAAGTCGTCGGCCACGAAGGCCCCGTGGCTCAACGTCCCGAGAGCACGTGGCGGTCGAGGACGAAGGTGTCGAAGCGGCCGCGCAGCACCTCGCGGGCGCCGACCCGGACCACCACGTCGACGACCCGCTTGCGGCCTTTCGTGGTGCGGATCTGCGCCTCGGCGAGCAGGACCTCGCCCTTCCGCACCGGCGCGAGGAAGCGCGTCTCCGCGGCCCCGAGCACCACGTTCGGATCGTTGACGGCCAACATCGCCGCGTAATCCGCCAGGCCGAAGGTGAAGCCGCCGTGCACCAGCCCGGCGGCGTCGACGACCATCTCGTCGCGCGTCGTCAGGCGACACCGCGCATAGCCCGGGCGGAGCTCCAACGGCGTGCCGACCAGTCGGCTCTCGGTCTGCAGGTGGGTGGCGGGGGCGGTCATCGCGGCTCCTCGTGGTTGCGGGTGGTGTCTTGCCGGCGCCGCAGCACGCGCGCGGTCGCGCCGGTCGCGTCGAGCACGCCCTCGGCCCCGCTGCGCAGCTCGGCGGCGTTGGCCTCGTCGGTGTCGACGTGCATCTCGAGCACGTATTTCGGGCTGACGCGGACCAGCACGTCGCCGAAGACCAGGTCACGGCCCTCGCTGTCGATGGCGACGTCGACCACGTCCTTGTCCCGCACGCCGAAGCGCTCGGCGTCCTCGGGCCGCATGTGGATGTGGCGCCAGGCGCAGATCACGCCCTCGGTGAGCTCGAGCTCGCCGGCCGGGCCGATCAACGTCACCCCGGGCGACTTCGCGACGTCGCCAGAAGCGCGCACCGGCGCGTCGAGGCCGAGGTGGAATTCGTCGGTGCGCGAGATCTCGACCTGGCAGGCGCGGCGCTCGGGGCCGAGCACGCGCACGCTCTCGAGCCGACGCCGGGGGCCGACCACGGTCAGCGTCTCCTCGCAGGCGAACTGCCCCGGCTGCGAGAGCGGCTTGCGCGGCGTGAGCTGGTGGCCCGGACCGAAGAGTTGATCGACGGCCTCGCACGTGAGGTGGATATGCCGCGCGCTGATGGCGATCGGGATGCCGGAGGGCGCGCCGTCGTCGAGGACGTGCCGATCGCGGCCGACGCTGACCGTGGCCCGCGCGATCGCGAGCTCTTCGTCGGTGGCGGCGACCAGCAGGGCGACGCGGCTGTTGTCGCCAGAGATGCGGGCGACGGCCTGGTCGCCGCGGCTGACCCGGGCCGTGGCGTTGCGTTCTTCGTCCAAGCGCGCGCCGAGGTAGCCGAGGCGGCTCGCCACCCGGCTGCGGATCTGCGCCGAGTTCTCGCCGACGCCGCCGCAGAAGACGATCGCGTCGACGCCGCCCATGACCGCCACCATCCCGCCCAGCAGGCGCACGATTCGGTGGCAGTAGACGTTGACCGCCAGCTGGCAGCGATCTTCACCCGCGGCGGCACGGGCCTCGATATCGCGAAGATCGTTGCCGACCCCGGAAAGGCCGAAGAGTCCGGACTCGCGGTTGAGCAGGTGGTCCAGCCCGTCCACGTCGACTTCACCGCGCCGCAGCAGGTCGATCAGGATGCCGGGGTCGACGTCGCCGGCGCGGGTGCCCATCGCCAGACCCTCGACCGGCGTCATGCCCATCGTGGTGTCGACGCTGCGGCCGTATTCGACCGCGCACAGGCTCGCGCCGTTGCCCAGGTGGCAGGTGACCACGCGCAGATCGCGCAGATCCGCGTCCAGCCACTGCGCGGCCAGCCCGGCGACCCAGGCGTGGCTCGTGCCGTGGAAGCCGTAACGCCGCAGCCCCAGCCGCTCGCTGAGCTCGTAGGGCAGGGCGTAGGTGCGCGCCCGCCGCGGCAACGTCGCGTGGAACGCGGTGTCGAAGACGGCGACGTGCAGCGCGTCCGGCAGCAACGAGCGCGCCGCCTCGATGCCCGCGATATTGGCCGGATTGTGCAGTGGCGCCAGGTGAGAGATCTTGTGCAGCTCCGCGACCAGATCGTCATCGATCGCCGACGGCGTCACGAAGCGCTCGCCGCCGTGGACGACGCGGTGGCCGACGACCTCGACCTTGCCGCCGCGCGCAGCCGCCATCAGTCGAGGCAACGCCGCGGCCAGCGCGCTCTCATGGTCGGCAGCGCCGAGACTTTCGGGCGGCCCGCCGTCCCAGCGCGCGAAGCAATCGGCGGTACCGACCCGCTCGACCCGCAGCGAGACGCGGCGCGCACCGTCGTTGGCGTCGAGCAGATCGGCCTTGATGCTCGAGCTACCGGCGTTGATGACGAGCACGTCCATGCCTTCCTCCCAGCGATCGCGGCGGTGGAGCCGGGAGTGTGCCGCCTCGCCGATGCGCTGTCGACGGACCTTGCCCTCCCCCCCGCTCGCGCACACAATCTCCCCGCGCGCATACCCCGGGAGGCACCGTGGCGAAGATCTGCTTCTACGGCGACGACAACGAACTGCACGAGGTCGGCGTCGGCCCCAACCGGCCGATGATCACTGTCGGACGCCAGAGTTCCTGCGAAATCCGGACAGCCGGGCAGAGCGTGTCGCGACAACACGCACGCCTATTGTGGCGCGAAGGTCGCTTCTTCGTCCGCGATCTCGGCTCGTCCAACGGCAGCTATTATCAAGGCCGCCGACTGCAGCCGAACCAGGACGTCGAGCTCGCCGATGGTTCGATCTTCCTCTGCGGCGCCTTCGAGATGCGGATCGACTTCGAGCCGGGTGACGACGTCTTCGTGCGGATGGCGAGCGCCCCCCCGCCTCCGCCACCAGGCCCGGTCCCACCACCTCCGCCGTCATCGATCGCCCCACCACCGGGCGTGAGTACGTCACCCGCGGAACCGCAATCCCCCCATTCCAGCGCCCCACCGCCCCCACCACCGCCCCCACCACCGCCCCCGCCGCCCCCAGGAGCGATCCCACCGCCACCGCCGGCGCCAGGCCCACAAGCCCCGACCGCGGTCGATTCCGACGAGTTCTCGGCCGACGACGACACGCCAGAAGAAGGCAACGACGTCATCACCGTCGACAGCGCCGTCGATCTCTCGCCGATCGACCTGCCGCCACCGCCCGTCCTCGACGGCGAGGCCGACGACGACGACAGCCTGATCGGCCAAGTCGCCGATCACGGCGCCGCGCAAGACGCACACGAAGACGCCGAAGACGTCGCGGAAGGCGCGTCTGCCGAAGCCGACATCGCCGACGAGCCGGCACCAGCTGCGGAGGCGTCCGACCCCGCCGGCGCGATCAACTTCCGCGACACCGGTCCGGCCCCCGCGCCGGCGTTGGTCGCTCGGGTGCAAGAAGATCCGCTCGGTGCCGCAGTCGAGATCGCCGCCCTGCACGAGCAAGTGCACGCCCTCAGCGCGCAGCTCTCCGCCCGTGCGCCCGCGGCGGATGCCGAAGACAGGCCGCGCCTCGAAGAAGAATTGGCTGGCCTACGCGTCACCCTCGCCGAAGCCGCCAGCGCCCGCGACGAGGCGCGCGCAGCCCAGAATATCGCGCAGCAGGACCTCGCCACGCTGCAAGAGAAGCTCGCCGCCAGCGAGCAAGCGCTCGCCGACGCCCAGCGTGCCGCCGACGCCGCGGCCGAGGTACACGATACCCACGCCAAGGACGCAGAGCGGCTCGCCGAGCTGGAAGAGGTGCTCGAGGAGGCGCGCGCCGGCCGACGCAACGCCGAGAGCATGCTCGAGTTGCTGCAAGAGCAGCTCGCCATGGTCAAGGAGTCGGCTGTCGGGCAGGACGCCGCGCTCGCCGCTGCCCGTGCCGAACGCGACGCGGCCTTGGCAGCGACGTCCGAAGCCGCCGCGCAAGCCGAAGCCGCGCGCGCCGAACTGGAGACGCTGACCGCCGAGCGCGACGCGATGGCCGCCGAGTTGGAGCGCTTGCGCGGCGAGTCGACTGCGCAGGCCGACACCGCCCGCGCCGACGCTGACGCGCGTGCCGAGGCCCAGGCCCGCGCCAGCGCCGCCGAGGCCGCAGCTTCCGAGGCCGAGGCCCGCGCCAGCGCCGCCGAGGCCGCAGCTTCCGAGGCCGAGGCCCGCGCCATCGCCGCGGAACAGGGTGCCCAGGCCGAGCGGGAGCGCGCCGAGTCCGCCGAGTCCGCCGCGGCGACCAAGGAAGCGGCCGCAGCCGAGAGCGGTGCAGAAGTCGTCGCGTTGCAGGCGCAGCTCGCCGAAGCGACCGCCCGGGTCGAGGCACTCGACGCTGCGGCGATCGCACAGCGAGAGGAATTGGCCGCAGCCCAGGGCGAGCTCGAGCAGGCCACCGCGCGCGCGAGCGCCGCCGAGGCCGCGCTCGAAGCGGCGAACGCCGCGCACGGATCGCAGGCGCAGGCCGCGGCCGAACGCGACGCGCAGCGCGACGCCGAGCTGGACGCGCTGCGCGCGGAGCTCGCAGCGGCGCAGGCCGCGCGCGACGACGCGCAGAGCAAGCTCGAAGCGAGTGAGCGCGCCGCGGCAGATGGCGCCGGAGCGGCAGAGGCGGCGCGAGAGGCAGCGGAAGCCGCCGCCGCGACCGCGTCCGAGGCGCGCGCGGCGGCCGAGAGCCGAGCTGACGCGGCCGAACAAGCCGCCGCAGAGGCCGAGACGGCCCGTGCCGAGGCCGAGACGGCCCGTGCGGAGGCCGAGGCCCGCGCGACGGGCGCCGAAGCGCGCGCCGCGCAGCTGGACGGCTCGGCCGCCGAGCGGGACGAGGCGCTCGCCCGCGTGGCGTCGTTGGAGTCCGAGGTGGCGGCGCAGGCCGAGGCGAAGGCCGAAGTCGGCGCCGAACTCGAGGGGCTCCGGCAGCGGCTGGAGCAGGCCACCGACGCCGCGGGGTCCGAGGCCCAAGCCCTGCAAGCCCAAGTCGAGGCGCTCCAGGTCGAACTCGCCGCGGCAAAGGCGCAGGCCGAGGCGGCGAGCGCAGAGGCTGCGGAAGGCAGCGACGCGGTCGCGGCCGCCGAGTCGGCGCGTGCCGAGCTGGAGCGCCAGCTGGCAACAGCGAAGACCGAGGCCGAGGCGCTGCAGGCGCAACTCGAAGCCGCCCGTGCCGCTGCAGAGCAGGCCGGCGCTGCGGCGGGGGACGCCGCCGAGGCCGCTGCCGACGCGGCCGCAGCCCGCAAGCGCGCCGACGCTGCGGAGGCCGCTGCCGCCGCCGCCACCGAGCGCGCCGAACAGGCGGAGGCCCAAGCTGCCGAAGCCGCCGAGCGGGCGGAGACCGCAGCAGGCGAGGCCGAAACGGCGCAACAGGCGCTCACGGCGGCCCGCGCGGCGCGCGACGCGGCCCTCGCCGAAGCCGATTCCGCGAGCGGCGAGGTCGCCACGCTGCGCACCGCGCTGCAAGAGGAGAAGGCCGCGCGCGAGGCGGCTCGCGCCGACGCGGCAGGCGCCGAGGCTGCCGAGCTCGAGGCCACCCGCGAGGCGTTGGCCGCCCGCGAGGCGGAGCTGGCCGAGGCCCGGTCCTCGCTCGCCGAGCAGCAGGCTGCATTGGAGCAGGCACGCGCCGACCAGGCGGAGCAGGCCGAGGCGTTGCAGGCTGCCAAGAGCGCCCTCGAGGCCGCAGAGTCTGCCGCCGCATCCGCGGCCTCCGGTTCGGCCGAGGTCGAGACGCTCGAGGCCGATCTCGCCGCGCTGCGCGAGAAGCTCGACCGCACACGGAGTGAACTCGACGCGAGCCGTGAGGAGGTCGATGGCCTGCAGGCCGCCGTCCGCGACGCCAAAGCTGCCGCCAAGGCCGCCGAGGCGAGGGCCGAAGAGGCCGCCGCATCGGCCGCTGTGCCTGCTGCCGGCGGTGGCGTCGACGAGGTCGTCATCGAAGCGATCCGCGAGCTCTACGGAGAGATCGCCTCGCTCAAGCCGGATCTCCGCGCCTTGGACGACGCAGCGGCGATGGTCGACAGCGACGACGCCGAGGAGCGGGAAGACGCCGTCGACCAGCTCCGCGACGCGCTCGGCGTCGCCAACGACCGCATCGGCGAGATTCGTACGAAGGCCGGCGCGCTCCGCGACAAGGTCGTCTAGAGACGCGACCAGAACATGCAGTTTCGCATTTTCTGGCCGAGTCTCTCTTCTGTGCTCTGGGGGGCTGGGCGCCCCCAGGTCGCGAGAAGCGTGGTCTAGGCGGCGACGCCGGTCGCGTCGTCGTGTCCGATATCGTCGTTGGCCGGCTCCGGCGCGCCGTCGGTCCCCCGACGACGCAGCACCCGCAGCGCCAAACTCACGGCCACGCCGCTGAGCAGGCCCCACGCGATCCCGACCAGCAGCGTCGCGCCGAACGCGACCAGCCAGACGGCAGCCTCGGCGCGATCGCGGCGCCAGAGCGCGCGCAGCGCGCCGACGTCGATCAAGCCGACGACCGCGACGATGACGATGGCGGCGAGACCGGCGTGTGGCAGCCAGGCGAAGGCGGGCGTCAGGAACATCAGCACGACGGCGAGCCCGGCAACGGTCACCAACGACGCCAGCTGCGAGCGCGCGCCGGCATGGGCGTGGACTGCCGTCCGCGAGAGTCCGCCCGCGACCGGGTAGCCATGGGTCACGCCGGCGGCGAGGTTGGCGGCGCCGAGCGCGAAAAGTTCGCGGTTCGCGTCGAGCGGGCAGCAGCGGCGCGGCGTAGCGAAGGCACGGCCGATTGAGATCGACTCGACGTAGCCGACCAGCGCGAGCGTCACCGCGCCCGGCAACAGCGCTTGCAGCTGGGCGCCCGTGATGGCCGGCCAGGTCCAGCCCGGCAGCCCGGCCGGGACGGTCCCGACCACCGAGACGCCGGCCGTCTCTGCGTCCACTGCGAGCGCGAGCATGCTGCTGCCGACCACGACCGCGACCGCCCCGGGCACCCTCGGCGCCCAGCGCCGGAGCGCGAGCAGTGCCGCAGCGCTGAGCAAGCCGATGGCCAGCGTCGTCGGTCGGGTCTCGCCGAGGCTTCGATGCAGCGCCAAGAGCAAGCTCGGCGCGTCGGCGACACGCGGGAAGCGCACACCGAAGAGGTGTTGCAGCTGCGAGAGCGCGATCAGTACCGCTGCCGCGGAGGTGAAGCCGCTGACCACCGGTCGGGTCAACAGGCGCAGCAGCGCGCCGAGTCGCAGCGTCGCCATCAGCAGCTGCAGCCCGCCGACCAGCAACGCCAGCGCGCCCGCCAAGACGACCGCCGTGCCAGCGTCCTTCGGGCCGACCGCAGCAATGGCCGAGGCCACCAGCATCGAGTCCATCGCGACCGGGGCGACCGAGAGCTGCCGCGAGGTGCCGAGCAACGCGTAGATCACGCCGGGAGCCAACGCGGCATAGAGGCCGACGATCGGCGGCAGCCCGGCCAACATCGCGTAGGCCATGCCCTGCGGAACCAGCAAGATCGCGGTCGTCAGGCCGGCGGTGATATCCGGCCGCAGGTCCGCCCGCTCGTACGCACGCGCCCACCCCGGCAGCAGGCGGCGCAGCGAGGCGGCTTTGCGGGTGGCGGCAGGCATCGTTCGGTCCCCAGGCGCGCGGGTGCGCGCTGGAATGAACGATTGCAGGGAGCGTGCCGAACCAATCGGTTCGGACATTGTCCAGACCTATCGGAGGCTTTGCTTGCTAGCCGAAAGCAGAGATCGGCAGTGAAACGATTTCATGTACCGTTTCACTGAAACATGAAACAACCCGATCAGAGCAGCTCGCGGGCGGCGGCGAGCACGTCGACGTAGCTGACGATGCCGACGACCTTGTCGGAATGGCCGTCGACGACGGGGATCGCGCCGATCTTGTTCTCCAGCATCAAGTCGATCAGTTCGCTGACGTCGGAGCCCGGCTCGACCGAGATCGCGTCGGCGCTCATGACCTCCGAGACGCTGACGCCCTGGGCCTTGCGCCAGCCATCCTCGGCGCGCAGGAAGTCGCGCAGGTCGCGATCCGAGAGCATCCCGATCAACTCGCCGTCGTCGATCACCGGGACGTGGCGGATATCGTTGTCGTGCATCAACTCGAGCGCGTCGGCCACCCGCGCGTCCGATGTGACGGAGAGGGGCTCACGGGTCATGATCTCGGCAACTTCCATCTTGATGTCTCCATTGCACTTCGGGGCGGTCGTACGCCGTTTGCCGGCGCAGGCTCCCCGCATGGCGCGGTGCAAGTCAAGGGTCGCCGCGGGCGCCCATTCGGGCCAAGAGCCGGCTGAGCTGCTCCGGCGACAGCCGCACGCCGTATTCCGTGAGGCGGCCGTAAAGCAGGGCGGTCGGCACGGTGCGACCGGGAAATTCCTCTTGTACTTGGTGCAAGACCCAGAGCACGAGCCGCTCGACGCGGGTCAATCCGTCGCGCACGTCGGGGATATGGTCGTAGGCGGGGTCCCACCCACGCGGCGGCAGCGGCGGTCGCGACACGCCTACGCTCCGGAGAGGTGCTGACCGCAGACGCGCAGGGTCTGGCCACTGACGCCCGCGGCGGCCGGCGAGGCGAGGAAGGCGATCGCGTCGGCGATGTCTTCCGGCCGTCCGCCCTGCGAGAGGCTGTTGAGCCGTCGCCCGGCCTCGCGCACCAGCGGCGGCATCGCTGCCGTCATCTGCGTCTCGATGAAGCCCGGGGCGATGCAGTTGGCCGTGCGTCCGGCTGTGAGCGTCGGCGCGAGCGCCGCGGCATAGCCGATCAGCGCGCGTTTGCTCGCGGCGTAGTTGGTCTGCCCGGGGTTGCCTGCGATGCCACCAATCGAGGAGAGGAAGACCACGCGGCCACCGGCGGTGATGCCCTCTTCGGCGAGGAATGCCTCGGTCAGCCCGATCGCTGCTTCGAGGTTCACCTGCAGGCAGAGGTCCCAATGCTGCGGCGGCATCTTGCCGAGCGTCCGGTCGCGCGTGATCCCGGCGTTGTTGACCAGGATGTCGATCGGGCCTGTCCGCGCGAGCGCGGCTTCGGCTGCGGCCTGGGTCGCGCCGGCAGCCGCCAGGTCGAAGGGCAGCGCGACGCCGCCGAGGTCGGTGGCCAGCGCGTCGAGCGCGTCCGCCGCTGCCGGCAGGTCGAGCAAGATCGGCCGCGCGCCTTGCTCGGCCAGGCGTCGGGCGATGGCGGCGCCGATTCCGCGCGCCGCACCGGTCACCAAGGCCGTCTTGCCCCGCAGCCCCGCGTCGGTGCTCGCTGCCGACGACGTCGCGCGCACGACCAACGGTTGCCCAGAGACGAACGCCGAACGGTTCGAGAGCATCCACAAGAGCGGCCCCGCAGCATGGTCCGCCGCGCCGGCCTCGATGCGGAGCAGGTTGACCGTCGAGCCCTTGCGGCCGAGCTCCTTCGCCAGCGCCCGGACGAAGCCTTCGACGCCGGCCTGCGCAGCGGCAGCACCCGGCGCAGCGGTGGTCGACTCGGGTCGGGCGAGGACGACGACGCGGCCACTGCGCGCGAGCCCGCCGATCCGGCCGTGGAGCGCGTCGTAGAGCAGGCGGAGGTCGCCCGGCATGGTGAGGCCGGTGGCGTCGACGACGAATGCGCTGGTCTTGGCGGTGTCGGCCGCCGCGTCGGCGTGGGCCCGGACGTAGCGGACCGAGGCTCCGGCCGCTCCGGTGGCCGAAATCAGCGGCGCCAACGCCTCCGTAGGCGCCGCGTCGGCGCCGAGGGCGACGACCTCGAGGCCGTCGAGCCTTCGCTCCGGATCCGGCCCGGAGGCGCGACGCAGGTTCGGCGGCAAGGGCACCGGCAGGCCGAGCGTCTGCACGGCCTTGCGCGCCATCGGATTGCCACTGAGAGAGAGGAGGAAATCGCTCACGTCACGCTCCTACGGGCAGCGCGGTCGGCGCCATATCGACGGGAACCGCGAGGGGATGGGTATGCAGGCGACCGATCGCCGACCGCATCGTGTCGAGCAAATGGAGGTAGGTCAGGTCCAGGACCGTGCCGCTCGGGGCGTCGCCGGCGACGCGCATCGACGCCATGTCGACGACCACCGTGGCTGCCGGATGGCGGTAGCGCACGTGTCCGTCCGCGAGCCACTCCGCTGCGACCTCGACCCCTTCGAAGCGGCCGTGTACCGTCGCGTCGCCGATGTAGAAGCCGTCGTGCTCGCGCCAGCGTTGCCACTCCTGCAGCGAGCCGAAGAAGCGGGGCTTGAGCACGTAGGGCCCGCCCAGATCCGGGCAGAACGTGTCGCAGTTGCCGCATTCGTTGCAGAGGTCGGCGAAGTTTCCGATCTGATGCGGCTTGTTCGCCGCGACCGCCTCGGAATCGACCAATTTCCAGCCGTCGGCGCTGCGGATCGCCTGCTGCACCGGCACGGTGGCGCGGTCGAGGTGGTAAGTGAAATTCGCGTCGTTCGGGCAGACCGGCACACAGATGTCGCAGGTCAGGCAATCGAAGGTCCAGAGCTGGGTGCCCGGCTTGCGCGGAGGCTTCGCCAGCTTCGCCTTGGCGTAGGCGTCGGTCTCGAGCAAGTGACGCTTGTAGGCCACGCCGTGCGCCGCGGCCGAGGCGCCGAGCCAGCGCGCCATCCACTGCGACGCTGCCTCGCCGCACGTCGCCGCCGCTTCGGTCGGCGTCGCGCCGCCGCCGAAGGCTTGCTGCATCGCGGCCGGAGCGCCGATGTCGAGCAGCCGCTGTGCGGCGTCGGTCCGCGCCGTTTCCTTTGCTCCGGTCCCCAGCACGACGTGGTCGTCGAGGTTCTGCGCCCCGTGTTGCTGCATCGTCTTGTGCAGGCGCGAGAAGTATTTGCTGGCGCGGCTGTAGCCGCCCTTCTTCAGCAGGTCGGTACACGCCGTCACCGGCGCCAGGCCGAGGGCCAGCGTGTCGGCGAAGTTGCCCGCCTCGATGCCGGCCGAGAACGAATAGTGCAGGCGGTCGCCGAAGCGCTCGCGCAGCTCGACCGCGATGGTCGCGGAGAGTGCATGCAGCGGCGGCCCGGAGAGGTACATCCGAGCCTCGCTCTTCGGGAAGACGTCGCGGTGGTTCTCGACCACCAGCGTATTGGTCAGCTTGGCACCGAAGCCGACGCCACGCGCTTCGGCCCGCGCGGCGAGCCGCTCGAGGATGCCGAAGGCTTGCTCCGGCTGCATATCCTCCTCGAAGGCGGCGTCCGGGACGTGGAGATCGTCGTAGCCGAGGTGGTCGTGCAGGATCGCGCGCAACCGTGTCGGTCCGAGCAGCGTCGGGTTGAGCTTGATGATCGTGTCGACGCCTTCGTCGATCAGGAATTCTCCGATCCGCTCGACCTCGTCCGGCGGGCAGCCGTGGAAGGTGGAGAGCGTCACCGAGCGGCTGATCTCGCGGCGGAAGGGCACCTCGCGCAGCGCCGCGTAGGCGTCGGGGATCTCGGCCCGCAGCCGATCGACAATGGCTCTGGCGTCCCGCATCCCGGCGAGAAATGCGCGGACTTTGTCGCTGCGGATGCCGGCGAGGTCGTAGCCGACCGACATATCGAAAACCGTCGCGTCGTCACCCGGCGCGAGGTCGAGCAGCGGCCGATCCAGCAGCCAGGTATCCGGTGAGAGCGTCGACTGCGAGCGCAAGATATCGACCAACATCGAACCCTTGACGTACTCCTCCAGCGATTGCGGCACCCGCAGCTCTTGGCTCCACTCGATGTTGAAGCCGAGGTTGGGCACGTCGATGCAGGGCCGGCCGATCTCGAGTTCGTCGAGGATCTGCACGGTCTTCAGCTCGATGAAGCGGGCTCCGACCAGCCACGCCATGACGATATTCTGCGCCATCTGGGCGTGGGGTCCGGCCGCGGGGCCGAACGGCGTCGCCACCCGACCGACGTGCAGCTCGCGCGACCAATCCATGCCCTCGGGGGTCCGAAAAAACGCCTTCGCTGGCACGTCGAACGCGCCCTCGCCGTGGATCAGCCCGCGCAGCATCGAGGCCAGCAGGCGGGGAAAGGGGATCGGAACGAGCTCAGCCATGGGTGACTCCTGCTGCCATGCGCCGCCAGAGCGCGTCGGCCGCGTCGCGCGCGCGGGCCATCTCGGCCGGGGCGTCGAGGCCGGGATATTGGCCGCGGTCGTAGCGCAGCACACCGCCAGTGAAGACCTGCCCGACGTGCGCCGACGAGAGGCCGAAGAGCAGATGGCCGCCGACGTTCTCGGTCGTCAGTGGCGTCGGCGGATCGTAGTCGAAGAGGACCAGGTCGGCGGCGGCACCCTCCGCGATGCGTCCGCCGACCAGGCCGAGTTGGCTGTAGAGCAGCTCGGCGTTGGCGGCCAACATCGCGCGGACGGCGTCTGGCGAGGCGTCTTCGCGCGCCTCCCGGCCGCGGAAGAAGGCGGTGCGCCCGGCCTCCAGCATGTCGGCGCCGATGCCGTCGGTGCCGAGCAGGACGGTGCCGGGCGCCGCCCAGGCAGGACGGAAGCCGACGCGGTTGTTCAGGTTCGACGCCGGATTGTGGGCCACGCGGGCCCCCGCCGCGGCGATCTGCTCGAGCTCGTCCGGGGTGACGTCGATCGCGTGCGCGAGCAGCGTCTTCGGGCCGAGCAGGCCGCGCGTCGCGAGCCCCTCGATGAGCGCCCTACCGTGCCGCGCGCGGGTCTGTTCGCGGTCGTCGCCGCCCTCGGCGAGGTGGATGTGCAGCCCGAGGCCATATGTGCTGCAGAGCGCGGCGAGGGCGTCCAGGCTGGCGTCGGAGAGCGTGAACGACGCGTGCGCACCGATCATCGCGCTGGCCCAGGGCGAGCCGGCCGTGGCCGCGGCGAAGCGGGCGTTCTCGCGCAGGCCGGCGTCACGCACCGCCTCTCCGTCGCGATCGCTGACCTCGTAGCAGGTCGAGACCCGGACGCCGATCGCCTCCGCGGCGTCGGCGATGCGGCCCAAGCTGCCGTCGATGGCTGCCGGGCTGGCGTGGTGGTCGACCAGGCCGACCGTGCCCCAGCGCAGCGCGTCCATCATCCCGACCCGCGCGGAGATCTCGACCGCCTCGTCATCGAGCGCACGATCGAGCCGCCACCAGATCTTCTGTAGCGTCTCGATGAAGTTGCGCGGCGGCTCCGGGTCGAGGAAGGGCATCCCGCGCGCAAGCGCCGAGTAGAGGTGCGTATGGCCGCAGACCAGCCCTGGCGTCAGCAGCCGGCCCGCGGCCTCGATCACCGTCTCGCCTGCGGTGGGTTCGAGCGCCCCGACCGCCTCGATCCGACCGCGTTCGATCCGGACGCTGCCACGCAGCACGGCGCCGCCCGGAGCGAAGTCGAGCAGGAGGGTGGCGTCGCGAATCAGCATGGCGGCTCTCCGAACGGCACGGTCACGGCGGCAGGCCGTCTGCCCGCCTCGTCGCGCCTCAGGGGGAGCCTGCCACGAAGGTCGCGATCTGGGCAGTCGACCACGTCGTCCAAGACCACCAGCCGAGCTGGTCGTGGTTGAAATGATCGACGCCGAGACCCGGAGAATAGGCGCGGTGCACGCGCAGCCAGAGCGGCCCGCCCGGCAGGGGCTGCCAACCACCGATGGCGTAGAAGTCCGGCAGGTCGATCTCCTTCCGATCCGGCGTCGTGACGATCTCCCAATAGGGCACCTTGAAGAAGGTCGTGACCTGCAGCACCTGCAGATCGCCGAGCGCGCCACCAGGCCAGGTCCAGCGCAGCTTGGTATCGAAGGCCTCTCCAGCTGGCGGCTGCGTCACCTTCGCCATCTCCAGCCAGCGTTCCAGACCGAGGACCGGTTCGCCGACCGCGATCGCGGCGCTGCCGAGCGTCGGCGCGCCGCTGCCGGCGGCCGAGAAATAGCCCTCCCGCACGATGGAGAAGAGGTCGGTCGAGAGCCCGGTCGGCCCGACCTCGACGACGCTGGCCTTGCCCGCACCGTCGGTGTTCACCTCGAGCCAAACGCCACGGGCGCCGACGATCGAGGCTGCGCTGTCGACCCCCTTGGTCGGGTTGGTGCGCACGCCCAGCAGCGCGTCCTCGGTCGGCGTCGTGACCAGGTAGGCCCCGGTCTTGCCCAGGCGCAGCAACGCGCCGCGTGCTCCGACCGCCCAGGCGTTGGTCGGCGATTTGCCATCGACGTCGTAGAGCGGCGCGTCGGCTTGCACCGCGACCGGCTGCCAGGCGACGCCCTGCAGCGCCCCGCCCGGCAGCACGACGCCGGTGCCGAGGTGGATCCGGCCTGCTTCGGTGGTGACGGCCAAGGTGCCGTCGGTCAGCCGGCGCAGCGCGGTCGGCGTCTCTCCGGTCCAGCTTCCGGCGGGCGCCACCGTCCAGCCCTTGCCCTGCCAGCGATGCAGCACCCCGGCGGCGTCCAACAGCCAGACGTCGTTGGCCGAGGCGCCGGCGAGGCCGACCACCCGCGCTGCGGTGGGCGAGACGGCGCGTTGCCAACCCAAGACCGGCTTGCGACGCAGCAGCACGCCGTCTGCGCCGCCGATCCAGCCGTCGACCGAATCGGCGTCGAGCCAAACGGCCGCGAGATCGGCCGTCGTCGGGCTCTGCTGCGGTGTCCACGAGCCGCCACTCCAGAGCAGGATCCGACCCGCCGGTCCGGCCGCGACGATGCCGGCCTTGCCGGTCGCGGCCGCACGCGCAGGCAGCGCGCCCGAGTCGGCGAGGATCGGGCCGGTCTCGCCCGCCGGCCACCAGACGAAGCCCTCGTTCGGCGCGAATTGCTGATCGATGAACTGGCCCAGCGAGAGCGGGTTCTCCTCGTCCGCACCAACCGTCGTCAGGCCGGCCCAGACCTGATAGCGCAGGCCCGAGAGGGCGCCCGTCAGCGCCGTCGGCAGCCGGCGCAGGCGGAAGGTGTCCCGCCGTGCCGTCGTCACCTCTTCCGCCATCGGGAGTAGGCCCTCGCCGCCGAGGTCCAGCCAGACCAGGGCGAGCCGCTTGGTCCCGGCCGAATCGGGTCCGACCGGCAAGCCGGACGCCCGAATTGTCGCGTCGCGCGCGAGCTTGGTGTCGATCACGACGTCGGCCTTGATCGGCTTCACGTCGTCGGGCAGCTCGACGCTGCGCGCGACGCCGAGCCAGAGCGGGACGAAGGCGCCGCTCGTCGCGTCGACGTAGCCGGCCCGGCAAGCGACCGCGATCGAGCCGAGCCGACTCTGCAGGCTGAAGCTGCCGTCGGCCGCGACGATTGCGCCCGAGCCTGGGTCCGGGTTGTCGGCGAATCGGGACTTCTTGGTCGTTTCGCACCGGGTCTGCGGGACGCCGACCCGCGGCAAGCAAGCCGCCGTCGAGGTCAGACCTTCGGGCAGGGTGACGTAGCGGCATTCGTCGCCGACGCCGCATTCGTCGGTCTTGGCGCAGGGCTGCAGGCAAAGCCCGGTGGCCGTCGCCGTGGCCGGTGCCGGCGGCCAGATCTCGGCGTCCGCCGCGACGCAGTCCAGGCCGGCGTCGCAGCCCACCCCGCCACCGCAGGGGGAGCACGCGCTGCCCGCCGGCGCATCTGCGGCACAGCGACCTCGCGGCAGCCCGGCGTATTTGCCGTGGTTCATCACCCGGCCCTCGATCGTGCCGTTGCCGTAGAATTTCTTCGGCCAGACGAAGGGCTCGCCGCCACCCTGCTCGGGGTATTTGCGGATCAGCAGCGTCGCGTTCTCGGCGTCCGTGCCGGCGATGGTCGCCGCTCCGTAGCCTGGCTTGCTCGCCGAGACGTCCAACGGGCCATGCAGGCCGAGCGCCGAGATCACCACTTGGCCGCGCTGGTCGGTGTGGCCGCGCAGCGACGCGTCGCTGCCGTCGCCGATCACCACCAGCGCGTCGGCGACGATGCCGCCGGGCCAATCTGCGCGCATCACGGTGATGTTGATCGCGCGGTCGATTGGGCTGCCCCAGGTGCCGAAGGCCTCCTGCGCCGGATCGTAGTAGACGAAGCCGCGCTTGAGCAGGCTCTGCCCCGCGCCCTTGAAGTAGGCGATGACGGGCACCACACCGACGCCCTCGGCCGGCGGCGTACGGACGCGCACCAAGCCGGCGTGTGCTACCTCGTTGCCGATCCCCGGCTTCTCGCCGAAGCGCGCGTAGCTCAGCAGATCCATCCCGTCGCCGACGAGATCGACCAAGGTGCCGCCCGCCTGTCCGCCGCGACCCGGCAGGACCGCGACCAGGCGGGGCTTGTCGCTGGCGAAGCTGACGGCGTCGGGGAAGTGGGCCTCGCCGTCGGCGAAGATCAGCACGACCTCCGCAGGGCCAGGGCTGCCGGCGGGCGCGACGCCGGTCGCGCTCTGCGGGCCCGATTGTCCCGGGCCGAGCTGCGCCGCGGCGAGTGGGCCGATGCGGACGCCGAGGAGCTTGCCGAGCGCCGTCGGCGCCGCGTAGCGCAGCTCGAAGCCGGTGCCGCCGGCCGGATCGAGGCGGACCGGGTCGATCCACGCCAGCGAGACGCCCTCGACCATCGGCGGCTGCGGCCCTTCGCCATAGGTGAACGCGTCCTCGAGCACGAATTGGCCCTCGGTATTGCTCGCGGTGACGGCCACCTTGCCGGCTGCGTGCGGCGGCAAGATCAGCGTCGCGCTGAATTCGTCGACGATCTGCGGCGTGATCGCGACCCGATCGCCGAAGACGAAGTGCGTGCCCGGCACGAAGCCCGAGCCCTCGACCGTCACCAAGGTGCCGCCGGTGGTCGGGCCCGTCTCGGGAAGCACGCGGGTCACCGTCATCGTCGGCACGTAGCGGAAGCCGAAGGGCAACGAGAGCTCGGGCAGGGGAATTCCGTCCTCCATGCGGAGCACGGTCACCTCCACCGGACCGGTCGGATGCGGCGGCGTGCGGCAACGGAGCGAGCCGTCGTCGAGCAGTTGCAGGTCCAGCGCCTTGGAGTCGCCGAACCAGACCGCGGTCGCCGTCGAGAGCCCGGCGCCCTGCAGCACGACTTCGGTCAGTCCCGCCGTCGGCCCCGTCTCCGGCACCACCGCCGCCAGGTGCGCGCCGACCGGCCCCGCGTCCGCGACGCCCGCGTCGGCGTCTTCTCCGCCGAGGGCGGCGTCGGCGCTGCTTTGCGCGTCGACCGCAGCGTCTGCCCCCGTAGGCTTCTCCGGCTCTGCGCTACAGCCGACGACGGCGAGCAACACGAGCACTGCGAGCCGGACGACCGGCAGCATCCACCGCCGCGGCAAGCTCGCATCGCTCGGTTCGTTCGAATCGTTCATGCGGCCGAACACGGCAAACTCCAACCGTCTCCCCCGTCGGCGGGGGCGCGGGAAGGTAGCAAAAAAGCGAGGCCCAGAAAGGGGGTGCCCGCAGACACGAGGCTGCACCGATGCACAGACAGGTTGTGACAGACCGCAGCCCTACAGCCGGGGCAGGGCCTTGCCGTTCTGCACGCAGACCACGCCGTGACCGGTGCTGTTCGGGTTGCCGCCGCGGCAATGGCAGCCCTTGAGCTGGCCGTAGTCGTGGTTGCTGAAGCTCAGGTAGCAGGCCTCGCTCGGCGAGGCGATCCACGTGCAATCCGAATTCTGCGAGAGGTTGTTCCAGCCGGCACCGTTGCTGCTGTCGTAGAAGCCGGCCCAATTCTTCAGGCTGGTGTCCTTGCCCTGGGAGTCCCAGGCCGTATCGACCCAGTAGATCTTGTTCGGAGCCTTCGACTTTCCGCCGTAGGTTGCGTACTCGTTGGCGTTTGCGGGGTGCCAGCCGTTCGCGCACGCCGTCTCGAAGTTGCTGCGCAGGAAGTTGCCGTCGCACGCGACCATCTCGCCATTCCACTTGAAGTCCTCGGTGCCGTCGGCGCAACCGACCGGTGCGACCTCGGATTTGCAGGTCGAGCTGCAGCCGTCGTCGCTCTTGGTATTGCCGTCGTCGCATTCCTCGACCCCGGTCTGGACGATTTTGTCGCCGCAGACGGCCTTGGTGCAGGCGTTGGTGCATGCGTCGGTGTCGACGTTGTTGCCGTCGTCGCATTCCTCGTCGCCGCTGACGATCTCGTTGCCGCAGGCCTTCTCGAAGGGCAACGTGCGCCAATCCGCACCATCACAGACCACGAGCCGACCCTTGGTCGTCTGGAGGTAGGTGCTGCCTTGTTGCGCCGGTCCGCAGGCGGGGGCGACCGACGGCCAGGTCGGCAGCTGCAGGCCGGACGTCGCGATCAACGTCCCCGGCACGCTGACGGTGCCGGACGAGAGCACCTCGACCTGGATCGACGCGGCCAGCAGCGCGCCGTCGATGCCCTTGCCGACGTCGCAGATCGCCGCGTTGCCGGGGGCCTGCGGGATGCAGAAGCCCGAGTCCAGGACCTTCAGCGTCCAGATGCCCTTGACCGACTTGCCGAGGTAGCCGGCGAGCGAGCCGCTCTTCTCCTTCGCGGGTGGCCAGGTCAGGTCGAGGGACTTCTCGTCGGTGCCGCCGCACGGGTCGCAGAGGGTGATGCCGATGGCTTTGTCGTCCGGGGGCAGCAGCACGACGCGGACCTTCGCCAGGTCGGAGTTGCTGATCTTCAGCGAGACCGAGAGCTTGTCCGCCTTGCCGGCTTCGGTGACGTCCAGCATCGCGACGGCCTCGGCGCCCGTGCTGTCCGGGATCGCGAGCGGCAGCCCGCTGGCGCTCACCGTCGTGGTGACGCGGTTGCTCAACAAGCCGCCGGTCAGCGCGCTCAACTCACCGCCGCCGGCGACCGGCGCGCAGACGACCTTGTTGTCCGCGCCGACGCCGACCACGGCCTCACCGCTCTTGCAGCTACCCGAGACGGTCGCGATCCCGGTGAGCTTGCTGCCGTCGCCGAGGAAGCTCTGCGCCGTCACCGTCTTGGCCGTCAGGTCACCGGAGAAGAGCGCGTTCTTCGCCTTGAGGCTCTGGCCGCCGAGATCGATGTCGCCGTCGAACGCCAGCGCCGCCACCGAGACGCAGCCGGTGCAGGCCAGCCCCTCGGCGATGCCGGCCCTGCGGGCATAGCCGACCGCGTGCAGCGGCACCCGTGGCAGCTCCGGCTCGGCGTCGACCTGCACCCCGAGCAGCGTCGCATTGGCGAGGGCGGCGTCGGGGATCGCCGTGGCGGTGCCGAGACCGTGCACGAAGACGCCGCCCTTCACCGCGACCGCGCCGATCGTCTCGCTCCACAGCGGATTGGCGTCGTTCTGCGTGGCGTAGAGTGCGAACGTGAGCTTGTAGTCGCCGTCGCTGACCGGCCCGCCGCCGGGTGTCCGCAGCACGCCCTCGAAGAGGACGGTCGTCGGGGCGGCGGTGGCCTGCAGCGCGACGATCGAGGCCAGCAGCGCGCAGGCGAGCGCGCAGCGAAAGAAGGAGGAACGGGCGGTGCGGCGCATGGCGTGACTCCGTCCGGGCGGAAGCGTCGCCCGACGATTGGAGCCTACGGGATTTGCTGCACACTCGCGAGGAAGCGTGCGTCGGAGGGGGCGAGCGGCAGGGCCCGGGCCTCGTTCGGGGTGAAGAAGCCGATCGCCGCGTGTTCGAGCGCCTGCGGTTCGCCGGTGATCTCCACCTCGACGAAGAAGATCTCGTAGGGGCTGCCGGGGTCGCGATGTCGGCCCAGCGTCGCCCCGACGCGCCGCACCGCGACGCCCAGCTCCTCGTCGAGCTCACGCGCGATGGCCACCGCGTCGCTCTCGCCGGGTTCGACCTTGCCGCCGGGAAATTCCCACAGGCCGCCGTGCCGCTTCTCCGCAGGTCGCTGTGCCAAGAGCAGCGCTGGTCCGCGTCGCACGACCGCCGCGAGCACGCGGATCGTGCCGGGCGCCGTCGCTTCGTGTTCCGCCATCGCGATCAGAACCAGGCGAGCCCGAAGACGTCGAAGATGCCGCGGGAGAGATCGAGGAAGGTCGTCGCGTCCTCCAGATCCCAGCGGGCGTAGACGTCGCTCGGGTTGGCGGCGTAGGCGTCGGCGGCCTTCTTGCCGGCCAGGACCATCTCGTAGCCAGCCGAGAACCAGCCCTCACGCGGCGATTTCCCGGCCTGGTAGACGTGGTTGCTGAGGGGGTTGACCAGCGTCGCGACGGTGGCCGACTCCGGCAGCGCCAGGGTCTCGCTGCCGCCGACCTTCCAGATCTGCAGCGTATCGTGGAACGACTGGTCCCAATTCGCGTTGAGCCAAGCCAGGCCGTAATACATCGCGTAGGGCCGCAGGGTGTACATGCCGGGCATCTCGATCGCCGGCCAGCTCGCGGTGAGCGCGGGGTCCCGGAACGGATCCGGGCGCATCACGGTGCCGTCGGGGGCCAGCTTCCAGCCGACCACGTCGCTCCGACCGGCCGCCACACCGCCGAAGATCTGCGTGATCTCCTTCGGGAAGGCGAGGAAGGTGCCGAGGACGTAGTTGTTGAGCGGCTGCGCGGCGTCGACGCCGATGAAGAAGGTCGTCGGGTCGGCGAGGACTTCGAGCGCGGTGACCTTGTCGTAGAAGGCGCCGGCATGGCGCAGACGCTCGTAGAAGGTATAGCCGGTGTCGGAGTCGTATTCGGTCCATTGGTAGCGGCCGACGCCGAAGGGGATGACCAGATCGGCGCAGGTGCCGTCGCCGGTGCCGCAGCCCTGGGGCGTCTCGCAGACGTCGACGTCCGTCGCCGCGCCGACCCACTCGTAGTGGTTCTTCGTCGTGTTCAGGCAGTAATAGCCCGGCTCGGGGTTGCCCACCACGCTGGTCAGCCAGGCGATGCCACGGCGCACGGCCTCGATCGCGGTGAGGCCGCCCATCTCGTCCTCGTCCCAATTCTCCGAGGTGATGCCCGCGTCCGCCGCGCGCCAATCGGAGAGCCAGTACCAGAGCGCGCCCGGATTCCAGAAGTCGTCGGGATCGTAGGAGTCGAAGAGCCAGTGTTGGTATTGCGTGGCGACCGGATGCATGTAGCGGAACCAGGCGCGTCCGGCGTAGTCGTCGACGAAGAAGTCCACCTTGTCGCGGCGGAAGGCGTCGAGGACGTAGTGGTCGCTCCAGCGCTGGATGCCGGAGCGGACGATCTCCCACGGGTCGGCGCCGTCGTCGTAGACGTGGCAGGTGCTGGTGCCCATCTCGTATTCATCCGAGCAGAAGCGATACGGCACCGGCCAATGGGTGCGCGCGCGTGGCGCTTCGTCGGTGCCGCCGACCGCGGTCATCTCGGCGATGACGTCCTCGACCGGGACCAACTTGCGGTCGTCGAGGTTTTCGACACCGCCGACCATCTTCGGGATCTGCGAGTAGTGGACGAAGCCGCGCGTGGCGTGGCCGATCACGGCCTCCGGATCGGCGAGGCTGGGGTCGCCGACGGCGAGGTAGCGCGCCTCTTCCCACAGCGCGCGGGTCATCCCGTGGGCCAGCAGTCCGGCCTTGGCCTTGTCGCCCCAGACCTCGACCAACTCGCCGTAGCCGAACGCGATCGCGGCGTAATCGTAGCGACCCAGGCCCTTCATGTCGGCGTGGAAGCGACCGGCGTACTCCATGATGCTGGAGTAGCGGTGATCGTCCATGCCGGCTTCGAGTTGGGCAGCGGTCGGCGTGTCGAGCGGCTTGCCGGTCTCGCCGCGCAGCTCCCAATAGCGGCCGTGCCAGTTCATCGCGTCGGTGCTGGCCTCGAAGTTG
Source organism: Deltaproteobacteria bacterium (assembly GCA_020632665.1). Classification (GTDB taxonomy): domain Bacteria; phylum Myxococcota_A; class UBA9042; order UBA9042; family UBA9042; genus JACKFC01. The sequence continues at coordinate 153,869 of JACKFC010000004.1, forward strand.
TGCCGCAGGCCGAGCGTGTGGCCGACCTCGTGCTCGGCAGTCGAGCGGAAGACCGCGGCGTAGATCTTGCTCCACGCCACCTCCGGATCGTCGCCCTCGAGCTCCTTCGCGATGCCGAGGACGGCGTCGTCGACAAACGCCGCGTGGAGCATATTGTGCCGACGCAGCAGGCGCTCGCGGTCCATCGACGCCCAGCGGTTGGAGAGGCCGGCCCAACGACGCGGCGAGACGCGTCCGGCGTCCTCGGCGCTCAGCGGCGGCAGCGGCGCGCCCGGCGGGAGCGCGGCGATTTTGGCCTGTAGGTCGGGCGTTCCCCAGCCCAGGATCGCGTCGCGGGTGGCGAGGAAGGCCTCGATCGGGTGGTCCTTGCCGAGCCCGAGCCGGGCCGCGGCCCAATTGCCCTTGCCCTTGCCGCTCTTCTCGAGCTGGGTACGCCGCGCCTGCTTGAAGGCCTTGTCGCTGAAGCGCGCGGCGAAGGCTTTGGCGGCTGCCCGGCGGGCATCGGCGTTCTGCTCGGTCGGGAACCACGCCTTGCCCCCACCCTGGCGCGGACCTCGACCGGCGGCGCCCGCAGCGCCCGCTCCACGACCGGCGGCCTTGGCCTTGTCGCCACCGGAGGCGCGCTTGCCTGCGCTGCCTCCACCGGCACCGGGGCCACGCGCGGCGCCGGCCGCGGCCTGCGCGGCGATATGGGTCTGACCCTTCAGGCTCGCGATGACCTCGTCCGCCGTCGCCCGGCCGAGGCCGTATTCCTCGGGATCGAGCTCGCCGCGGACCAAGCGGATCAAGTCGCGGCCGCTGGTGGCGAAGCGGCGCAGCGGCCCGCCGTACATATGCGCGCCGGCGGCGACGACGCGACCGGTCACCGGATCGGCCCACGACGGACCATAGCCGAGCAGGCCGGCGCGGGTCGGTTCGTCGACCAAGGAGATCAGCGAGTAGCGGAGGTCGCCGACGCGCTGGCCGCGATCGACCACGCTGCCGTCGGAGTCGAGGAGCTGCGTATTGTCGCGGAGCTCGAACATCCGCGGCACGTCGGCGGGCGCCTTGCCTTGCCGCGCCGCGACGGTCTTGCGCAGGGCGTCGTCCCAGCCGTCGGCCACCGCCTGCGCCGCCGCACGCAGCACGCTCGGGAAGCCCGGCGTCAGGTAGTAGACGATCGGTTTGGGCGTGCGCTGCGCGTAGGGGAGCAGCTTGCCGTCGTCACCATGGTGGCGCTGCCAGATGTTGAAGCGGTTGATCATCTGCTGCCGCGCGCTGTCGACCTCGCCATTCTTGTCGTCGTAGCCGTAGCGCTCGGTGCGGAAGTAGCCGAATTTGTCGAACCAGGGCAGGCGCACGAGGTAGCCGTCCGGGTCGCGGTGAAGGCCGACGTGCTTGGCGACCTCGACCCCGTTCTCCTCGACCAGATCGCTCTTCTCCCAGACACGGATCGCCTTGCCGTCGGCGTCGCGCGCGATGGCGTTGTCCGGGTAGGCGAGCGGGGCATAGTCGGTGTCCTCGACCGGGTCGACGCGGAGCAGCGCGGTGCGGACCTCGATCTCAGCGGCCTTGCAGTCCTCGTTGAGGAAGAACCAACACGCCGGGTACCGCTCCGGCCCCCAATAGGGGTCCCAGAAATCCCACGCCACCGGATTGGCCACGACCTTGGTGACGAAGTCGATATAGTCCGCGCTCTTGCGGTCGCGTTGCAGCTGCGGGTCGCGGGTCTCGCTCCAGCCGGCGGGCCCGCTCGCGTCCCGCCACGCCACGGTGAAGGCGTCGGGATCGCTGGGGTCGGTGACGATCGAGTCGGCCGAGGCCGCGTCGATGCCGTCGACCGTGAACATGAACGAACTCGTGGCGTTCTGCGCCCAATTCACGCGGATATAGCGGCGCTCGTACCACGGCCGGTCGCTGTCGTTCTCGACCAGGACGTTGCTCTGCTCGCCGGTGGCCTCGTTGTAGGTCCGCTGCACGTCGAAATGCTTGACGATCGGCCAGACGGCGACCGGCGTCCCCTGCACGGTCTTGCCCGGGTTGCTGCGGTCGGCGTGGGCCAAGTCGGTGCCGGCGATGAAGTCGTAGGAGCGGTAGGCGACGAGTTGGTCTTCGCGGACCACGAATCGGACGCGCTCGAGCTCTTCGGTCTCACCGACGAAGGTATAGCCGACATGGTAGGGCACATCGACGACCGTCCGGCTGAGGAAGAACTCGCCCTCGAAGACGCGCTTGTCCAGCGCTCCAGGCTGAACACGGTCGATCAGGCCGAGATCTTGGGCACACGCTGGCAGCAGCAGGAGCAGCGCAAGCACGGCGGCGAGCGAACGCAGAGGTGTACGAGTCATCTTCGTTGCCTCCCTGGCGCGAGGTCCAGGTCGTTGTCGGAAGGGCAAAAACTAGCACGCCGCGCCGGGGGCGAACATCCCCACGGCGCGGCGCGCACATCGCACCGATGCAACCTACCAATCGTCGTCGAAGTCGACTTCCTCGATGTCGTCGCCGCCGTCGTCGTCATCGTCCTCGTCTTCCTCGTCGTCGCCGGTGAACATCCGAATCAGGCGGGCCTCGTCGTCGTCCTCTTCCTCTTCGTCCTCTTCCTCTTCGTCGTCGACCTCGTCGTCGTCGTCGTCGTCGTCGTCGTCTTCCTCTTCCTCTTCCTCTTCCTCTTCTTCTTCCTCTTCGTCCTCTTCCTCGACGCGACGACGCTTGCGCTTGCGCACGGGCTCGTCATCGAAGTTCAACTCTTCGACCTCGTCCTCGTCCTCTTCCTCGCCGTCGATATCGGGGAGGTCATCGTCCCATTCATCGTCCCAGCCGGCACGCAGCGGCAAGTCGACGTCGAAGCTCTCGTACGCGGGCGCGCTACGAGGCAATGGCGGCGGCGGGGCGAGGTTCGTGACGAGTTCCATGGGCGAGCTCCTGGTCGTTCGCCCATTGCCTCGGGCGTCCGTCTAGCGATCTGGCGCGGGGCCCCCCCTCGGGTCCACCACGGCCGCCATTTTGATCGGACCGAAGCGCGTGGCAAGTCCGCCGACGCGAATTGTCGACGGACGCCGGCGCTGGCAGGCTCCGGCTGCGACGAACTGGCCGCCATGCAGGCGTCGGTTCGCCGTCTGGGCGCCGGGTTGCGGGCGCCCGAGGAGAGCGCGAGATGGTACGATTGACGCGGATCTACACCCGCGGTGGCGACGACGGCACGACCTCGTTGGTCGGTGGCCGCCGGGTCCAGAAGGACCACATCCGGATCGAGTCCTACGGCACGGTCGACGAGCTCAACGCCACGCTCGGCATGGCGCGCGAACGCGCCGACGCCACCATCGTCGAGCAGGCGGTGCGCGAAGACGTGATCGCTTTGCTGACGACCTTGCAGAATCAGCTCTTCGATCTCGGCAGCGGCCTGGCCACGCCGACCGAAGATCGCTGGGAGGGCCAACCCGTGATCGACGACGTCGAGGTCACCTGGCTCGAAGGCCAGATCGATCGCCTCAACGCCCAGCTCACGCCGCTGCGATCGTTCGTTCTGCCCGGAGGTGGGCCGGTCGGCGCCGCGCTGCACCTCTCGCGCACGGTCTGCCGCCGCGCCGAGCGGGTGACGTTGGCGTTGGCGCGGGAAGAGGCGTTGCCGGGTGCGGAGCTGCGCTACCTCAACCGCCTCTCGGACCTGCTCTTCGTCCTCGGGCGCTGGGTGGCGATGAAGACCGGCGAGCCCGAGCCGCTGTGGCAGGCCCGCCCACGCACCTGATCGCCGCGCAGATGCAGGCTACGGTTTGCTGCAGGTCTTGTTCGGCGGCGCGGCGCCCGAGACGCAGGCCATCTGCACCGGGCAATCGTAGTCGACGCTGCAGATGCGCTCGCAGAAGGCGAGGCCGGAATTGACGCAGATCGTGCCGAATGGGCAGGCCGGCTTGCCGATCCCGCATGGGAGCTGACAGAAGCCCGCGGTCTTGCCGGCGTTGGTGAAGCAATAGCCGCCGGAGTTGCACTCGTCGCTGCTGGTGCAGTTGGCGCCGGCGCTGCCAGCCGGTCGCGGCGCGCAGGCGTAGGAGGCGGTCGCGGCCCCACCCGGCGGCGCGATCGGCGTGCCGTAGACGCATTCGGTCCCCGGGATCTTGCAGGTATCGGCGTCGCCTGGGCCCTGGCAGGTCGCGGCACACGAGCCCGAGAGCGCGTCGCCGTCGCTGACGCAGACCGAGCCGGTGGGGCAGCCGAGGTCTTTGCCGCACGGCTGGGTGCAGACGCCCTTCTCCTTTTCCTTCGCCAGATCGCACGGACCCGAGGCGCCACATTGGGCGTCGGTCAGGCAGGGCGCGCCGCCGGTCTGGCACGTGCCCTTGGCGACGATCGTGCACTTGCCCGATTGGCAGTCGAGGTCGGCGAGGCATTCGGCGCCGACCGGTGCCGCCTTGTCGCTGTCGAGGCAGACCTGCACGGTCTGCTTGCCGAGGTCGGTCCGGGTGACGCATTTGCGCACCAGCCCGCCGCCGACCTGGCACTCCGAGTCCGCCGTGCAGGTCTTCAGGCAGAGCGGTTTGCCCTCGCGCAGCACACAGGCCGTCCCGGCTTCGCAGGCGTCGCCCTTGCCGCAGCCGACGCGGGCGCAATATCCGCCGGCGATATCGGTGATGCAGGTCGACTCGCCGCTGCAGTCCAGCGGAAGCTTGCAGGTCGTGCCGGGAGCCTGCTTGCCGCCGGGCAGGCAGAGCTGCGCATCGAGGCCGCCCCAGGTCGAGGTCAGGCGCTTGCAGGCGTAGCCATCGCCAGTGCGGCACTCGCTGTTGAGCTCGCAGCCCGCGATGCAGAGTTGGCTCTTCTCGTCGCTGCCCCAGCAGACCGAGGAGCCGGGGCAGGGCACGCCGCCGACGCTGCAGCCCGGGACGGTGCAATAGCCACCGGGCCAGGAGAAGCATTCGAGGCCGGGCAGGCAATCGAGTCCGTCGGCACATTTGGCGCCGATCGGGTTCTTGCTGCCACCGCCGGTATCGGGCTTGCCGGCATCGGGCTTGCCGGCGTCGACCGTGCCGGTATCCGGTGGATTCGCGGTATCGGGGACGTCGGCCTGCGCGTCGGCCGCACCGCCGATATCCGCACTCGCGTCGGTGACGCCGGTATCGGCCGTCGCGGTGTCGGGCTGGCCGCCGCCGGTGTCGGCCTGCGCCGTGTCCTGACCGCCGCCGCCGGTCTTCTCCGGGTAGCAGTAGACGCCCTCGGCGTAGTAGCCGGGCGGGCAGAGGACCTCTTTGTCTCCGCCACAGGCCGAGGCCCAGCCGACGACGAACAAGCAGGTCAGGGCGAGCGTGCAGCGGGTGCGGGCGAGCTTTGTCATGGGGACGGCCTCCGGGCGCGGCAGCGTAGCAGGATGCGGTCGCCGTCGCGAGCATCGGCGCGCGCCCCAGGTCGACAGTCGCAGCCCCCCTCCGTAAGCTCCCCGGCATGAATCGAATCACGCCTCCGTCCACCATCCGCCCCCTTCGCCCGAGCGGCTTCGGCCTCACGCTCTTGCTCGCACTCGCGGTCGGCTGCAACGACAAGCCCGCTGCTCAACCTGCTGCCCCAGCCGCCGCTGCCCCCGCCGCAGCCGCCGCGGCCCCCGCCCCCGCCCCAGCCCCCGCCGCCCCAGCCCCCGCCGCCGCCCCAGCCCCCGCCGCGCCCGTCGACGGCGAGCAAGCCGCCGCAGCGCCCGGATCGAGCGACGACGTCGCCCGCTGGATCCACCGCACGCCGGACGGTCGCGATTTGCCGACGCACTTCGCCGCCGAGCTGCGCGAGGCCAAGGCACAGGGCCGCGCCGTCGTCGTCATGTTCACCGCCGATTGGTGCTCGCCCTGCAAGGCGATCAAAGAGTTCGTCCACGAGAGCGCGGTCGTGCAGCGAGCCTTGGCGGCCGGGCGGATGATCTACATCGACGTCGACGAGTGGCGCGGGCCGGCGCACCGGCTGATCCCGGGCGTCAACCCGACCAAGTTGCCGACCCTGGTGCGGGTCGACGAAGCCGGCAAAGAGCTCGTGCGCTGCTACGGCAGTGAGCTCGGGCTGCTCTCGGAGGACGCGATCGCGAAGAACCTGCTCCGCTTGCTCGCCGGGCAGGCTCCGGCCACCCCCGATTACGACAGCGATCCGGCGCTGCGGCAGGCGCTGATCCGCAAATCGAGCGACGCCCAGGCGGCGCGCACCGCGGGGCAGGCCGAGCTCGACGTCGCGTTGATCGACGCCAGCAGCACCGGCTCGATCGTCCACATCGTGCTGCGCAACCACGACGGACCGCGGCGCTGGTTCCTCCTGCCGATGGGCGCGCCGCTGGCCGAGCAGGTCAAGGTCACCTCGTGGCAGACGGTGAAATTCGCCGAGCACGTCCGCGCCACCTTCTTGCGCTTCATCGGTACGCCCTCCTTCGTCGCGATGCCGGTTGCCGGCTACGGCTCGGTCGACCTCGGCCGCTGGCGGGTCGAGGCGAAGCTCGAGCGCGGCAAGCCCTTCGAGGTCTGGGAGCTGAACCGGCTCGAAGTCGATGGCCAGCCGCTGCAATTCCAGATGAAGCTGCCATACAAGCTGCACATCGAGAACGGCCTCGCGCAGCAGATCCTGGGCCAGAACGGCGCGGCCGAGGTCAAGCTCTTCGTCAAGCGGAAGCTCCCCGCGACGATCCGATAGGACACCATGGTTGCAAACGTACTTCGCTTGGTGAGCTACGTGCTCGGCGTGTCGGTGCTCTGCCTCTCCGCGCTCGGTTGCCAGCGGCAGCACGAGGCTTCGGCGACCCTGGCGAGCAGCGCGGGCACAGCGGCAACGCCGTCGGCCATCGCCGCGGCCGAAAGCAGCGGCGCCGAAGCTGCCAAAGCGCTCGCCGCCGCGGAGCGCGCTGCCGCCGCCGCCCCCGCCGCGATGGATTCGGCGATGCCTGCCGGCCACCCGCCGGTCGAAGGCGGCGCGGTGCACGGCCAGCCGGCGCCGCGCCGGGCCGCGGGGGACGTCGTCGCACACGGCCCGGTCGGCGAAGTCCTCGAGGCGCTGCCCGCGGATCGCTACACCTACCTGCGGCTGAAGACGACGGACGGCGAAGTCTGGGCGGCGGTCGGTGGCGACGCGCCCGCGGTTGGCGCGCAGGTCGCGATCGTCGAAGCGCTGCGGATGGAACAATTCCACTCTGCAGCGTTGGAACGCACCTTCGCGGTGCTGTGGCTCGGCCGCGTCTCGACCAACGTGCCGGCCGCCGAGCGGGCTGCCGCGGGGGAGGCCAAGGCGCTGCCGACCGCCGCTGCCGGTGAGCAGGCGATCGCGACGGTCCGTTCGCAGGCGAAGGCGCTCGCCGGGCAGCGCGTCCGCGTCCGCGGTCGGGTCGAGAAGGTGACCCGCCGCGTCCTCGGCAAGGATTGGCTCCACCTGCGCGATCAGAGCGTCGGTGAGGCTGGCGCCGCCTTGGTCGTCACCACGCAGACGGCGGTCGAGGTCGGCGCGATCGTGGTCCTGGAAGGAACGCTGGCGGTCGACCACGAGATCGGTGCAGGCTACCGCTACGACGTTCTGCTGCAGGACGCGACGCCGGTCGAATAGGCCTGCGCGGCCGCGCTTCTCGGCGCGGCGACGGGAGCGAAGGCATGCGTGAGAAGCTCCGCCTCGGCGAGGAGATCGAGCCTGGCAATGGCCAGCGCTCCGGCGTCGTCGTCGAGCTCGGCCGCGACGCCCTGACCACGCACGGCGTGATCGTCGGCATGACGGGCTCCGGCAAGACGGGCCTCGGCGTCGTCCTGCTCGAAGAGGTGGTGCGCAGCGGTGTGCCCGTGCTGGTGCTCGATCCCAAGGGCGATATGGGCAACCTCGCGCTGACCTTCCCGAGCCTGCAGCCCGAGGCCTTCACGCCGTGGGTCGACCCCGGCGAGGCGCGTCGTCGCGGCATCACCGACGCCGAGCTCGGCGCCGAGGCGGCGGCGACCTGGAGCAAGGGCCTCGCCTCGTGGGGCCTCGGCAAAGACGACGTCGCCGCGCTGCAGACGGCAGCCGACGTCACGATCTACACGCCGGGCTCGACGTCCGGCACCTCGCTCTCGGTGCTCGGCTCGCTGGCCGCGCCACCGGGCGACTTCGACGCCGACGCCGAGGACCACCGGGCCGAGATCGAAGCCTTCGTCTCCAGCCTCCTGGTCCTCGCCGGCATCGACGCCGACCCCATGGCGAGCCGCGAGCACATCCTGCTGGCGCACCTGATCGAGCGGGCCTGGCGTGCCGGGCAGAACCTCGATCTCGGCGAGTTGGTCGGGCAGGTCGCGGCGCCACCGCTGCGCCGCATCGGCGTCTTCGAGCTCGACCGCTTCTTCCCGCAGAAGGAGCGCGACAAGTTGGCGATGCGGCTCAACGGCCTGGTCGCCTCGCCCTCGTTCCAGCCGTGGCTGCAGGGCGAGCCGCTCGATATCGACGCGATGCTCTACGGCAAGGACGGCAAGGCCCGCGCCGCCGTCGTCTACCTGCCGCACCTCTCGGACGAGCAGCGGATGTTCGCCGTCACCCTGGTCTTGTCCAAGGTCGTGAGCTGGATGCGGCGGCAGTCGGGAACGTCGGACCTCCGCGCCCTGATCTACATGGACGAGGTCTTCGGCTTCTGCCCGCCGACCGGCGCGCCGCCGGCGAAGCGGCCGATCCTGACCCTGCTCAAGCAGGCCCGCGCGCACGGCGTCGGCGTGGTCTTGGCGACGCAGAACCCGGTCGACCTCGACTACAAGGCGATGTCCAACGCCGGCGCGTGGATGGTCGGCAGGCTCTCGACCGAGCGCGACAAGGCCCGCATCGTCGAGGCGCTCCGCTCGGCTTCGGGCGAGGTCGACACCGCGACCCTGGATCGCCTGATTGGAGGCCTGGGCAAGCGACAATTCGTGCTGCTCGGCGCCCGCTACCCGACACCTCGCATCTTCACCAGTCGCTTCGCGCTCTCCTACCTGCGCGGCCCGCTGACCCGCGACGAAGTCGAGCGCCTCGCCGGCAAACAGAAGTCGACGCCGACGCCGACCGCGACCTCGCATCAGGCCCCGGTGTCGGCGGCCCCTCGGGCACCCAACGCCGCACCGACCCCGCCGGCGCCGGCGCCGACCCCGACCAAATCCGTGACCATGCTGCCGCCCGAGCCGCGCGCAGCGAAGGCCCACGCTGCTGCCCCTGCGCCGAGCGTCGCCCCTGGTATCCGTGTCGCGGTGCTCGATCCCGCTGCGCCGTGGGCCACCCTGGTCGGAGCAGTCGCCGGCGGCTCGCAGCTGCATGCCGTCGTCGCCGCGCGGATCGAGGTCTTCTACGACGTCCCCGGCGCCGCCGAGCCGCTGCGGGTCGAGTGGGAGGCGGTGTGGCCGCGGCCTGCCGACGAGCTCGACCCGACCAGCCTGCTCGAGGTCGACTACGACGAGCGCGACCTCGGCGGCCGCGCCCCGGACGCGCCGCATTGGCACGCCCCGCCGGCGCCGATCGCCTCTCCTGCGTGGTGGGCCGGCATCCGCCAGGGGCTGGTCCAGCGCGCCAGGCAGCGCGGCGGGATGCAGGTCTACGTCCACGAAGGCTTCGCGATGGCGTCGCGACCCGGCGAGAGCGAGGAGAGCTTCCGCCGCCGGACCCGCGTCCGCGCCGAGGCCGAAGCCGACGCTGCCGCCGCCGAGCTGGCGCAGAAATACGCCGCCCACGCCGGCTCGCAGCGCGAGCGCATCGCCGCCGCCGCCTACGCCATCGACGAGCGCGCCGCCCGCGCCGCCGCGACCTTGGAGAAGGCCCGGGTCGAGGACGAGCAGGCGCGAATGCTCGGTGATTTGGTCCGCGGCCGGGCCAACGTCTCCGAGCTCGCGCGTCGCGCCGAGGCGCTGGCCCGTGCCGAGCAGGACGCCGCGCGCAGTCGCGCCGAGCAGCAGAAGATCGACGCCGCGCGGGCCGAGATCGACGCCTTCGAGGCCCGGCTCGGCAGCAAGATCGCCGCCATCCACCGCGACGCGCTGGCGCGTGCCGACGCCACCGTCGCGGTCGACGTCACCCCGCGTCCGGGCAGCATCGCGGTGCAGGAGCTGGCGCTGGTCTGGGTCCCGCAGCTCGGTGCCGGCGCATGAAGCGCGGCTGGCGCGGGCTCGCGGTCGCAGCTTCGTTGCTTCTCGGCGGCGGCTGCACCTCGCTGCCCGACGCCCCCGAGGTCATTCGCCTTGCCGCTGACGCCACCCGCCTCGGCAACGACGGCGACGCCGGCCCGCACGGCGTCGGCTGCGCGGCGGTGCGGCGCAATACGCACCTCTCCGACGGCGCCACGCTCCACCTCTGCTGGCCGGTCGACGCCGAGCAGGTCCGCGTCCCTGGTGCGTTCCCGGCGGCAATTCTGGTCCCTGGTGGCTTGGTCTCGGCCGAGCGCTACGCGTGGCTGCAGACCCACCTCGTCAGCCGCGGCTACGTCGTCGTGTTGCCTGAATTTCCGCTCGATCTGCCATTGCTCGACGCCGAACCGGCGGTGGCCGCGCGCGCGCTGCTCGACGAGTTGGCCACGACGGGCGACGCCACGCTCGCCGGATCGGTCTCACTGACCAATGGCGTCGGCGTCCTCGGCCATTCGCTCGGCGGCGTCGTGGCGACGCAGCGCTGGCTCGACGACGCCGACCTCGGCGCGCTGGTCCTGCTCGCCAGCTTCCCGGCCGACGCCGACGATGTGCAGGCCCGCGCCGGCGACCCGGTCTTGGTCCTGAGCGGGGCGCGTGACGGCGCTTCGACGCCGGTCGAGGTCAGCGCCGGCTTCGAGCGCTTCGGCACGCCGCGCTGGCTGGGGCTGGTCAGCGGCATGAACCACTATGATTGGACCGACGGCGTGCGCGACGACGAACGCGCCGGCGATCAGGCCGCCACGCGGCCGACGGCTGCCTCGCGGCGCGACGCCCTCCGCCTGCTCGACGCCTTCCTCGACGCCCAACTCGGCGGTGATCCGCAGGGCTGGGCCCGCCTGGACGCCGGCGTCTTCCCGGGCGTGGAGCTCCGCCGATGACGCGTCGCCCGCCGCGCCGCCCGCCGCACCGCCTTCGGTCGGCCTGGCTGGAGAACGCAGCGATCGGCCTCGCCGCGCTCTGTGCGCTGCTGGCCGCCCCGACGCCGGCGCGGGCCTCGACGCCCGCGGCGCTCGGGCTGCTCGCCAGCGACGACGTCGTCGTGCAGATGGACGCCGACGCGGCCTCGGTCGCGGTCGGATTGCCGGGCGCCGCCAGCCTTGTGGTCGCGGCCTCGCTCGGCCTGCCCTCCGATGCGCTGGGCGTCGCGGTCGGCACGCGCTTTCGTCTGGCCGGCGACGCCACGGCGGGCGTGACGGCCGTCCTCGCCGCTGGCGTCGTCGCGCCGCTGCTGCAGCCCGGCGTCGCGCTCGGGCTGCACCCGGCGATCACTGCGCATTGGCGTGGCGAGGTGCTGCAATTCGCCGCCATCGCGTCCGTGCCCTCCGCGGTCGGCTGGCAGTCGGGCGCGCTGGCGCTGCGCTACGGGCTCTCGCTCGACGGCGTGGCCGCGGTGGGCATCGGTCGCTGGCGGGCCGGCGTGGTCGGCAACGTCGGCGCCGTCGGCGGTGGCGAGGCCGGGGTGGCGCTCCGGCTCGGCGTCGGCGGCCTGCTCGGCCTGCGCTTCTGAGCCTCTGACGTCGCGTCTGCGGGCTGCGGCCGTGGCAGGAAATGTCCGAGGACCCAGCGCCGCGCATCCGCCGCGGCCGCCTCACCAGGCTGGCCATCGAGCAAGGGCGCCAGCAAGAACGCAGCGATCATTGCGCCGCCCAGGCCACGACGGCTCCACAGTGGCCCGGCCATGCGGAGCTTGCGCCCTGTGGGCATCGGCAGCTGCGGCCAACTCGCGACGCCGATGACGGCGATCAGCAGCCCGAGCGCGACCAACGCCAGCGGCACCAGCCCGGCAACCCCGTCGAGGTCGAGGTGGCTGCCGGCGTTCGGGGTCGCGTAGCCCTGCGCCAGCATCGGCCAGAAGAGCTGCGGCAGCGGCCGCACGATCGCCTCGGGCAGATGCGGATACAGGGCCGAGGGGAGCCCCGACGCGAGCAGGGCGGTGGCGAGCCCGCCGATGGCGAACGCCTCGGTGAAGCGCGGCAGGCGGGCGAAGCCGCGTTCCATCGCGTCGAGCGCAGCGAATGCGACGAAGGGCGCGATCGTCGCCAGATAGCGCGGGCCGATCGTCCAGCCGCCGCGCCAATTCGAGAGCATCGCGGTCTCGAGCCAGGTCAGCAGCACGACCAGGGCGGCTGTACGCGCGATGGCCGTGCCAGCGGGGCGGCGTCGCAGCAGCCAGACCAAGCCGAGCAGCGCCGGCAGCCAGATCGGCGTCAGCGGAAAGAGGCCGTAGCCGGGATCGAAGAGCAGGCCGTAGGCCGCGTCGGCGTGGAAGGCGTCGGCGCCGAAGACGCCTTGGTGGTGGATGGCGCGGAACGACGCGTTCTCCAGGTAGAGGTGCCCAGGTCGGATCGGGCTGCCGAAGGCGCGCCATTGGAAGTGCATCACCGCGAGCGTCGGGATGGCGGCGCCGGCGACGAAGGGCAGCAGCCGCTGCCAGGGTCGGACGCTGTACGCGGCCAAGCCGGTCAGCAGGATCGAGACGACGATCCCGGGATATTCGGCCGCGGTGACGCCCGCGGCGAGGATGCCGGCGAAGAAGAGGCGGCGACGGTCGACCGCGGGCGCGCCGGCCTGCGAGGAGAGCAGCATCAGCGCGCCGAACGCACACACCGCCGCCAGCGTGTGCGAGACGAAGAGCAGGGCATAGCCGTAGAGCAACGAGCCGAGCGCGACGCTCAGCCACGTGGCGTCGCGCAGCACCGGGCTCTGCGTGCGTCGGCCGAGCCAGGGCAGCAACGCCCAGAGAAAGGCGAGGAAGGGCAGGATCGAGGCCGTCAGCCGCACCACCCACAAGGCCCCGGTCCGATCGAAGCCGTGGCCGCTCGCGGCGCACAAGGCGCGGTAGGCGGCGTAGCCGGGGACGCCGAGCAGGCTCGTCAGCGGCGCCTTCACCGAGTAGTGGTGGCCGTCCTTCAGCGCCGCGTCGTTGACCCAGCCCCAGCGCTGCCAGGGGCCATCGATGGCGTAGGTGCCGTCTTCGACGATCGCCGCCGTCATGTAGAGGCGAACGTTCTCGTTCGGGTTGTTGACCTGCGGTTGGTAGGGGAAGGGCCAGAGCAGGCAGAAGGCGACCGCCGCGAGCAATGCGCGGCGCCGACGAAGGCTCGGGATCGCGGGGCGCACGCCGCCGACGTTCGGGCGCAGCGCGGGGCGTGGCGGCGAAGGAGCGGAAGCAGTGGGCGGCGGCAGCGACATGGGCCGCGGAAGCTACCGATCCGTCCAGCCGGCAGCAAGCCGCTTGACCCCACGGCGGGCGGCCGGCATCAAGGCGCGGTGTCTGCCTTTCGCACCATCCTGCTGGCCGTGTGCTCGCTCCTGCTCGGAGCCGCGGCGTGTTCCGCCGAGGTCGACGGACCGCGGACCGGCCGCATGCCGCTGCTCGATCACGGCAACTGGGAGCTCGTCCCCTTCGCCGAAGATCCCTTCGCCAGCGAATACGCGCCGGCCGGCGGCGACGCCGTTGGCTTGCCCGCCGCGCCGACGTGCAGCGCCCTGGCGGTGCTGACCGAAGGCGGGATGCTCGAGATCGACACCGACAACTGCTCCTTCGTCACCGTTCGAACCCAAACGCTGGACACCATCCGCGTCGGCGAGACACAGCGCCTGCTCTTCTGGCACCTCTATCTCTTTGCCGATCCCCCAGCACAGGGCGTCGCCGAGCTGCGGGTGGACGGCAAGACGTGGTGGCGGCTCGAGGTCGAGATCCCGGCGCAGGAGGCGATCTACAAGCCGAAGTCGGTCGCGGATCGCGCGATCCCTGCTGGCAGCGAGGTCCTCTTTCACGTTCACAACCACGGCGCCAACTCCTGGCGGCTGCTGGATTGGACGACGGGCGATTGATGCACATCGGAATCCACCATCTCGCAGCGGTGCTGGCCGCCTGCACATTCGCGGCGAGCGGCGCCTTTGCCGCGCCGGGAGACGCAGGCCCCATCGCCGGCGCGATCGACGCCGCGCTCGCCTGCTCCTGCTTCGAGGCCGGCGAGCTGCGCATCGACGCGACGCGATCGCTCGCCGACGCAGGCTGCAGCTGCGCCTACGCCGACCAGGTCCGCAAGGACGTCCGCGAGGTCGCGGCCAAGGTCGAGCCGCTCGCCCCGGGCGCGCCGATCAGCAAAGAGGCCATCGCGCTGGCGGTCGAGCGTGAGCTCTTGCCGCGCAGCCCCGACTACGAGCGGATGCTGCGCTACGACGCCGAGCGCTACCGCTACTTCCTGGAGAACGTCCGCTGCGTCTGCGAGGGCTGCAAGGCGACCGTCTACTTCAGCAACTGCCAGCTCACCTGCACACCGGCGATCGTCTACAAGCGCCGGGCGCGGGTCTTCTTGGCGCTCGGCATCTCGGTCGACGGCCTGATCGACTTCTACATGACCGAGCACAACGCGACCCACGCGGAGCGCGAGCAGGTCACCCGCGAATACCTGCTGCCCAAGCGCCAGAAGCAGCGCGGCTGGCTGGTGCCGGCGCTGGCCATCGGTGGTGCCGCGCTCGGCCTGGGCCTGCTCCTGGCGCGCCTGGCGCGCCGCAGCCGGGACAAAGTGGGCAGATCGAACCAAGCCGAAGACGCGTCGGCTGCCGCGGCGCCGACCGACCCTGCAAGCGATGGTGCCGCCGCCGCGACCGCCGCCGACGACCCGCTGAGCCGCCGCGACCGCGCCAAGCTCGAAGCCGCGCTCGACGACCTCGACCTGCGCGGCGACCTCTGAATAGAAGGGAGATCCGATGACCACCGTCTACCACTACGCCGGTTGCAGCACCTGCAAGAAGGCCCTGCGCTGGCTCGCCGAGCGCGGCGTGCAGGCGGAGCTTCGCCCCATCGTCGAGACGCCGCCGGCCCGCGACGAGCTCGCCACCGCGGTGCGGCGCAGCGGCCTGCCGATCCAGCGCTTCTTCAATACCTCCGGGCAATCGTACCGGCAGGGCGGCTTCGGCGCGCGGATGGCCTCGATGAGCGAGGACGACAAGCTCGACGCCCTCGCCGCCGACGGCAAGTTGATCAAGCGTCCGCTGCTGATCGACGCGCGTGGCGTCTTGGTCGGCTTCAAGCCGGCCGAGTGGGAAGCGCACTTCGGCGGCTGAATCCGGTGCGCGGCTCAGTGCTCGATCTCGACCTTCCAGACGGCACGGGCGCGGGCGACGATGGCGCCGCCGGCGTCGCGGAGCACCGCCTCCGCCTCGAAATCGTGCGTGCCGACGCGATCGGGCACCTCGGCCTCGCAGGTCGCGGTGATCCGGCCGCGCGCCTTCTTCAGGTAGTCCATCGAGAGGTGGGTGATGATGCCGCGGCCGCGCCCGTCGACGCCGACCATCACCGCGAGGCCGGTGGCCACTTCGCCGAGGTTCATCAGGGCGATGGCGTGGACGCTCTGCAGGTGGTTGCGCACGGCCCGGCGGTCGCGCATCGCCACGACCGCGTAGCCGGTCCGCAGCTCTTCGACGTCGCAGTCGATGGTGCCGGTGTACGGCGCCATCCGCCCGAGCGTGCGGGAGAAGAGCTTGCGCCCGCCCGGCAACTGCTTGCAGGTCCCCCAGAGCTGGGCGATGGTCGGGCGTTGGTTGAGCAGCGAGCGCATGGGACCTCCGCCTGCGCAGGACGCAGCGCGGCCGCGAGGGTGGCGATGGCATCAGACGACGTCAACCGAGGCCTACCGAGCGGGGTCGACCCCGCCCGAGTCGCCGCACGTGCGCGTGCCGTCGCGCGGAAACAAGCCGAAGCTCCGTCACGCGTCGCGGCGGGGCAGGGCGCTCCCACGGCCTCGCGGCTGCCTCCTGGGCAAACAGCGGTGCGGAAGTGGCCCCGCCTCGACCTCGGCGTGCTCCCCGAGGTCGACCTCGCCGGTCACGCGGTGCGGATCGACGGCCTCTGCCGGCGACCGCTGCAGTTCGACCTCGCCGCCATCGCCGCCCTGCCGCAGCACGCGTCGTTGCAGGACTTCCACTGCGTCACCGGCTGGTCGCGCCTGGATCTGCAGTTCTCCGGCGTGCGCGTGCGCGACGTGCTGCAGCTGGCCGGCGCCGCGGACGACGCCCGCTTCTTGTTGGTGCGCGGCGCCGACGGCTATAGCGCCAACCTGCCGCGCGAACAGGTCGAGCGCGACGACGTCCTGCTCGTCACGCATTGGGACGGCGCCCCGCTGCCGATCGATCACGGCGGGCCGATCCGCATGGTGACGCCGCAACTCTGGGCCTGGAAGGGCGTCAAATGGGTGAGTCGGATCGAGCTGCGGCGAACCGACCGACGTGGCTTCTGGGAGCGGCGCGGCTATAGCAATACGGCAGATCCCTTCCGCGACGATCGCTTCGACGGTGGCGTCGCCCCCGCAACCTACGCCGTCGAAGTGCCGGACGACGCCGAGCCGTACCAACCCGAGGAGACCTGATGCACCATCGCCAGCCGCGCTCGAATCCAGCCCCGCTTGCTCCGGCCATGCTCGCCGCCTTGCTCCTGCTGCCGACGGTCGGCGCGTTCGGCTGCAGCAGCGACGCCGACGCCGATGCCGGCAAGAGCGAGCCGGCCCCGGCCTACGCCTTCCCGAAGGGCTTCCTCTGGGGCACCTCGACCGCTGGCTTTCAGGTCGACATGGGCTGCCCGACGATGGCCGCCGAACAATGCGAAGACCGCGCCTCGGATTGGTACCAATTCGTCGCCGACCCCGACCTCGCCAAGGACAAGACGCTGCACCTCTCTGGCGATCCGGTCTCGGTCGGCCCCGGCATGTGGGAGCTCTACGACGCTGATTTCGCCCGGGCGAAGGACGAGCTGCACAGCGGCGCGATCCGCCTCTCGCTCGAGTGGAGTCGGCTCTTCCCGGACGCCGCCGCCGACGCCGCCACCACCGTCGAGGCGCTCGACGCCGTCGTCGACAAGGCCGCCCGTGACCACTACCGCGCGATGTTCGAGGCCGCGCGGGATCGCGGCCTGCAGCTCTTGGTGACACTGAACCACTACACGCTCCCGCTCTGGCTGCACGACGGCAAGGCCTGCAACAAGAACCTGGAGACGTGCAAGGACAAGGGCTGGGTCGACCACGACCGCATCCTCTCGCGGATCGCCCTGTACAGCGCCTGGTGCGCCCGCACCTACGGCGATCAGGTCGATCTCTGGGCGACCATCAACGAGCCCTTCGCGGTCGTGCTCTCCGGCTACCTGCTGCCGAGCGCGGACCGCACCAACCCGCCCGCCGTCGTCTTCGAGTGGAAGAAGGGCGTCGAGGTCGCGTTCACGATGATGGAGGCGCACGCCAAGATGTACGACGCGGTGCACGCCGAAGACACCCACGACGTCGACGGAGACGGCAAGGCGGCGATGGTCGGCTTGGTCCCGAACCTGGTCGCGATGCGCCCCTCGAACCCCGAGAATCCCGACGATCTCGTCGCTGCCGAGCACCTCGCCCACGTCTACAACCGCGTCTTCCTCGAGGCGACCGTGCTCGGCAAGCTCGACCGCGACCTCGACGGCGTCTTCGAAGAGACCCGCGACGATATGAAGGGCCGGATGGACTATATCGGGGTCAACTACTACACCCGGATCTACGCGCAGAAAAAGCCCATCCCCGGTGCGTCGGCGCTCTTCCCCTACCTCGACAGCAGCCCCGACCTCGGCGCCGGCGTCTGGCTCGACGATCCCGCCGGTATGGGCGAGATGGTGACCTGGGCGGCGAAGACCTATGGCTTGCCGGTGATCATCACCGAGAACGGGACCTCGCGCGACAAGGCGACCGCGTGGGAGGACTACGTCCGGCCGCACCTGATCGCGCTGCACGCGGCGATGCAGGACCCGGAAGTCCGCGTGCTGGGCTATTTCTACTGGAGCCTGCTCGACAACTACGAGTGGAACCACGGCATGGCGATGCGCTTCGGCCTCTATGGCGTCGATACCGACAACCCGGCCAAGCCGCGCACCCTCACCACGCTCGGCGAACGCTACGGCGAGGCCGCGCGTCGCAACGGATTCGACTAGCCGCTCAGGGCTTGCGCAGGTCGACGATATCGACCTCGAAGCTGCGGGTTATGCCCTTGCCGTCGGCAGCCTTGGGGTAGGTCACGTCGAAGGTGCACTTGGCGACCTGCTTGCCCTCGATCTCGATCCAACCCCAGGCGTTGACGATGCCGTCGCCCTTGCGCTCGATCGTCAGCGCCTGAACGGTGCAGGCATCCGGCGTCGTGCTGGTCGCTTTGATCTCGGTATTGGCCTGGCAGATGGTCTTGCCGCCGGTCTGCGGCCGAATCAGCACGTAGTGCTTGGTGCCGGCGAACGCCGTCTTCGCGGCCGCCCCGCCGTCCATCAGCGCGTCGTCGATCGCCGAGGGCTCGACCAGGTCGAGCTCGAGCGTGGTGGTGTCGATCTGGCTGGTCAGCGTCAGCTTGCCGGCGGTGCTGCTGAGCTCGAGCCAGAGGTGCTGCTGCGCCTTGTTGGTCTGGTTGATCGTCGCCGCCGTCGCCGGCGCGAGGTCGACCGGCCAGTAGCCGTAGCCGATCACGGGCTGGCCGTTGCTCATCTCCATCTCGTAGGGGACCAGGACCTCGTTGCCGACCAGGTAGGGCGCGGCGCCGTCGTTGCTGCAGTGGTGCCAGAGCCGCAGCTTCTCCGGCTTGCGCGCGCCGAGGTTGACCGAGTCGCTGACCTGCGAGCCGTCCGGCAGCTTTGCCTTCACCGCGAGCAGCGTGTTGCCGGTGCCCTTGCCCTCGATGGTCATATCGCTGCCGGCCGCGGCGACCACGTCGAGGACGGTCGGATCTTCGGAGATCGCGCTCTCCAGGCTGACGAGCTCGTTGGTCCCGGCCGCGCGTACGTTGATGTCCAAGCGCGCGCCGATCGCGATCGGCTTGTTGAAGTCGGCGACCGAATCATCGGCGACGTAGCTGAAGACGAGGTTGCCCTCGTTGCCGGTCAGGCGGGAGACGCAGCCGGCGCTCAGCGCCGTCACCGTGAGCAACGTGGCGAGCGCCCAGCGGGTACGCGTGCGATGGGGGGTGAACATGGGCTCCTCCGGTGGCCAGGACGGCCGGGGTTCGACGTCGGTCAGGCTAGCCGCGCCGGCGATGCATGCAAGGAACTCGCGAAGATGCGACGTGATTCGGAATTCGATTCCCGGAAAAATGTAAAGGAGTGTAAAACCTCGCTCTGCCCTCGAATCGACCCGATGGTCGCCGCGTATTCCTGCTGCGACGCGCAGGTGTCGCTAGGGTTGGGTCGGCACGAAGGTGCCGCCGGGGAGAGCAGGGCCGCGTCGCGGCTGGAGGGCGCCCCGGTCGTTGTGGAGTTCGAGCTGGGCGGAACGACGCCGAGCCAATCCCTTCGCCATCTGGGCGGCCGTCGCGTGAAGAGCGGCAGTGCACAGGCAACGACCGGACAAAGGCTCGTCGACCCACCGCTCGGGGACTCTGGAGGCCTCGGATGGTTGCACGTCTTCGACTTCTCGGCCGGCGCATTCTCGCGACCGGCGGTGCTGGGCAGGGCCAATGGCTGGTCGACGCGCGCGCGTTCGTCGACGGCGAAAGTGACCCGGAGATGCGGGTCGATGCGTCGAACCGCATCGAGCGCGTCCTGATCGTCCTCGGCGCCGTCGCCGCGCTGGTCGGATTGACCGCGGCGGACCTCGGCCCCTCGAAGATCACGATGGCGCGCGAGCTCGTCGGCGAGGATCTCTGGCGCTGGATCGGCCGCCCGGCCATCGCGCTGGCGGGTCTGGCGATGATCTCGCTGGTCTGGCGCATCGCGCTCTGGCTCCGCTACAAGCCGGCCGAGGCGCTCGCCGCGCAGGACCCCCGGCTGCCCGAGATCACGGTCGTCATTCCGGCGTACAACGAAGGCGAGACGGTCTACCACACCATCCGCTCGTTGCTCGCGAGCGATTACCCGGCGCACAAGCTCTCGATCTACTGCGTCGACGACGGCAGCAAGGACGACACCGCCTCCTGGGCGCGTTCGGCCGCGGTGCTCGCCCCCGACCGGGTCCACGTCATCGAGAAGGAGCAGAACGCCGGCAAGCGCCACGCGCTCTACACCGGCTTCCAGCAGGTGCGGACCTCGCTGGTCGTCACCGTCGACTCCGACACCGTGCTGCCGAAGGACGCCCTGCGCGCCCTGGTCACGCCGATGGTCCTCGACGAGAAGGTCGGCGCCGTCGCCGGCCGCATCGACGTGCTCAACCGCGGTCGCAACCTGCTGACCCGGATGCTGGCGGTCCGGTACCGCATCGGCTTCGACTTCTCGCGTGCCTACCAGAGTGAGCTGGGCAGCGTCTTCGTCACCCCCGGCGCCTTCTCCTGCTACCGCGTCTCGGTGGTGAAGCCGCATTGGGACGCCTGGCGCGACGTGAAGTTCCTCGGCGCCAACTGCAGCAACGGCGACGACCACCACATGGCCAACCGTGTGCTCTGGGCCGGCTACAAGACGGTCTACCAGTCCAACGCCGTGGCGCGGACGACGGTGCCCTCGACCTACAAGCGGCTCTCGCTGATGTACCTCCGCTGGGCCCGCAGCAACCTGCGCGAGAGCACCCTCTACATGGGCCACCTGCCGGACCTGCTGCGCTCGTGGCGCAACGTGCCCGCGGTCATCGACGCGGCGTTCTCCTACCTGCAGCTGCCGCTGCGCATGTACCTGCTCTTCGCCGGCTGGCTGCTGATCCTCATGCACCCGGTGCTGCTGCTCCGCTCGGTCGCCTTCGCGCTGACCTTCGCCCTGCTGCACATGGTCTTCTTCTTGCGCAGCGAGCGCAGCCTCGACGCGGTCTACACGCTGGCCTACTCGGTCTTCGCCCTGCTGACCCTGCAGTGGATCTACCCGATGGCGCTGATCACCGTGCGCCAGTCGCGTTGGCTGACCCGCTAGCCTGGGCCGCCGCAGCGCTGCCGGCTGGGTCCGGCAGGCCGATCGCATCGGGAACACTGACCCCGATCAGCACGATGCGCTCCTGACCGGCGGTGGCCGAGAGCAGCAGCGCCCACGCGCCCCACGCACCGACCTCGAGCGTCTCTTCCCGGCCCGCTGCACGCAGGCGCAGCGCCGGGAGGTGCAGCATCCGCGGCTCGTTCTGGTCACCGACGCGAAAGGCCGCAACGTGCAATCCCGGCCCGATCAGCCTGGTCGCCAGCGGTGCGCGGCCGGGCCAGCCGACGCGCGCGGCGCGCCCTGCACGCAGCTGCGCCATCGGCTCGCGGCCGAGCAGCAGCGTCGGGCAGACCAAGCCCGGCGGGCTCCCGGGCGCCGGCAGGGTGCAGAGCTGCAGCGCGCCACCGAGCAGGGCCGCGTTCCAGATCTGGACGCGCTCCGGGTCCTGCTCACCGAAGAAGCGCAGCCGCACCGCGTCGTCGGTCAGGGCGTCGACCGTCCACGAGAGCCGCCGCGGGGGGCCAGAAGGGCCGGTGACGAGGTAGTGCAGGGCGACACCGGGACGGAGCCAAGCGGGCCGCGCTGGCGGGGGAGGCAGTGGAGTGAGCGCGCCCGCCCGAAGCGTACGCAGCGCAGCCCGGTCACCGGCGACACCGAGCCAGAACTCTTCATTCGCCGCGCTGCTCTCGAGGGCAGGGACCTCCCCCAGGAGCGCACCGTCGCGGGCCCGCAGCAGCCATTCACGCCCCCCTCCCCGAAGCCGCAGCACACCGGGGCCGGCGAGCAGCGCCTCGGGTGCCGGCCGCGGCCACGCCGTCAGCCAACGCAGCGCGTCGGCCCGGCCGTCGAGGCCCGCGACGAAGCGGACACCGTCGTCCCGGATGCCGGAGAGCAGCATGGCGCCGTCGGTGAGCAGGACGCGGCCGAGCCGGGGCAGCAACTCGGTGACGCGCAGCGCGCCGGTACGGCCGTCGCGCAATTCGAGCACGCCGGGCTCGGGGCGGACCAGCAGGGCGTCGCCGATGCGCAGCGGCGCGGGGCGGTCGGCGGGGAGCGGAGCAGACCATGCCGGAGCCGCGGCGCGCGCTGGGCAGCCGCCGCGCGCACAGCGTTGCTTCAAGGCGTAGGCGAGGACGGCGCCGGCGCGACGCAACCAGATCCAGGTCGCGCCGCCGAGCCGCCCGGCACCGACGATCCGATGCGCCTTGTCCGGCAACGCGACGCAATCGTAGATCCGCCCGCTGCGGGCCTCGATGGCGCAGAGCGAGGCGGCCTCGTCGAGCACCACGACATCTGGCCCGGTGACCAGCGACGCGACCACCCGTCCTGATGCGGGATGGGTCCAGGCGCTCTGCCCGCTGCCGGCCTTGCGCCCGCGGACGCGGCCGGCGAGCTCGTCGATGATCATCCCGTCGGTGAGCGCGACGTGGCCCGCCGACTCCGGCGGCAGCACTGTAGTCGTCAGGACCGCGCCGGAGCGGCCGATCTCCAATACGCGGGTCTGCTGCGGCTCGCCGAGGATCAGGGCGTGGTGGGCCGGTCCGGCGAGGACGCTGGCACGCGCGCCGAGGTCGTCGTCGGTGATCGGCTTGGCACCGCAGCCCGCAGCGAGCACCCCGAACGCGACGAGGCCCGCCAGCACGAGCCTCACGCCGCAGTCGCCTCGGCGGCCGCGAAGTGGCGCAGCAGCGCAGCGTTGAGCTGACTCGGGATCTGCCGGATCAAGCCGTGGCCGGCGTCGACATGCAGCACCTCGGCGTGCGGCAGCAGGCGATGCAGACGATCGACCTGCGAAGGCGCGATCAGCAAATCCTTCTCCGGACGCACCAGCAGCACCGGGAGGTCGGCCAGCCTCGAGAGGCGATCGGCGGTTCGATGGCCGAAGATCGCGGCGAGCTGGGCCCGGCGCGCGCGGCCGGGCGGGGGCGTGCCGAGGTCGTGGGTCAGCGTCCGATGCAGCCAGCTACGGTCGCAGGTCGCGAGGAAATCGGGCGGGAAGAGCAGCTTCGCCAAGGCGCGGCCGCGGCGCTCTCGGCCGCCGACCTGCGCCGCGAGGAAATAGCCGAGTCCGCGCGGCGTCGGCAGCATCGCCCGCAGCCCGCCAGCGTGGGTCGCGATCAGCGTCATGCTGCGCACCCGGTCCCGGTGCCGCAGGGCGAATTCCTGGGCGATCATGCCGCCCATCGAGACGCCGACGACGTGCACCGCACGCTCGCCGAGGTGGTCGAGCAGGCCGGCGGCGTCATCCGCCATCTGCGCCATCGAATAGGGCCCTTCGGGGATATCGCTCTCGCCGACGCCGCGGTTGTCGTAGGTGATCACGCGGTGGCTGCCGGAGAGCTCGGGCACCTGGAATTGCCACGCCCGACCCGGCATCGCGAAGCCCATGATCAGCAGGACGGCGCTCTCCCCTTCGCCCACGCTGCGGTAGGCGATGCGGTGGCTGCCGAGCTGGACGTGGCCCTGATTCAATGTGCCCCCTTGCGCAGCAACACCGCTGGCACCGTTCGGAAGAGGATGCCGAGGTCGGTGAGCACGTTGTTGTTGCCGATATAGTCGAGGTCGAGGAAGGCGCGCTCGGGGTAGCGAATATCGCTGCGCCCGCTGACCTGCCAGAGCCCCGTGACCCCGGGCCGCACCGCGAGCAGCAGGTCGGCGTAGGGATCGTAATGCTGCAGCTCGTCGGGGACGATCGGGCGCGGCCCGACCATCGAGAGCTCACCGCGGAGCACGTTGTAGAGCTGCGGCAGCTCGTCGAGGCTCGACTTGCGCAGGAAGCGGCCGAGCGGCGAGACGCGCGGGTCCTCGTCCTCGGGGAGCTTGTAGTCGTTGTCGACATAGCGCTGGTAGAGCGCCGGATCGCGACGCAGCGCCTCTTCCGCGTCGACCCGCATCGAGCGGAATTTGTAGAGCGTGAAGGTCTTGCCGCCCTGACCCAGGCGGCGCTGGCCGAAGAGGACCGGCCCCGGATCGAGCAGCTTGATCGCCACCGTGACGGCCACCGCCACCGGCAGGAGCAGCAGCCCCGCGAGCGCGGCGACCGAGACGTCCATCAGCCGCTTGGCGACCGCGCCGAGCTCGTCCTTCGGCATCGGTCCGTAGCTGAGCATCGGGATGCCTTCGAATTCCGTGACGCGGCCGCGTACGCCGTCGCCGGTGCTGTGGTTGGTCGTCACGACCGAGACCACGCGACCCCGCTCGGTCAGGGTCTGCACCAGGGGCGCGAGCTCGGCGATCCGGCGCGGCCCGCCGACGACGAAGACCTCGTCCACGGGATGCTCGACCAGGATCCGATCGAGGTCGGCCAGCCCGCCGATCACCGGCACGCCGCCGATCGAGGCCGGAGCCGCCTCTTCTCCGGCCCAGAGCACGCCGACCGGGCGATAGCCCGAGTCTTCCGCGCCGACGACCGCCGCGGTGAACCACGACGCCGGCCGGCCGCCGCCGACGACCAGGGCGTGGCGCGCGTAGGCGTCGCTGCGCAGCAGTCGCCGGACGAAGCTGCGCATGAAGAGGTCTTTGCTCAGCAGCAGGCAGAAGCCGATGCCGAAATAGTAGCCGAAGTAGAGGCGGCTCACGGTCGCGAGCTTGACCGAGAAGACCGCCGCCGAGGCGCCGAGGATCGCCCAGGCGAGGCCGCGCAGGTGCAGCGCGAGCAGGCGCAGCAAGCTGCCGCGGTGCGGCACGAGGTAGCCGCGGCTGGTGCGCAGGCCGGCGATCCAGGCGACACCCGATACGCCGAGCAGCAGGGCGTAGTCGACGCCGGCCGCATCGCTCGGATTCCAATCCGTCGATGGGATCCGCGAGAGCAACGGCAGCTTCTCGTGCACGCCACGGGCGAAGAACGCCAAGGCGAACGCGATCGCGACGGCGATCGCGTCCAAGGTCGCGTGAGAGGTTCGCAGCGTCCGTGCGCGCTCGATGAACATCGTGGCTCCGCCCCCACCCCAGCGTCGGGGGCGCGGAGAATAGGGCCCCCGCTCGACCCTCGCAAGCACGGGAGAACTCTGTCATCCTCGCTGTGTCGCGGTCCGAGCCTCGGGGCGCGTGGAGTCCGCGCTTGTTGTCCCCATCGTCGCGCACGCTGACCGTCGCCTTGGTCTGTCTCTCGCTGCCTGCCGTCGCCGCTGCGACCGGCATGACCCGGATCGAGCGGCGCCCCGATCTGCCTGCCACCATCAGCGTCGACGGCCGACCCGGCCTCGAAGTCTCCGATGATCCCGCGGCGCTCGCCGGCATCACCGGCCTGCGTCTCGGCGCAGCCTTCGGCGCGGCCGGAGCGAGCCTCGACGGCGACCGCGGCGCTGGTTGGGCGCTCGGCGCCTCGTGGGGCACGCGCGGCGTCGGCCTCGGCCTGCAGCTCGACCGCAGCCCCAGCGGGATGCCGCCGCAGCGCAGCGACCAAGGCTTCGCCGGGCTCTCGCGTTTCAGCGTCGGTGTGGGCCTGCGTTTGGCCGACGTGCTGCAGCTCGGCGTCGCCGTCCGCCGCCTCGTCGACGCCGACGACGCGCTCGGCGGCATCACCACCATCGATCTCGGCCTCGGCGCGACCCCGCTGCCGTGGCTTCGGCTGGGCGTCGGCATGAGCGACGCGCTGGCCTCGACCGCCTACCTGGTGCAGAGCCCGCTGGCGGACGGCTCCGTCGTCGTCGCCGGGCCGCAGCTCGTCGCTGGCCTGCGCGTCGGCCGGCTCGGTGGCGCCGTGGTCGGCGGCGTCGAGGGGCGCTGGAGCGATGGCGGCGCGCTGCGTACGCTCGATTTGACGGTGCGCTGGCAGCTTCGGCCGCGGATCGCGCTCGGCGCCGACGTTCGCCTGCAGCGGGCGACGGTCGCCGATGGCGAGAGCACCGTGCGCGCCGCCTTCGTCGTCGCGGTGCGCGAGGGCCGCGCCGAGGTCGCGCCGTATATCCGTGTCGACGCGCGGCAGAACGCCGACGCTGCCTTCGGCTACGGCGCGCTGGCGAGCTGGGTCTACCTGCCGCAAGCGGATTCGTCCGCCGGTGGACGCCCGCGGCAGGCCCGACGCCGGCCGACGACGGCGCAGGACGCCACCGCGATCGCCCGCGCCGTCCTCGGCCTGAACGCTGCGCTCGCGGCCAGCGACGCGCGCGCCGTCTGCGATTGGATCGCGGCAGACGGCGCACGGCTCGACGTCGAGTCGAGCGATCCGGCGTTCTCGCACCACGGCCGGCAAGACAAGGCGACGATCTGCGCCGATCTGCAGCGTCGGCAGGGCCCGTTCTGGACCTATGTGCGCGAATTCGGACCAGCGCCGGTCCACGCCGAGGTCGCTCGCCTGCTCCCGACCCTATTCCGCCTGCACGGCGCCGCGTTCGCCGAGCTCCCCGCCGATCGCGCCGCCGTCGTCGGCGAGATGCTGAGGCGCAGCCACCCGGACCTTCGCTGCCGCGCCTACCGCGCCCGCAGCTACGAGAGCCTCGGCGGTCAGCCTGCGGTCGAGGTCCGGGTCGATTGCCCTGGCGAGGCGATCGCGGTCTACCAGTTCTTCCCCGAAGCCGGCGGCTACAAACTCGGCAAGCTCGCCATCGACGCCCGCGCCACCCCGGACGTTCAGAAGCGCAAGCCGTAGCGCACGCCGAAGAGCGGCAGCAGCGCGACGTTGGTCGCGTCGCGGTAGGCGCCCTCGATCAGCATCGCGGCGCCCAACTCCAGGCGCAGGACGCGGTCGCCAGCGACGCCGTGGATCCACGACGCGCCGGTGCCGATCGTCCACCACGCGGCCGAGATCGAGCCCGCGGCGGCGAAGAAGCGGCGCGCCGAGCCCAGCCCGATCGCGGCCCACGAACCGGCCTCGCCGCGGCCGCCGGTGTAGCCTTGCACGCCGCAGAAGACGTCGTGGTGCAACGGGCCCAGCCAACCGCGCCGCACCCGCAGCCCGCCGCGCCACGCCACCCCGCCCGCGTCGGTCGTGGTGCCGAGGCCAGCGTAGAGCACCCGCCCCGCGCCGACACCGAGGTCGACCTCTGCCAGCAATCCGCCGGGGAATGCCGGTCCGATCGAGAGGCCGGCGTCGAATGCGTCGGCGTCCGGGGCCGCGCCACGTCCGTCCTCTTCCCGGCGCTCGGTGGGATCCGGCAGCGCGCAGATGCCGTCGCGGCAGCGCCGCGAGATGTGGCAGTCCGTGTCGACATCGCACTCACGGATCCGGCACGCGCCACGGCGGCAGGTCCGCCCCGCGGCGCATTCGTCGTCGCGTGTGCATTGCGGTTGCTGGCAGCGACCGTCGAGGCAGAGCAGGGTGCCGCTGCACTCGCCGTCCCGCCGGCAGCGCCAGCCCGCCTCGCGTTCCGGAGCGGCCCACACTGGCGATGCGAGCAGCCACAGCAGCGGCAGCAGCGCCAGCAGCGGTCGCACGTCGCGTCGGCGTCGGGGCTGCACGGTGAAGTCCCGCGTCAGCGCAAGATCGGCACGCCAGCGAGGTCTCGCGTCATATTCTTCTGATGCGCCTCGTTGGTGCCGCCGCCGATCTCGAGCAGCTTCGCGTCACGCCACAGCCGCTCGACGTTGTATTCGCCGACGTAGCCGTAGCCGCCCAGGACCTGGATCGCCCGATCGGCGACGTTCTTCGCCATCGTGCTGCAGTAGAGCTTGACCCCGTCGCTGTCGATGCGGTTGCCGTAGCTGTCGAGCCGCAGCGCGCCGGCGACCTGGTAGACGTAGGCGCGACCGGCCATCCACTCGGCGTAGCTCTCGGCGATGTGGCGCTGGATCTGACCGAACGCGCGCAGCGGCTTGCCGAAGCTGTGCCGCTCGCTGGCGTAGCGGTTCATCACCTCGATGCAGCGACGCGCGATGCCGAGGCTCATCGCGGCGAGGGTCAGCCGCTCGAGCTCGAGGTTGCGCATCATCGAACGCACCGCCGAGCCCTCTTGGCCGACCAGGTTGCGCTCGGGGACCAAGACCTCTTCGAAGACCAACTCGGCCGTCGTCGAGGCGCGCATGCCGAGCTTGTCCTTGATCTTCTGGCCCAGGCGGAAGCCCTCCATGCCCTTCTCGACCAAGAAGAGCGAGAGCCCGCGGGCGCCGTCGTCCCCGGTCTTGGCATAGACGAGGAAGACGTCGCCGAGGTCGGTGTCGTTGATCGCGCCGTTGGTGATCCACATCTTGGCGCCGGTGATCCGGTAGCCACCGTCGACCCGGCGCGCCGTGGTGCCCATGCCGAGGACGTCGGTGCCGGCGCCGGGCTCGCTCATGCACATGCCGCCGATCGCCGCGCCGCTGCACGCCGCCGGCAGCAGGCGGGCCCGCTGCTCGTCGTTGCCGTTCTGCGCCAGGTTGTTCACGAAGAGCATGGCGTGCGCGAGATAGGAGAGGGTCAGACCCGGGTCCACCGCGGAGAGCTCCTCGTGGGCGATGACGGCCGCCACCGCGTCCATCCCAGAGCCGCCGAAACGCTCGTCCACGGTGATGCCGAGCAGGCCGAGCTCGCCCAGCTTGCGGAAGAGTTCGACGTTGAAACGCTCCTCCCGGTCGGACCGGCAGGCTTGCGGCTCCACGTCGTGCTCGGCGAATTCCCGCACCATCGCGCGAAGGGCGAGGTGCTCCTCGGTCGGATTGAAGAGGTCTGCCATGGTTCCTTCCTCCGCTGCGAAGTGCGCAGCGCTTGGTAGCACAGGCAGAGCAGGGCATGGAAGCGTCGCGACGCCGACGGCGCGCGGAACGTGTGTCGCAATTCGAGACATCGGCTCGGTGCGCCGTTTTGGATCGGTTCTGCGCTCAGAGCGGATGAGACTGTCTCGTTTCGTTGCAGGTTGAGACAGTCATGGCCCCGTCCCAGGGGGCGGACCGAGTGTCACGCTCGACCCGTCTGCCCGAAGTTGCTACTCAACATTCGGATAATACAGTATAAGCGAAAAAGTTGGAGGCGAGACGGAATGATGGCACACGTCTTGCTGTTACTTCATGCAGGAGGAGCAAGCAGCATTCCCATGAGTTCTCTCAATCCCTATCACCTCATCTTCACACACCGGCGCCGCCTCGGCGGTGTTCCGTCCCAGAAGTCGAGTGTGAACCTGGTGCGCAGCCCGACGACCATCGATGGGAAGTGGTCGGCCGGGACGTCGTTGGACGGCACCATGGATTCCACTCGGCCCCTCTCTTGACCTGACTCTCGCTCCACGGAAAGGCGGCCCCGGTTGACCGGGGCCGCTCTTCTTTTTGGGGCTAGCGTCTGTTGTCTGGGGGGCTGGGCGCCCCCTGGTCGCGAGAAGCGCGGTTCTCGCGAACCATCCCCCTCCGCGAGCCGCGCCCAAAACATCGCCCTTGGCGACGATTCGATCGCGTGCCTAGGGCGTGCAGCTCGGGCCCTTGCCGCTGGAGAACGACGGATTGTCGAGGGTGATCTTGTAGCCGGTGACCAGATCCGTCGCGACGGAGCCGCTCTTCTCGGCGAAGTCGAAGAGCCAGATGGTCCGCTTGTCCGGGTTCAGCGTGTCTGCCGGCAGGAAGGTCTCGCCGTAGCGCGCGCCCTTGGAGAGGCGCAGGCTGGCCAACTCGGCGCCGATCGGGTGCTTGCCCTGGACGTAGGCGTCGCCGAGCTTGAGCGCGCAGCTGGTCGACCACGCCTCGCCGACCGCGCTGAACGAGCGCGCCAGCCGACCGTCGACGTAGAGGCTGCCGATCCCGCCCTTGTGGTATTGCAGCGCGAAGTGCTGCCAGACGCCCTTCTGCCAGACCGGCGTCGCGGTGCTCGATTTCTCGGTGGCGCCGCCGACCTTGGAGGCGTCCACGCCGCCCGCGGCCACTGCGACACGCCACGCTTGCCCCTGTGGCATCGAGGCACAGCCCGCGGATGCGCCCGGCTCTTCGACGCCCGCGATGACGCCGTAGCCGCTGCTCGGCAGATCCGCGAGCCGCACCCAACCTTCGACGGTCCAACCGGAGGCGTCGTACGTCATCGCATTCTTGCCGTCTCCCACCGACGCTGCCTGCCAGCCGACCGAGGTGCAGTCCGGCTCGGAGGTCGCGGTGCAGGTCGGCGAGCACTTCTTCGGCCAGGCGCCGTTGGCCACGCCGTTGTCGCAGGACTCCCAGCGCGCCTGCTGGCCGTCACCGCAGCTCGCCGCGCCGGCGAGGTCGCCGTAGCAAGCGTCCGCGACGGCGGTCGACTTGGTGCTCACCGCCACGGTGCCACGGCCCGAATCGTCGGCCGCGATGCCACCTGGGCCATCGAAGCGCCACAGGCCTCGGGTGTCCGCGTCGGCGAGCAGCCGGCGGCGCGGGGTGAACGCGTCCTCGTAGCGAAGGCCGTGCGAGACGCGGATCTCGTCGATCCGGCCGGGGAAGGGCGTCCCCGAGGTGGGCGTCTCGTTGTTGTACACGCAGCCGCCGTTGGTTCCGCCGGTGCCGGCGCCGAGGAAGAGGACTTCCTTGTCGATCTCGTAGCCGGGGATGTTCGAGCCGGACTGGGTCACCGCCGAGCCCTCGAGTTGGCCGTCGACCCAGATCCGCATCGGCTCGTTGGCGCCCCAGCCGAAC
The DNA here is from genome assembly GCA_020632665.1 of Deltaproteobacteria bacterium. Classification (GTDB taxonomy): domain Bacteria; phylum Myxococcota_A; class UBA9042; order UBA9042; family UBA9042; genus JACKFC01. The sequence goes on from JACKFC010000004.1 coordinate 184,286, forward strand.
GCGCCGGCGACGTGGTACCACTTGCCCGGCTTGACGATCGTCGTGCCGAAGACCGGCGGCAACGGGAAGCGGACGATGCCGAAGTAGGTGCCTCCGCCCGGTGCTTGCGCCAAGAAGAGCGAGGCGAAGCCGCACGAGGTGCCGGCGATCTCGTAGACGCCGTCGGTCTTGTCGGGGCGCACCCAGGCCTCGATCGTCATCCGGCACGAGGTGCAGACGCTGTCGCTGGCCCACTTCGGGAAGCCCTCGGTCGCCAGCACGCCAACGCCGGTGTGGTCGAGGTTGCGCTCGAGTTGGCAGGCCTCGCAGCCGTCGCAGGCCTTGGTGTCGCCGTCGTCGCAGGCCTCGAGCAGCGGCGCGACCTTGCCGTCACCGCAAACGCCCGCGTCGGCGGCGGCGCCGTAGCAATCGTCGGCGGTGAAGGTCGCCCCGGCGAGCACCAGGTCGAGGCCGAGCAGGCCCGCGTCCGCCGCGACCTTGGCGTCGCTGGCGTCGTCCATACGCCAATAGCCCAGCGTCAGCGGATCGAGGCGCGGCTCGCGACCAGGGACGAAATCACCACCGCGCAGCGCTGCAGCGGCGATGTGGAGCGCGTCGATCCGGCCGGTGAACGCGCTCGTCGTGTCGCCCTTCCACTTCGCGCCGACGGTCAGGCCGCCGCCCAGCGCGTCGATCCGCGGGTAGGTCAGGGTGCTCTGGCCGCTGGCCTTGCCGTCGACGAAGAGCCGCACGCTCTTGCCCGCCACCGAGACGGCGACGTGCGCCCACTTGCCCTGCACCAGCGCGACGGCTTTGCCACCTTGACTCGCCGTGATCGTCTCGGTCCCGCCGCCGCTCGCGGCCTGGAAATACGGTACGCCCTGGGCTGTCAGGCCGATCAGGTAGGGCACGTTGACGCTCTTCGCATCAGCCCGCGCCAGCAGCACCTGCGCAGCGCCCAGCTTGTCGGCGCGGACCCAGAACTCGATGGTCAAATCGCCCAGCAGGGTCAAGGCGCCGAGCTTGCCGTCCGGGCCCGGGGTCGAGGTCACCACGCCGGCGCTGCTCTTGCCGTCGAAGGCGAGCTGGCCGCGGCGGGCGCAGGATTCGCAGCCGTCGCAGGCGTTCTTGTTGCCGTCGTCGCATTGCTCGGCGCCAGCGGCGTAGCCGTCGCCACAGCTCGGCGTGACGCAGGCGCCGCTGACGCAATAGGTCGAGGTGCCACAGCTGGTGCCGTCGCTCACCGGCGGGTGCTTGCAGCCGGCATCGGCCGCGCAGACGTCCTGCGTGCACGGGTTGTTGTCCTCGCAGTCGAGCTGCAGTCCCTTGCACTTGCCGGCGACGCAGAGGTCGCTCTTGGTGCAGGCGTCGCCGTCATCGCATTTGCTGCCGTCGATATTCTCGTGCACGCAGCCACTCTTCGGATGGCAGGAATCGTTGGTGCAGACCGAACCGTCGTCACATTCGAGCTTCTTGCCGGCAACGCAGGTCGTGCCTTTGCAGGCGTCGGCGTCGGTGCAGGCGGTGCCATCGGCGTCGCAGGGGGTGCCGTCCTGTTGCTCGGCGACGTGGGTGCAGTTGCCGGTCTTGTTGTCGCAGGCGTCGACGGTGCAGACGTTGGCGTCGTTGCAGTCCTTGTCGCCGCCCTTGACGCAGCTGCCGTTCTTGCAGGCGTCGCCGACCGTGCAGGCGTTGCCGTCGGCGTCGCAGGGCTCGGTATTGTCGAGGTATTTGCAGCCGCTGACCTTGTCGCAGCTATCGCTGGTACAGGCGTTGTCGTCGTTGCAGGGCAGGGCCTTGCCGGCGGTGCAGGTGCCACCGACGCAGGCGTCGCCCTTGGTGCAGACCGAGCCGTCGGCGTCGCACGGATCGTTCTCGTAGGGATCGCCGTTGTGGACGCAATCGCCTTTGCTCTTGTCGCAATAGTCGAGCGTACACTCGTTGTCGTCGTTGCAGTCGACCTTCTTGCCCGGGATGCACTGGCCGCTGGCGCAGGTATCGCCCTTGGTGCAGGCGTCGTCGTCACTGCACGGTCCGATGTTGAAGACCGGATCGCAGCCCTTCTTCGGGTCGCAGCCGTCGTCGGTGCACGGGTTGCTATCGTCGCAGTCGAGCTTGGTGCCCGGCGCGCAGCTTCCGGCTTTGCAGGCGTCGCCGGTGGTGCAGACCGAGCCGTCGGCGTCACACGGCTTGCCGTCGACCGCGGCCTTGGCGCCGCATTTGCCGGTCGCCGCTTCGCAGACGGTTTGTGAACACGTCCCATCGCCGCTGCTATCGCAACTGACGACGGTCTTCGGGTCGACCTTGCAGACGAAGGGTGCCGCCGATTTGTCGCAGTAGAGCGTGCCGTTGCAGAGGTTGTCGTCTTCCGAAGCCTTACAGTCGGTGTCGGTCTGGCAAGCGCAGACGTTGTTGCCCGGCGCGCAGACCCCGCTCTGGCAGGTATCGCCGTTGGTGCAGGGGTTGCCGTCCTCGCAGGTGCCGGCGGTCGCCTTGTTCGTGCATCCGGTGGCCTTGTCGCAGCCATCGGCGGTGCAGGGGTTGTCGTCGTTGCAGACGGCGCTGACGTCGAGTGCAAGGCCGACGCAGGCGCCCTTGCCGTCGCAGAGGTCGTTGTTGGTGCAGGCGCTGCCGTCGTCGCAGGGTTTGTTGTGCGGCTTGTGCTGGCAGCCGTCGGCCGGCGTGCAGCTGTCGTCGGTGCAGGGGTTGGCGTCGTCGCAGGCGCTGCCGGGGCCGACGCCCACCGGCGTGCCCTTGCAGCCGGTGTCGCCGCAGACGTCGTCGCTGGTGCATGCGTTCGTATCGTCGCAAGGGGCCGTATTCGGCGTGTTGACGCAAGCACCCTTGTCGCCGTCGCAGCTGTCGTCGGTGCAGATATCGCCGTCGTCGCAGAGGCCCTCGTCGGTCACGCCGTTGCAGTCGTTGTCGACGCCGTCGCAGGCCTCCTTGGTCGCTGCCGCGGCGGCGCAGGTCGAGACCTTGCCGGCTTCGCTGCAGCTCCGGGTGCCCGGGCAGACGCCGAGCTCGCTCTTCGCCTCGCAGCTGGTCGAGAGCTGCTTGGTCGCCGCGCGCGCGCTGCAATTGCAGGCGACGGTCGCGCCGCCATCGTCTTTCGGCCGACACACCTTGCGGCTCTCACCCTCGGTCGAGGTCGCGCTCTCGCAGCCGTAGCCGGCGGGGCAGTCGGCGTCGGCGCTGCAGCTGACCGTGCAGAACGCGCCTTCGTCTGGGGCATCGGCGCCGTCCTGCAGCGGCATCCGGAAGCAGCCGGACTCCTTGCCGGTCTGCCCGAGCATCGAACAGTCGGTCGAACTCAAGCAGGGATCGCAGAGGAAGCCGTAGCGCGGCACACAAATCGTGACGATATCGCCACCCGGCGAGTCGACGCCGGTGCAGGCGAAGCCGGCCTCGTCCGGGCAGGTCTGCACACAGCCGATGGCGCAGGTGCGGCCCTGCAGCGTCTCGATGCAGAAATTGTTGTCGCAGTCGGCGTTCTCGGCGCACGGGCAGCCCGGACCGCCAGGGCACTCGAGCTGGAAGCCGGCGTCTTCGGTCTCGGCGGTATCTGCCACGGCGGTGTCGATCTGGGTCGTGTCGGTCCCCGCATCGGTCGTGCCGGTATCGGCCGCGACGTCGTTCGTGGCGCCGGTGTCGGCGTCGGCGGTGGATCCGGATTCGCCGCTACAGGCCGCGAGCAGGACGATCAGCGCCGCCGAGAAGAGGCGCTTGGAGAGCTGAGACGCGAGCATGGACATTGGACTGCACCCTCGAGGCTGTCCGCAGGCGAAGGGAGGGCCGTTCGCCGCGGCGGTACCCGCGTCGCGGGCCGCGGCAGTCTAACCGTCGCCTCGGGGGCTGTCCAAAGCCGAGATCGTCGCGCGCGTACGATGCGCTAGCGCTGGTCGTCGTCGTCGTCCTCGAGTCCGATCGCGGGCACAGCCTCGGTCGGCGCATCCCAGGCCATCGGATCGAGGCCAGCGTCTTCGTCGACCTCGATGGTCGTCGACCGGGCCGCTGCGTAGGGCGCCGTCACGTCGATCTTGCGCCCTCCGCCGCCCTCGATCGCCGCGCCGAGCGACGGGTCGTGGTCGTCGTCGCCGCCGTCCTCGCTCTTCTTCGGCGTGAACGGGCGTTCGGCCTCGGGGGGACGATTGGCGCGCGGGATCACCGAGCGACGCACCGACGAGCGCTGCATCATCTTCGCCAGCGCGGGATCCAGTGCGGCCTTCGGCTCGGGGTCGGCACCGATCGGCGCGGTGTCTGCGTGGGCGCTCCCACTCCCCCACACGTCGTCGTCGTCGCCGGCCCAGACGTCCTCGTCGTCGTCCTGCGCGCCCAAGAGCGGGCCGTCGACCTCGTCCTCGTCGCTTTCGGCACCGGGGTCGAAGCCAGGGGCCGGCGCGCTCTTCGCTGCGGCGTGGGCGGCGACCAGCTCGGGCCGGATCGCTTCCATCACCTCGGTGTCGAAGTCGTATGCGGCGGCCTGACCTGCGTCGCCAGAGTCGTCTGCGTCCTTCGGGTGGTCTGGTGCGGTGACCATGGCCCACGCGTCGGCCTCTCGCTCCACCGGTGCATCATCCGGCGTCTCGAGGTCGGCCTGCTCGACCCGTGGCGTCTCACCCAGCGTCGGCAGCGCCGCGCTCGGGCTCACGGCCTGCAGCGGGATCGCCGGCCGCGGCGCGGTATCACCCAACTCGTCGAAATCATCGGCGTCGATGCGGATCGGGGGCCGAATGTCCGGCGAGGTATCGGTGAACGACGAGCGCGCCGACGGCATCGCAGGTGGTGTCGCCGCGTCCAGGTCGAAGCCCGTGCCCACGACCACGGCGTCGTCTCCGCCCTGCGCAACAGGCGCCTGGGTCAGGCCGGCCGGCGGCGTATCCGAAGCTGGGGGGCTCACACCCGGCGGGAGTGGAATCGGTTTGCCCTTGCTGTCGACGCCAGGCCGGCGTCCTGCCGTCGCGCGAGCGATGTCCGCCGGCGTGATCGCGGGCAGTTCGCGCGGCGTCGGCGCGTCGACCAACTCCGGCGCGACCACGACTGCTGGCCGCTCACCATCGGGAAGCGGCGGCAGATCGTAGGAGGGCATCGTCTCCTGATCCCAGGCGCCGTCCTCCAGGCCCGCGACGAAACCGGGGCTGGTGTCTTCGTCGTCCTGCTCATCGGCCACCGGCCGCGCGACGTGCGGCGCCGCGGGCCCGTCTTCGACACGCAGCAGCATGACGGTGACGTTGTCCTTGCCGCCCGCGTCGAGCGCGAGCTGGACCAGCGTATCGACCGCGGCCTGCAGATCCTCGCCCTGTTCAGCGAGGACGGCGGCGATGCGGTTGTCGTCGACCAGATCGCTGAGGCCGTCGGTGCAGAGCAGCAGCAGGTCGCCGGGCTCGACGTCGACGGTTTGCACCTCCGGTTGGACCGCGTCGCGCAGGCCGACGGCCCGCACGATCACGTTCTTGCCCTTGAAGGTGCGAATCTCCTCGTCGGTCATCGGCCTCGTGCGGCGGTAGTGGTTCAGCAGGCTGTGGTCTTCGGTGACCTGCGTCAGGTCGGCGCCACGGTAGCGGTAGACGCGGCTATCGCCGACGTGGACGACGGCGACGTCTTGCGTCCCGGCCAGCACGGCGACCACCGTCGTGCCCATCCCCTTGTGGCGGACGTCTTCCTGCGATTCGGCAAAGACGGTGCGGTTCGCCAGTCGAACGGCCGAGTCGAGCACGCGCGTCTCGTGGGTGGCGGCGTCCGGCGGGCTGAACGGGAAACGGAAGCCCTCTTCGTGCACCGTGCGTGTGACGAAGTCGACCATCGTCTCGACCGCGATCCGACTCGCGATCTCACCGCTCGCGTGGCCGCCCATGCCGTCGCAGACCACGAACAAGCCGTAGTCCTCGTCGACGTGGAAGGCGTCTTCGTTGTTCTTCCGCTCGAGACCGACGTCGGACACGCCGACGCCGACGACGCGAATGGTCGCCTCTGGGGCTGCCTGGGGTGCTGCTTCTTCGTTCACGGCCCTTCCGCCCCTGGTGGTCCGCGTCGTGGTAGCAGCGCAGACGAGTTTGCGTCAAGACACCCGGTCCGGTTCAGCCGAGCATTCCTAGATCTTGCAACGCGCCGCGCACCTGCTCGCGGGCCTGGGGGCTCGCCGTCAGCAGCGGCAGTCGCACCGTCGGCTGCATCAATCCGAGTAGATGCATCGCGGCCTTGGCCGGTTGCGGATTCGACTCGCAGAAAAGTGCGGCGATCAGCGTGCGCAGCACGACCTGACCCTGCGCTGCCGCGTCGATCTTGCCGGCGCGGAAGTCACGGTAGAGCGCAGCCGTCCGAGCGGGGGCCGGGTTGCTGACCACGCTGATCACGCCACGGCCACCGACCGCGTACATCGGGACCGCCAGCGCGTCGTCGCCGGAGAGGACGGCGAAGCGTCCCTCGGTCCGCTCGATGATCGCCTGGACCTGCTCGAGGTTGCCGGAGGCTTCTTTCACTGCGGCGACGTTCGGGTGCGAGGCCAGCGCGGCCGTGGTCTCGGCCGTCATATTGCAGGCGGTGCGGCCCGGCACGTTGTAGAGCACGACCGGGATCGCGACGGCGTCGAGGACGGCCTCGTAATGCGCCCGCAGGCCGGCCTGCGACGGCTTGTTGTAGTAGGGCGTCACCACCAGCGCGGCGTCGACGCCGAGCTCTTTCGCCGCGCGGGTGGTGGCGATCGTCTTGGCCGTGCTGTTGCTGCCGGTGCCGGCGATCACGGGGACGCGGCCACGGGCGATGCGGATCGTCTCTTTGACCACGGTCGCCCATTCGTCGTGCGAGAGGGTCGCGGCCTCTCCGGTCGTGCCGCAGGGCACCAGGCCGTCGATGCCGCCGGCGATCTGCTGCTCGACCAAGCGCTCGAGCGCCTCGAGGTCGAGGCTGCGCTCGGCGTCGTCACGCATCGGCGTGACCAAGGCGGTGAAGGTGCCCTCGAACGGGAAATCGCTCATCACTTGGCTCCTTGTGCGTCGTCGCCGGCAGCCGCGGGCGCCGGGTTCGGGTTCTTCGGCGCCGCGGGCGCGGGCGCGGGCGCGGCCTCACGAACGTAGGTGTCCAGCGCGGCGCCGTGCAGGTGCAACGCCGCCATCGCCGCCTCGAGCCGGGCTTGCGCCGTCCGGCCGTCGATCTGCCCGGCCGACTGGGCGTCGCGGATGGTGCGCAGCACGCGGTGCACGTCGACCGCGGCCCTCGCCAACTCGGTGACCGAGAGCGGCTTGTTCAGGCCGAGCAGCCCGCCGATATCGGTCGCGTCGCTGTGCGTCCGCAGCGCGGTGAGCGAGCCGTCGTCGCCCCAGACCCGCATCGTCGTCACGCCCAGCACTTTCGCCACCCGATTCCGCCCGGCGAGGGCGGCCAGCAGCAACGGCCGCGCCAGGTCGATGCCGAGCGGCGCGATCTCGTCGCGGCACAAACGCAGCACCGAGCGCGCGGTCGGCTCGCGGCGCCAGGCGGCGTCGGCGTAGCGCTCGTCGTCGGCGATGCCGGCCAGGACCAGGCGCAGGCCCTCGGCGCCACGATGGCGGATCAGCAACGTTGCGGCCCACCAGCGATCGTCGGTATCGCGGAAGCCGAGCAGCGCCTCGAGGTGGCCCTGCAGGTAGGTGATGTCGCGATCGAGCACGCTGCGTCCGCCTTGTTGGTTGGCCTCGCGCGAAGGCGTCTCTGCCATCGTCTCGATCATCGCGCGTAGGGTCTCCATCGTCGCGGTGCGGGCCGCGTCCGCCGGCTGTGCAGCCGCGGCGCCGGTGCCGGCGTCGCCGATCTCCAGCAGCGCGTGCGTGTCGAGCAGCAGGAGCGCGGTCTGCACGTCCGGCACCTTGGCGAGGAGGGCGAGATCGGTCTCGGTCGGCAGCACCCGGCGCACCACCAGGGCGCGGCGGTAGGCCCGCACAAGGGCCCGCACCGCCGGCGCGGAGTCCAGCGCGATCAGCGCCTTGGCCGCCGACTCGCGCCAGACGTCGGCAGAGACCAGCGCCTCCAGGCCGTCGACGGCGGGCGCGCGCAGTTGGCTCAACTCGGGCTCGAGCAGGCGCGGCGAGACCAGCGTCTTCACGACCTCGGCCGCGCTGTCGGGGCTCACGCCGGCGAAGGCGTAGCGGGCCACAGCCTCCTGCGCTTTCAGCGAGGACTCTGCCGAGAGCAGGGCATCGCCGGACGTCGGTGCCGAGAGCAGCAGCAGCCAATGCCGCGCGACCTTCGCCAGCTCGGGCGTCTCGTCGCGGAGGTCGGCGGCGAGCAAGGCAGCGAAGGCCGCGGCGAGCTCGGCTGCGTCCTCGGTCGCGGCAATCACCGCGCGCAGCTGCGGCTCGAGCGGGCCGTGCACCGCTGCGTACAGCGCCGCAGCACGGAAGCCGACGGTGTGCTTGGTGTCGTGGACGTAGCGTTGCAGCGCCGGGAGCGCCTCGCCGCTGCCCTGCCAGAGCGCGAAGAGGGCTTTTCGGTCCGCGTCGGTCATCGCCGCGTCGGGGCCGACCAGCGTCCGCACCCGCTCGCCGTCGACGTCGCGCAGATCGATCCGGGCGCAGCGGTTGTCGAGCGCCGGGCGGAGCTTGTCGATATCGCCGACCACCACGGTCTGCACCGCGTTCGCACCGAAATGCCGGGCCGCGGCGGCGCGGGCCTGCTCGACGTCCACCGCGCGCAGCGCAGCGGCGTAGCCGGACCACACCGTCTCCGGCAGGCCGTAGAGGCGCACTGCGGCGATCCGGCTGGCGACCGCCGCGCTCGAAGCCACGCCAGCGACGAATTGGCCGACCAGGAAGCGCTGCGCCGAGGTCAGCTCTTCTTGGCTCGGCACGGCGTTGCGCATCATGTCGAGCTCGGACGCGACGGCGTCGAGGGCCTCGGCCGTCTTCGGCGTCCGCACCGACGACGAGAGCGACCAATCGCCGGCGCGCAGCCGCCCGTCGAGGCTGCTGTAGATGCCGTAGGTCAGGCCCTTGCGCTCGCGCAGCACCGTGAACAGTCGCGAGCTCGCCGAGCCGCCGAGGATCTGATTGGCGATGACGAGCTGCGGCCAGGTTGGCTCCGCCCGCGTCACGCCGGGGTTGCCGAGGATCAGCACGCTCTGCACAGCCTCGGGGACGGCGAAGACGTGGCACGCCTCTGGCTCGGGCGCGGGCGCCGGGATCGCGCCGACTTCTTCCGCCGGGGCTTCCAGCGCGCGGCCGAAGGCGTCGCGCAGCGCGGTCGCGACCGCGGACGGATCGACGTCGCCGACCAGGACCAGGCTCGAGCCGCGCAAGCCGAACGCGGCCTTGTGCGCGTCCTGCAGGTGGCGGCGGCTGATCTGCGCCACGCTCCGCTCGGTCAGCCCGGTGCTGCCGTACGGATGGCCGGGGCCGTAAACGATGCGGTTGAAGATGCGACCGGCGACCTCGCGCGGGCGCGTTCCGAGCGTCTGCAGCCGCGCCGCGTGTTGCTTCTTCCGCGTCTCGAGTAGCTTGCCGTCGAACTCGGGCTCGAGCACCGCCTCGGCGACCAGCGCGAGGAAGGGGCCGAGTTGGTGCGCGAGCACACGGCCGGAGAGGATCATCGCGTCCGAGGCGGCGGAGATCTCCAGCCGCGCGCCGTGATCTTCGAGCGCCGCGGCGAATTTCGCGCCGGGGTGGCGGCGGGTGCCCTCGACCATCAACTCGGCCAGGAGCGACGTGGTGCCCGCGGGCCAGCGGCTGCGGTTGCGGCCGTCCTTGCCGAATTCCAGGGCCCGCCCGCCCGGGATCACCCAGCGAAAATGGATCGCCGGCGAGGCGGTCCGCTGCACCGTGATCAACTCGACGCCGGCGACGGCCTCCGGGCTCTCTGCGGTGGCCGCTGCGGCGCCGATGACGCCGACGCTCGGCGTCGGGAAACCGACCTCACCGATCGGCTGCACTTTCGGACGGATGCTATCCGGATCGGGAGCTTCGGTCGCTGCGGCGGGCGGCGGCGCAGGGGCCTTGGCGGCCCCGCCGCAGCCGGCGAGCAGCAACAACGAGAACGGCAGCGAGCGTGCGATGGCCTTCATGCGGCACCTCCCGGAGCGTCCTCGGGCGTGGGCGGATCCGCTGGCGGATCGGCCGGCGTTGGCGGCTCGTCCGCCGGTGCGTCATCGCTGGGGGCCGGCGGCGTGGGCGGGGGCTGGTCGGCTTTCGGCTGGTCGGCGTCGGGCTTCTCCGCCGCTGCCTTCTCCGCCGCTGCCTTCTCGGCCGCCGCCTTCTTCGCCGCGGCCTTCTCCGCTGCGGCGGCAGCCTTGGCTTCCGCTGCCGCCTTCTTCGCCGCCTCTCGTTCGGCCTTGGCTGCTGCTGCAGCCGCCTTGCGCGCCTCACGCTCGGCCGCCGCCTTCTCCTTCGCGAGCTGCCGTGCCGCGGCCTTCTCGGCCTTCTTCCGCTCGGCCTCGGCGCGCTTGGCGGCGCGGGCGTCTTCCTTCGCCATCGCGGCTTCGGCGCGCTCGACGTAGCGCGGCTTGCTGCCCGCGTCCTTCGCCGGCGCCATGCCCGTGGGCAGGACGTCCATCTCCAGCTCGCGCTGCCAACCGAGCCATTGCCGCGCCACGCGCTGCACATCCGCGGCGGTCACCGCCCGGTAGCGCTGCAGCGCGCCGTTGACCCGCCCTGCGTCGCCTTCGTAGAGCTCGTAGCGGCAGAGCACCTCGGCGCGCGACTCGAGCGACTCGCGACCGAAGACCCAGCTCGATTCGAACGCGATCTTGGCGCGGGCGAGCTCGGCGTCCGAGACGCCGCGGGTCGCGATGTCGAGGATGGCCTCGCGGACGATCTGCTTGGCCCGGTCGAGATCCCGCAACGTCGGCTTGGCCAACTCGACGTAGACGTGGAAGACGTCGACGTCGCGGCGGCCGTAGGTCCCGGCGAAATGGCGCGAGGCCAGGCCCGTCTCGCGGTCGAGTTTCTGCTCCAGCCGGCTGCTACGACCACCGTCGAGGACCTGCGAGAGCAAATCCAGCGCCAGCGCGTCGGCGTGGGGCGCCGCCGGGACCTTCCAGGTCATGTGGAAGGCCGGCATCTTGCCGCGCTTCTCCTCGTGGTGCAGCCAGCGGTGTTCGGTCGTCTCCGGCTCGCTGAAGGCCTCCTTGTGGATCTCGGCGCGGCGCGGCAGCCGGCCGAGGGTCTTCTCCAGCACTGCGCGGGCCTGCTCCGGCGTCACGTCGCCGACGAGCGCGACGACGACGTTGTTCGGCGTGTACCAACGGCGCCAGAAGTCGACGAAATCCTGCAGCGGCGCGGCCTGCAGATCCTCCATCGAGCCGATGGTCGAGTGCCCGAGCTTCCAATTCGAGAAGAGGGTGCCGAGCAGCCCGAGGCGGGACTCGGCGTAGGGCTGGTTCTCGTAGCGCTGCCGCCGCTCTTCCATCACGGTCTGACGCTGATTCTCGACGTTCTTCTCGTCGATCTGCAGCGCCGCGAAGCGATCGTGCTCGAGCCAGAGCGCCAGCTCGAGCGCACCCTTCGGCACGGTCTCGTAGTAGTAGGTGCGGTCCGACGAGGTATTGGCGTTGAGGTCGGCTCCGACCGACTCCAGCGCGGTGAAGTGCTCCATCTTTCCGACGTGCTTGCTGCCCTGGAACATCATGTGTTCGAAGAAATGGGCCAGGCCGCTCTTGCCCTTCTCCTCGTCGCGCGAGCCGACGTCGACCATCAGCCCAATCGCCACCAGCGGCGCGCTCGAATCCGATTGCACGACCACCCGCAAGCCGTTCTCCAAGGTGAAGCGGTGCAGCTCCAGCGGCTTGGGCTCGGGCCATTGCGCGGCGGTGTCGACGTTCGGCTTGTCGGGGCGGGGGCCGGCCGTCGCGACCCAACCAGCGGAGAGCGTCACGGTGGCGAGCGCCGCGGCCAACCAGGCCTTCCCGGCGCGCGGTGCGCCGATCAGCGGCAGGACGGCGGCGCGATTGCGGCGAAGCGGCATGATACCTCCAGCGTCGGGCGTGGGCAGCGGACCGACCGGGACGGTGGCTCCGCGGCCGAGGCTACCACCACGCGACGTGCTGTCGAAGTCTCGCCCGTGGCCGTAGAGACTCCAGCGCAGTCAGCGGATCAGGCGTCCGGGGTCGGCACCACGGTGCGGACGTGGAGCTCCTCGAGCTGCGCCGGCGAAACCTCCGACGGCGACTCCGTCATCAGGTCGCTCGCCCTTTGCGTCTTCGGGAAGGCGATCACGTCGCGCAGGCTGTCGGCGCCGCAGAGCAGCATCATCAGCCGGTCCATGCCGAGCGCGATGCCGCCGTGCGGCGGGGTACCGAACGAGAGCGCGTCGATGAAGAAGCCGAATTTGTCGCGCCGCTCCGCCTCGTCGAGGCCGAGCAGGGCGAAGACGCGGTCCTGCACGTCGGAGCGGTGGATTCGGATGCTGCCGCCGCCGAGCTCGATGCCGTTGAGCACGAGATCGTAGGCCTTGGCGCGGACCTTGCCGGGATCGCTGTCGAGCATGCCGACGTCACTGTCCATCGGGCTGGTGAAGGGGTGGTGCATGGCGAACCAGCGGCCGGCGCCCTCGTCGTATTCGAACATCGGGAAGTCGACCACCCAGCAGAAGGCGTCCATCTCCGGATCGATGAGGCCCAGGCGGTCGCCGACGACCTGACGCAGCCGCGCGAGCGACGCGTTGACCACGCTCGCCTTGTCCGCGACGAAGAGGATCAGCGCGCCGGGGCCGACCTCCATGTGCGCCAGCAGCTCGGTCTTGAGCGCGTCGTCCAGGCCCTTCGCCACCGGGCCCGACCAGGCGCCGTCCTCGGCGATGCGCGCCCACGCCACGCCGCGCGCGCCGAAGGGTGCCGCTTCTGCCGGCAGGGTCTTGTCGAGGTCCTTGCGGGTCAGCGAGGAGCCGTCCGGGATCGCCAGCGCCTTGACGATGCCGCCGCGCTCGAACGCGTCGGTGAAGACGCGGAAGGTCGCCCGGCCCGCGAGCTTCTCGGTCAGGTCCGAGAGCGGCAGTCCGAAGCGCAGGTCGGGCCGATCGATGCCGTATTTGTCCATTGCCTCTTGGTAGGTGATCGAGGGGATCGGCGTCGGCACGGTCGTGCCCTTCACCGCCTTCCAGATCAGCGAGACGTAGCCGTCGAGCAGGGTGCGGATTTCGTCGACGTCGACGAAGGAGAGCTCCAGGTCGAGCTGGGTGAACTCCGGCTGGCGGTCGGCGCGCAGGTCTTCGTCGCGGAAGCAACGGCAGATCTGCATGTAGCGGTCCATCCCGGACATCATGAAGAGCTGCTTGAACTGCTGCGGCGACTGCGGCAGCGCGTAGAACTCACCGGGGTGCACGCGGCTCGGCACCAGGTAGTCGCGCGCGCCCTCGGGTGTGCTCTTCGCCAGGATCGGCGTCTCGAGCTCGAGGAAGTCGTGGTCCTCGCAAAAGTAGCGCCGCGTCAGCTGGTTGACCCGGCTGCGCAGGGCGAGGTTGGCCGAGAGCTTGGGCCGACGCAGATCGAGGTAGCGGTAGGTCAGCCGCGTCGTCTCGTTGGTGTCGATCTCGTCCTTGATCTCGAACGGCGGCGTCTTCGCCTCGTTGAGGACCGTGACCTCGTCGACCAGGATCTCGACCGCGCCGGTCGGGATCTTCGGGTTGATGTTGGTGCCGCGGCTGATCACCTCGCCACGGGCGCCGATCACCCACTCGGTGCGCAGCTTGTCGGCGATCGCGTGGGCTGTGCCGTTGCCGTGGCTGGGCTCGAAGCGGAGCTGGACGATGCCGGTGCGGTCGCGCAGATCGACGAAGATCACGCCGCCGTGATCGCGGTACGACTGCACCCAACCATAGACCGTGGCCTGCTGGCCGACGTGCTCGTCGCGGAATGCGCCGCAGTGGCGGCTGCGCTTGTGCTGCTGAATGAAGCCGGTGGTCATCGTCGTTCTCCTGCCACGGGCCACCGCCGCTGCGGGGCCGAAGGGCTGCGGATGCTATGGTGCGCCCCATGCACGCGCAAGCGCCGCCGTGCTAGCCTGCAGCCCTGTCACGGGAGGACCTGATGTACGCGCGCTCCACGACGATGGCTCCGCTCAAAACCCCGGTATTCTCGCTGCTGCTGCTGGTTCTCGCCGCGGCCTGGTTGCCCACAGCAGCCTTTGCCCAGATCGGCCCGGACGACCTCGGCTTCGACGTGCCGGTCGCCGTCGCGCAGGCCGGCAAGGGCACGCCGATGGTCAGCTTCGAGCCGGCAGAGAAGCTCTCGGCCGTGGTCATGGAGCTGCGCCGCAGCGACGGCAAGACGAGCCGGGTCAAGGTCGGCAACCTGGCTCCCGGACGCGTCCGCAAGGTTCCGATTCGGCAGGAGAAGGGGGCGTTCTCGTACGTCGCGACGCTGCGCGGCAAGGGCCCCGGCGGGGCGTTCGGCCCCTTCGAGTTGACCTTCGAGCTCAAGGTCGGCGCGCCGCCGCGGATCGCGATCCGTGCCGACGACGTCGACCTCGAGGCCGGCCAGCTCACCCTGCGCAGCACCGAGGCCAAGGGCAGGGTGGCGCTGCAGGTCTGGGACAAGCACGGCGATCCCCTCGACGAGGTCGAGCAGCCCTACGACGTCGCCCCCGGCACGCCGATCGTCGTCAAGTGGAAGCAGAAGAAGGGCCAGGTCGCCGGGCGCTTCTCGATGAAGGTCTACGACGTCGCCGAGTTCTGGTCCGGCGTCGAGTCGGTGACCTTCGTCGATATCCCGCACGAGGACGTGATCTTCGACTCCGGCAAGTGGGAGATCCCCGAGGCCGAGCAGAAGAAGCTCGAGGCGCCGCTCTCCCGCATCGCCGCCGAGCTCGCCAAGGTGCAGGGCGTTCTGCCCGTCTCGCTCTACGTCGCTGGCTATACCGACACCGTCGGCAGCGCGGCCGACAACCTCGAGCTCTCGCGCAAGCGCGCCGCCTCGATCGCGACCTGGTTCCGCAAGCGCGGCCTGAAGATCCCGATCTACCACCAGGGCTACGGCGAGTCCGTGCTCTTCGTGCCGACCCCGGACAACACCGACGAGGCGAAGAATCGGCGCGCCGTCTACGTCCTCTCGCCGACCACGCCGCCGCCTTCGGCCGGCTTTCCGGGCCGGGCCTGGAAGCGAATGTGAGCGCGCAGGCCGCGGCGTCGGCCGGTGTCGCAGAGGCGATCGGGCTCGCATCCGGGCTGCGTGACGCATTTCGACTTCGCATCCTGCCGGCCGATCTGCCGCGTTGGCAGGCCGCGGTGCGGCGGCGCGGCTGGGCCTGTGCGGTGGCGGACGAACCGGTCGCGGCGAGCGCGGGGGGCCGCTGGGAGTCGCCCGCCGGCGCTGCCCCCGTCGTCCACGTCATGGTCGTCGCCCGCGACGCTGCACGCTGCGCCGAGCTCCTGCAGATCGAGCAACAGGCCGCGCACGTGGCCGGTCTGCGCGACGCTGCGGCGGTCGCGGAATTGCTCGCCGCACACGAGACGCTCGGCGCCGCCTACGGCTATCCGGCGTGCTGCCGGCGCGCCTTCGCCGACGCCCACCTCGAGGTCGTCGCGGGGCTCGCGCCGCGCGCCGGCGACAATCTCGTCGCGATCGCCCGCGCCGCCCAGCGCAGCCGCGCCTTCGACGCCCGGCTCGACGTCCTCGAGCCCGGCCTGATGCAGCCGCAGCGCAGCGTCCTGCGCCATTTCCCGTGCCGCTTCGACTGCCCCGCTTCGATCGCGCTCGCCGACGCGCTCCGCGCCGCCGGTGCCGGTGCCGAGGACGAGGCAGCCGCGCGCGGGACCTTGGTGCTGCACGATGGGCAGTTGGTGCGCGGGCGAACGCTGGAGCAGGCGCGCGCCGCGCTGGATGGCGTCGGCGTCCCCCACGCGCCCGCCGGCTGGTCAACGTCGTGGTCGGCGAGATTCCCGCTCTGGCTGCCTTTTCGCGAGCGCCGTCCTGACCTAGGATAGCGCTCCCTGCAGCCCGCTCTCGCAGATCCCCGCACCGATCGCCGCCACGAATTGCGCACAGATCCCTGCGCCGAGGAGCCCGCATGAAGATTCAGCCCGTCACTCCGGACCTCGCCCCGAAGGTGGTGCGCGCGATCGGCCAGACGCCGCTCTTCAAGGGGCTCGACGACCGGACGCTGAACGGCATCGCCCAGGCCGCCGCGTTGATGCACGCCAGCCTCGGTGAGGCGATGGCGCGCGAAGGCGAGCGGGCCGACGCGATGGGCCTGCTGCTCAACGGTCAGGCCCGCAAGATGATGACGCCGCAGGGGCTCGACCACCCGGTCGAGGTCGGCAAGGTCGACGCGATGGCGACCTGGGGCGAGATCGACCTGCTGCTCGGACGTCCGCGACGCTACACGGTGCAGGCGCAGACGCCGGTCCTCGCGCTGCAGCTCTCGCTCGACGTGGTCCACATGCTCTTCGAGCGGATCCCGGCCTTCGGTCTCGCCATGAGCCGGGCCTTGGCGCAGCGCGTCCTCACCGCCGAGCCTGCCGTGCCGCTGCTGCCTTGGGACCTGCGTGGCAAGCCGCCGAGCAACCAAGTCTTCGAGATGCTGCCGGGCGCGGTGATCGCGCGGCAACGCATCATCCCGCTCGCCAGCGAGGGCAATCAGCTCCACGTCGGCTTCGTCGATCCGCTCAGCAGCCACGGCTTGGACCTCGTGCGCAAGCACTGCCCGAGCATGGAGCTGCAGCCCTGGGCGGTCGGTGTCGAGGACTTCAACCGCTTGATGCGGGCCCGCGGCACGCGCATGGACGAGAGCGAGAGCGACCCGCTCAGCAGCGGCGGCCCCGCCGTCCCTGGTCGGGTCACCGGCGTGGTGGCCCCACCCGTGGTCGCGGCCCCGGGCGTGCCGACGATGCAGGACGCCTCGCCGACGGCGGGTGTGGTCCGTCGCTACGGCCCACGGACCAAGCAGAACCCCAAGCTCGACGCGCTGCTCAAGCGGATGGTCGCCGAGGGCGCGTCGGATCTGCACCTCTCGGCCAACCACAAGCCGCGCTGGCGCATCGACGGCGAGATCTACGAGATCAACGAGGCCCGCGTGCTCGGCGACGATACGGTGATGGAGCTCTTCGAGCCGATCATGGCCGACCGCAGCATCCAGGACTTCGGCTCCAACGACGCCGACTTCGCCTATGCGGTGCCGGGTGTGGCGCGCTTCCGCTGCAACCTCTTCCGCGATCGCCACGGCGTCGGCGCGGTCCTGCGTCAGATCCCGGACAAGATCCTGACCTTCGAGCAGCTCGGCCTGCCCGAGGCCGTGCGCAAGATGTGCGATCACCCCAAGGGCCTGGTCCTGGTCACCGGTCCGACCGGCTCGGGCAAGTCGACCACGCTCGCGGCGATGATCGACTATATCAACCGCGGTCGCAGAACCCACATCATCACGCTCGAAGATCCGGTCGAGTTCGTCCACAAGAGCCAGAAGGCGCTGGTCAACCAGCGCGAGGTCGGCGAGCACACCGCGAGCTTCAAGCGGGCCCTCAAAGCCGCGCTGCGCGAAGATCCGGACATCGTGCTGGTCGGCGAAATGCGTGACCTCGAGACCGTCTCGCTGGCGCTCGAGACCGCCAACACCGGCCACCTCGTCTTCGGCACCTTGCACACCGCGACGGCGATCTCGACGGTCGACCGCATCATCGACCTCTTCCCGTCGGAGATGCAGTCGCAGGTCCGCGCCGTCGTCGCCGAGACGCTCAAGGGCGTCATCGCCCAGACGCTCTGCCGCAAGAAGGGTGGCGGCCGCGTCGCGGCGCTGGAGATCCTGGTCGGCTCCGCGGCGATCTCGAACCTGGTCCGCGAGGGCAAGAACCACCAGATCGCGAATATCATGATGACCGCGAAGAAGATGGGAAATCAGCTACTCAACGAGGAGTTGGAGAAGCTCGTCGTGGCCGACAAGGTCGAATTCGAAGAGGCGCTGGCCAAATCGCTCGACAAGGCCGAGCTGTGCAAGCGCTTCGGCCGCGAATATTTCGAGGTCTGATCAGCCGTCGGCGGTGTGGTCGGCGTACTCGTCCGGGCCCATCAACTCGGCGAATTCGCCGGCCGCTTCGGCGCGCAGCTTGAACAGCCAGCCGCCCTCGTAGGGGCCGGCGTTGATCAGCTCCGGGTTGTCCTCGAGCTCGGCGTTGATCTCGACCACGGTGCCCGAGAGCGGCGCGTAGATATCGGAGACGGATTTGGTCGACTCGACCTGGCCGACGCTATCGCCCTTGGCGAAGGTATCGCCCTCGGCCGGGAGCTCGACGTAGACCACCGCGCCGAGCTGCTCGGCGGCGAAGGCGGTGATGCCGATGGTGACGACGTCGTCGCCGTCCTTGCGCACCCACTCGTGCTCTTCGGTATATTGCAGATCGCTCGGCACGTTCATCGCGTCCTCCTCGCCGCCCTCGCGGCTCAACGCTTCAAGAAGGGTAGGCCCGTCACGACGGCGCGGCGGCTGCGGCCACGCACGTCGACTGCCACCTCGGTTCCGATCTTGCTCAGCGCGCGCGGCAGCAACGCGACGGCGATCGGCGCACCCAGGGTCGGCGATTGGGTGCCACTCGTCACCTCGCCGACCGCCACGCCCTCGTGCAGCACGGGGTAGCCGGCGCGGGCGATGCCGCGGTCGATCATCCGCAGCCCACAGAGCCGCCGCGCGGCGCCCTCTGCCTTGATCCGGGCGAGCGCGTCGCTGCCGACGAAGCTGCGGCCGTCGAGCTTCACCGCCCAGCCGACGCGGGCTTCGTAGGGGTTGATGTCGTCGCGCAGCTCGTGGCCGTAGAGCGCATACGCCATCTCCAGACGCAGGGTGTCGCGCGCGCCGAGGCCGACGGGGCGCAGGCCGGACGGCTCGCCGGCGCGCAGCAGCGCCCGCCAGAGCGCCTCAGCGACGGCCGGGGGCGTGTAGATCTCGTAGCCGGCTTCACCGGTATAGCCGGTGGTCGCCACGAGCAGCGAGGCGCCCTCGAAGTCGTGGACGCGGATCTGGTTGCGCGGCAGCCCCGTCGCCTCGCCGGGTGCGACCGCGTCGAGGATCGCCGCAGCGGCCGGACCCTGCAGCGCGATCTGAGCGAAATCGTCCGAGCGGTTCTCGATCCGCGCCGGCTCGGCGCAATGCGCCCGCATGTGAGCGACGTCCTTCTCGATATTCGAGGCGTTGATCACCAGCAGGTAGCGCTCCGCGCCGAGCCGGTAGACGTAGAGGTCGTCGACCACGCCGCCGTTCGGGTGGCAGAGCAGGGCATAGGTCGCCGCCCCCTCGTCGAGGCCACGGACGTCGGCGGTGACCAGCGCGTCGACCAGCGCCGTCGCGCCGGGGCCCTGAACCACGACTTCGCCCATATGGCTGACGTCGAAGAGGCCCGCCGCGGTGCGGGTCGCGTTGTGCTCGACCTCGAGCCCGGCGCCCTTGTATTGCACCGGCATCTCGAAGCCGGCGAAGGGCACCATCTGGCCGCCGGCGCGGATGTGCTCGGCGTAGAGCGGAGTGCGCCGCATCGCGTGTTCGGGCGAATCAGACATCGGCGCTCTCCCCCCGGCGGCGCACTGCCGCCTCGACCGTATTGCGCATCAGCGTGGCGATCGTCATCGGGCCGACGCCGCCGGGAACCGGCGTGATCGCCGCGGCGATGCCCTCGGCGGAGTCGGTGTCGACGTCGCCGCAGAGGCTGCCGTCGTCGCGGCGATGGATGCCCACATCGATCACGACCGCGCCCGGCGCCAGCCACTCGCCGCGTACCAGGTGCGGCACGCCGGCGGCCGCGACGACGACGTCGGCCCGACCGACCTCCGCGGCCAAGTCCGCGCTCTTGCTGTGGGCGATCGTGACGGTGGCGTCGGCGGCCAGGAGCAGCAGCGCCATCGGCTTGCCGACGATCCGGGAGCGGCCGATGACCAGCGCCCGCTTGCCACGCAGCGTCTCGCCGCGGGCGGCGAAGGCGTGGTCGAGCAGCGTCATCACGCCGGCCGGCGTGCAAGCGCGCAGACCCGGCAGGCCAGCCACCAAAGCGCCGAGGCTTTCGACGCCGAAGCCGTCGACGTCTTTGTCGGTCGGGACCAGCCCGAGGATGGCGCCTTCGTGCAGATGGCGCGGCAGCGGGAGCTGGACCAAGATGCCGTCGACCGCGTCGTCGGCCGCCAGCGCGCGGACTGTGGCCTCGACCTCTTGCTGCGTTGCCGTCGCCTCGAGGTGGTGCTCGCTCGCCTGGATGCCGACCTTGGCCGCCGCGCGCAGCTTGCCGCGGACGTAGACGCGCGAGGCCGGATCCTCGCCGACGCGGACGACCGCGAGCGACGGTGGGCCGCCACGGCCTTTGAATTCGGCACAGCGTTGGCGGCAGATCTCCAGGACCTCCGCGGCGATCGCCTTGCCATCGATGCGTTCGGTTTGCTGCTGGGTCATGGTCGACCTCCGCGCCAGGGCGCCGCGACCATGGGCAGAAGGACCAGCCTTGTCAACGGCAGCCGCGTTGGCGCCGTCGCTCGCGCGCCGCGATCAGCGGGTCTGGGCGTAGCGCCACTTCACCTTGCCGTCGAGGGTCGCGGCCTCTCCGGCCACTGAGCCGAGGAAGGTTCCATCGAGGGTGAAGGTGAAGGGCTTGAACAGCAGCCCGACGGCCTTGCGCGCCAAGTAGGGCAGGCTCGCGAGGTCGTCCTTGCGGCTGAGTTGGCGGGTCGCGCCGAGCTGCACCTTGGCGACGCGTGCGCCGCGGGCAGCGTCGATCTGGACGGCGTAGGGCACCTGGTAGCCGGTCTTGCCATCCCTGCGGGTGTCGCCACGGGCCTCGCCCTGAACCGCGCCGGAAAAGGCGACACCGTTGCCGCGCAGCGCGACGAAGCCGAGCGGTTTGGAGCCACGCTCCGGGGGCATGACGATATAGTCGACGAGCACCGTCTGCCCCGGAGTGCTGGTGTGCACCTGCACGCAACGGTCGTAGATCCGGTGTGCGCTGCAGGTCGAGGCCTCGTGCACCGCGAAGACGGTGGCCTTCAGCGTGCCGGTCTTGCCGCCGCGGAGCGTCGCCCGCAGGTCGAGCTTGCCCCAGGGCGAGAGGAGATCGCGTTCGATGAGGCCGTCCTTGCCGCGGCTCGAGACGTGCACCGGCGTACCGCGCAGCTTCAGCGTGGCGTCGGCGACGTGGCCCGAGATCTCGATGTGGATGACCAACGAGTCACCCTCGGCGCGGATCGTGTTCTGCCCGGCGGTGATGCCGAAGCCGTCGCTGCGGATGCTGTAGTGGCCCCGCTTGTAGGTCGCCTTGCCCTTGATCGTGCCGGCGCTGGTCGCGACCCGGGCGGTGATCTCGAGCGAGCCGTCGCGGTAGGCGGCGTTGGCCAGCGAATAGCGCAGGAAGATGGCGCGGCCGGCGCTATCGGTGCCGCGGATGGTGACGTGCTCGATCGCGTCGTTGTTGCGGGCAAAACCCTTGCCCGACCAACGCAGCGCGCCCGGGGCTGCCAGGGCCGCGCTGGGCAGCGCGAGCAACGCGATCAGGACCAACATGCGGCCCAGCAGGCCCCCTTTGCACATCTCGCCTCCTCTGAACCGGCCGGTTCTGGCCGCGCTCCGGTACTGCAACGGTGGCGGCGGCGCAGCGATTCACCCGGCGCGTCCGGGCCGAGCGCTCAGCCCGCGGGGCCGCCGCGTTCGGGGCCGTCGGGATCGCCCATGCGCAGCCGGGTTCCGGCCGGCACGCTGGCGGTGACCCAGGCGTTGCCGCCGATCACCGCGCCGGCGCCGATCCGGGTGTCGCCGCCGAGGATCGTCGCGTTGGCGTAGACCACGACGCCGTCCTCCAGCGTGGGATGCCGCTTGCCGGGCTTTGCTCCGCGGCCGAGCGAGCGCGCGCCGACGGTGACGCCCTGATAGAGCCGCACGCCGGCGCCGATCTCGGCCGTCTCGCCGACGACGACGCCGGTGCCGTGGTCGATGAACAGCCCCGGCGCGATGGTCGCGCCCGGGTGCAGATCGATCCCGCTTCGCGCGTGCGCCTGCTCGGTCAGGATGCGGGCGAGCAGGGGCGCGCCCTTGCGCCAGAGCACGTTGGCCAGCCGCCACGTCTCGATGGCGTGGAAACCGGGGTAGCAGAGCACGATCTCGGCCCGCGACCGGGCCGCGGGATCGCCGTCCAGGGCTGCTTGCAGATCGGCGTCGAGCGCGCGGCGGATGTCGGGCAGGGCGTCGAGCACCGCCGCGCAGACTTCGGTCGCGAAGCGCTCCGAGCCCGCGATCTCGAGCTTGGTCGGGGGACCGACCGCGGCGGGGCCGGATTTGTCGGGCCGACTCAGGTATTCGACCACAGCCAGGGCGAAGAGCTCGCTCCGCCAGTCGGCCAGCGCTCGCTCCAGCGCGGCGAGACCGGGCGGGCGATCGGTCCAGATCTCCGGGAAGAGCAAGCGCCGCCACTGCTTGGCCAGCGCCTGCACCGCGACGGTATCGGGCAACGGTCGACGGCAGGGGCCGCCATCGAGGCCGGCGTGGCGGGCGAGCGCCGCGGCGACGGCGGCGACCCGCTGCGGATCGTCCGTATCTGTGGCGTTGTCGGACCCACGCATCGCAATTCCTCCTGCGGTGAGCGGCTACGCCAGGTAGCGCTCGCCCGAATCACAGAGGAAGGTCACGACGCGGCTGCCGGCCGGCAGCTCGGCCGCGATCGCGCGGGCCACGACGAGGTTGGCCCCCGAGGACGGCCCGACCAAGACGCCATGCCGCCGGCCGAGCTCTGCCGCGGCAGCCAGCGCCGCGTCGTCGTCGACCGGGCGGACCTCGTCGATCACCCCGTGGTCGACGATATTCGGCACGAAGCCGGCGCCGATACCCTGGATCGCGTGGGGCTTGTAGGGCTCGCCGCGGAAGGCCGCGGCCCGCGCCGGCTCGACGCCGATCACGCGGAGGTTCGGCAAGGCGCGGCGCAGAATCCGACCGCAGCCGGTGATCGTGCCGCCGGTGCCGACGCCGGCGACCAGCGCGTCGAGCCGACCGTCGGTCGCGGCGAGGATCTCGGCGGCCGTCGTCTTCTCGTGCGCCGCCGGGTTGTCGAGGTTGTCGAATTGCCGGGTCATGAACGGCTGGATGCCGGTCTCGGCGTGCACCTCTTCGGCGATCGCGGTGGCGCGCGCCAGCGACCCGCGCATGCCGTCTTCCTTCCGGGTCAGCACGACGCGGGCGCCGTAGGCCTGCATCAGCCAGCGCCGCTCCACGCTCATATCCTCGGGCATCACGACGACGCAGGGGTGGCCCCGGCTCGCCGCCAACATCGCCAGCGCGATGCCGGTATTGCCGCTCGACGCCTCGATCACCGTGGCGCCGGCGGCGAGCTCGCCACGCGCTGCCGCCGCGTCCAGCATCTCCCGGATCGGTCGGTCCTTGATGCTCCCGCCTGGGTTCAGCAGCTCCAGCTTGGCGAGGATCTCGACCTCTGGAGCCGCCGCCTCGGCCGCGAGCCGGAGCATCGGCGTCATGCCGATGAGTTCGTCCATTCGATCCACAATCCGCAACGTTGGCGTCATCGCCACCCTCCACGACCTTCTCGTCGTCCGACACACCCGCCGCCGCAGCGTAGCGCCGGGTCGGCGCGGGTGCTAGCCTTCGGACGTGGGGCAAGACGGCCGAGCGACGACTCGCCGCGGAGGGCCCGTGCTGCTCCCGACCCGCATGTTCACCACCTTGCTCTTCTGCTTCACCGTCTCGGCCGCTGGCTGCGACGGTGGCACAGGCGCTGCGGCCGACGCCGGCAACGACGTCAGCGCCGACGGTTCCATCACGCCCGACGGCACGGACGGCGGCATCGCGATCGTGGTCGGCGGCTCGGACGAAGAGGGCAAGACCTGGGTCCCCTGGCCCGAGCAGGGCGCCTCGGCGCCGATGATCCGCGGGCCGCAGGGTGGGCAGCACGTCTGGGTCAGCGTCCGCACCCAAGGCCTGTGGCCGAAGAAGATGCGGCTCGACGTGACGATGACGCTGATCGACACCGGCACCGTGGTGAAGCCCGGCACCGTGCCGCTTTTGCTCTCGCTCGACGAATTGGCCTCGACCTCACCGCCGCAACATCAGGTGATCGGCGTCACGGCGTACGTGAAATGTCCGTGTCAGGTGAAGGGGCGCAAGCTGCGGGTAGAGGTCGACGCGGTCGATCTCTACGGCCTGGTCGGTCACGGCGAAGGCATCGTCACGCCGACCTGGGACGGCGATTGCTCGATCGATCCGGTCGGCTCCTGCGCCAGCCAATGAGGCCACGGCGCGCCGCCCGGCCGCGCTAGGCGTCGAGGTCGTAGTAGCGGCCGCTGTAGTCCTGCACCATCCGCCGGGCCGAGAAGCGCGGCGCGCTGGCGACGGCGCCGAGGCGGACCTGACGGAAGCGGTCCGGCGTCTCGTAGTAGCCGGGCAGGATCTCTTGCTCGAGCACGCGGTAGAGCGACTCGGCGTCGCGGACATTGTCCTCGTCGTCGTGCGCTTCGACCAGGGCCCAGCCGTTGTCGCCGTGGCGGCAGGCCTCGGCCCACCAGCCGTCGAGCACCGAGAAATTCGGCACCCCGTTCAGGCTCGCCTTCATCCCGCTGGTGCCGCAGGCCTCCATCGGCCGCACCGGGTTGTTGAGCCAGATGTCGACGCCGGAGGTCAGCATCCGGCCGTGCCACATCGAGTAGTTCTGCAGGAAGGCGACGCGCAGGCGACCACGCAGGCTGCGCGCGGTGCGGACCAAGCGGGCGACGAGCTGCCGGCCGCGGACGTCGTTCGGGTGCGCCTTGCCGGCGAAGACCAGCTGCAGCCGGCCGTCCGAGATCGCGAGCAGGCGCTCCAGATCGTGGAAGATCAGCATCGCGCGCTTGTAGGGCGCGGCGCGGCGGGCGAAGCCGATCGTCAGCACGTCGGGGTCGAAGCCCAGGCCGGTGCTGGCGTTGACGAAGTCGCAGAGCTCGCCCTTGGCCACCGCGCGGGCGGCGTCGAAATCGGCGAGGAAGCTCTCGTCCGAGGCCTTCTCCAGCGCGCAGAGGGCGAAGGGATCGTCGCGCCAACCCTCGACGTGGGCGTCGTAGACCGCGCCGATCTCGGGGTGGACCCAGGTGTCGAAGTGGACGCCGTTGGTCAGACCGTCGATCTGCCGGCCGGGGAACATCTCCATCGCCACCTTGGCATTCAGCTCGCTGACGCCGTTGCAGGTCGACGAGAGCGCGAGTGCCAGCACGCTCATCGAGAGGCGCTCGGGGCCGCCGAGGAGCAGGGTCTCTTCGTCGATCAGGTCGCCGAGCACGTTCTGTACGTCGGCGCGGTCGAAGACGTCGTGGCCCGCGGGGACCGGCGTGTGGGTGGTGAAATGGCAGCGGGCCATCACCGCCTCGCGATCACCGCCGGCGGCGCGCAGCATCTCGGTGGCGAAGAACGCGGTGTGGCCCTCGTTGAGGTGAGCGCGGATCTCGGCCTCGGGGTAGAGCGCGCCGATGGCCGCGAACCCGCCGATGCCGAGCACGGCCTCCTGCCGCAGTCGGTTCATCGTGTCGCCGCCGTAGAGCATGCGCGACACGTCTTGCCACTCGGG
>JACKFC010000040.1 GCA_020632665.1 Deltaproteobacteria bacterium
TCTGGCTCGCCGGGTTCGGCTTGCAGACCCCCGCGGCGGCGTCGCAATAGGGCACGCCGTTGCAGAGGTCGCCGTCGTCGGTGGGCAGGCAGTCGGCGTCGGTCTTGCAGGCGCAGATCGGCTTGCCCGGCGTGCAGGTCTTGCCGTCACAGGTATCGCCCGAGGTGCAGGCGTCGCCGTCGTCGCAGGCGAAGGGCCCCGGACTGGTCTGATCGGCCTTTTCCCACAGGCATTTGAGCGCGTCGCCCTGCCCCACGCAGCCGACCAAGGCGACATCGGCCCGCGGCATCAGCAGACACGAACCGTCGCTCGGCTGGCAGACGTTCTTCGCGCACGCCGTCTCGTCGACGTCGGGGCAATAGACGATGGTCGCCGTGTTGACGACGCATTTTCCGCTCTGCGACTCGCAGTAGAGCGTGCCGTTGCACACGTTGCCGTCCTCTTTGTCCTTGCAGTCGGCGTCCTGGGTGCATTTGCAGGTATTGGTGCCGCCGCCGCAGACGCCCGCGGCGCAGGTCTCACCGCTGGTGCACGCGTCGCCGTCGTCGCAGCTCTGCTGTTCCGCCACAGGGACCAACGTGCAGGCGCCGCTGCCCGACTGGCAGAGATTCTTGCGGCAGGCGGTATCGAGCTTGTCGCTGCACTTCACCACCGTCGCCGGGTTGGGCTTGCAGCTGCCCGGCCCCTGCGCGCCCTTCTCGCAATAGGGCACGCCGGTGCAGGGATCGCCGTCGGGATCGGGGCAATCCGCGTCGACCTGGCAGCCACAGACGTAGTCGGGCCCTGCGCAGCTCCCGTCCTCGCAGCGATCGCCGGCCGTGCAGGCGTCACCATCGTCGCACGGCTCACCCTGGTGGCCCGCAACTTCGGTGCAGTCGCCGCTCAGCGGCACGCAGACCGAGGTGCGGCAGACCGCATCGGACACCTTGCACACCACGACGGTCGCCGGGTTGATCTTGCAGGACCACGGGAAAGCGGCCTTGTCGCAATAGGGCGTGCCGTTGCAGAGGTCACCGTCGTCGCTGCAGCCGGCGTCGTCGCGGCAGCCGCAGAGCTCGGTCGCGCCGGCCTGGCAGGCGCCCGCCTTGCACACGTCCCCAAGGGTGCAGGGCTCGCCGTCGTCGCAGGGCTCGCCTTCGCGCCGCGGCGCCAGGACGCAGCCACCTTTCGTGGCGTCGCAGACCGCAGCCTCGCAGGCGGTGTCGCCGCTGGTGTCGCAGCTGCACGGCGCGGCCACCGCCGCGTCGATGGTCGGGGTGCCAGCGTCTTTTTTCGGGGCGCTATTCTCGCTCGAGCAGCTGACCACGCATACGGCGACGAACGCGGCGCACAAACACGCCCGGACTCTTGCCGTTGCCGTCGGTTCCGCAGCTACCATCGCTCTGCACGATGCCCGACGGCCACAGGAACATCAAACGACTACGGACATGCTTTGGTCTCGGACTGATCGGCGTCCTTCGCTGTCCAGAGCAGTGAGCCGTTCTGCCAGCAGCTGCCCTCGAGCCAGCCACCGTCCGGCTTCCAGCGCTGGTGCCGGCCGTGCTTGGTGCCCTTGCTCCAGCCCTCGTCGCGGGCGAGCGTCTCGTCGCTGTACCACGCGAGGCGCTGGCCGTCGTAGCCGCCCTGCCAATAGGCGTGCTGCATCGCCTTGTTGCCGTTCTGGTACCAGGCGACGAAGGGCCCCTCGAGCAGGTCGTTCTGCCAGGTCGCCTCGTTCATCTTCTTGCCGTCGGGATACCAGGCCTTCCAATCGCCGTGCCGCTTGTTGGCCTGCCAGGCGCCCTCGCTGATCAGGGTGCCGTTGTCGGCCCAGCGCCGCTCGACGCCGTCTTTCTGGCCTGCCTTCCAATCGAGGGCGAAGGTCTGCTGCCCGGCGGCCGACCAAGCCTTCTCGGTGCCCTCGCGCTTGCCGGCGACCCACGGGATCTCGGCCTGCTTCACCCCGCCGGGGGCGTAGGTCTGCTGCAGTCCGTGCAGCTGGCCGCTCTGGTAGCCGGTGATGGTAGCGATGTCGCCGCCCTCGTACCAGGTCGTCCAGGTGCCGTCGGGCTTGCTGTCGACGTAGTGCTGCTCGGATTGCTTGCCGCCGCTCTCGTACCAATAGGTCCAGGTGCCCTGCGGCTGGTTGTTGGCGTAGGTCCGCTCGTATTGCTTGCTGCCGCTCTGGAAGAAGCCCCGGTCGAAGCCGTCCCGCTTGCCGTCTTTCCACAGCGTCTCGCGCTGCACCGTGCCGTCGGGCCACCACCAACGCTCGACGCCCTCGCGCTTGCCGGCGATGTAGACCGTCTCCTGCTGCTTGGTGCCGTCGGGATACCATTGGTTCCAGGTCCCGGTCGCTTGGCCGTTCTCGTACGAATACCGGTATTGCTTCGCGCCGTCCTGGTACCAGCCCTCGTGCACGCCGTCCGGCTTGCCGTCGACGTAATGCGCCACCGATTGCTTGCTGCCGTCGGACCAAAAACCCTTCTGCTCGCCTTGCTGCTTGCCGTCCTGGAAGGTTTGCACGCTCTGCAGCACGCCGGAGGGATACCAGCGCTTGGTCGTGCCGTGGCGCTTGCCGTTCTTCCAATTCTCTTCGCTGACGAGGTTGCCGTTGCCGTCCCAGCTCTTCCACAGCCCTTCCGGGTTGCCGTTGACGTAGTAGCGCGAGAGCACCAGCACGCCGTTGTTGTTCCAGCGCTTGTAGGGGCCGTGGCGCATCCCGTTCGGCGTAGCGCACCACCAGGTCGGGAAGAAGCTCGTCTGCTTCTGCTGCGTCGTGCCGGGCGGGCAGTCGAGGTCCGAGGGGCCGGGGCCGGTCACGACCTGGATGGTGTCCGCCGTATCATCGCTGGCGTCTGCGTCCGCGGTCTGCACGGCGATATCGTCGGTGTCGGTGTTCGCAGTGCCGTCGGTGCCGCCCACGCCGTCGACGCCTGTGCTGGCGTCGACAGCGGCGTCCGAGCCTGCGTCGTTGCCGCCGTCTGCGCCGCAGCCCCCGACCGTCAGGCCGAGGGCTGCGAGCAGCAGGGCGGAGTGCAGGCGAAGGCGGGTGCGCCGCGGATTACGCACGCTCGGCCCCCTCGTGGCGGCGGCGCCAGAGCAGGCCGACCATCGCGAGCAGGCCGAAGATCAGGCCCGCGTCGGTGCTGCCGTTCGGATGCGCCGTGCATCCGCCGCCGACGTCGGCGTTGCTCCCGGTGCCGCCACCGGCGCTGCCGGTACCGGGGCCGCCGTTGCCGCCGTTGACGCTCTCGGCCCACGGCTTGACGGTGTGCACGACGGTGCACTTGGAGTCGTCGCGCTGCAGCACGAAGCTGCGCTTGCCGTCGTTCTCCGGCAGCTTCCAGCGGGCATCGACCGGCTCGAGCGCGACGGTCTTCGGCAGCGAGGGGCCGCCGCCGACGATGGCGCCGGCGATCGCCGAGTCGACCAGCTCGATCTGGCTCTCGTGGACCTGCTGCGCGCCGCCCGTCTCGTCGAGGAGCTCGACCCGCAGGGCCATCGGCGCGTCCTTGAAGCGGGGGTCGATGGCGTTGTTGCCGATCTCACCGGTGGCGTTGAAATCACCCGGGACGGTGCCGTCGATCACCCAGCTGCCGCCACCGGCGAGGGTGATCCGGGTCTGGTCGTAGGGGTACCAGCCAGTGCTGCAGACGCGCTTGAAGGTCGCGGCGTATTCGTTGCCGACGTCGGGAAGCTCGCTGTTGAAGCCGAAGATCGGGTCACGGTCCATCTCGTCCGGCGAGATGCGCAGCACCAGGCGGGTCACGGTGTCGGCGGCGATGAGCGCGTCGGCCATGCCGTGGATCGGCTGGACGTAATCCTTGTCGAGCGCGGCGGCCAGCGCGGGGCCGTCGACCGGCAACGTCGAGGGGCCGGCGAGCTGCTTGCTGCACCACGAGTTGTTCTTCTGCTCGACCGCGTAGCCGCAGCTCTGCAGCTGGCTGAAGTAGCCGAAGGGGTCCTGCCCGGCGAGCTTCGCCAGCCCGGTGAACTTCTCCAGGATGCCGACCGAATCGGGCGAGAGGATGAGGCGGCTGTCGATCAACGCCTTCGCCAGGCCCGCGGCGTCGGTGACGTAGCTGATCGGCGTGACGTCCATGCGCTGGCTCTCGGCGACCAGAGAGGTCTCCTTGCCGGGTCCGGCGTATTCGGTGACGAAGGCGCGGCCGGCGGCCTCGTCGATCGCGGCAGACATCACCTGCGCGTAGTTGTTGCCGTTCTGGAACCAGTTCAGCTTGAGCGGGTTGATCTCGACGTGCATGTGGTTCTTCGGCACCGCGCGGCCGGGGCCGGCGAGGGTGACGATGACGCTCATATCGTCGGCGGCGGCGATGCTGGTCAGGCGCAGCGGCACGCAGGCCTCGGCGCCGTCCATCTCCAGCACGATCGGCTTGATCTCGTTGACGCCGGCGTTGTTCTGCAGCTTGACCGCGACGAAGAGGTCGCCCTTCTCGAGGTGGCTCTTGATGATCGGCAACGCCTTCTGCGGGGTGTCGTAGCCGTTCTTGTTCAGCCAATCGAGCAGCGCCTGCGGGTCCTTGCTGGCGAGGATCTCGTAGTCGTAGGGGCCGGCCTGATCCTTCTCGAGAACCTGCACCGCCTCGTCGCCGTTCTTCGCCTCGGAGCTGCCGTCGGCCGAATCCCCGCGGAAGCCACCGCCCGCTGCGGAGGGCGCCGCTGCACCCGGACGGCTCTGCGAGTCGCCGAAGCAATAGCTCGTCCAGCTGCGGCAGTTCTCGTCGGTATTGTCGAGCTCGGTGCGGAAGCGCGGCGCGTGGCGCTGATCGAGCTGGTCGAAGACCCACGACGTGCCGACCGAGACCTTCGGCTTGCTCGGCAGCGGCAGGACCCAACCGAAATCCTCGGCCAGACCGGTGAAGCGCACCTCGACCCAGACCCGGGTCTTGTTCGTCTTGCTGTCGCGATGGAAGAGCACCCGCTCGGCGTTCTGCAAGATCAGCTGGCTGTTCTGCTGCCCAGGCGGCGAGAAACAACCACCACAGGCCAGGGCCGCGTTGGGAGCGGCGAGAAGGGCTGCCAGCACGGCGGGCAGCGCGGCGAATCGGGTCAAGCGGGTGCGCATCTTCGGTCTCCTCATCCGGCAGCGCTCATTGGCGGCCGTCGGACCCCTACAGGAGCAACGAGGATGCCAGCATCACACGAGTCGACGCAACAGTCGGAGATCGCATCGGGATGATCGGAGAAGCGGGAACGCCGACGCAGGACGTTGTGTTGAACTTCTCTACAACGATCCGAAGTTTGCGTAGTATCTTTCTACACCCTCTGCGGGTCCTGCGCGGGGGCTGCTGCGCGGCACCGGAGAAGAGTCGCTGTGTGAACGCCGGTTGCGTTTCCTGTTGGAGCGGAGTATGCCGCGCCCGCGAGAGCCGGGGCCCCCCCGGCCGCGCGGGAGGAAGGGATGACCCAGGCCACCAGCGGCATCGCGAGTCTCATCGAGAAGATCAAGCAAGACGGCGTCCACGCCGGCGAGCAGGCGCGCAGCGAGCGGATCGCCCAGGCGGAGAAGGACGCCGAGGCGATCTTGGCCAAGGCGCGCGAGCAGGCCCGCAAGATCACCGAAGACGCCGAGAAAGCCGCGAAGCAGCGGCGGACCCAGCTCGAGGCCGAGCTCCGCATGGCGGCGCGCGACTTCGCCTTCCGCCTGCAAGAGCGGATCGTCCATCAGGTCGTGCGGCCCGAGGCAGAGGCGCTGACCAAGGCCGCGCTCGCCGACCCGGCGGCCGTCAGCGGCCTGGTCGTCCAGTTCGTCCAGCAATGGGGCGAGAGCGGCGGCAAGGTCTTCGCCAACGCTGCGCTGAAGGACGCGCTGGTCGGCGCGCTGGGCAAGCGCATCGGCAAGGCGGCCGAGGGCGGCGTCGAGATCGTCGACGAGGCCGGTCAGGGCGGCTTCCGCCTGGTCAAGCAGGGCGAGCATTTCGCCTGGGACGTCAGCGCCGACGCGGTCGCCCGCGAGCTGGCGCAGCTGGTCGAGCCCGGCCTGCGCGAGCTGCTGCTGCCCGAGCCACCGAAGCGGCCCGCCAGCGGTAGCTTCCGTGCCGTGCCGGCCGACGCCGAAGCCTAGCCGGAGCGCGGAGCATGTCGCTCGTCTACCTCATCACCGGCCTGCCCCGGCTGCAGCGCGGCGCTCCCCCGCCGATCGCGCGGGCGGAATTCGTCCGCCGTTGTCGCGATACGTTGCGCGGCCCGGATCGCGACGAATTCGAGCTGCTGCTGCAGATCGAGTCGGTGGAGGAGACGGTGCGCCTCTCGTTGCGGGCCCAGCTCGAGGCGGCCGAC
The DNA here is from genome assembly GCA_020632665.1 of Deltaproteobacteria bacterium. Classification (GTDB taxonomy): domain Bacteria; phylum Myxococcota_A; class UBA9042; order UBA9042; family UBA9042; genus JACKFC01. Next base: position 6,283 of record JACKFC010000040.1, read on the forward strand.
GACGAAGCGCTCGCCGCGAGCGTGGTGCACGACCGGCAGGACGGCGTCGACCGCGAGCGGCTTCCGGACTGGCTGCTCCGGCCCGCGCCGCAGCACGTCCTGTTGCGCCGACACTACTTCGAGGTGACGCGCGCGGCGCGCACCGAGTTCCTCACCCGCTGGGCGAATTTCCGCGTCGATATCGGCGAGGTCATCACCGCCAAGCTGTGCCGGGTCGAGGGCATGAGCCGCGAGGACTTCCTGGTCCAGATGCAGGGCAGCTTCGACGCCTCGGCGCCGCTGATCGTCCGCAGCTGGGAAGATCCGAGCCTCGGCCTGGGCCAGCGCTTCTGGTGGCTGGACCGGGTCCTGCGCGCGATGGAAGACGACGACCTGCTCGCGATGTCGCGTGAGCTCGACGCCGTGCTCTGGGAGAAGGTCGAGCAGCTCTCGACCCACGAGACCTTCAGCATCGAGACGCTGCTGGCCTACTACGTGCAACTGCGCATCCTCGAACGCGAGGCGAGCTGGGATGCCGAGCGTGGTCGCGCCGTGCTCGAGCAGATCCTCGCCCGCTCGGCCGAGGCCACCGCCGCCGCTGGAGCCGCGCCGGCCTAGCCGCAGCCGACCGCCGCGCAGCCAACGGACGCTGGGAGACAAGATGAGCCAGGACACCCGACCGCAGCCCTCCGCCCCGAACGCCGGCGCCCTCACCGGCGGCCGCGTCGTCGGCGTCAGCGGCAATATGGTCACGGTCGCCTTCGACGGCGACGTCCGGATGAACGAAGTCGCCTTCATCGTCCTCTCCGGCGAGGGCGACGACGCGCTGCGGCTCAAGGCCGAGGTGATCCGCATCCGCAACGGCGAGTGCGACCTGCAGGTCTTCGAGGATACGCGCGGCATCAAGGTCGGCACCGCGGTCGTCTTCACCGGCGAGCTGCTGGCGATCGAGCTCGGGCCGGGCCTGCTCTCGATGACCTACGACGGCCTGGGCAACCCGCTCGGCGCGCTCGCCGACAAATGCGGCTTCTTCCTGCAGCGCGGCGTCTACCTGCCGACGCTCGACCGCAAGACGACGTGGGCCTGGACCCCGCGGGCCCGCATCGGCCAGCGCCTCTCGGCCGGCCATTGCCTCGGCACCGTGCCGGAGTCGATGTTCGAGCACCGGATCATGGTGCCCTTCGGCGTCGTCGGTCAGGTCGAGATCCTCGACCTCGCGCCCCCCGGCGAATATACGGTCGACCACGTCGTCGCCAAGGTGAAGGTCGTCGCCACCGGTGAGGAGCGCGGCCTGACGATGGTGATGAACTGGCCGGTCAAGCGCCCGGTGCAGGCCTACGCCGAGCGCCTGCTGCCGACCGCGCCGCTGACCACCCGGACCCGCATCGTCGACGCCTTCTTCCCGGTCGCCGAGGGCGGCACCGCCTGCGTTCCGGGCCCCTTCGGCTCGGGCAAGACGGTCTTTCAGCAGTCGGTCAGCCGCTTCGCCGAGGCCGATATCGTGATCGTCGCGGCGTGCGGCGAGCGCGCCGGCGAGGTCGTCGAGACGCTGCGCGAGTTTCCCGAGCTGATCGACCCGCGCACCGGCGAGCCGCTGATGGCGCGCACGATCATCATCTGCAACACCTCGTCGATGCCGGTCGCGGCGCGTGAGGCCTCGGTCTACACCGCGGTGACGCTCGCCGAGTACTACCGCCAGATGGGCCTGCGCGCGCTGCTGCTCGCCGACTCGACCAGCCGCTGGGCGCAGGCGCTGCGCGAGATGAGCGGCCGCCTCGAGGAGATCCCCGGCGAAGAGGCCTTCCCGGCCTACCTCGGCTCGCTGATCGCCGCCTTCTACGAGCGCGCCGGCCTCTGTCGGCTCGAGGACCCGAACCTCGGCAGCGCCCGCGGTTCGGTCACCACCATCGGCACGGTCTCGCCGGCCGGCGGCAACTTCGAAGAGCCGGTCACGCAGAGCACGCTCGCCGTCGTCGGCTGCTTCCTCGGCCTGACCTACGCCCGCTCGTACGCCAAGCGCTTCCCGGCCATCGCGCCGCTGGAGTCGTGGAGCAAATACATCGAGCGGATGCGCCCCGCGCTGGAAGAGGCCTATTTCCCCGGCTGGGTCGACACCATCAAGAAGCTGCACAGCCTCTACGGCGCCGGCCAGCGGGTCGGTGACCAGATGAAGGTCGTCGGCGAGGACGATCTCTCGCTCGAGGACTTCATCACCTTCCTCGCCGCCGAGTTCGTCGACGCCGTCTTCATGCAGCAGAACGCCTTCTCCGAGGTCGACGCCAGCCCGAGCAACGAGCGGACGGCGCTGCTGATGCGGATGACGACCGCGGCGATCGACCACGACTTCGGCTTCCGCAGCAAGGACGAGGCGCGCGAGCGCTTCACCGAGCTGACGGCGCTGTTCCGCGACTGGAACCTCGCCGCCGAGGAATCCGACGACTACACGGCGCTGCTCGGCAAGATCGAGGGCCACCTCGGCGCGGACGCCGTCCGCCAGGCCGCCTAAGGAGCCACCATGCGCAAGGTCTACACCCAGATCGATCAGATCGTCGGCCCGGTGGTCACGCTCCGCGCCCGCGACGTGGCCTACGGCGAGCTCGCCCGAATCCGGCAGAAGGACGGCAACGCCACCTACGCCCAGGTCATCAAGCTGCGCGGCGAAGAGGTCTCGCTGCAGGTCTTCGCCGGCTCCAAGGGCGTCTCGACCGGCGACGAGGTCGAATTCCTCGGCCACGAGGTGCAGCTCTCATTCTCCGAGACCGATTTGCTCGGCCGCACCTTCAGCGGCGTCGGCGAGCCGATCGACGGCCGCCCGGCCCTGCAGGATGCCGACCCGATCGAGATCGGCGGACCCTCGTTCAACCCGGCGATGCGCATCATCCCGCACCAGATGATCCAGACCGGCATCCCGATGATCGATATGTTCAACACGCTGGTGAAGAGCCAGAAGTTGCCGATCTTCTCGGTCGCCGGTGAGCCCTACAACGAGCTGCTCGCCCGCATCGCGCTGCAGGCCGACGCCGACGTCATCGTCCTCGGCGGCATGGGCCTGAAATACGACGACTACCTCTACTTCCGCGACCAGCTCGCCCCGAGCAAGGAGCGCACGATCATGTTCGTGCACACCGCGGCGGATCCGGTCGTCGAGTGCATGATGGTGCCGGACATGGCCCTGGCCGCGGCGGAGAAATACGCCACCGCCGGCAAGGACGTGCTCGTGCTGCTCACCGACATGACCGCCTTCGCCGACGCGATGAAGGAGGTCGCCGTCGCGATGGAGCAGATCCCGGCCAACCGCGGCTACCCCGGCGACCTCTACAGCCAGCTCGCCAGCCGCTACGAGAAGGCCGTCGACATCGAGGGTTCGGGCTCGATCACGCTGCTCGCGGTGACCTCGATGCCCGGCGACGACGTGACCCACCCGGTGCCCGACAACACCGGCTACATCACCGAAGGCCAGTTCTACCTCAAGGGCGGCGTCATCGACCCCTTCGGCTCGCTCTCGCGCTTGAAGCAGCTCGTCAACGGCAAGACCCGGCCGGACCACGCGCCGCTGATGAACGCGATGATCCGGCTCTACGACGCGGCGCGGAAGGTGCGTCAGCAGCAGTCGATGGGTTTCGCGATCTCGGCCTTCGACCAGCGCCTGCTCGCCTACGCCGACGAGTTCGAGCGCCGGATGATGGACCTCAAGGTCAACCTGCCGCTCGAGGGCCAGCTCGACCTGGGCTGGGAGATCCTCGCCAACCACTTCACCGAGGCGCAGACCACCATCCCCGGCAAGCTGCTGGCGACCTGGTGGCCGGCCAACCGCAAAGCGGCCGCCTGAGCCCAGCCCGGAGCGGAACACCCCATGGCAGCGAAATACAAGCTGAACAAGGTCGAGCTGACGCGCCTGCGGCGTGAACAGAAGACCTATCAGCAATTCCTGCCGGTGCTCAAGCTCAAGCAGGAGCAGCTGCAGGCGGAATTGCTCAAGATCAAGCGTGAACTCGAGGCCCGCAAGGCCGACCTCGAGGCCGCGCAGCAGGGCTGGGAGTCGGTGTTGCCGCTGCTCGGCGAGGGCCTGGTCGTCGACCTCGGCGAGCTGGTCCGCGCCCGCGAGTTGATCATCGGCCACAAGACCGTCGCCGGCGTGACGGTGCCGACGCTGGAGAACGTCCGCTTCTCCGAGGTCGAGCTCTCGCGCTTCGGCACGCCGACCTGGGTCAGCCGGGTGTTGCCGCGGCTGCGGCGCTACGTCCAGCTGCACACCGAGATGTCGATCATCGAGCGGCAATACGCGTTGGTGAACCATGAGCTGCGCCGCACGACGCAGAAGGTGAACCTCTTCGAGTTGGTGCTGATCCCCGAGGCGAAAGAGGCCATCCGCCGGATCAAGATCGCGCTCGGCGATATGCAGGTCGCCGCCGTCGCCAGCGCCAAGATCGCCAAGGGCAAGGCCACCGCGGCGCAAGCGGCCCGGCTCGCCGCCCGCGCGGCCGGAGGTGGCGCATGAGCATCGTCCGCATGCTGGCGGCGACCATCGTCGGTCGCACCGCAGACGCCGAGGCGTTGCTGACCGCGGTGCAGGCCGCGGGGCTGCTGCACATGGCGCCGATGCGCCCGCCCGAGGAGCTCGCGGCGGCCCACGGCAGCGCGCGTGGAGGCCCCCACGATCCGATCGCGGAAGCGGCCCGGATCCTCCGCGTCCGCAACGCCATCGCCCGCGTCACGCCACTGCCGCCCGAGGGCCTCGACGAGCGTACGGTCGACGAAGTCATCGTACAGGGCGAGGACCTGCTCCGAATTCGCGAAGAGGCCCATCGGCGGCTCGCCGCGGTCGAGGCCACGATCGCCGCGCTCGAGCCCTTCGGCGACTTCGACCCGGACGACCTCGAGCTGCTCGCGACGGCCGGCGCTCCGGTCACCTTCGCCCGGCTGACCTGGAACGACTGGCGGTCCCTGGACCTCTCCGAGGTGCCACACGAGATCGCTTCGCAGACCGAGCTCGACGTCTGCGTCGCCTTCTTCGGCCGGGCCGCCGAGGCGCTGCCGATCGCGCCGCTGCGGCTCCCCGCCGTTCGCCTGCACGACGCCCGCTCCGAGCGCGAGGCGCTGAATTCGCTGCTGCTCGAGGTCGACCGCCGGCTCGGCGCGATGGCCGACGAGCTGGGCCGACTCGACGACCGGCGCTCGCTGCTGGCGGACCGCGTCGTCGTCCTCGAGGCGTTGGACGAAGGCTTGGACGCCGGCCCGCTCTTCGCGGTGCGCGGCTACGTCCCGGCCGAGCAGCAGGTCGACCTGCAGCGTGCCATCGGCGACTTCGCCTGCGTCCTGCAGCTCGAGGACCCACAGCCCGGCGAGGACGTCCCGGTCAAGCTGCACCAACCCGCGGCGCTGGCCGGCTTCGGCCAGATCGTCCGCGCGTTTTCGGGCATCAGCTATTGGGAGAAGGACTTCACCCCGACGGTGGCCCTGCTCTTCCTGATCTTCGGCTCGCTCTGCCTGGTCGACGGCGGCTACGGCGTGCTGCTCCTGCTGACGGGCCTCTTCCTGCGCAGCCGCGGCAACCGCGACTTCGGCAGCGTCTTCGCCTGGACCGGCGGCTTCTCGATCCTGGTCGGCCTGCTGGCGGGCCAATATTTCGGCCTCGTCGTCGGCAAGGACGGCTTCCTCACCGGCCACGAGCCGCCGACGCGGCTGGCTTCCGACCCGATGGTGAGCTTCATCTTCTCGCTGATCGTCGGCTTGGTCGGGATGACGCTCTCTTACGCGACCGCCATCTGGCAGCGCGGCTGGAAGACCAACGCCACGGGCAGCTTGCTCTTCGCCATCGGCGCGATCGCCACCGTGGTCGCCAAGGCTGCGCCGGGTGCCGTCGCTGCGGTCGTGCTCAGCAGCGCGACGCCGGAGCACAACGCGCAGGTCGGCGAGGGCCTCTCGCTGCTCGGTCAGGGGCTCTTCGGCGCCGGCGTGTTGTCCTGGGTGATCTGGCCCGAGGACGTCTTCGGCAAGGCCTCGCACATCCCGAACGTGGCGTGGACGCTCTACTCCGGCGTCACCGGCCTGGGCCAGGACATCATGAGCCATATGCGCCTGTTCGGCATCGCGCTCTCGGGCTCGATCATGGCGATGGTGGTCAATCAGATCGCCGGCCTCTTCCCGCTCGCGGTGACCATCGCGTTCGCGGTGGTGGGCCATTTCTTCGTCTTCGTGCTCTCGCTGCTCTCGCTCTACATTCACACCAATCGATTGATCTTCTTGGAGTTCGGCAGCAAATGCTTCGACGGCGGCCAGCGCTGGTACGAGCCGCTGCGGCCGACCGGTGAGCTCTCCGACGAAGCCGCCGCGTGATGGAACCCCTGGGGCGCGTGCCCCATGCAACCGGCGGATGACCCGCCCAACCGAGGATTGAGATGAAGTACCTGCGCCCGCTCGCCGCCCTGGCGGTCCTGCTCGCTGCCGCCCCTGCCCTGGCCCAAGCGCCCGACGCTGGCGCCGCCGCCTTCGGTTTCGGCGACAAGTTGATGCTCTTCGTCTCCTTCGTGGTGATCGGCATCGGCATGCTCTCGTCCGGCTTCGCGCTCAGCATCTCGCTCTCGGCCTACGCCGCCTGCGAGAAGGACCGCCGCGGCGCCGCCTTCATCCCGGCCGTGATGCCCGGCTCGCAGGGCCTGTATGCCTTCGCGATCGGCTTCCTCATGATCGGTCAGGTCAAGTCGGCCTGGGGCGACCCGGCGATGATGTTCAAGGTCACGCTGGCCGGCATCATCTGCGGCCTGCCCTGCCTCTTCTCGGCGCTCGGCCAGGCGCGCACCGCCGCCGCGTGCATCAAGAGCATCAACAACGGCCAGATGGAGCAGGGCCAGGCGCTGCTCGCGACCGGCGTGCCCGAGCTCTACGCCCTGGTCGGCTTGGCCGGCGGCTTCTTGGTGATGAACTAGCCGCGATCGCGGACCTTGTGCCTTCCCGCGGGATCGTGAACGCTGCGTAGCGGAGAGTGCGCTACGGAGTGTTCGAATGGCTCGTCGGTCGCCGCGATTGCCAGCCGCGATGGCGTTGCTGTGGACGTTGTGGCTGGCCGTCGTCTGCGGCCCGGCGGCGCTGCACGCCCAACCGAGCGCCTCCTCGTCCCTGCCTGCTCCGGCGCCCGCGCCCGCAGCGCAGCCTGCACGCTGGGCCATCGCCGCCTCGCTCGTGCACAGCCTCGACCCGACCGCCGCGCTGAGCGTCGAGCGCAGCGTCGGCGCACTGCTCCTGCGGGCTGACCTCCGCTTCGGCTTGGAGTCGATGCCGGCGCCGCTGGTCGCGCGGCGGACCCTCGGCGCCGGCGTCGGCGCGCAGTGGCGCTTGCTCGGCAGCGGCCTCTCGGGGATCCGCGTCGGCGCCCTGGTCGGTCTGCGGCAGATCGTCGTCGACGCCAACGTGCTCGGCCCAGCGAGCCGGACCGAGGCGGTCACGCTGCGCGGCGCCGCGTTCGCCAGCTTCGCCTACGCGCTCGGCCTGCCCGGCAAGGCCGCGGCCTACGCCGCCCTGGACGCCGGCGCCCAATCCGCGACCACGCTCACGGTCGGTCCGGGCTCGCTCGCGGCGGGCGACCGCATCAGACCGCTGGTCGATGTCCGGGTCGGGGTGGCGTTCTGATGGCGCCGCGTCGGACGGCCCGACCGCCGGAAAAGGGCCGCCGTCGCAGTGGCGTCGGTGCGCTCGTCGCGATGCTGATCGGGCTGCACGCAGCGCCCGCTCACGCCGCCGGCGAGGTGCAACCGAATGCCTGGGCCGACGTCGCCGTGCTCTCGGGAGCGCCCCTGGGGCTGCTCGGCTGTGCGCTGGGCGCCGGAATCGGCAACGAGGTACTGCAATCGGGCACCGCGATGGTGGCGCTCTGCGTCGGTGGCGGCGCGGCGGCCGGCTTCTTCGGCGGGCGCTTTGTCGCCAACGTCATCGACGCCGAGACGATCCCGAGCGCGCACATGCAGCTGGTCGAGTCGTGGACGCTGTGGAGCATCGCCAACGCGACGCTGCTGCTCTCGATCGGCGGCGACGAAGCGGCCACGGCGGTCGGCGCGCTCTCGGCCATCTCACCGCTGGTGGGCTACTTCGCCGGCGGCGCCACCTACGGCGCCTTCCGTCCGCGCGCCGGGGCCGTCGCCTTCGCCAACGGCGTCGGGCTGATGACCGGCGTCGCGACGCTCTGGCTCGGCGGCGCGGCGCGGGGCCACAACCGCCCGACAGACCTGTTGCGGGCCATCGTCATGGCCGATCTCGGCCTGGTCGTCGGCATCCTCGCCGCGCCGGCCGTCCGCATCGACCGCGGCACCGTCTGGCTCGGGGAGCTCGGCATCTTCGTCGGTGCCGGCATCGGCGCGCTCACCGGTCCGGCCCTGTACAGCGGCGCGGGGGGCCTCGCCCAGCGTCGCGCCAGCTACCGCGGCGCGCTGGTCGGCGGCGCTGCGGGCCTGGTCGGGGCCATCGTCTACGCCCGATTCCGCGGTCACGGGCTGCGTCTCACCGGCGTGCCCGAGGCCAACATTCAGCCCTTTGCCCTGGCCGGTGGCGGCGGCCTGGCGCTGGAGGTCCCATGGTAGCCACACGCAAGAGACGAGCGGCGGCGACGCTCGGGGGGCTCGCCTCGGCGACGGCCTTCTGCGGCCTGCTCGGCCTCGCGGTGCCGGCCTGGGCCTGCGGCGGCTTCGCTGGCCCCGTGGCCGTTCAGGACTCCCAATGGCCGCGCGAGGGGGCCGAGCGCGTGCTGTTCATCCGCGCCGGCGACGGTCGGCTGCGGGTGTGGATCGAGATCTCGCACGTCGGGCCGGCGGAGGCGTTCGCGTGGGTGATGCCGGTGCCGGCGGAGACGACCGTGCGGCTCGGCAGCCGCACGATCCTCGACCGCATCGACCAAGCGACCGCGTTGCGTCGGACGACCTCGGGCTTGCTCGACCGTGACGAGGCCGTGAGCGTCCAATTCAATGTCGGATGCTCCGGCGATGCTGGAGGCGGGGGCAGCGGTGGTCTGATCGACGGGAGCGCGGTATCGACGTCGACGGCGCGCGTCGGCCCATACGAGGTGACGACCCTCACCGCGCCGGGTGTCGCGCCGCTGCAGAGCTGGCTCGACACCAACGGCTTCGCCCTGCCTCCCGAAGCCGCCCCGGCGCTTGCGGACCACGTCGCCCGCGGCCATCGCTTCGTCGCGATGCGGTTGCTACCGACCGCGACGGCCAACGACATCCGCCCGGTCATCTTCGACATGCCCGACACCGAGCCCTGCATGCCGCTGCGGCTCTCTGCGGCCTCGGCGACCGCGCGGGTCAAGGTCGCCGCGACCTTCATCGGGCCCGGCCGCGCGGTGCCGGCGAATATGCTCCACCTGCGCTTCAACCCGCTGCTGCTCGGCTGGAGCGACCCCACCGTGGGCTCTGCACCCTTCGCGCCCGACGAGCTGCGCGGCGCGGCGGTCGACGCCGCCGGTGGGCGTGGCTTCTTCACTACCTCGGTGGCGCGGCTCGACGACGCGCTCGTGCCGACGCCGCCGCACCAGGCCTCCGCGGCTGCGCTGGCTCGGGCGGTGGAATACCAAGCGCCGCTGGCCTCGGGCTACGGCTGGGGGGACGGCTACATGAGACCGGGGCCGCTGCTGCCGATGGCGCCGGACCTGGAGCCGCTGGCGAAGGCGACCACCGCGCGCGAGGTTCACGACGCCCTGCTCGCCGCCGACGTCTGGATCACCCGCGAGACCGCGCCGCCCATCGCCGCGGAATTCCCGCCTCCCGACGGACCCTGCGCCGCGGTGACGGCCACCGATCCGGAGCAACGAACCGTCGAGCTGGTCCTCGCGTGGCTGGCGGGCAGCTACCGATGTGGCCCGTCCATCTGGGGATGGCCGACGCCGGCTCCGATGAACGGCGCCGCCATCGCGTCGGCGCTGCGCCCCTACCTGGTCGACCCCGCCGAACGGCTCGACGCGTTGCGCGGCCGCAACCTCGTGCTGACGCGGCTCGACACCAGCCTCGCGCCCGGCGCCATCGACCGCGATCCGACCTTCCGCTTCGTGCCGATGGCCGAGCCGGTGAGCCCCGACGTCGTCGCTGCCTTCGAGTCCAACGAGAGCGTCGGCGTGTTCCGCAGCGGTGAGGGTGCCGTCGTGCTCTACGACACCACGCACGACGCCATGGCAGCCGCGAAGGTCGCGATCGAGCAAGGCCAGCCGGCGTTGATCGGCGCCGAGGTGATCCGCGGCGACAGCCTCGTCCCGGTCGCCCCGGCACAACGGGCGCTGGTCGACGAGGCCATCCGCGGCGCCACCGAAGGCAGCGGTGGCGTGCCGACGTCGTTGGTGCTGCAAGCCGACCCCTCGCCGTGGACACCGCCGCGGTCGCAGGCGCTGCCGGCCGGCTCGATCGCGCGCCTGGTGCAGAGCGATTCGAGCGGCTGCAACGGCGGCGCGGCACCGATCGGCCGCGCGCTGCTGCCATTGTTGCTCGGCGCTATCACGCTGCTGTGGCGCCGAATGTCTGGTCGACGCTGACGCCGGCTGGCGCTGGGGTGGCCAAGACGATCGCGCTCGACGCAATTCGCGGCGTCGCTGCCGTTGCCCGAGGCAGTCGCCCTGTCCTACGCTGGTGATGAGGTGCCTGACCAATCGTAGTTGACCCTCCCTCGCGGGCTGCTGTCCGGCGCGGGTTCGGTCCAGGCGTCCGGCGGGAGGCGACCATGGCTCACCACGCAAGCGAGGTCTCCGCCTCGCTGAAAGCGTTCCGCGACGCAGGCGACACTGCCGCACTCTCGGCCTTGGTGGCGGGCTTTGGCCCGGCCCTGGCGAGCTGGCTGCACCGGCTCGGCGTCGAGGATTCGCGCGACGCCTTCGACCGGGCCTGGGCGAAGGTGGCGACCGGGACCGCGCGGGCCAACGACCGTACGCTCCTGGCTTGCTTGCTCGGCGAGATCGCGCCCCGGCCGGGGCATCTCGCCGAGGACGCCGCCTGGCTCGCAGCCACGTTGGGGCTCTCCGCAGACGATATCGCCTACGTGCTGCGCACGCCGAGTGAGGAGGTGCGGTCCGCGCTGATCGCCGGCTACGCCGAGCGTCTGGGCCCCGCCTCGCGTACCGCGGCACACCACCTCGAGCGCGAGCAGTTGGTCGCCCTCGGCCTGGGCTTGCTGCAGGGCGCGGCCCTGGCGGATGCGACGAGCCACATCAATTGGTGTTCGAGCTGTCGCGGCCGCGTCGAAGCGGCGATCGGGACCGTCGCCCGGGAGCCCTTGGTCGAGGTCGGTGAGGCGGCGGTGCAGCGCGCCGTCGCCGCCGCGTCGGAGCTGCGCGCCGCGCGCCGGGTCGGCCCGCGGGTGGCGCGTTTCTGGGGCTTGCGGCCGGGCGCGCCGTGGCGGCCGGCGCGGTTGGCGGCGATCGGGTTGGTGCTGGCGCTCGGCGTCGTGGCGGCGGCTGCCTGGATCCGCAGCGATCGCATCGACGAGACCTTCGTCACCGCGACGCTGGCAGTGCGCGCGCCGGCGCTGTTGGTCCAAGGCGGCACGGCGATCGTCAAGGTCTCGGCGACGGGCCGCGACGCCGACGGCAAGGTCGCTGGGGTGCGCGCCGGCGTGCCGGTGACGGTGCGACTCGAGGCCGGTGGCGAGCCGGTCGGTGAGGGCGTGACGGCCCCGACCGACGCGAGCGGCGAGGCGGTCCTGGCGCTGCCGGTGCCGATCCGTGAGGACGGTGGGTCCTCGCTCGAAGTCGTCGCGCGGGCCACGATCGACGAGCAGCTCCGCACCGCCTCCGCGGGGACGACGATCGCGCGGCGCTTCCGCCAGCACCTCTCGGTCGACAAGCCGACCTACCAACCCGGGCAGACCGTGCACCTGCGCGGCCTCTCCTTCGACGGCGGCAGCCAACGGCCGCTGGTCGGCCGCCCGGCGGAGCTGCTCGTGCACGATCCGAGCGGCAACAAGCTCACCCGGATCATGGCCGAGGTCTCCGAACACGGCGTCTGCGCCGGCGACTTCGAGCTCTCGCCGCGCGCCGCGCTCGGCACCTACAAGGCCACGCTGACCGTCGACGACCACCGCAGCGAAGTCGCCTTCGAGGTCGAGCAATACGCGCTGCCGCCGTTCTCGGTCGCGGTCACGCCGGCGGTGCGCTCGACCGAGGGCAACGCGCCGTTCGAGGTGCGCGTCGTCGCCCGCCTGACCACCGGCTCGCCGCTCGCCAAGGGCACCGTGCGCCTACAGGCCCACTCCTACGGCCGGCAGCTATTCAGCAAGGCGGCGCAGCTCGAAGACGGCGCCGCGACCTTCACCATCCCGCTCAGCGAGAAGAACAGCGTCGACCACGCCGGCGCCATCTCGCTCACCGCGTCGGTGCGCGACGTCGCCGGTCGCGCCGAGAAGGGCAGCGCGTCGGTCCTGGTGGCGCGCGACGAACTCTACGTCGCGCTGCGCAGCGCGGCCCCCTCGCTGCGCCGGACCCTGCCGCGACCGAACAAGATCTTGGTCCGGGTCACGCGCCCGGGCGATATTCCGGCCGAGGTGCCCGTGCGGCTCTACGCCCCGGATGAAGGCTCGATCGGCGTCGCTGGCTCGGGTGAGCGCCTCGGCGAAGCCAAGACCGGCCCCGACGGCTTGGCCGAGATCGACCTGCCGCCGGCGTATTTCGGCCGCCCGCTGGCCGTGCTCGCGACCGATCCGGACCACGACAAGACCTATTGGCAACACGTCCCCGCGCCGCCGGTGCGCGCCGGTGCGCTGGTGCTCGGCTGCGACCGCGCCCTGCTCCGGGCCGGCGCGACGCTGCGCTGCGAGGTCTTCGCGCCGGAGGAAGATCCGCTCGAGATCACCGCCTCGGTCGGCGAGCGGATCGTCGGCCTCGCCGCCACGCCCGCCGGCGCCGGCATCCACACCGTCGCGCTCGAGCTGCCGGAAGACGCCGCCGGCCTGGTCCGGGTCGAGGTCATCGGGGCCCACAGCGCCGACGCGGTCCACGCCATCATCAGCCCGAAAGACGGCCTCCGCGTCGCCTTCGACCCGCTCCCGGCCCGCAAACCCGGGCAGGAAGCCAAGGTCGGGCTGAAGCTCACCGACGGCGAGGGCAAGCCACGGGTCGGCGCCGTCGGCCTCTCGGTGGTCGACGCGGCGGTCTTCGCGCGGGTGGCGGGCGAGACGCCGATGCAGGTGATCCGGGCGCTGCTGGGCAGCGAGAGCGCGGCCGAGGTCGCGGCGTTGATGTACCCCGAGGCCGAGCCCGGCAGCGACGGCGGGCTCGGCAACTGGACGCCGGCGCAGCAGGCCGGGGCCCGCTGGCTGTTGGCGACGCAGAGCTCGACCGCGCCTCAGGTGCGACGCCACGACTCGCTCTCCAGCGATCGGCACGAGCTGCAGGAGCGCAAATGGGCCGCCGGCAAGCTGGCGAACCAGGCCAAAACCGTCGCGCAAGGCGCCTTGCTCGCGCTGCTCTTCGCGGCGCTGCTGCTGTGGTCGCGGTGGCTGCGTGCCGGCGTCGGCGCCGCCTCGGTCGGCCTCGGTGTGCTGGCGCTGCTGCAATTCGGGCTGCTGCTGCTCACCGGGCGGCGAACGGCGAATACCGGCGCCGGGACCCTCGCGATGGGGCTCGGGCTGCTCGCGTTCGGCGCGATGCTGTGGCTGGCGTGGCGTGAATTCCGCCGCCGCCGCCTCGGCCAAGAGCCGGCGCGGCTGTGGATCTGGGGCCGCCGGTTGGCGGTCGTCTCGGCGGTCGGCCTGCTGGCGGTGGCGACGACCGGCAAGCTCGGTCGCCTGCTCGAAGGTCGCGACGGCAGCTGGGGCTACGACTCGGGCCGGATGTACGCCGAATCGGCACCGCACAACACCTACGAGATGATGGTCGAGGAGAAGGCGACCGAGCCCGAACCCGAAGACATGCCGGCCCCGCGTGGCGCCGCCAAGTCGGCGCCGTCGGGGTACGAGGCGGAGCGCAAGAAGCAGGTGGTGCAGGCGGTGCGCAGCAAGACCATCCCCGGCGCACTGCTGAAAGGCGGATCTGCTTCCAAGCTCTTCGGCGACGCCGGCGACGACGCCACGGGCCTACGACTCGCTGGCGCGGGCGGCGGCGGCGGCGAAGAGGAGGCGACCACCGCGCTGCGGCAAGACTTCCCGGAGACGCTCTACCACAACCCGGCGATCGTCACCGACGCCGAGGGCCGGGCGGAGGTGGCCTTCCGGGTCGCCGACTCGATCACGACCTGGCGCGCCTTGGCGTTGGCGAGCGACGCCGCCGGCGCGCTCGGTGCCGGCGACGCCAGCCTGGTGGTCGACAAGGACTTCACGGTCGACCTCGACGTGCCGCGCAACCTCACGGTCGGCGACGACGTGAACATCCAGGTCGCGGCGCACAACCAGACCGACGCGGACAGCGCGGTCACGCTGCAGTGCACCGTCGGCGCGGGCTTGAAGGTCGACGCGACGCCGCTCGGCAAGATCGAACGCATCGCGGCGCACTCCGACGCCGGCGCGTTGCTGCCGCTGCACGCGGTGGCCGCGGGTACGCAGGCGGTGCGCCTCGACGGCGCGCTCGGCAGCGGCGATCGCAAGGACACCGACGCGCTGCAGCGCACGATCGAGGTGGTGCCCAACGGACGCGAGGTCTTCCGCACGGTGGCCGGCACGATCGACACCTCGTTCGAGCGCAGCTTCGACCTGCCCGCGCACGCGATGCCGGACGCACGCAACATCACGCTGACGCTGCTCGGCAGCCCGCTGGCCGCGGCGCTCGACGCGCTCGATCAGCTCGCCGAGATGCCGCGCGGGTGCTTCGAACAGACCGCCTCGAAGGCGTTCGCCGACGCGGTGATCTTGCAGGCGCTGCGGACCAGCAAGCGGCTGGGCGAGGGGCAAGAGCTCGCGCTGAAGCGGATGGTGCGCATCGGCTACCAGGACATGCTCGGCTTCCAGCAGGGCGGCGGCTTCACCTACTTCAGCGACGAGCCGCGCATCCACCTGACGGCGTTCGGCCTGATGACGCTGGCCGAGATCGCGCGCGTGGCCTACGTCGACGAAGAGGTGATGCAGCGTGCCCAGCGCTGGCTGGTCGGGCGGCAGGAGTCATTCGGTGGCTTCGGCGGCCCGGCGCAGACGGCCTACGTCGCGCTCGCGATGCGGAGCGCCTACCCCGACTGCCTCGAGGAGCTGGACCCCAACGCGGACCTCCCCGGCGACGTGCGCCAGCGCCACGCCCTGTGCCGCAAGCTCTTTGGCGCGGTCAGCACGACGTTCGCGATCAGCAAGGGCGTCGACAGCTACCCGCTGGCGCTCGCCGCCGACGCGTTGGTCGAGGCGGGCCCCACGTATCGCGCCCAGGCCGAGAAGCTGCTCGACGCGCTGCAGGCACGCTCGACCGTCGTCGGTTCGGGCAAGGCGCGGCGCGTGGCCTATGGCAGCGAGACCAGCACGCTCTGCGGCGGCTACGGCCGCGCGGCGGAGACCGAGACCACGGCGCTGATCGCGCACGCGCTGATCCGCCACGGCGGCCGGGCGGAGCAGGCCCGCGACGCGCTGCGCTCGCTGCTGGCGTTGCGCGACGCCCGCGGAGGCTTCCAATCGACCCAGGGCACGGTCTTCGCGATGCGCGCCATCCTCGCCGCGGCCGAGACGGCCAAGGGCGGCGGCAAGGCGATCGTCTCTATCGACGGCGAGGACGTCGCCACGATCGCGCTCGACCCGCTGCAGAGCGCGTCGCCGCAGCCGGTGGAGCTGACGGCGAAGGTCGACGCTGGCTCGCGACTCTCGGTGCGCTTGGTCGACCGCGACGACGCCGCGACCGACGTCGGCTATCGGCTGACCTCGCGGTGGTACGAGCCGTGGGAGAGCCCGCCGGGCCCGGACCTCGCGCCGAGCGCGAACGCTCCGACGCTGCAGCTGCGCCAGCGCATGGACCAGGCCCGCTACGGCCTCGGCGACACCGCCTCGCTGCGGGTCGAGGTCGAGCGCAGCGTCACGGGCGCGCCGCGTGGCATGGTCGTGGCGCAGGTCGGCATCCCGCCCGGCTTCCAGGTCGGCAGCCTCGCGTCGCTGCGCGCGAGCGCACCGGAGATCCGCCGCGTCGAGCCCTCCGCGCGCGGCCTCGCCATCTATTTCTACGACCCACCGCCGGGTCGGACCTTCTCCTTCGCCGTTCCGCTGACGGCGGCGCGTGCGGTGCGGCGCGTCTCGGTGCCGCGCAGCCGGGCCTACTACTACTACGAGCCGCAGATCGAGGCGCAGGCGGCGCCGGTGCCGATCACCGTGATCCCGCGGATCGGCAACGACCTCGCACCATAAGACTACGCAACGAAAGCCGATCCCGAGTTGCACCAGGCCCCCGCATCACGCATCCTGCGCAGGCGAACAACCTCCGGGGGACCTGATGCCCGTGACCAACCTCACGCGCGGCGCCGCGCGCCGATACGCCCAGCAAACGTGGCTCTTCGCCTGCTTGGTCCTCCTTTCGGCCTGCGCCGGCACGCCCGGTGCCGAAGGCGATGACGACGCCACAGCGGTCGCGGACGGCGCCGGCGGGCAAGGCGACGTCACGGCCGGCGGCGACAGCGCGAAAACGGACAGCACGACCGACACCGCCACCGGCGACGCCGCGACCGCCGACGCAGCGACCGGAAGCTGCGCCACGGCCGCCGACTGCCCGACGCCGACCGACCCGTGCGCGGTCGCGGCGTGCAGCGACGGCGTCTGCGGCGGCGCCGCGGCGAAAGACGGCGCCCCGTGCGAGGACGGTGAGATCTGCACCGTCGGCGACGCCTGCAAGGACGGCGCCTGCACCGCGGGCCCGAGCCTCTGCGATTGCCTCACCGACGACGACTGCCCCGCCACCGACGCCTGCATCGGCAAGACCATCTGCGATACCTCGGCCCTGCCCCACCGCTGCAAGGTGATCGAAGGTTCGGCGCTCTCCTGCGCCGGCGAGACCGGCGACCCCTGCACCAAGGAGGTCTGCGATCCGAAGGCTGGCGCCTGCACCACCATCGCCACCGACGCTGCCTGGCTCGACTGCAACCCCGCGGGCTGCTCGTGGCACCTCGCGCCGCCCGGCCTGCCCGCCTCGAACGTGCAGCCAGCCTGCGACGACGGCGACCCCTGCACCCAGGACGACGCCTGCGAGGGCTCCACCTGCAAGGCCGGCCAGGACAGCTGCGAATGCAAGGTCGACAGCGACTGTCCCGACGACGGTGACCTCTGCAACGGCACGCCCTATTGCGACAAATCCGGGCCGCAGTGGAGCTGCAAGCCGAACCCTGCGACCGTCGTCAGCTGCGATACCAGCGCAGATTCCGCCTGCAGCAAGACCCTGTGCGACGGCAAGAAGGGCACCTGCGCGGCGCATCCGACCGAGAGCCTGGGCCTCGCCTGTGGCGCCGAAGGCTGCGTGCTCGCGGTGCTGCCGCCGGGCGCGCCGACCCAGACCGTCGCCTGCGACGACGGCAACGCCTGCACCACCGGCACCTATTGCAAGGCGGGTAGCTGCGTCGCCAGCGCCGACACCTGCAAATGCAGCAAGGACGCAGACTGCGACGGGCAGGAAGACGGCAACGCCTGCAACGGCACCCTCTACTGCGACAAGGCCAGCCAGCAGTGCAAGGTCAACCCGGCGACGGTGATCAGCTGCCCGAACGGCGCCGACTCGGCCTGCAGCAAGAACGTCTGCTACCCGAAGTCCGGGCTGTGCCAGATGGTCGCGGTCGAGCTGACCGAGGAGCTCTGCGACGGCGCGGACTGCAAGCGCGTGCTGCTCCCGCCCGGAAAAACCGGCCAGACCGCGACCTGCAACGACGACGACGCCTGCACCGAGGGCGAAGCCTGCAAGGGCGGCGTCTGCCTCGGCGGCACCGATACCTGCGCCTGCAGCACCGACGCCGATTGCCAGAAGCTCGAAGACGGCGACCTCTGCAACGGCACGATGTACTGCGACAAGGCCAGCCAGCAGTGCAAGGTCAACCCGGCCACCGTGCTGCCCTGCAAGACGCTCGACGAGACCGGCTGCCTGAAGCAAGCCTGCGTCGCCAAGACCGGCAAATGCGAGCTCACCCCGCTCGGCAAGACGACGCTGCTCTGCCCCTTCCCGGACGCGCCACAGACCTGCGTCCGCGTGGTGAAGAACGACGCCGAGACCCAGAACCTGCCCTGCGACGACGGTGACGCCTGCACCGCGGGCGACGTCTGCAAGGCCGGCCAATGCCTCTCGGGCACGGTCGTCTGCACCTGCAAGAACGACGCGGATTGCACCGCACTCGACGACGGCAACCTCTGCAACGGTACGCAATATTGCGATCTGCAGAGCGGCACCTGCGCCTTCAACCCGACCTCGACCATCGCCTGCAAGACGGTCGACGACTCCGCCTGCGCGAAGAACGCCTGCCACCCCAAGACCGGCTCCTGCGTGTTGACGCCGGTCGAGAAGACCACCGAATTCTGCGATCCGAAGGCCGGCTGCCGCCGCGAGGTCGCGCTCGCCGGTTCGGTCACGGTCGTCACCTGCGAGGACGGCCAGCCCTGCACCAAGGGCGACCTCTGCGCCGAGGGCATCTGCAAGGCCGGCGTCTTCACCTGCGAATGCGCCACGAGCCTCGACTGCCTGGTCAAGGACGACGGCGACCTCTGCAACGGCTCGCTCTATTGCGACAAGAGCGACCCCGCCATGCCGCTCTGCAAGGAGAACCCGGCCTCGGTGGTGACCTGCCCGCCGAGCAAAGACCCCTGCCTCGCGGCGGTCTGCAACCCGGCCAACGGCGCCTGCGGCTTCACCCCCGCCAACAACGGCGCGACCTGCGACGACGACTCGCTCTGCACCGCGAGCGACGTCTGCAAGGGTGGCCTGTGCACCGGCGTCTCGGTCGATTGCGACGACGGCAGCGCCTGCACCAACGACTCCTGCAAGGCCGCCGTCGGCTGCATCCACGCCAAGTCGAACTGCGACGACGGCAATACCTGCACCGCCGACCTCTGCGACCCGAAGACCGGCAAATGCACCTTCGAGCCGGCCAAGGACGGCGACGCCTGCAACGCCGACGACAGCGGCTGCACGGTCAACGACACCTGCGATGGCGGCAGCTGCGTCGCGGGTGGCGAGATCCAGTGCAGCCTCAAGACCGCGCCCTGCGAGCAAGCCATCTGCATCCCCAAGGGCGCAACGCAGTTCAGCTGCGAGGTAGTCAACAAGCCCAAAGGCGCCGCATGCGACGACGGCGACGCCTGCACCATCACCTCCTCGTGCAGCGGCGGCGTCTGCAGCGGCACGGGCAAGGAGCGCTTCTTCGCCCGCGAGTACGCGAGCCCGACCGGCGACGGCATCTTCTTCGGCGGCAGCGCGGCGCAGAACGGCGACCTGCTGCTCTTCGGCCAAGCCGTGGGCACGCCGGAGGGCGCGACGCCGACGGCGTGGTGGATCGTCCGGGTCGATCCGGCCGGCGACGCGAAGTGGCAGACCGTGCTGCCAGCGGCCAAGACGACGCCCGGGCACCGACCATGGGCGGCTTCGACCGAAGCGGGCGGCGGGGCCTGGCTCGCCGGCGGCGGGCTCGGCAAGGGCGGCGACCTCGATATGCGCCTGGTCCGGCTCGGCGCCAAGGGCCAGCAGACCTTCGCCGCCGATTTCGGTGAGCCCGGTACCGACGAGGTCGCGCGGGCTTTGTTGGTCGATCCGCTCGGCAGCAGCACGCTCGCCGGCGCCGCCGGAGCCAAGGCGCGGGTGCTCGAGCTCGCGCCGAGCGGCAGCGTGGTCTGGACCTACGACGAGGCCGAGACCGGCGAGGTGATGGCGGCCTTCGCCCTGCTCCCCGAGAAGGACGCGCTCACCGTCGGCGTCTCCCGCACGCTGCAGAGCGATGGCCGCGTGCGGCCGCGGATTCTGCGCCTCGACGCACAGGGCAAGCTGCTGCAACGGCGTGATTTCGAGCTTTCCGCGAACTCGTTCCACGTCGAGGCGCTGCAGGGCAACGGCGCCGACCTGCTGCTGGTCGGCTGGGCCGGCAGCGCCGAGAAGCCGACGGCGACCCTGATGGGCGTGACCCGCGACGGACGGCAGCGCTGGCTCGATCAGGGCGACGAGGGCACCGCGTGGCACGGCGCGGCGCCGCTCGACAAGGCCGGATTCGCGGTGGTGGGCACGCTCACGCCGCTTGGCGGGGCCGATACGCTGCGGCTGCGCGGGGTCGACGTGCTGGGCAACCAGCAGTGGAACCGCCTACTCGACGCCGACGGCGCGGCCCAACCGCGGGCCCTGCTGCGCGCCGGCGACGACGTGGTCGTGGTCGTGGTCGGTGGGCTACTCGACGGCGGCAAGCGGGTCGGCCGCATCGTCCGCACCGACGCCTGGGGCCACGACTCGTGCGCGGCGACGGGCGCGTGCTTGGGCAAGGCGGTGGACGCTTGTGTCGACGACAAGGGCTGCACCGTCGACGCCTGCGACGGGATCAAGGGCTGCACCACTGCGCCGGTGGAGAAGCTGCGCTGTGATCCGGGCGACGAATGCTCCGAGGTCAGCGCGTGTGACCAAGGCCAATGCGTGCAGACCACGACGGGACGACTCGGACGCAAGGTCGTCCCCGGCTCCTACGTCGGCGTCGAAGCCATCGAGGACAATGACGGCGACCTGATGCTCCTCGGTGGCGACAGCAACAAGGCTTGGCTGAACCGCGTCGGCCCGCGCGGCACCTTGCGGTGGAGCCGCTCTTTCACCGCGTCGAGCATCAAGTGGCGGGGCATGACGCGCCTCGCCAACGGCACCTTCGTCGTCACCGTCCGCGACGGCGCCGGCAACTACCACATCAAGGGCTACGACAAGCTGGGCAACGAGGTCTTCGGCACGGGCGGCAGCGGCAGCGCCTCGGGTGGCACCAATCTCGCGATCGGCGTCGCCGCGGTGCCGGGCGGCTTCGTCACCTGCCACTACGACAACCCGGGCAACAACCAGCAATGGCGGCAATTCCGCCTGGGCTATTGGAACGAGAGCGGATCCTACACCGGGAAGAAGGAGCAGAAGCTCTGGTATTGGAACGGCACGTGGAAGAAGCACTACACCGCTTGGAACTCCGAGGATTATGGCGGCTCGTCGTGGTGGCAGTTGGTCGGCACGGCCTGCGCCGCTGCGCCCAACGGCACGGTGCACTTCGTCGGCACGGCGTGGGGGCACAAGAATACCGGCTGCGACGGCATCGGCCGGCACGTCGTCCACGCGGTTTTTCGGACCAGCGGCTCGCCGATCGTCAACCTACTCAACGGCACGAACTACGTGCAGGCGATGTCGAAGTGGAATTTCACCATCCCGACCGGCAAGAACGATCCGATGTACCACTGGCTCGCATACGCGCAGGACGTCACGGCGATGGCTGACGGTGGCGCGGTGATCGCGGCGATTGGCGGACGCAGCGCCGACTATCCGAATTGCTCGTATTCGCAAGGGATGACCAGCGTGGATCGGCAGGTCTGGCGGACCAACTCCAGCGGCACGGTGCAGTGGTCGAGCAAGGCCAACGACGGCGGTGAGTTCACCGTCTCCGACGTCACGCCCCACCTCGGCGGCGTCGTCCTCGCTGGATCGGTGAAGAACAGCGGCGGCACCTTCCCGCGCTACGAATATTGGACCGGCGGATCTTCGATGGTCGCGAAGAACCTCTCGATCAACGACAAGGTCTACGCCGCGACCTCGACGGCTTCCGGCGATCTGGTGCTGCTCGGCGCCGCGAGCGGAGGCTGGCTCTTCCAGCGCATCGACCGGTGGCACAACCAGGGCTGCGCCGCAGCTGGCGCCTGCGCTGCCCACGGCGACGACGCCTGCGACGACGAGGACCCCTGCACCGCCGACGCCTGCGACAAGACCAAGGGCTGCGTCCACAGCCCGATCAGCGGCTGCACCAAGTAGCGGCCACCGACCGCGTCTGCGCCTCGTCCTACGCCCAATCGAGCGGCAACACCCGCAGGTGCGCGCCGCTGGTGAAGCTCTCGGCGACGACGCCCCCCGGCAGCTCGGCGAAGGTCTCGGGCGAGAGCAGACGCAGCTCGCTGCCTTCGCCGCAGGAGACGAGCAGCGCGCTGCCGTCGAGGGTATAGGCGACGCCACGCGGCTCGACGTAGCGCGTGGTGCTGCCGAGGCTCTCGCCGGTCGCCAAGGACCAGAACGAAAGCTGGTTGCCCTTCGGGTTGGTGGCCACGACCTTGCCGCGCTTGTCGTCGATGGCGACGCTGAGCGTCTCGTCGCGCATCGCCGCGGGCACGGCGCCGGTCGCGGTCCGCAGCCGCGCCTCGGGGCCTGCCTCGCCGCGCCAGAAGCTGATCGCGCCGTGCACGCCGGGAGTCGTGGCGTCGAGCCCCTCGCGCGGCGCCGAGACGACGGCGACGTGGCCGTTGGCGGCGACGGCGACGTGGCCGGCGTTGACGTCCTCCCGGTCGAAGCCGAGGCGGCGCAGCGGCTTGTGCGTGCGCAGGTCGATCCAGGCGAGGTTGGGGACGTGGCCGCTGGCCTTGCTGCCGCCGCCATTGGTGATGACGAGGTGCTGCAGGTCCGGCGCGAGCACGACGTCGTGCGGCGCGTGGCCGTAGCTGGGCAAATCGCCCTTCCAGGCGAGGGTATTGCTGTCGCGTACCGCGATCACGCCGCGCATCGAGCCGTCTTCGGTGTAGGTCTCGGTGCAGAAGAGGAAGGCGCCGTCCTTGTTGAAGACGCCGTGGCCGTAGAATTGCCGGCCGGGCTGGGCGGGGATCTGGCGCAAGACGCGCCCGCCGCGCAGGTCGACCAAGCAGCAGCCCGGCCCCTTCTTCTCGAAGACCAGCGCGCGCCCGACGTCGCGCGGGTCGACGGCGATGCCGTGGCCGTAGAACGGGATCTCGAAGGGCGCCGGACGGAGGACCTCGGCGTCGAGGTCGATCCGGGTCAGCATATGCACGAACGTGCCGTCGTTGCGGGCGATCTTCGAGGGCGCGACGACGGTGCCGCGGCGGATCACCCGTTTGGTTTCCGGTTCCGGCGCGGCGGATTGCGCCGGCTCGGCGGCGACCGCGGGCGCCTTGCGCTGTTCCCGACCGCAGCCGGCGACCAGGGCGGCGGCCCCCGCGGCACCACCGACGAGGCGGCCCAGCGCTGCGCGCCGGCTCAGCTCAGGACGAAGCGCCTCGCGATCGGACATCTTTCTGCCTCCCGGCGGACGCAATCGGAGCCCCGCCGAACCCCGAGGATGGCGAGTGGCCATCGCACCCGCAAGCACACGAGGGCTGGGCGGCGGCCGAACGGCTTCGTCGCCTGATCTTTGGCCGAACGCGCGCCGAATTCCGCTGATTCCTGCGACGAACGTGCTAGCCTTGCGGCCATGAGCGATGCCTCCCAGCCCGCGCCCCTCGCCACCCTCGCGGGACTGGCCCATGCGCTCCGTGCGGAGCACGACCTCGAGTCCCTGTTGCAGCTCGCCGTCGACTTCGGCGCCCGACTCCTCGGCACCGAGCGCGTCAGCGTCCGCCTGCTCGGCGAAGGCGACGCGCTGCTCGTCACCTGCCGCCACGGCGAACCGATGCACGGAGGCAGCGGGGCCCGCTTCCGCCGTGGCGAGGGCTTGGTCGGCCACGTCGCCGCGTCCGGCGAGACGCTCTGCTGCCACGACGCCGAGCGCCACCCCGCCTTCGTCGCACGACCCGATCAAGTCAGCCCGCTCGGCTCGTTCCTCGGCGTTCCGCTCTTCGATCAAGACGGCGTCATCGGCGTCCTCGCCGCGGTCGCAGCGGAACAAGAGCGCTTCGGTGCGGCCGAGGTCGACGCCCTGGAATTGGTCTCGGCGCTCTGTTCGCCCCGCATCGCGGTCGCCCGCCTGGAGCGCATCGCCCGCGTCGACGCGCTGACCTCGGTGCTGAACCGTCGCGGGCTGCGGCAGACGCTGCGCGAGCACGAGGGCGCCGGCGCGGCGATGAGCGTCGTCCTGGTCGATATCGATCACTTCAAGAAGGTCAACGACCGCTTCGGCCATCAGGTCGGTGACGAGGTCCTGGTGCAGGTCGCCGCTGCGCTCGAGCGTTGCCTACGCGGCGGCGACAGCGTGGCGCGCTACGGCGGCGAGGAGTTCCTGCTCACGCTGCCGCACGTCGGAGCGGCGACGGCGGTCGCTGTGGCCGAGCGCGCGCGGGCCGCGGTCGAAGGCCTCTGGCCCCGGGCCGGAGAGACGGCGATCCAGATCACGATCTCGGCGGGCGTCGCCGAGCGCGCGCCGGGTGAGGCCAGCGAAGCGACCATCCGCCGGGCCGACCGCGCCCTCTATGCGGCGAAGAACGGCGGCCGCAACTGCGTCGAAGTCGCCGCGCCAGGCCCCGCACCGCCGTCGCGGGACACCACCAAGCGCTGACGATCAGGGCTTGGCGCCAGCGTCGATCCAGGCCTGCAGCTTCGCCGCCGCGCTCGCCGAGATGCCGGAGCTGCTCGGCGGCATCTTCTGCCCACATCCCCCCGGCAGGCCGACGCCGGCGACCAGCTTCCAGACGATCGCGCTCTTGCTCGCGTCCCCCGGCACCACGAATTTCGCCCCGCAATAGCTGCCGGTCTGCAGGTTGGCGAGGGTATTGTTGGCACCGTTGAAGCTGCCGTGACAGCCGCCGCAATTGTTCGCCGCGAAGACGGCTTGGTAGACCTCGCTCCCCGTCGGCGGGCCGCCGCACACGGGCTTGCCACCGCTGCAGCTGCCGGCGGCGCAGGACTCTCCGCTGGTGCAGGCGTCGCCGTCGTCGCAGGGGCTGCCGTCTTGGACCGCGACCAGGCCACAGCTCCCCGTCGTGGCGGCGCATTGCGCTTTGGCGCAGGCGGTGTCGGCGCCCTTGTCGCAGGTGACGACGGTCGCGGCGTTCAGCACGCAGGCGTTGTTCTGGCAGAGCAGCGTCCCGTTGCAGGCGTTGCCGTCTTCCTTCGCTTGGCAGTCGGCGTCCTGCTTGCACTCGCAGCTTGCCGCACCGGCGAGGCAGCTCGCGCTCTTGCAGGCGTCGCCACCGGTGCAAGGATCGCCGTCCGAGCACGGGACGCCGTCGATCGCGGGGAATTTCTGGCACGCGCCGCTCTTCGGATCACAGGCGACGGCGAGGCAGGGGCTGGCGTCCTTCTGGTCGCAGCTGACGATGGTCGACTCGTCGATTGTGCACGTGTGACCGACGCAGGCGAGCGTGCCGTTGCAGAGGTTGCCGTCTTCCTTGCCGGCGCAATCGAAGTCGACCTTGCACTCGCAGATGCCCTTGCCCGCTGCGCACCCACCGTCCTTGCATGTTTCGCCGGCGGTGCATGCGTCGCCGTCGTCGCACGGCACACCGTCCTTCGGTGTCAGCACGCACAGGCCGAGCGTCGGCTGGCAGACGTTCTTCGCGCAGGCGGTGTCGCCGCTCTTGTCGCAGACCACGAGCGTCGCGAAATCCTTCTCGCAGGTGTAGGGGAAGCCGCCCTTCTCGCAATAGAGCGCGGGCGTGCAGAGGTCGTCGTCGTCCTGCGCGGCGCAGTCGGCGTCCTTGCTGCACTCGCACAGCCCCGACTTGCCGGCGCATTGTCCGGCTTGGCAGTGGTCGCTGGTGGTGCAGGGATCGCCGTCGTCGCAGGGCACGAAACCGGTGCGCGGCTGCTGCGCGCAGGCTCCGGTCGCGGGCGCGCAGCGCGTCTCGACGCAGGGCCCGTCGGCGCTGAGGTCGCATTGCACGCGCGTCGCCGGGTCGAAGACGCATTGCTGCGCGGCGCAGCGCCAGCGCCCGTTGCAGAGGTCACCGTCGTCGCGGCCCTCGCAGTCGGCGTCGGCGCTGCAGCCCGGCACGGCGTCGGCAAGATCGGCGTCGTTCGGCGCGCGCGCTACGTCCGAACCCGCGACGGCGTCGGCACCAACTGCATCGCCGGTTGTGGCAACGGCATCGGCCGCGGCGTCGACCGCAACGTCGGCAGCGCCCGAACCTTCGTCGGCCGGCGGCGGCGCGGCGCACGCCGACGCGACGATCCAGGGCAGGACGAACCATCGCGCTGCACGCTGCACGCTCTCGCTCCCCGGCCGGGCTTGCTCGGCCTGCACCCACGCGATGACGCTATCGAAGCAGCTTGGGGCGCCACAAGCTGACGCCGGCAACTACGCTCCCTCGATGCGACTTTGTGGGTCGGTCGCGCCGACCACCCCGACGCCGCAGCGCTCCCGCGCGGCGCGGGCGGCAGCGCGGTCGGCCGCGGCCACGGGAAAATCGGCGACGGCGCCATCGTTGCTGCGGCCGAAAGCGGCTCGGAGTGCCGTGGCCTCGACACCGCAGCGGGCGGCGACCCAGGCGAAGTCGAGCTCTTCGACGACGGCGACCATCCGCCGCGCCCAGGCGGTGCCGAGCGCGTCGATGCCCTCGAGGTTCTCGTCGGTACGGCTGGCCTCGGCGCTCATCAGCGGCAGGGTGACGAAACCGAGCGTGAGCAGCACGGCCATGCGGAAGTCGTCGCAGAGCGTCGCCAGGTCGTAGTCGCGGACGCCGAGCGCGACGAGGCGTGCGTGGTAACGGCGCAGCAGCGCGTCGCCGTGGCTGCGTCGGACCTCCGGTTCGAGGCTGAGGGTGAAGAAATACGCCACGTCGAAGACGGCGTGGCCGCGGCGGGCGGCTTGCCAATCGATGAAGGCGAAGCGACCGCCACCCTCTTCGTCCGGGAAGAGCATATTGCCGACGCGCGCGTCGCTGTGCAGCAGGGCGCAGCTGCCCGCGGCGTCGTGGTGCCAGGCGGCGCGGAGCATCGCGGCAAAGAGGGGCGCGTCCGCTCCGGGAAGCTGCGCGGCGAGCCAATCGATCACCGCAGGCGGCGTCCGGCCGAGCGTCGCCACCTCGGTCGTCTCGTCCGCCCAAGTGGCGGCGTGCAGCGTGGCGAAGGCGTCCATCGCGAGGCCTGCCAAGTCGGCAGGGCAGCCGTCGGATTCCGGAATCTCCCGCAGCGGCTGCAGCCGCTCGAGGAGCAGGCAAAACCCACCGGAGAGTGGATGAATCTCCGCGGCATAGCAGCGAGCGAGCGGAAGCTCCGACCGCCCACCGAGCGCGCGGTAGATGGCGACCTCCTTCGGCGCGTTCTGCTGCAGCAAATACACTGCGTGTTCCCGCAGGCTCTCGGGCTGCGGCGCGAATTTCGCCATCAACGCAATGGTCCGGCCGCCCTCGCAGCGCACGTCGACCTTCGCCACCTGCGAGCGAAACGCCTCCTGCTGCTTGACCCGCTCAACCTCGAAGCCAACCACAACCTCGTCTGCACCGAGCACACCGGCCGCGCGCAGGTGGTCGAGCGCCCAGCCATGCCGTTGGCGTAGCTCTTCCGGATCACGAGGGAAGCTCCGCCGCGGCCGCAGCGTACGCTCCAGCCAAGCAACAACCATCAGCAACGCGATGGCAATACGAACAAGCAAGCCAGTGAGCGCAATCTTCATCGCCGCCAACCTCGCAGGCGCAGTACCGACTGGCAAGCAGGGAACGCTTCCAGCCGGCAGCACCGGCAACGGTGGCAGCAGCGACAGCGGCAGCAACAGCAGCAGCAGCAGCGGCGGCAGCAACCCCACCAACCTCACCCCACCCCGCCGTCAAAGCCGAAGCCGCAGCGAAGCGAAGGCGAAGTGCCAAGGCGGCGAAACCCACCCCGCAGCCAACCCAAACGCCAAAGCACGGGGGATGCCCGAAGGGGGAGCGCAAGCGGTCCCCCTTCGGAAAGGGGGAAGGTCCAAGGAAGGGGGCGGAGCCCCCTTCTTTGATCCCCCTCACGCCTGAAAGGCGAAAACCCAAACCTCGCGCTCAAGGCACGGAGATCGTCACCAGCGCCGGCAAGCTATTGCTCTGTGTGGTGAGCGCGCCGGGAATGAAAGAGGCCACGCGCAGCGCAATCTGGTAGCTCCCGGCGAGGTCGGGAGCAAAGCCGCGCAGCGCACCGTCACTGATCTCGTCCTCGAACCAAGCAGCCGATCCAGCCGGTCGCTGGACGATCGTCCACTGAAAGGCGCCAAAATCACCAACCGGATGGCTACCAGCCTGAACCTTGGCCGCGAGCCAGACGGTCTTGCCAACCGCGACCGGGCCCTTCGCAGCCACCGTCGCCGAGGCCGGCACGAGCCCCTTGCTGCTGTTGCCCTCGAGCTGGATGCTCAACTTCTCGACCTTCCCCGCGCAGCTCGCGCCGTCCCACAGCCCACGGCACCAATAGAGGTGGAGCTGGCCGTAGTGCGGCTTGCCCAGGGTCGACTTCGGCGCCCAGTTGACGCCGAGCGTGGCCATCCCGAAAGGCCCGATGGTCTGCGCGTAGCTCCCGGAGATGAGCGAATATTCGTCACTCGGCGCGCCGGTCTCGCAGGCGTTGTCTTGGCTCACCTGGTAGCCCGTCAGGCAGCCGTGGGTGATGTGCAGCGGCGCGCAGCTCTGGTTCGCCAGCGTGATGCTGCTGCTGGCCGATTGACCGGGCGTGGCCAAGAAGGTCGGCGGCGCGGGCCCGAAACGCAGGCTCGGCTCGTTGCAAGGCCCCGCGAGCACGGGCAGCGAGAGCTCCTCCTGTTCGGCATCGTGGGTGAGCCCGACGCGCAGCACTGCCGGCGGCGGGTCGGCGTTCTGCTTCCAGGCGACGACGAGCTCGGCGACACCGCCGGACGCGATGGTCCACGGCGCCTGTTGCTCGCCGCCCTGCGCGATGTGGCTGCCGAAGGCGGCGGCGATCTCGGCGTCCTGCGCAGCGGCGTTGCCGGGCGCGAGCGCGAGGCTGTGCACCAGGAGCGGCGCGGGTCCGTGGTTCTGCAGCTTGCACACCGCCTTGCCCCCGGGCGGGCCGGCGCCGAGGTCGAAGACCTGCTTGCCGCCGCAGGCCAGCGTGTAGTGCGAGAGCGGCGACCACGCCGTCGTGATCGGGATGCTCTTCTTCTGCGCCGCGTCCCCCATGGCGTGGACCACGAGGCTGCTGCTGGCGGGCGTCTGGCTGTCGTCTTTGGGCTCGAAGCGGATGCAGACGGGGAGCAGCGTCGGCGCGTCCTTCGGGTTGTCGCCGCTGCCGTAGATGCCGATCGGGGTGCCGGGCGCCGGCGGCTCGACCAGCTTGAAGCGCGGATCTGCGGGCTGCAGCTCGATGGACTGCACCGTCAGCGCCTTGCAGCCGATATTGCCGATGCTGGTGCAGGCGACCTTGCCGTTGTAGGGGCCGGCGTTCTTGATCGTCAGCTTGGGGTCGCCGAGGACCAGCTTCGCGTCGGTGCACGGGGTCGCCACCGTGAGCACCAGCACCGGCTGCTTCGGGTCGTCACTGTGGACGGTGAGCGTGGCGATGGCCTGGTCGGCGAGCTTGGGCTCGGTGGTCCAGATCGCGGAGAGCGTCAAGGTCTGGAAGGGCTGCAGCGCATAGGGATAGTCGTCGGGGCCGAGCGGGGTGTCGTACCAATCCAAAGCGATCTGCGGCGTCTCGCTGAACCAGTCCAGGGCGCTGATGTGCAGCGGCACGTCGCCCTTGTTCTCCAGCTCGATCTTGATCTTCAGCTTGCTGTTGTCAGCCTGCGGGTTCGGGTTGATCCAGAAGGCCTGCACCGGCACTTCCTGACCGTCCAGGCGCGCCACCAGCGCCGGCTGCAAGGTGACCTCGGCGTCGATCACGGCACTTCCGGGCCCGGCCGCATCGCTTCCGGTCACCCCATCCACGCCCCCACCGGGCGCGAGTACGTCACAATCGGCTCCGCAATCCCCCGCATCGCTCCCGTCAACGCCGCCACCCCCGCCGGTCGAGTCCCCGCCCCCACCGACGACGTCGCCGCCGCCGCCATCGAGACCACCGCCACCAGCAAAGAGGTTGACCTCACCAGCGTCCCCGTCGCCACCGCAGCCGACGAGCCCGCTCCCAAGAAAGGCAAGCGCAGCAAGCGCGCAGACGATGCGCAGCGAGCGCAGCCGACCGGATCGACACGTCGGGGGCGAATTCGACATCACTCCTCCCATCACGAGCCGTGGCACTTGACCCATGATCTCGGCCGATGAGACTACAGGCTCGGCGGCAAGGACGCCACGCACACCCAGGAGCAAGCATGGCCCACGCCGACCCGATCGTCGCCGGAGAGCTGGTCGCCGTCACCGGAGCCAACGGCTTCGTCGGAGCCCACGTCGTCGCAGCGGCGCTGCGCCATGGCCTGCGCGTGCGCGCCATCGTGCGCGACGCCGCGTCGGCCGAGAAGCGCGCGCCGATCGAGAAGATGCTGCAATGCCTCGAAGTCGATCC
This sequence comes from Deltaproteobacteria bacterium, assembly GCA_020632665.1. GTDB lineage: Bacteria > Myxococcota_A > UBA9042 > UBA9042 > UBA9042 > JACKFC01. The sequence goes on from JACKFC010000040.1 coordinate 36,446, forward strand.
CGAGGGGCGACTCGAATAC
>JACKFC010000041.1 GCA_020632665.1 Deltaproteobacteria bacterium
GCTCCAGGCGGGCCTTCACCGGCGCCGGCAGGTCGGCGTTGTTGCGGACGTCGAAGCGCAGCTCCACCGCCGTCGCCACCTTGTTGACGTTCTGCCCGCCGGGCCCACCGGAGCGCACGGCCGAGAAGGTCAGGTCGGTGGCGGAGAGCTCCAGGCCCTCGCGGATCATGATGGCGTCCATCGCTGCGTCGCTCCCGTGGCTGCGAACCGCGGCCACCATGCCGACCCCCGCGGTCGCGTCAAGCGATTCCGCGGGGGTCGGCCCACGCCCGGGCCCGGCGCGCGGCCCCGGACGCTGCGCCGCTTCGCTCAACCGTGAACGCCCGGCGGCGGCGGGACGACCGGCTTGACCGGGGCCGTCGCCGCCTCTTGCAGCGCGTACCAATCGACCCGCCGGGTCAGCACCATCGCCGCCGCCAGCACGACGAAGACCAGGCCGGCGCCGAGCAGCAGCGCGTGGTCCTCGGACTGCAGCACGCCGAAGAGCGCGCCGTAGAGCGCCGCGAGGCCGCCGCCGAAGCCGAGGCCGCGCAGCCAGCCGCCCAGCACGTAGCGGACGTAGAAGGTGCAGAGCCCGACGCACGCCCCCGCCGCGGCGAGGTAGGCGTCGGCGAAGGGGACGTGCTCCGAGAGCGCGACGAGCAGCAGGTAGAAGGTCGCCAACGCCGCGCCGACCAGGGCGTATTGCAGCGGGTGGATGCGGACGCCGGCGAGCTGCTCGAAGAGGAAGAAGGTCGCGAAGGTCAGCAGCACGAAGAGGATGCCGTATTCGGTCGCCCGCTCGGTCTGGCTGTAGGTGTTGACCGGCTCGACCAAATGTACGCCGAAGACCTTCTGCCGCACCGTCTCGCCGTCGCGATCACGCAGCGCCGAGCCGAGGTTGTTGGCGAAGAACGAAGTCTGCCAGCTCGCCCGGAAGCCGGCCTCGTCGACCTCGCGGTGGGCCGGCAGCAAATCGCCGATGAACGAGGGGTGCGGCCAATCGGACGCGATGGCGACCTTGGTGTCGCGGCCCGTCGGCGTGACGTAGAGCGCGGCGGTGCCGAGCAGCTCGAGCCGCACCTCGAAGGGCACCGAGCCGGCCTTGCGCGGGTCGAACTCCGGCAACATCGCGTGCACGCCGGCGCCGAGCCAGGGCTGCGGATTGTCGGGGCGAAAGCCCAGCTCGCGGGTGCCCCACTTCAGGGTCGGTGAGCGCGGCAGGCCGCGGACGTCGCTGACCGGGACGACGACGTAGGCCGGGGAGAATTGCACCTCGGGGTCGTCTCCAAGCTCGCCGAGGTCGAAGTCGAAGCGGCCTGCCATCGTGGCCTCGGGTGCGCGCCAGGTGCGCGCGGCGTAGAGGCCGCGGTAGACCGTCTGCACGCCGAGGTGGGCTTGCACCGCGAGGGTGGTCGGCGGCAGCACGAGGGTGCCGTTGTCCCAGACCTCCTTGGTCTTCTCGACCGCCACCGCCAGCGCCTCGCCGCTCTTCTTCTCGGCCTTCATGCAGGCGGCTTTGGCCAGCGCCACGACCTGCGGGTCGGCGTGTGATTCGGCGCCGCAGGTCTGCCAGATCTGCACGACCTCCTTCTCCAGGCGCTTCTTCCGCCACGGCAGCACCAGCACCGGACCGGTCAGCCGCTGCGCGCCGCTCGTCTGCCGCGAGACCTCCTCGACCACTTCGTTCTGCCGACCGGCCCGCTCGTGGATCAGCCCTTCGACCAAGCCCAGCGGGATCAGCAGGGCGATCGTGAGCCCCGCTACCACCATCATCTTCACCATCATATTCCATCGCATCGTCTGCCTCCTCGGGTTGGGAGGCCAGCGTGCGGGGGTTGTGTGAAGGGCGGATGGGGTGGATGTGGGGGGAGCGTGAAGCTGGCCAGTTCGCCGGTCTTCACGGCGCGGCATGGACACATGGCGTGAGTTCGACTGGCCCGTCGCGCCCCGACAGCACGACGCCGGCCCAAAAGCGCGGGTGACGCCAAGCGCCTTCGCCGATCTCGCCCCGCGCCAGCGCGAGCTGGGCCTGCCGCAGCGCCTCGCCCCGCCCGACACCCGTGGCGAGGCGTGCATAGAACGCCGCCATCAACGCTGCGGTCGACGCGTCGTCGACCCGCCACAGCGTCAGCATGGTCGAGGCGGCTCCCGCGACCTGCAGCGCGTGTCGTAGGCCGCGAACGCCCTCACCGACCGTCGCCTCGCCCAACCCGCTTTCGCAGGCCGAGACGACGACGAGCGCGGTGCCCCGCAGGTCGAGCGCGGTGGCCTCGGCCGCGGTCAGGATGCCGTCGACATCGCGTCTGCGTCGCCCAGCCGCTTCCCCGGCCGCGTTGGCTCCGGCCAGCGCGATCCCCGCACGCAGCAAGGGATCTTCGAGATGTGCCGCGCTGGCGGGGTCGAGCTCGCCGTCGTGCCGCAGCCGCGCCGCGCCCTGATCGGGCAGGAAGTAGCCGTGGCTCGCGATGTGTAGCAGCGCCGGTCGCCGGAGCGCCAACAACGCAGCCTCGCTGGCGGCGGGCCCCATCAGCACGGTGGGCTTGGCCGTAGCGAAGCTGGCGACGACCGCCTCGGCCTCGGCGCGCGTCCCCGGCAGCGAAGCGAACGAAGGTCGCGCTCCTGGTGACGCCGGCCTGGCCGGGCCGAATTCCGCGTCGGCCACGACGACCGGGCTGCCGCAAGCCTCGCGCTGCGCCGGCGTGAGCAGCTCCCGCAGCGATCCGACCTGACGAATCGTTGCAATATCGAGCAGGCGCGCGCTCGGCGTCGGGCCGAGGATGGCGAAGGGGACGGTGGCGAGCGGGCCATCGGTCGCGAGCACCAGCCTCCGCACGCCCTCGAGCCGGGGCGCAAGCGGCCCGATGAGCCGGGCGTGGAGCGAGGTCGCGAACGGCTGCAGCAAGCGACCGCTGACGATGGCTGCGCGCAGCTTGGCGAGCTGCCCGGCGACCGGGGCGAGGGCGCCGAGGCGATGCAGCGTCGGCGCCGTGCCCTTGCGATAGACCACCGCCAGCAGCTGCCACGCCGAGGCCGCGTCCACCGTCGCGCCCTCGGGCGGGTCGACGGCATCCGCGTCGCGCCAGGAGGTGAACGTCGCCCATGCGACCGCCGCCTCGTCATCGCCGAGCGCTGCGGCGATGGCCTCTGCACGCACCGACTTCAAGCGATCCCCATCGCCCGGTGCGACGCGCGCCAGCCGTTGTTCGGCCACCTCCAGCGCCTTGCTCGCGTCGCGGCGCTCACGCTGCCATCGCGCCATCGCGCTGCCGCTTCGGGGTGGTCCGGCCGTCACCAGCGCCGCGAGGTGGGCGCGCGCCGAGGCGACGCCGTCCAGCGCCCGCGCGCCTTCGCGACCCTGTGCGCGTCGGAGTTTGTCGAGGACGGCGCGGCTCGCTTGTAGGCCGAGGCCCGTGCGCTCCAGCGTGACGTGGATAGCGAGCGCGTCGGCGTCGGTCCCGCCGACCGCGGCGGTCAGCGCGAGGGTCTGGTCCAGCTGTTGCCGGGCGAGGGCGAGCAGCAGGAGCCGCTCCCGCTCGGTGCCGTGCAGCAGGTTGTGCCGCAGGTGCCGGGAGAGCGCGTCGGCGGCGCGGCGTTGCAGGGCGAGGGCCCGCGTCGGCGCGCTGCCACGCAAGCGCCACGCCAACGCGCCGAGGAGCCGTGCTCGCATCGGGTGGTCCTCCGGCAGAGAGGCTTCGGCCAGCGCCAGCGCGGCGCGCAGGTCGCGCAGGCCAGCGGCGACGTCACCGGCGCGCTCGGCGGCGCGGGCGCGTTGGGCCAGCGCCGCGGCGACGAAGGGGTGCGCTGCGCCGAAGCTGCGTCGACGGATGGCGATGGCCCGATCGATCTGCTCCAGCGCCGCCGTGGCCGCTGCGGCGGTCGGCTCGACGTCACCGTCCGCACCGATCGCGACACTGGCGAGGTTGAGCAGCGCGGTCGCGACGCGTGGGTGCTCTGTGCCGTGGCCGGCCTCGGCGATGGCGAGCGCGCGCTGCAAGGTCGTCCTGGCCAGCTTCGAGGCGCCACGGTCGCGCTGCAGCAGGCCGAGCAGGGTGGTGGGTCCGAAGCGCGCCGGGTCGCCGGCCTCGATCCGTCCCTCGGCGCTCGCCAATGCCTGCTGCGCGAGAGCTTCTGCGCCAGCGAGGTCGCCGGCGTCGCGGGTGATCGCCGCGAGCCGCGCCTGCGCCGCGAGCCATGCCTCCGGGTCGGCCTCCTGCGTCGCCCGGCGCAGCTCGACCACGCGGCGGGCGAGCGCACGCGCCGCGCCGTAGCGGCCTTGCTCGGCGTGCAGCGAGGCCAGCGCGCCGAGCGTCAGCGCGACGCCGGGCTGGGCCTTACCGAGTCGCGCGGCGTGCGCCTCCCAGACGGCGAGCGCGCGTTCGAGCTGAGCGATCGCTTCGGGGTAGCGCGCGAGGATCCACAACGCCTCGCCGAGGGCGTAGTGGGCGTCGGCGAGGTCGGCGGCGGGGCAGGCTTTTGCTGCCGTGCGGATCGCCAAGCCGCGGGCGAAGAGCGCCGCGGCCTCCTCGTAGCGGCCCTGGTTGCGGGCGACGAAGCCGCGGCGATACGCCGTCCGCGCGGCCTCGAGCTCCGTCGACTCGGGACTGCCTGCATCGGTCGAATGTGGTGGCGCTGCGCGTATCGTCGCGGGGACGAACGCGACTGCGGTGAGGGTGGCGAAGAGGAAGCCGGCGGTGATTGCGATGGCCTTGGCCGCGCTGTTCTCTTTCGAGTCGACCACCGGGCCCTCCGCGTGGCGCGACGTGGGCGCCCTCGCCTATTTGCAGGTGCCAGCTTGGATGAGTCCGATCAGGCCTGCGCCGTCGACGTCGCCATCGACCGGGCCGATGCATTGCCCGGCCTCGGCGGATACGGCACGCGGCTGCCCGGAGCCGACCGGCTGCGAGCTCAGCTTCACGCTGCCGGCGTCGACCTTCGCCTCCTTGGCGAAGGTGAGCTGCGTTCCGGCGGCGGCCTCGCCAGCGAGGGTTTCGTCGCGGAGGAAGCCCTCGAGCTCGACGTCGGCGGCCAGATCCGAGAGCGCCAACGTGCCCGCGGCAGCGAAGCCCGAGCTCGTCGACCACCGCATCGACTTGCGATCTGGCATCGCGACGGTGAGCGCCACGGCGTTGGCCGCGGTATCGAGGCTGACCTCTGCGAGCGTGACGGAGTCATGGCTGACCTTGGCGTCGCCGATCTGGATTTCGGTCACGACCAGCGCCTTCTGTCCCCGGTTCAGCGTCGACTTCAGCGCCACGCCGTCGACCACGGCGCGCAACGAGCCCTTGCCCTTGGGCGTGGCCTGCTCCTCGCACCAATCGCCCCACTCGTCCCACTGCAGGCAGGCGAGGAAGGGGGCGATGCCGTCGACGTAGGGCAGGTTCAGCTCGGCGCGGCCGATCTCGGCGTCGATCGCGACGGATTTGCCGGCGCTCGAGCCGGTCGCGACGACCTTGGATTTGCCGAGCGAGCCGCTGTAGGCCTTGCCCTTGTAGGCGTAGGCGTAGCGCACCGTGCCAAAGGTCTCGACGCTCACATCGACGCCGGTCGTGCTCGACGTCCACGTCACCACGATCTTGCCGCCGAAGTCCTTGGTCTCGAGTTCGAGGTCGTCGCCGCCGTTGAAGGTCTCCTTGGCCACCGCCTTGACCACATTGCCGATGCAGCTCAGGGGCGACGCCTTGCAGGCAGCCGACGCCGCCTTGTCCAGGTCGAGCGAGATGGTGAGGGCCGCGCTCGTCGCGCTGAGCTGCAGGGTGGCGATTTCGACCTCGTGTTCACTCACCAGCAGGTGGCCGGTCACGCGATCCGGGCCAGGTGAGGTGACGCGCAGCACGACGGGGACGTCTTCCAAGACCCGCGTGCAGTCGTTCTCCGCGTCGGTTCCGCAGAAGGTCTTTGGGTCGATCTTGTAGCGAAGCTCGGTCTTCTCGCCGGTCTGCAGCTTGGCCTCGAGCATCACGCGCTCTTCGAGCCCCTCGATGACGTCGTCGATGCCCTTGGCGATCTTCAGCTCGATATCCGCATTGTCCTCTTCGCACCAACCGTACTCATCACAGACCGGCTCGACGAGCGCAGGCCGTCCCAGGAGGTCGTTGGCGATGTTGATGCCGTCGAGCTGCTGCAAATTCAGGTCGGCATGCTGCATCAACGCCTTGACGTCGGCCCTGGCGGTGGCGAGGGCGGTCGCGTGGTCGATCTCGACCTCTGCCTCGCCGCCGGTGCCGAGTGGGCCACCGGCGCTTGTTCCACAGCCTGCGAAGGCGATGAGCGAGAGCGTCGACGCCGCGGCGATCGCTGTGCGGGCGGTTGCGCGAGGCATTTGGCGTGGTCGTGGCGGAATGCGCGAGTACATCGGGGGACCTCCGGGGCTGCGGGCGGCTCCGCTGGCCAAGGGCTTTGGTGCCGGCAGGGATAGCCTCGTTCGGTGGTCGCGCGCAAGCGGTTTTCGCCCTCGTGTCGGCAACAAAGCGCATGCCCGTCGACGACCTTCGACCCACCCTGGAGTTGCGGCCCGTGTTCGGCGCTCGAGAAGAGGTGAGGCATGTTCAAGGTTGCGGTCAGCGCACGGTGGTGGCTGGCGATCTTGCTGCTCGCCGGCTGTCGCGCTGTTGCGCCAGAGAGCTCGGCCGCGCCGTCCGGCACGGAAGGCGCGCGCAGCAACCCCGACGTCGCGACCAGCGCCAGCGCCGATACCAGCGGCGGCCCTGGAATCTCGGCCTTCGCAGGGCTCTTCCCGACCGCGTCGATCACCTGCGGCGGGGCTTGCCCGGCTGGCACGGCCTGTGTCGCCGGCGCCTGCAAGACGATCGCCTGCACTCCGACGATGCCGAGCGGCACGACGTATTTGCTGCACTTCCAGGCCTTCGACGCCTCGGCCGCTGGCTGTGACCTCGACGGAGACGGCACGACCGACAACAGCAACTGGCAGACGCTCGACGGATTCCTCACGTCCCAAGGCAGGTCGTTGCCGAGCGACGTGTCGAACGACGGCCTGGCGCTCTTGTTGGTCGGCGCCTCCGGTCCGGGGCCGGTGACGTTGTTCCCGGTGACCGGCGAGGTCTTGCCTTCCGGAGCGTTCGCCATCTCTGCCGACAGCGTCGACGTCGATGCGCCGGTGGGGCCTTGCCCTTTCCGCGAATCTTGGCAGGCCACCCTCGGCCCATCCGGCACGATCAGCCTGCACGCCGACATCCCTTCGGCGTGGGCGCTCTTCCCCTTCGCGCCGAACCCGCGCTGGGGGACGGTGCCCGTCCACGACTTTGGCCTCGCGCTCACGCTGGTCAGCGACGCAAGCGGTGCGCCCTCGAAACTCTCCGGAACCTTCTGCGGCGCCTACGAGCAGAAGGCCGCGGTCGAGCGCACGGTCGCCTTCATCAGCCTGCTGATCGCTGGCGATCCGCTCCTCGCCGGCATGGACGATCCAGCCATCGCCGGCCAGCTCCACGTCGCCGACATCGACACCGACGGCGACGGCAAGCCCGACGCGGTCAGCTTCGGCAACGCCATCGCGGCGACCGCGATCAGCACCGTCGGCTTTCAATAGCCAGCACGACAGGTTGCGCGGGGCGTTCTTTCCTGACACCCGATTCAGCGCTCCCGCGGGCGTCGCAAGCGACTTCCGTGAAGGACCTCCCCGAGAGCGACGTCAAGACCCAGCACCAGGCAATACCAGCCGCGCCACCGCGCCGCCGCCCTCCCGGTTGCAGAGCGCCGCGCTACCGCCGTGCAGCGTCGCGACTTCGCGCACCAGCGTCAGCCCGATGCCCGTGCTCTTGCGCCCCGAGTCCGGCCGCGGCAGCGAGAAGAAGCGCTCGAAGACCCGCGCCTCGGCGTAGTCGGGCAGCCCCGGGCCGCGGTCGCGCACCGACAGCGTGACGGCCTCGCCGGCGGCGGCATCCGCGACTTGGATCTCGACCTCGACGGTGCCGCCGAGGGGCGAGAAGTCGATGGCGTTGTCGAGCAGGTTGCCGATCGCTTGGCCGAGCAGGAAGGCGTCGCCCGAGACCGTCGCTGCGGCTTCGGGCGCGGTCGGCTGCAGCGCGACCCCGTCGAGCGCAACTGTCAGCTCGCGGCTGCGGATCAGCGCCTCGCGCGCCGCGATCTCTTGCCGGCAGAGCCCGAGCAGGTCGACCGGAGCCCGGTTTTGCAGGCCCTGCCGCGCTTCGACCGCGGCGAGGCCGAGCATCCGGTCCACCAGCGCCCGCAGCCGGCTCGCCTCGGCGGTGACGTTGCCGGAAAAGCGCAGCCTCTCCGCCTCGGGCAGGTCCTCGCCGAGCAGCTCGGCCGCGCCGGCGATGGCCGTCAGCGGGCTCTTCATCTCGTGGGTGAGGGTGTGGACGTAGCGCTCGACGTATTGCCGGCCTTCCAGCTCGTCGCGCATATGCGCCAACGCCGCGCTGAGCCGAGCGAGCTCGCTGCCGCCGAGGTCTGGCGGCTCGGCGCGTTCACCGCGGGCGACGCGCTCGGCGAAGCGGACGAGCTGCCCGAGCGAGCCGGTGATCCACACCGCGAAGAACAAACCGATGGCGAGCGAGATGCCGAGCAGCCACAGCCCGGCGCGGAAGATGCGGCTGCGGCTGCGCTCGACGAAGGGCTCGACCGAGCGGTTCGGCTTGGCGACGGTGAGCACGCCCGCCAGTGCGCCGCCGACGGTGATCGGCGCGGCGACGTGCATGACGGTGTCGTCCGGATCGTCGGGGCTGCGCGGGCTGCTGCGGGCGCCGTAGTGACCGCGCAGGGTGAGCACGACGTCGCGCCATTTGCTGTGGTCTTGGCCGACGGCCTCACCGGCGCTGTCGTAGACGACGACGCCGCGCAGGTCGGTGATGGTGACGCGGGTCTCGATGCGGGTCTTGTGCACGTCGTAGATCTGCACGTCGACCGGCCGCCGCGTCACCGCCGTCACCGCCGTCGCGAACGGGCCGTTGGCGAGCTCCCCACGCGAGAGGTCCGGTCCGGCCAGGCCGGCGAGCAGGTTCGCCGTCTCGACCAGCGTGTCTTCCATCGCCTGGCGCACGCCCGGTTTGACCTCTTCCATGAAGGTGTTGAGGACGAAGAACGCCGCGACGCCGACGATGGCGAAGTATCCGAGCAGGATGCGGAGGCTGATCTTCATCGCGGGCCCGTCGTCATCGGCGTCAGCCCGGCAGGCGCAGGCTGTAGCCCAGGCCGCGGTGGGTGACGATCGGGTCGAAGGCGTCGTCGACCTCGCGCAGCTTGGCCCGCAGCGTCTTGACGTGGGTGTCGACGGTGCGGTCGAAGACGTCGGCGTCGGTCCAGACCAGGTCCATGAGCTGGGCGCGCGAGTAGATGCGCTCGGGGGTGGCGAGCAGCGTCGCGAGCAGCAGGTATTCGTAGCGGGTCAGCTCGAGCGCGCGGCCGTGGTAGCGCACCCGCCCGGCCAGCGCGTCGTGCTCGAAGGCGGCGGTTGCGGCGGCCGGGCCGCGGGCGCGCTGCAGGATGCGCTTGACCCGGGCGGTGACCTCGCGCGGCGAGAACGGCTTGCTGACGTAGTCGTCGGCGCCGATCTCCAGGCCGACGACGCGGTCGATCTCCTCGCTCCGCGCCGTCAGGAAGATCAGCGGCACGTCCGACTCCTTGCGGATCTGCTTGCAGACCTCGAAGCCGCTCGCGTCCGGCAAGCCGACGTCGAGAATCACCAGATCGAAAGCCCGCGACCGCAGCGCCGCCAGCCCGTCGCGACCCAGCGTCTTCCACTCGACCTCGAAGCCCTCGGTGCCCAAGGCATAGATCAAGGTGTCGGCGATCGACGCCTCGTCCTCGACCAACAACACCGCCCGCCGCGCTCCCGACATCTCTGCCCTCGCATCCTCGCCCCGGCGAAGCTACGAGCCCGCGCCGCCGCCGGTCAACGCACCTCGCACCGAGCGCCGCAGCTTGCGCCCGCCCCGCGCCCCGCGCACCCTCGCCAGCCATGGTCGCCGCCCCACCCCGCCAGCTCCGCCGCCGCAACGCGCTGCAGCTCCTCGCCGCCAGCCCCCTCGCCGCGCTCGCCGCGCTCAGCGCCTGCCGACGCGACGGCTCCGACGCGGGCATCACGCTCCGCATCTTCGCCGCCTCGTCGCTGCGCGAGCTCTTCACCAGCCTCGCGCACGACTTCGAGGCCCAATCCCCCGCCGGCGCGCCGCCGCGGCGGGTCGAGCTGCAATTCGCCGGCAGCCAGGTCCTGCGCCTGCAGCTCGAACAGGGTGCCCGCGCTGATCTGTTCGCCTCCGCCGACCTCGGCCACGCCGAAGCCCTCGCCCGCGCCGGGCTGCTCGAAGCGCCGGAGGTCTTCGCCACCGGCGAGCTGGTCGCCGTCGTCCGCAGCGCAGCCCGTGACCCCGGCTACTCTGCCGGCCTCGGCCCCCCCGGCGTCATCCGCCGCTTCGAAGACCTGCCCCGCGCCGAGCGCGTCGTCCTCGCCGCGGCCTCGGTGCCGGCCGGTGCCTACGCCCGCCGCGCCTTGGCCGCGATGGGCCCGGAATTCTCGGCCGCGGTGCTGGCTCGCGTCGCCTCCGAAGAGCACAACGTCCGCCTGGTCCGCGCCAAGGTCGAGCTCGGTGAGGCCGACGTCGGCCTGGTCTACCGCACCGACGCCGTCGGCCACCCGGGCCTGCGCATCCTGCCCCTGCCCGCCGCGCTCGCCGCCGACCCGGCGCTGCGGGTGCGCTACGCCATCGGCCGGCTGCGCCAGGCTCCAGCGCCGGCGCTCGCCACGACCTTCCTCGCCGGGCTGCAGACGCCCGCGGCGCGAGACGCCTTGCAACGCCTGGGCTTCGGCCTGCCGATTCGACCCTAGCGGCGCCGGGGTGTAGCTTCCGCGCCGGCGGGAGCCGCGGAGGTCGTGATGTCGTTGATCGGGATGTTTCAGGGCGCCGGGCCGACCGGCTTCGGCTACAACAGCACGGCCGAGATGGTCACCGAGGGGCTCGACCTCACGGGCAAGACCTACCTCGTCACCGGCTGCAACAGCGGCCTCGGCTTCGAGACCATCCGCGTCCTCGGGATGCGCGGCGCGACGGTGATCGGCGGCGCACGCACCACCGAGAAGGCTGCCGCCGCGCTGGCCGAGATCACTGCTGCCGCGGGCGTGACGCATATCCCGCTGGCCTGTGAGCTGTCGGAGCCGGCTTCGGTCCGCGCCGCGGTCGAGACTGTCCGCGGCCTCGGCGTGCAGCTCGACGCCATCATCGCCAACGCCGGCATCATGGCCCTGCCCGAGCGCACCGTGCAGCACGGCTTCGAGCTGCAATTCCTGACCAACCACATCGGCCACAGCATCCTGGTCCTCGGCCTGCTCGAGCAGCTCACGCCGAAGGGCCGGGTCGTCATGCTGTCGAGCGAGGCGCACCGCCAGGCCTACTCCGAGGGGGTGCGGCTGAACGACCTCGACGCCGCCGGCGGCTACAGCTCCTGGGGCGCCTACGGCCAGAGCAAGATCTGCAACCTGCTCTTCGCCAAGGCCCTCGCCAAGCGCCTGCCCGCCGGGCAGACGGCCAACGCCATCCACCCGGGTGTGATCCCGACCAACCTGGCGCGCCACATGCCGGCCTTCGTCGATACGCTAATGAAGAGCGTCGGAACCGCGATCGCGCTGAAGACCATCCCGCAGGGCGCCGCGACGCAGGTCTACGTCGCCACCCATCCCGACGCGGTGACGGTCAGTGGCGAGTATTGGTCGCATTGCAACGTCGCCAAGGCTTCGGCCAAGGGGCGCGACGACGCCCTCGCCGAGGCCCTCTGGGAGAAGACCGAGGCGATCTTGCGGGAGCTCTGAGCGCACCATGGGCAAGCGGGTGGTGAAGATCTTGCGCGCCGACCAATGGCGCACCCTCCGCGACGAAGGGCGCTTCGACGGCTCCGACGCCGACCTGCGCGACGGCTTCATCCATCTCTCGCTGCCGGAGCAGGTCGAGGGCACGCTGCAGCGGCATTTCGCCGATCGCCACGACCTCTGGCTGGTGAGCTTCGACGCCGACACGCTGGGCGACGCCCTGCGCTGGGAACCCTCGCGCGGAGGCGCCCTCTTTCCGCACCTCTACGGCCCGCTGACGCTGGATCGCGTGGTCGACGCCGCGCCGCTCGCACGCGCTTGAGGGTGGTGGGTCGCGCCGGCGGCGACGCTATGCGGCCGACGCCAAAGACTCTCGAATGATCCGTGGGTGCCGCGCAGCGATGCGTAGCAAGGCCAACGCCGGTCCTTCCGGGCGCCGCCGGCCCTGCTCCCAGCCTTGGAGCGTTCGCACACTGATTCCGAGCGCCGTCGCAAACTCGACCTGCGTCATTCCGACGAAGTCCCGCAGCCGGCCGATGTCCGCGCCTGTGCGGAACTCACCCCGGATCATGTGCAGCCGCTGTGATCGCGGCAGTGCACGGGCGAATGAGGCTGCGTCGAGTTCCGGGATGTCGTCGGTCTGGGTCGTCATGTTCGCTCCTGCATCGCTCGGCGGTAGAGGCCCGTCTTGCCGCTGCCCAACTACGTCAATGACGTAGCAACCACCGCACGTGCGCCACCTCGGCCGGCGCCGCCTCGCGCCAGGGCGCCTCCCGCCGACGCAGCGCGAACGGCGCGTCGAGGTGCGCTTCCTCCGCCAAGCCCGTGAATCCGGGGAGGGCGAGCGCGTCGAGGGCGGCCGCGAGCTGCCGTCGATGCCGGGCGTGGGCGGCCAAGACCATGCGGTGGTCGCGGCGCGCCCGGGCCTCGGCGTGGTCGCGGCGGGCACCGCGGAGCAGCAGCGCCAGCACCGCCGGAAGCGCCCCCAACCCGGCGATCAGCGCGAGCCAGAGCACGAACGTCGGCGTCTCCACGGCGCGGTGCAGCCAGCCGCCGACGCCACGCGGCCACGCCTCAGGTTCCACGTGCAACTCGACCGCGGCGTGGGCGGCGAGCGGTAGGGTCCAGATGGCGGCGGTGAGCAGGGTCCAGAGCGGCGCGAGCCAGGCCGGGTGGTAGCGCAGGCGGACGGTGGTGGCGCCGGTGCGGGCGTCGACCGGCGCGTTGGGGCGTGCCGCCTCTTCGAGCAGCGCGGCGATGGCCTGGGCCGGGACGCCACCGCCGGCGACCAACAACCGCGTCGTGGCGACGGCGAGCAAGCCGGCGAAGACGCCTCCGAGCAGGGCGAGCGGGGTGCTGGCGCCGGCGTCGAGCAGCCATTGCCGGCCGCCGAAGCCGACGATGAGGGCGGCGGCGGGGGTGGCGACGCCGATCGCGGCGAGGCCGCGCTGGCGGCCGGTCGGGAGGGCGTCGACCAGCGCGGCTTCGTAGCCGGCCCAGGCGGCGAGGCGGCCCAGGCTCATGCCTTTGACTCGTGGGCGCCGGCTGCGGCGTCGGCTGCTGCGTCGGCGACAGGGGCAGCGGCAGCGGCAGCGGCGGTTGCTGGGTCAGCGGCGGTTGCTACTGGGGGGTCGGGCAGCTCCGGGAAGGCGGCCGGGTCGGCGACGAAGCGCTCCGGATGGGCCGAGATCTCGGCCTGCACGCGCTCGCGCCACGCTTCGTGCACCGCGCGGATCAGCGTCACCTCGTGCTCGCGTCGCTGCCGTCTCGCTTCGGCCACGGTCTCGGCGGCGTGGTAGACCGGTTCGAGCACGACCTTCTTGTCGCCGACGAAGGTGACGCGCTTGGGCTCGACGCCGTAGCGGGCCGCGGCGAGGCGCTTCTGGTTTTCGACCAGCGCGTCGTAGGCGCCTTCGATCAGCATCATCTTGAAGAAGATCGGGCCGACCTCGATGCTCAACAGCAGCAGCATGATGACCCACGGCACCGCGCCGCCGATCTCGTGCGAGATGTGGATGCGCATCATCAGGCCGTCCATCTTCGCGGCGGCCTTGGCGTTGTCGTCCTTCTCGCTCTGGATCTCGGCCGAGATGCCGTCGAGCTGCTTGCGCCAGCGGCCGATATCGTCGCGGACCGGCGCGTCCTGCTCGGCGACCTGCTTCTTCCAGTCTTCGAGCTCCTTCTCCAGGCGATCGAGGTTCTCCTTCTTGTCGCGCCACGCCGGACCGCGGCCGGGCTTGCCGGAGCCGGAGGCGCCTTCGGCCTCGACCTCCAAGGCGTGGCGTTGGCTCAAGATCTCTTGCCGGCGCTTCTCGTATTCGGTGGTGCGGGCGTCGAGCCGCTGCCGCGATTTGTCGATCTTGGCGGAGAGCTCGGCGCGGTCGCGCTCGGTGCGGGCGTCGGTGGATTTGTCGAGGCGTTGGCGCTCGGCCTTCTGCCGGCTGGCGAGCTCGGTGTCGATCTCGGTTTCGAGGATGCGGATCTCCAGCGGCGCCGAGAGCGCGACGCCGATGATCACCGCCATGAAGATGCGCGGCAGCGCGGAGAAGAGCTCACCGAAGGTGATCTTCTCGGTGCCGTCGCCCTTGCCGGTGCTCGCCACGATGAAGCGGTCGATATTGAAGATCACCAGCGACCACAACAGCCCGAAGCCGCACGCCAAGGCCAGCGCCTGTGCGTCGACCGGATGCTCGACCAACGCCGTGCCGCCCTTCGGCCCGAAGACGACGTAGAACGCGTAGCTGCCCGAGACGAACGCCAGCATCGCCGTCGCCACCACCACGCCGCCGAGGCCCTGAAACTTGACCCGATCGCTCTGCGGGCAGCGCGCGAGCAGCTGGGCGTCGGCGCCACAGGCGTACCACAGCAGCCGCGTCCACCAACCGACGCTCTGCAAGGAGCCGTAGTCGTAGGGGTCGTGCGCGTCGGCGCTGGACTCGATCTCGGCCCCGAGCGGACCTTCGTTGCCCTGCATCATCCCTTTGCCTCCTCGTTGGCGCGACGGCGATCTTCGCACGTCGGCCCTGCGATCGATATCTCCGGTGCCCGCGGCATCCGGGTCGGACCCGCCATCGCCCCCAGCCACACCGCCGCGCCGGCGCCGGACCGGGTCGCGGTCGCCTCGGCCGCGCCCATCGCGTGCCGCGCCAACCGTCCCGCAGCAGCGTCCGCATCGCGGACGGCGAGCTGCGCCGCGGTGACGTCGGCAGGTCCGCTCGCCAGCCCCGCGTCGACGATGGCGCCGGCCGCCTCGGGACCGAGCCCCGGCCCGAGCGAGAGCGTCGGCCACGGCGGCAGCTTCACCCCGTGCGGCACGGGGCGTTGCAGCCAGCGGCGCAGGCGGCGCCAGAGCCCGCCGATCATGGCGTCGCCTCCTCGGGTGCGTCGCTGCCCTGGCGATCGTCGGCCTGCTGCGGTGTCGGCGCGCTCGGTAGCGGGGTCGGAACGTCGGCTTCGGCGCAATGCAGCACGACCTCGACCCGGCGGTTCAGCCGCAGCCGGTCGTCGTCGTCGCCGGGCCGCGCCGGCACCAGCGGTTCGGCCGAGCCATGACCGACGATGGCGATGCGGTCGGCCGGCAGCGCGCGGTGGCGCACCAGCCAACGCCGCACCGCGGCCGCGCGGCGGCGGGAGAGGCGGACGTTGTGCGGCTCCTCGCCGCTCTGGTCGGCGTGGCCGTCGATCTGCAGCCGCACCGGCTCGCCGCCGAGGCGCCGCTGCCGCGCCAGGAGCGACGCGAGCTTGCGCAGCTGCGGCTCGGCGCGGCGCTGCAAGGTCGCCTCGTCGTGGCCGAAGAGCAGGTCACCGGAGAAGTGGATCGTCCGGCCGCAGACCGCGCCCGGCGGCCAGCTCTGCCCGAGCGCGGCGTCGATCGAGAGCCGGCCACCGCCACCCGGCTGCAGCTTGGCGGCACGCTCGGCGTCGTCGTCGCGGACCAACGCGGCCGTGCTCCACTCCTGCGCCTTCTGTAGCCCTCCGCCGGCGCAGCCGCGCTCGGCGAAACCGAAGAGCGCCAGCGCGAGCAGGCCGAGGCCGACCACGCCGGCGCGGGCGAAGCGCGCCTCGCTCGCGGCCGAGGCGGCGGCGGCCAGCGCCAGCAGCACGAGCGCGATGGCGCGGCGCTCGGGGCATTCGCCTTGGAGGAAGGCCAGCAGGGGCGGCAGCGCGGCCGCCACGCCGAGGAGCCAGCCGATGCCGGCGAGCCCCCAGCCGCGCAGGCCGTCCCAGCGCCAGCCGCGGCCGCCGAAGAGCCACCGCAGCGCCGCGATCAGCAGCAGCAGGCCGAGCGTGCCGAGGCCGACCGAGAGCACGGCGCCGCCAACGAGGGCGGCGAGCAGGCCGGCGAGGGCGAGCGGCAGGGCGAGGCAGCCGAGCGGTGCGACGGCGCATCCAGTGGCGAGGGGCGCGCAGCCGGGCGGCGCGTCGGAGCCGACCTGCGCGTCGGCCCAATCGATGCCGCCGGCGCTGACCGGCAGGCTGCGGGCAGAGATCTGCGCCGGCGCCGCGACGACGTTGCCGGCGGTCGCGGTGACCCCGGCGAAGCTCTCTTGCGCCTCGACCAGGCGCCCGACCAACTCGCCGTCGAGCAGGAGCAGGCTGCTTTCGCCGTCGTCGCGGCCGATGCGCTGGTGTGGCCGCAGCAGCCGGGCGTCGGCGACCGCGACCCGGAGCCAGCGCTCCTGGCCCTCCGGGCAGATCCACAGCGGCTCGACCCGGCCGAGGAAGAGCACGCCCGGTTCGGCTTCGGCCGGGGGCGGGTCGGTTCGGACCACGGCTTCAGCGCGGGCGTCTTGGAATTGGATGGCGTGCAGTCGGCTGCCGCTGCGCAGCTCGGCGGCCTGGCGACCGAGCACGGCGCAGCGGAACCGACCGCGGATCCAGGTCGGTTCGCCTCGCTGCGGGCGCGGTTCGGGGTCGCTGCTCATCGCCCTCAGGTTGCGCGGCGAGTCGGTGCGGCGTCAACGGCGGCTCAGAACGCGACGAAGGGGTTCAGCAAGTGCACGCCGGTCGGCGCGAAGTCGGCGGTGTTCCGCGTCACGATCGTCATGCTGTGCACGAGTGCGGTGGCGGCGAGTTAGTGCTGCAGCGCGCTGGCGCCGACCGGCCGGAAGTCTGCGTCCTCACCGACGTCCGGCATCGCGAGCAGGAGCTCCTTCAGGCCCTCCTGCCGGAGCTCGGCCCCGAGGGCTTGCTGCAAGATCGCGCGGTGCTCTTCTTCCGCAGAGTGGCCGTGTCGAGCGGCGCGTCGCTGAAGCGCGGCCACCACCCGCTCATCCAGGTTGCGGACGTTGAGCTGCGCCATCGAGATCTCCTCCGCGCCGACGCGCGTGCTAGCAATGCTAGCACTCACCCGGTCCACGCGATCCGTATCGCTCATTTTCTTCGTCAATACCAATAGATGAATGCGAATTGCACGAAAGTGAGGTCCGCGAGTTGGTCGTCCGGTGGCTGGCTTTCGCTGCTCAGGCTTGGTGGAGTTCAAGCTCTCTCCCCGCTGCAGCGGGGAGAGATGCCGAAGCCGAAGGCGAAGGCAGTGAGGGGTGAAGCAGAGAAGCGCGCCCTTGGGCGCTCGACCGTTGCTTTGCGGCGTGCCGAACGGCACTCGATTCTCTGAATTCCCCTCTCTGGGCCTGCGGCCCATCTCTCCCCGCGTTGGCGGGGAGAGAGCATCGAAACGCTCGGAATGTCTCGATAGGACGTGACTTTGTGCCGATCCGCATCACGTGGGCCCGGGGAGGTCGACCACTCCCTCGAAGACGAACGCCGTCGGCCCGCGCATCCAGCCCTCGCCCTCGGCAGAGGCGCGGATCGTCAGCCAACCGCCGGGGAGCTGCACCCGCATCGGCTCGCCCGCGGGATGCCGCCCGGCGAGCACATGCGCGATCACCACCGCCGTCGCGCCGGTTCCGCAGGCCTGGGTCCAGCCGCAGCCGCGCTCGAAGACGTCGACCCGCAGCTGCGCGGTGCCGTCCGCGGCCGGCGCGAGCGGCGCGCAGAACTCGACGTTCACCCGCGCCGGGAAGCTGGCGTGCCGTTCCAACATCGGGCCGAGGCGCAGGCGTTTCTGATCGTCGACCGGATCGAAGAGCACCAGGTGCGGGTTGCCGATCGCCAGCGCCGTCGCCCGCAGCGGGTTGCCGTAGGCGTCGAAGAGCGCGTCGGCCAGCGGCGCGTCGCCGGTGAACGGCACCCGGCTCGGCTCGAGCTGGGCCCGACCCATGGCGACCTCGACCTCGACCACGCGGCCCGCCCCGGAGCCCGCGCCGTCGCGGAAGACCTCGCAGCGCAGCGTGCCGGCGTCGGTGTCGACCTCGGCGAATTCGCCTGCCTCGCCCGTCGTCGTCGGCAGCAGGCCGCGGTCGTCGAGCCATTGCACGAAGCAACGCAGGCCGTTGCCGCACATCTCCGGGACCGAGCCGTCGGCGTTGACCACGCGCATCGCCGGCCGCGGTTCGCTGCGGAGCAACAAGAGCAGGCCGTCGCCGCCGACGCCGCGATGCCGGTCGCAGAGCGCGGTCGCCGCGGCGCGCAGCCGCTGCTCGCTGCCGTCGCGGACGTCGATGAGCAGAAAATCGTTGCCCAGCCCATGGTGCTTGGCGAAGGCGATGCGCTCGGACATTTCGACCCGATCTGCGCGAAGTCTGGTGAGGGCCGCGTCGTCGCGCATCGACGCGGCGCGGCGAATCTTGCACAATCCGGCCGCGCGGCGCACCCCGGCGCCCGCAAGACCCCAGGAGCCTGCTCGATGTTCGACCGCTTCGTCTTCGGCCGCCGCCGCACCCTCGCGCCCTCCGCCACACTCGCTGCCCCGATGGTCGCCGCCACGCTCTTGCTGGCCCCGCTCCTCGCCCCGCAGCCCGCGCAGGCGCGCAGCAAATCGGGCCCGACGGCCCTCGCCATGGCGCATTTCGACGCCGGCCCGCGGGAGATCGGCGTCATCGCGCAGGCCCAGGCCGACGGCGAAGGCGCCATTGTCGTCCGCGTGCTGCGCACCGACGTCCCGGTCTGCCACCTGCTCGTGCTCGACGCCGCCCCCAAGCGCGCGACCGCGGTCAAATCGGCCGCGCGGCTCGACGTCTGCGCCGTCTACGACAAGGACGCCAAGCGCGCCCGCCTCGACCACGTCCCGCTCACCTCGCGCCACGGCGCCTGGCGCGTCTTCACCGAGAGCAAGCGCATGGACGCGATGGCCAAGGGCGTCGAGACCCGCCAGCTCTGGGCGCTCTACAGCGACCGCAGCGGCAGCGTCGAGAACGTCTTCCGCCGCGTCTCGACCTCGTTCCAGAGCAAGGCGAACCGCGCCGTCAACTTGGCCGAACGCTGCGAGCCACCGAGCTTCTCGGTCAGCGACACGCCCTCGTCGCTCAGCATCGACTGCGATACCGAGGCCATGCTGGGTGATTCGCTGAAGAAAAAGCGGAGCACCTTCCGCTACACTTGGAGCGGCAGCCGCTTCGACCTGCAATAGCCGAGCGGATCGGAAACCCCACGGGAGAGGGGCGACCAACGGACTCCGGAGGACCCTATGAAGCGCTATCGACTCCACGACCTGCTCCGCGCCGCCGCCGTGGCGTGGGCCGTCTCCGCCGCCGCCGGCTGCGGCAGCGAAACCGGCAGCAGCGGCGGCAGCACCGACACGGTCGCCACCGATACGGGTGGCAAGGCCGATACGGGCGGCACGACCGATACGGGCGGCACCACCGATACCGCGACGACGGATACGGCGACCACCGACACCGCGACGACGGATACGGCGACCACCGACACCGCGACGACGGACACGGCCACGACCGACACCGTGACGACGGATACGGCGACCACCGACACCGCGACGACGGACACGGCGACCACCGACACGGCCACGACCGATACGGCGACGACGGACACCGCCACCACCGACACGGCCACGACCGATACGGCGACGACGGACACCGCCACCACCGACACGGCGACGACGGACGCCAGCAACACGCCGGCGCCCTTCCCGTGCAAGAACCCGAAGGCGATCATCATCGACGGCCTCGATACCGGCGTCGACGAGTGCGACAACGGCGCGATGCGGCGGCGTGAGGTCGTCGCGTGCCCGGCGTACAAGGTCGACCCGAATTCGACCTGTCCGATCGGCGGCGGCACCCCCGGCCAGGGCTGCCAGAGCGACAACGATTGCGTCGGCAACGGCAACGGCCCGTGCCTACCCGGCATCGGCGCGCCGTGGTGCTATTGCCAGAACACCTGCCAGACCGACGCCGACTGCGGCAGCGGGCAGGTCTGCCTCTGCGGCCCGAAATACGGCACCTGCACGACCGCGACCTGCACCAGCAGCCACGATTGCGCGGTCGGCGATTGCGTCACGCACGACACCAACCCCGGCTGCGGCGGCAAGGCGCTGGCCTGCCAGACCAGCGAGGACCAATGCGGTGGGCCGAAGGATTGCCCGACCGACAAGCCCTTCTGCGCCATCGAGCAGGGCAAGCCCGAGGGCAAGCACGTCTGCGAGCCGTATATGTGCGCCATCGGCCGCCCCTTCGAGGTCGCCGGCTCCTGGCGGACGGCCGAGCCGATGGGCCGCGACGATTGGAACGACGCCGGCGCCGAGGCTTCGGTGGACGACCTCGCGGCGGTCTTCGCCTCGCTCGACGACGACGGGCGCGACGCGCTGCGGCGGCATTGGCTGGAGGCGGCGCGGATGGAGCACGCCTCGGTGGCGAGCTTCGCGCGGCTGACGCTGGAGCTGATGGCTGTCGGCGCGCCGCCTGCGCTGCTGGTGCGGGCGCAGCAGGCCGGCATCGACGAGGTCGCTCACGCCGAGCGTTGCTTCGCGGTGGCCGAGGCGCTGGGCGCGGGGCCGCAGGGGCCGGGTGCGCTGCCGATCGACGGCAGCTTGCGCGCTCCGACCTTGCTCGAGATCGCCGCCGCCGCCGCGCGGGAGGGCTGCGTCTGGGAGACCGCCGCCGCCCTGCAGGCGCAGGTCGAGGCCGAGCGTTGCGGCCATCCTGCCCTGCGCGCCGTCTTGATGGAGATCGCCGCCGACGAGGCCCGCCACGCCGAGCTCGCCTGGGACCTGGTCGCCTGGGCCGTGCAGCAGGGTGGTGCGCCGGTGCGCGCCGCCGTCGTCGCCGCGATGGACGAGGCAGTCGCCGCCCTGCGCGAGCCGGTCGCGGCGCCTGCGTTGCCCGATGGCTTCGGCTCGATCGGCGGCGCTGCGCTCTCGGCGCTGCGCATGCACGCCGCGACGGCGGTCATCGAGCCGGCGCGGGCGCGGGCTGGGTTGGTGTAGGTCGCAAGTGGCCGGGCAGAGCGGCTACGTGCCGCCTGCCATGGCGCGCAGGTTGGCGATGTCGACGAGGTCTTGCGGCCTGCCTGCCGCCTGCTTCGCAGCGATCAGATCGTCTCGGCCGAGGACGCGGACCGGTACCTCTCCGTAGTGTGCGGCGACAGCGCGGGGATGGCAGGCAGGGAACTCCACGCCCTTGGGCCGCATCAGGACGTCGATGCGCCAAGGTGGCACGCCCAGCATGACGATCGAGGACGGCCCGAGTAGCTTCTCGTCATCCAGTTCGTCGGTCGGATAGCCGAGTTCGGCGATCGCGTCGCGCAGCCGCCGGACGTTCTCGGTGGTTGGCTCCGCCCAGACGTCGATGTCTTTGGTTTGTCGGGGTTCGGCGTGGTAGTTGTACGCGACATCGCCGATAATCAGGTATCGAACTTCATGCGCGTTCAACAACTCGAAGAACTCGCTGAAGTCGCGGAACGCCTCCATCGCTGCCTCGCTTGCCGAAGGGATCGTAGAGCTGGCGGAGCGACTCGCCCAGCATCATCCGCTCGTCGCCCGTCATCGCGCGTAGCTCGGTCCAGCGACGCTCTTCGGCGTCCTCGACCGTGGTCACGATGATGGTCCGTTCGCGCTTCATGGGGTTCCGCCACGCCGCATCGATGCGGTCTAGCGTCAGGGTAGCAAGCCGGGGCACATGGCGGAAGCACCGCATCCTACCGTCGGGTCGCAGCACTGCTGACCCTCACGGCGCCTTCCGGACCTCGCCGACATCAGCCGCCGCCTCGACCGCGGCGAACGCAGCCGCCGCGCCGGCTTGGCACTGCAACACCTGCCGCAGCACGGGCAGGCTGGCCGCGACGCTCAGTCGCGCGCTGCGCTCGGGCGCCATCTGCCCCTCGCCGCAGCCGTCGCTGGCGAGCTTCTGGAAGAGCGGCTCGGTGCCGGGCGGCATCGTGATGCCGTAGGTCTTCGCGATGCCGAAGAGGCCGCCCTTGTCGGCGCCGAAGCGGCAGAGGTCGGAGAAGGCGAGGTGGCCGGCGCCCTGCAGGCCGACCAGCCATTTGCTGCCGACGGTCTTCTCGTAGCCTTCGACGGTCGCGGACCATTGGACCGTGCTGTCGTCGATGCCGCCGAGCACGACGGTCGCCGTCGCGGGGCCGGCGGGGTCGACGCCGCGTGCGGCCATCGGGATCGCCACCTGCACACCGGCCTCGGCGCCCAAGCTGCCGGTCGCCATGCCACCAGCGCTGTGGCCGCTGACGCCGAAGCGCTGCGGGTCGAGGATGGCGGCGAGCGGCCCGAAGGCGGCGTCTTTGGTGCGCAGGGCGTCGAGCAGGCGGCGGGCGTCGCCGGGCTGGTCGGCGCCGAGGTTCAGCGCGAGCGCGTCCTGCAACACGATCTTCGGATGGTCGGCGGCGACCACGACGAAGCCGTGGCTGGCCCAGGCGGTGCAGATCGCCATCGATTGGGCGCGGAAGCCTGCGGTGCCGTGGATGAAGACGATGGCCGGATAGGGCCCGTGCGTCGTATCGGGCGGCAGGTCGGAGTAGCAATCACAGTCGAGCGCCGGCGCCTCGGCGTCGGGGATCTTGCTCTGCTCGGCCTTCGGCAGCCATTGCCGCAGGTCGTAGCGCTTCGCCGCCACGCCATCGGCGCTGCCAGCCGCCGCTGGATACCAGACCTCGACCGTCAGGCCGTCGATCGTCAGCGTCTGCGCGCCGACGGCCCAAGGCCCGCGCAGCATGCCCGCGTCGTCGAGCCCCGGCGCCTCCTGCAGCGCGAGCAGCTTGCTGCCGCCGCAGCCCGTGACCTCCTTCGTCTTCGCGCCGGCGTCGGCCTTCGCGTCGGCCGCGGCGGCGTCGGTCGCAGTGCCCGTCTGCCCGCCGTCCTCGGAGCCGCATCCGGCCACCGCCAGCATCGCCAGCATCGCCAGCATCGCCAGCATCGCCAGCGACACCGCCGTCGTGCGTCCGCTCCCGACGACTCGTTCGATTCCGAACTTCATTCGAATGCCTCCTGTAGCCAGCTCTGCATCGACGCCCACGAGCGACGGTCGGCGTCGGCGTCGTAGGCGAGCCCGCCTGCCCTATCGGCTGCCGCGGGGTTGGTGAAGGCGTGGACCACGCCGCCGTGGGCGTGCAATGCCCAATGCGCGTGGGCCGCGTTCAACTCGGCGGCGAGCGCGGTGACGTGCTCCGGTGGCGCCATCGGGTCGTCCCAGCCGTGCTCGACCAGCACGCGGGCCCGGATCGGATCGGCGGTCGGCACCTCGCCGCGGTGCAGCAGGCCGTGGAAGGCGACCACCGCGCGCACGTCGGCGCCGCTGCGGGCCAGCTCGAGCACGCAGAGCCCGCCGAAGCAGAAACCGATCGCCGCGGCGCGGCCGGCGTCGACCTCTGGCTGGGCACGCAAGGCGTCGATCCCGGCCAGCAACCGCCCGCGCAGGCGCTGTCGATCGGCGACCAGCGGTCGCATCCGCGCCGCAGCGCCCGACGCCTCGACCTCGCAGACCGCGTCGCCGTAGACATCTCCCGCCATCGCGACGTAGCCCAGCGCCGCCAACGCGCGGGCCTTGTCCTGCTCGAAGCCGCTCTGCCCCTTCCACGCATGGCAGATCAGCACCCCTGGATAGGGCCCCGCGCCATGCACCGCGGGGTCGGGCAGCGCGAGCCGACCGCGCTGGTGAAGCGCCGGCTCGGCCTCGGGTTGGTAGGCGACGTCGCGCAATGGGCTCTGCATCGGCACTCCTTGGCTCGTAGGATGCCACCCGGTCGGGCGGGGTGTGCGATGGTATCTCATATCCGTGTCGCTTTTTCGGCGGCGCACCCTCGCGAACCTGTCACGATGGCGGCCCAAGAGGAGCCACCATGTCCAGCGTCACCGCCGTTTCCACCACGTCGACCTCGCCCGCGCCGCCCGAGCTCCCGCCCGAGCTCCCGCCCGAGGCCACGATGTACCGCGCCCTCTGCGAGCGCGACGCCGATTTCCTCGGCCTCTTCGTCGCCGGCGTCCGCACCACCGGCATCGTCTGCCTGCCGACCTGCCCGGCGCGCAAGCCCCGCCCCGAGAACGTCGTCTACTTCGCCACCACCGCCGACGCGCTGCATGCCGGCTACCGCGCCTGCAAGCGCTGCCGCCCCCTCGACGCACCGCAGCGCGCGAGCGCCGTGGTCGAGCGCCTGCTCGCCGCCGTCGACGCACACCCCGACCAGCCGCTGCGTGCCGCGGAGCTGCGCGCGATGGGGATCGAGCCGGCGACAGCGCGGCGGCACTTCCGCGCCCGCTTCGGCATGAGCTTCGCCGCCTACGCCCGCGCCCGTCGCCTCGGCCAGGGTCTGCGCGAGCTCCGCGCCGGCTCCGACGTCATCGAGGGCCAACTCGCGGCGGGCTTCGCCTCGGGTAGCGGCTTCCGCGAGGCGCTGCTCCGCGACCTCGGCCATCCACCACGCGATGCACGGCAGCCCGCGCTCTTGCTCGCCCGCTTCTTCGATACGCCGCTCGGAGCCATGCTCGCCTTGGCCGAAGACGGTGCCGGGGCGGCGGGCATCGCGCCGATCGTGCTGCTCGAATTCGTCGCGCGGAAGGGCCTCGCCGGCCACCTCGTCGGGCTACGGCGACGGCTCGGCGCCGCGATCCTGCCCGGTGACGCCGTGTCTCTCGACCAGCTCGAGCGCGAGCTCGTGGCGTATTTCGCCGGCGCGCGGGGCGACTTCGACATCCCGCTTCGGCTGCACGGAACGGCCTTCCAACAGCGGGTCTGGCGCGAGCTCTGCACCATCCCGGCAGGTCATACGATCTCGTACAAAGACCTCGCCGAGCGGGTTGGTCGGCCCGGAGCGGCGCGGGCGGTGGCGCGGGCCAACGCGAGCAACCGCTTGGCGCTGCTGGTGCCCTGCCATCGCGTCGTCGCGGCCGATGGCGGTTTGGCCGGCTACGCCGCCGGGGTGGCGCGCAAGGCCTGGTTGCTCGACCACGAGCGCCGGACGGCTGTGGAGGGCGCTACGAGAAGAGCTCCATCGAGAGCAGGTTCCGCCAGCGTTTGACCAGCGCCGGGTTGGTGCAGACCGCGAAGGCTTCGACCATCGCCTTGCGCGCGGCGTCGCGGGCCTCGTCACGGTCGTTGCGGACCACTTCGAGCCAGGCGGCGAAGGCGGGTTCCCAATCGCTGGCGGCGGCGTGCTGACGGCCCAGAGCGATGCGCGCTTCGTGATCGTTCGGATCGGCGTCGATGCGGGCTCGTAGGGTCGCCGTGTCGCCACCGCGGGCGGCCTCGATCTGCATGCGCAGCGCGGTGATGACGCGCTCGTTGCGGTCGCGGGCGGCGATGGGCAGGCCAGCCAGGAGCGCTTCGGCCTGATCGAGGTCGCCGTCTTGGACCGCGAGCGCGGCGAGGCCGATGGCGGCACGGCCGTGGCCGGTATCGAGCGCGCGGGCGGCCTCGAAGGCGCGGCGGGCGACGTCGCGCTCGCCGCGCTTCAGGGCTTGCTGTCCGGCGTCGGCGAGCTTGTCGGATTCCGAGGGCAGGATGCCGTTGAGCCAGGCACGGATCTGCTGTGGCGGCAGGGCCCCGACGAATTCGTCGACCACCTGCCCGCCGACGATCGCCTTGACCGCGGGGATGCCCGAGATGCCGAATTGCTGCGCGAGCTGCGGGTTCTCGTCGCTGTTGACCTTCGCCAGCAACCACGCCCCGCCGTCTTCCGCCGCGAGCTTCTCCAGCACCGGACCGAGCATCCGACATGGGCCGCACCAGGGCGCCCAGAAGTCGACCACCACCGGGCGGCTGTGGCTCTCCTCGATGACCTGCCAGTCGAAATCGGCTGTGCTGACGTCGACCTTGGTCGGGGGCTGCTGACGGGAGGGGGGGTGGGTGGTCGTCATGGTCGTCCTCGCATGTCGTCTTCGCTGGGCGTCTCGGCTGGGCGGCCACCGCATGTGGCCCCCCCGACGCGCAACGTAGGACGCAGGAGGCGACGCGCCAGCCCGACGTTACGAAGAGGCGCTCAAGCGACCTTCGCGCCGCGGCGGACGATCTGCAGCGGCAGCCCGTCCTTCGGCCGCAGCGTCAGCGTCGGCTCGGGCACGACCTCTTGCCCCGGACGCGCCACCACGCTGTGCTCGCGCAGCAACGAGGCCAGGATGATCACCGCCTCGCTGCGGGCGAAGTGGTCGCCGATGCATTTGCGCTGCCCCGCCGAGAACGGCGCGTAGGCGAGCTTGTGCGGCAGCGCGACCTTGCCGGTCTCGGGGTCGGGGACGAAGCGCGCCGGGCGGAAGTCGTCCGGGGCGTCCCAGAGCTTCGGGTTGCGGTGCAGGATGTACGGCGAGAGGAAGATCAGCCGGCCCGCGGGGATGGTGTGGCCCGAGAGCTCGACCTCGCGCTCGGTACGCCGGCCCAAGATCCAGACCGGCGGGTAGAGGCGCATCGCCTCGTCCAGCGCGGCGGTGGTCAGCGGCAGCCGCGCCAGATCGGCCATCGTCGGGCCGCGGTCGCCGAGGACCGCGTCGATCTCGGCCTGCACCTTCGCCTGCTCCTCCGGGTGGCTCGCGAGCAGCCAGAAGGTCCAGGAGAGGGCGTTGGCCGTGGTCTCGTGACCGGCGAGGAGCATCGTCATCACCTCGTCGCGCAGCTCGGCGTCGGCCATCCGCTCACCGGTGTCGGCGTCCTCGGTGCCCATCAACATGCCCAGCAGGTCGTCGCCGACCTCGCCGCTGGCGCGCCGCTTGGCGATGATCGCGTCGACCAGCGTCCGCATCCGGCTGCGCGAGCGCCAGAAGCGCCAATTCGCCGGGGTCGGCATCATCTCCGGCCACGGATACGGGGCCTGCGTCACGCGGCTGAACTCGTGCAAGAGCACGCCGAGGTCTTTGCCGACCCGCGCCGCGTCGCCGCGGATGTCGAGCGAGAAGAGCGTCAGGCCGACGATCCGCAGCGTCAGCGCCATCATCGCCTCTGCCACGTCGACCGTCGCGCCGGCGCTCGCAGCCGATCGCCACGCCATCGCCTCTTCCGCGGCGCAGGAGGAGAACGTCTCGCCCATCGCCTCGATCCGCCGCCGATGGAACGCCGGCTGCGCGATCCGCCGCTGCCGCCGCCAGAACGACCCCTCGCTGGTGACCAAGCCCTCGCCGAGCACCAGCTTGAGCTTGTCGTAGCCGCGCGTGACCTTGCTGTACGCCTGCAGCTCGCTGACCAGCACCTTCTGCCAATCGTCGGGGTTGGCCACGGTGGTCAGCTCGACGTTCGCCGCCCGCGCGCTCACCAACTCGCCGTAGCGCTCGTGCGCCTCGCGGAAAAACGCCAGCGGGTCGCTGTGGATCGCCGGCAGGTGGCCCAGCGGATGCCGGCTCGGCCAACGCGGTGGCCGGCTCGCCGGAACGTCCTTCGCGGGTGTCATCGTGCTCGTCGTCGCCGTCATCGCCGTCGTCATCGCCGTTGTCATCGTCATCTCCTGTCGGTCAGCTCGCTCCCCCGACCTTGCAACCAAGATAATGCGAGTATATGCTCGCATTCAACTCGCGTTCGCGGAGAGCTCCAATGCGCATAGCAACCCTTCGAAAACAGCCGAAACAAGCTCGAAGTCGGGCGCTCGTCGAGGCCATCATCGACGCATCCGCTCGTGTTCTCGAAGAAGAAGGTTCGGAGCGGATGACGACCAACCGCGTCGCCGAGGTCGCGGGCGTCTCGGTCGGCTCGCTCTACCAATACTTCGGTCACAAGGACGAGCTGATCGCGGCGGTGGCGGAGCGGCACGGCCAGCGGATGCTGCAGCTGCTGCTCGACTCGGTGACGTCGATGGCGGAGGCGCCGCTCGAGGTCGCGGTGCGGACCTACGTCGCGGCGATGTTACGGGCGCATGCCCTGGAGCCGGCGCTGCATCAGGCGTTGGTGCGGCACGTGATGACCAACGGCCTCGAGGTGATGGACGAGCTCGACGCGCTGATCCAAGCCTCGGTGCGGGGGTATTTGGAGCTGCACCGCGAGCGCCTGATCGTGCGCGATCTCGACGCAGCGGCTTGGGTTTTGCTGGTGACGGTCCGCGCGTTGGCCCACGTCGGCGCGTTGCATCGGCCGTCGTCGATGAGCGAGGCGCAGATCTTGGACGAGACCTGCGCCGTCGTCTTGCGTTACCTGCTCGGTCACGACACGGGCATCTCCGCGTCCTGACACAGCCTGTCGCATCCATCGTTGCTCATGCGTTGCGCGGCTGCGAGTCTCCGCGCCCGCCTGCCGGCTCACTCTGGCGATTGGAGTCCCTCGTGCCCGACGATCTACCCCCTACGAATGCCCCCCGCGCGTCGTCGACCAGCGGCGTCTTGCGCCTGCGCGGCGTGCGGCAGAACAACCTGCGCGGCGTCGACCTCGACCTGCCGCTCGGCAAGTTGATCGCGATCTCGGGCGTGTCGGGCTCGGGCAAGAGTTCGCTCGCCTTCGACACGCTCTATGCCGAGGGCCAGCGTCGCTACGCCGAATGCCTCTCGAGCTACGCCCGGCAATTCCTCGAGCGGATGGACAAGCCGGCCGCCGAGAGCATCGAAGGCATCGTGCCGACCGTGGCGCTGGAGCAGGGGCGCCGGCTCAAGGCGGCGCGCTCGACCGTCGCGACGCTGACCGAGATCTCCGAATACCTGCGCTTGGTCTTTGCCGCCGGTGCGTTGCCCCGCTGCCCGCATTGTGGCGCCGAGGTGCGTCGGGCCCGGACGCCGGCGATCGCCGCCGAGCTGCTGCAGCGCGCGCCGGGACAGCGCGCGATGGTCGCGTTCCGTCTCGAGCTCGGCACCCTCGGCGCGATCACCGCTGCGCGCGCCAGCTTGCGGGCCGCCGGCTATAGCCGTGTGCTCGACGAAGGCAAGGCCGTCGACATCGATTCATTCGAAGCCGAACGATGGCTCGGTCGCCCGGTCTTCTTGCTGCAAGATCGCTTGCGCCTGGACGCGTCCGACTCCGACCGTCTGCACGAGGCCATCGAGGCTGCGATGCGTCGCGGTGGCGGCAACGTCGAGCTCTTCGTCGAGGGCGCGCTGGCGGAGCTGCCGACGGTCGAGGTTGCCGCAAAGGCGCTGTTGCGGCCGGCCGCCGAGGTTGCTGGTTTCGTCCATCTGCGGGCGAGCGCTGCGCTGCGCTGCGATGCTTGCCAGACCGAGGTGCCCGATCCGTCGCCGAGCCTCTTTTCTTCGAGCTCGCCGCTGGGTGCCTGCCCGGATTGTGCCGGCTTCGGCCGCGCGATGGCGATCGATTGGGACAAGGTCCTGCCCGATCCGCGGCTCTCCCTCGACGACGGCGCGATCAAGCCCTGGTCGACCGAGAAGACCGTCTGGGAGCGCGACCAGCTCGAGGCGTTCTGCCGTGCCCGCACCATCCCGATGGACGTGCCCTGGTCGCAGCTCGACGACGCGACGCGCGAGCAGCTGCTGGCCGGCTGGGACGGCCCCGGCGCGCCGCGCTTCTACGGCGTGCGCGAGTGGTTCGATTGGCTCGAGACGCGGACCTACAAGATGCACGTCCGCGTGCTGCTGGCGCGCTACCGCAAATACGTGCCGTGCCCGACCTGCAGCGGCACGCGGCTGCGACCCGAGGTGCTGGCGTGGCAGCTGCAGGGGCGCGATCTGCCTGGCTGGCTCTCGGCGCCGATCGACGCTGTGCGCGGCTGGCTCGCCGAGCTCGACATCGACCCCCGGCAGCGTGAGGCGGCCGAGCGGCCACTCTTCGAGCTGCAGCGGCGGATCGATCTGCTCGCCGAGCTCGGCGTCGGCTACCTGACCTTGGATCGCAGCGGTCGCTCGCTCTCGGGTGGCGAGCTGCAGCGGGTGCAGTTGGTCAGCGCGTTGGCGTCGGGCCTCTCGCAGGTGCTCTACGTCCTCGACGAACCGTCGGTCGGCCTGCACCCGCGGGACAACGCGCGGCTGCTCGGCATCCTTCGCCGCATGCAGGCCGGCGGCAATACCGTCGTCATGGTCGAGCACGACCCCGCTTTGTTGCAGGCCGCCGATTGGCTGGTCGACGTCGGGCCGGCTGCCGGTGAGCTCGGTGGGCAGATCGTCTACGCGGGGCCCACGGCAGGGGCCAGCGCCTGTGCCGACAGCCTCACCGGCGACTACCTCGCTGGTCGACGGCGCGTCGACCACGACGCGGACGTGGCCAGCTTCGACGCCGGCGACCGCACCCCGAAGGCCGTGGCCAAGCGGGCGCGCGACCTGAAGCGGCAGCGGACGCAGCAGGCGAATCAATCGTATTGGCTGCAGATCGTCGCGCCGCGGGCGCAGAACCTGCGTTGCGAGGAGGTCCATCTGCTGCGGGATGCGCTGAACGTCGTCTGCGGCGTCTCCGGGTCGGGCAAATCGACCCTGATCGAGGAGGTGCTGCACCGCAACCTGCTCCGCGCCATGGGCCGGGAGACCGACGATCCCGGCGCGGTCGGGGCGCTCGAGGGCTTCGACGCGTTCGCAGACGTCGTGATGATCGAGGCGACGCCGGCACGCGGCTCGTCACGCGCCAACCCGGCGACCTTGCTCAAGGCGTGGGACGTGGTGCGGCAGCGGCTGGCGGCGGAGCCGGCGGCGGTCGCGCGCGGACTGGACGCGGGTTCGTTCTCCTTCAATCGGCCCGGCGGACGCTGCGAGGTCTGCCAGGGCGCGGGCTTCGAGACGATCGATATGCAGTTCCTCTCCGACGTGCGGATGCGCTGCGAGGCTTGCGATGGCAAGCGCTTCGGCCCGGCGGCGCTCGAAGTGCGGCATCGCGGCTGCAACGTCGCCGAGCTGCTGGAGATGACCGCGGCGGAATTCGCCGACCGCTTCGCCGACGACGAGCGGATGAGCGCGCCGATGCGCAAGATGACCGAGCTCGGTCTGGGCTACCTGCGCCTGGGTCAGCCGCTCGGGACGCTCTCCGGCGGAGAGGCGCAGCGACTCGAGATCGCCCGCCACCTGCTGCAGAAGAAGACCAAGCGGACCCTCTTCTTGCTCGACGAACCCTCGACCGGGCTGCACCTCGACGACGTCCGCGTGCTGCTCGACAACCTCCGTGCGCTGGTCGACGCCGGCAATACGGTGGTCCTGATCGAGCATCATCTCGACCTGATCGCCGCAGCAGATCACCTCGTCGAGCTCGGCCCCGAGGGCGGACCAGGCGGCGGTCAGACGCTCTTCCAGGGCGCACCCTTCGCGCTGTGGATGCTGGCCGACGTCGCCCCGGACCGCGCGACGCCGACCGGGCGCTGGTTGCTCGCGCATCGCAAGGGTGAGATCGCGCCCGCCGAGCCGGACCTGCCGGCGGTGGTCGTCGATCCGGGCCACGTCGAGATCCGCGGCGCCCGTGTGCACAACCTCCGCAACGTCGCCATCGATCTGCCGCGCGACCGGCTCGTGGTCGTCACCGGCGTCTCCGGATCGGGCAAGAGCTCGCTCGCGTTCGACGTCGTCTTCGCTGAGGGCCAGCGCCGTTTCCTCGATTGTTTGAGCCCGTACGCTCGCCAGTATCTGCCGCCGACGACCCGCCCCGACGTCGACAGCCTGCGCGGCGTCCCGCCGACGGTGGCGATCGCGCAGCGTACCACCCGTGGCGGTGCCCGCTCGACCGTCGGCACGCTGACCGAGCTCTGGGCCGGCCTTCGCCTGCTCTACTCGCGCCTGGGTGAGATCGACGGCGACGGCGGCGAGGGCACGCTGCAGCGCCTGGACGCCGACGCCATCGCCGAGGCGGCTCTTGCGCGCCTGCCGGACGGGCCGATTTGGGTCCTCGCGCCGGTGATCCGTGCGCGCAAGGGGCATCACCGGGAAGCGCTGGAGCGGCTGCTGGCCGAGGCGGGGGGACGTGGCGAGGTGGTCTACGCCCACGTCGACGGCGCGCTCTGTCCGATCGAGGCGCTGCCCGAGCTGCGGCGCTACGTCGCGCACGATATCGACGCCGTCGTCGCGCGCCTGCCGCGGCGTGCGGGGGACGACGACGCGCTGCGCACGGCCCTCGCCGCCGCGGTGCGGCAGGCGGCCGCGAGGGCCGAGGGCTCTGTCCGCGTCCGTACCGCCGAGTCCGAGGTGCTGACCTTCGAGCTCGGCGGTGACGACGCCCCGGCGCGACGCGGGGTCGATCTCGATCCGATGCTCTTCTCGTTCACCTCGGCGCGCGGCTGGTGCCCGAACTGTCGCGGCTCCGGTCAGGACGAGGGCGACGCCGCGGCGAAGGCGGCCAAGCGCGCGCAGAAGGCCCGGAGCAAGGGCGGCAACGAGCTCGAACCGGAGGAGGAGGCCCTGCTGCGCGCCGGCGACGAGGACGAATCCCGCGCGCTCTCGACCTGCCCGGCGTGCCAGGGGGCGCGGCTGCGTCCCGAAGCGCTGGCCGTTCGGCTGTGTGGCAAGCGGATCGACGCGCTGGCGCAGTGCACGCCGGGCGGGCTGATCGCCGAGCTCGAGGCGATGCCCTGGGCGCGTTGGCAGCGGCCCGTGGTCGAGCCCGTGCTGGAGGAGCTCCGCGGCCGCGTGCATTTCCTCGAGCGCGTGGGCCTGGACTACCTCTCGCTCGATCGACCGGCGGTGACGCTCTCTGGTGGTGAGAGCCAGCGGATCCGTTTGGCGGCGCAGCTCTCCTCGAACCTCTGCGGCGTGCTCTATGTCCTCGACGAGCCGACCATCGGCCTGCATCCGGCGGATAACGCCAAGTTGATCCGCGCCTTCCGCGACCTGGTCGAGCGTGGCAACGGCCTGCTCGTGGTCGAGCACGACGAAGAGACCATCCGCGCTGCCGACGTCGTGGTCGAGCTCGGCCCGGCCGGCGGCGAAGGCGGTGGCCGCGTGCTGCACGTGGGTCCGCTGAGCCAAGTCCTCGCCGATCCCGATTCACCGACCGGCGCGATGCTGCACGACCCCGACGCCCGCCGCAGCCGACATGCCGCACGGTCGGTCGAGGACACGACCCGCTTCGGCGTCCGCGGCGCGACGCTGCACAACCTGCGTGGGGTCGACGCCGAGTTCATTCGGGGCCGAATGAACGTCGTCTGTGGCGTCTCGGGTTCGGGCAAGAGTTCGTTGGTCCGCGACCTCTTGGTCGGCGTCGGTGGCGCTGCGGTGAACGAGGGCGTGGCCACCGACGAGGTCGAGGTGCCGTTTGGTGCCCAGAGCATCGTCGGGCTCGGCGAATTCGGCCGCGTGGTCGAGGTCGACCAGAAGCCGATCGGCCGCACGCCGCGCTCCTGTCCGGCGACCTATATCGGCGTCTGGGACCATATCCGGCGCATCTTCGCCGCACTGCCCGAGGCGAAGGTGCAGGGCCTGAGCGCGGGGCGCTTCTCGTTCAACACGGCGGGTGGTCGTTGCGAGACCTGCGCCGGCGCGGGCGACCAGAAGGTCGAACTCTCCTTCCTGCCGACGGTCTGGGTGCCCTGCGACGCCTGCGGCGGCCGACGCTACGACCCGCCCACGCTGCGCCCGAAGCTCCGCGGCGCCAGCATCGCCGACGTCTTGGAGATGAGTTTGGAGGAGGCGGCGCAGCATTTCGCCGCGACCCGCAAGGTGGCCGGGCCGCTCGAGCTCGCCGTGCGGATGGGCCTCGGCTACCTGCGGATGGGTCAGGGCAGCAATACGCTCTCGGGCGGCGAGGCGCAGCGGCTGAAGCTGGTCGCCGAGCTGGCGACGCGGCGGCGCAAGGAGACGCTCTACGTCCTCGACGAGCCCTCGACCGGCCTGCACCTCGCCGACCAGCGCAAGCTCCACGACGTGCTGCACGATTTGGTCGAGCGCGGCGATACGCTGGTCGTCATCGAGCACAATATGGACCTGGTCCGTGAGGCGGATTGGGTCGTGGAATGCGGACCCGGCGGTGGCCATCGCGGCGGCCAGGTGATTTGGCAGGGGCCGGTGGCCGGGCTGGTCGCTGCGGGGACGACGCCGACGGCCCAGGCCTTGGGCGCCGCTTGAGCGCGTCGGGGCCTCGACCCGGCCGCCGCGCGGCTCAGCTGCCGCAGTGCTCGGCGTCGAGCGTCTCCGGGATGTAGAGCTCGGCCGTGAAGGTGTCCGGATCGTAGATGTGGAACGAGGCGGCAGCGTCGCCGTAGACGTGGATCGAGACCGGGTTTTCGTGGTCAGCGGCGACGACACGATGGATCGCGGTCGGCTTGCTGGCGAAGGCGGCGACCTCCCCTGCCCGCAGCGGTCGTCGCGCCGCGCCCACGAAGGTGCCGTCGGCGTCGGCATCGAAGCGCTCTTCCTGCAGCGTGCCGCGAACGACGCCGACGATACCCCAGCTGCCGTGGTCGTGAATGGGCGTCGGGACGCCCGGCGTCCAACCCATCACGAAGAGCGACGCACCGTGCCGCGGCGAATGCCCGACGAGGCAACGGGCGTAGCTCTCGCCGCGCGGCAATCGGTCGAAGTCGAGCCGCTGCCGCGCCTGATCGAGCCACGCGGCAAGGCCTGCCGGCAGGTCGGTCGGTGGGGCTGTGGAGGGTCCGTTCGCGTCGTCGATGGCGCGGTCGATCGCATCCAGCAGGCCGCGCCAATCGACGCCACAGACCTCGGGCGCGAGGGTGGAGAGCGGGGCGAAGGCTTCGAGGCGGTGGAAGTCGGGCGCGTCGCCACCGGCCGGGAACGCCGCCTGGTAGCTGCGGTCCGCGCCCGTTCCGGCGATGCGGAAGGCGTTGGCGGCGCGCAGGTCATCGGGCAACCACGCGCGGGGGACGCGGGCTTCACCGCGCCATCGGTCGCCCTCGATTTCGGCGTGGAAGTCGAGCGCCATGCCCTCTTCGACGATAGTGCGGACGCCGTCGAGTCGCAGCGCGAGATAGTGGCCGTGTGGGCCGAATTCGAGCTCGAGGTACCGCGCGTCGGCGCCGAGGAGCATCAACTCGACGACCTCGTGCTCCCACAGCCGCGGCGTGCTACCGGCCGGCTGCGTCGGGGCGGGGTCGCCGGCGAAGGGGGCCTCGATCTGCAGGAGCAGGGTCGTGGCTTCCCAACGCAGCACGAGGTGGCTGTGCGCGTCGGCGGAGAGCGGCCGGCGATCCCATGTCGCTGCGATGTCGAGGCGATGCGATCGCGACACGGCTCCCCCCTGGCCCCGCGGGCCGGATGCGGCTAGCGTAGGCCCCCCGCGGCGCCCCGACAACGCGAAGTGCTGCACGCACGAGGGTAGAGACTCGATGGCTAGGGTTTTCGTGACAGGCGGTACCGGCTTCATCGGCCAGCGCGTGGTCGAGCGTTTGCTCCGCGACGGCCATGACGTCGTCTGCAGCATGCGGCCGCGCAGCTTCGCCACCCGGCTCGAGCAGAAGGTGCGGGACCTGCCGGGCACCCTCCGCTTCGTCGTCGCCGACGTCGGCATCCCCGACACGCTCGCCGCGCCGATCCACGACACCGACTACGTGATCCATCTCGCCGCGATGTTGAAGGCGCCGTGGGATCCGCAGTTCATGTTCGTCAACGCGGACGGGACCCGGAATATCTTCGAGCACGCCTCGGAGGTGAAGACGCCGCCGACGGTGATCTTCGTCTCGTCGGTGGCGGCCTCCGGGCCCGCGCCGATCGCAGGTGCGCCGCGTCGCGAGTCGGACCCGGCCGTGCCGGTCAGCCGCTACGGCGAGTCGAAGTTCCGCGCCGAACAGGCCGCCCTGGTCCATGCCGCGAAGGTGCCGACCACGATCATCCGGCCGCCGGCGGTCTTCGGTCCGGAGGACAAGACCTCGTTCGCCCTCTTCGAGACGGCGGCGAAGGGCTTGGCGCTGGTGCCGACGATGGCCGAGCCGCGGATGTCGATGGTCCACGTCGACGACCTCGCCTGGGGCATCGTCGCAGCCATGGAGCGCGGCCAACGCGTCGCCGCCGATCCCACGAGCGCCCCCGGCCAGGGCATCTACTTCCTCGCCCACCGCGAGACCCCGGCCATGGCGGAAGTCGGCCGTTGGATCGGCGAAGGGCTCGGCCGCAAGGTCCGCGTCCTGCACGTACCCCGCTGGCTGACCCTGCTCGGCGGCGCCATCGCCGAAGCCGTCGCGCGGCTCCGCGGACGTGCCAGCATTCTCAACTTCGACAAGGCGCGCGAGGCCACCGCAGGCTCGTGGACCTGCGCCATCGACCAAGCCGAGCACGACCTCGGATTTGCACCACCCACCGCGATGAAGGAGCGGCTGGCCGAGACGGCCCGTTGGTACCAGGCCGAAGGCTGGCTGCCGAAGAGGAGCTGAGGGATGAAGAAGGACCACTTGCCATTGCTCGGGATCGTCGCCGCTGCGGCGGCGGTCTTCGGCTTCCTGACCTGGCGCGAGAACCAGGCCCGGACCGATACACCACCCGCTGCCGCCG
>JACKFC010000042.1 GCA_020632665.1 Deltaproteobacteria bacterium
CTGGCCGATCTACCATCGGCCGCACAGGAAAAAATCGATGAACTCGCGACCTACTTCGACAATAACAAAGGGCGGATGGACTATCCGGCGTACCGCGCACGCGGACTGCGGATCACCAGCGGCATCGTCGAGAGCGCCAACTACCACGTGACCGGCGCGCGGCTGAAGCAGCAGGGTATGCGGTGGTCTTCGGATGGCGCGGCTCGTCTTGCCGTCCTGCGTGCGGACCTCTGCAACGGTGACTGGCATAGTCGTTCCGAGCAGTTGCTGGCGGCATGAGGTGGGAGAGCGACACCGCGATCATGCGGGAGCGGTCAACCGGGCTATGGCGACCCCCGGATCTCATCCGCGCCCCAAGTCGAAATGGCCTGGAATCTTCACCAAGTCGCTGGGCACCTGCTGGCCGCCGACGCTGACCCAGGGCTACCCGGAGGACTGGTACACCATAGACGACGACGGCAACAGGGTCTGGCAGTGGATCTGGTTGAAGCCGCCGGACGAGTACGTGAATTCTTTGTTCGTTGTCGAAGACGGCATTCCCGGAACGATTCAAGCCTTCGAACTCACAGGCCCAGGCGATTTGCACATCACGATCGACGTGCGGGATTGCAGCAAGGGAACGATAGTCGCGAACGAAGCGCCACTGAAGGTCAAGTGCCCAGTAGCGGCGGGAGGGAGTGTGACCGTCGACTTCGACGTCGGGTGCACGACCCCTCCGTGTGTGGGCGACTACCTCTTGCGGTATGTTGTCGTGTCCGACTGCGGTTCGCTGCAGTACCTGGACAATATCGTGCCCATCAAGAAATAGCATCGCCGATTCTGACAGGGCCCCGCCACCGCGGGCGCCACGACGGACGGAGCCCGGCTCCTTGTGCTGAACGCCCGCTTCGGCGACCTTCCCACACACGCACCGGGCTGGGTCTGGTCGGAGGTAGGGAGCGCGCAATGACTTCCAGCCACGCCGCGCGGCAGCCCGCCCAATCGTCTGCGTGCCGCCTGCTGGATGCGCTGCTCGAACCGGCGTTCACCCTCACCTCCTGTGCCGCTGAGCGGGACCATACCGCGCTCGCAATTCGCGCGGGCGACCGGACACTGCCGCTGGGCCTACGCCGGCAGCGCCGCGGCGCACCTGCTGCGGGGCGAGTTGGCGCAGGCGAGCTACGACCAAGCGGTCGGCAAGTTCCGCCACGGCGAGCTGCGCACCGCGACGACGCACGTCTACCGCGGCGAGGTCCACCGCATGCGTGGGAACTTCACCGCCGCCCGACGCGATCTGGAGATCGCCGTCGAGTACACGCCCGGCCGGATCGCCGCGGCGATGAACCTCGCCTTGGTCTACGATGGACTCGGCCTGCACGCCGAGCGAGACGCCGTTCTCGCCCGCCTGCAGCAGCGCGCCCCTGCCATCATCTGGGAGGCGAGTCGGGCCGCTGGCCTGCCCGCCACGACGTCGATCCCGCCGGCGCAGCTGCAACCGATCATCGAGAGCGCGCTGCGCCTGATGCGCGGCAACCGCTCCTCGATCGTGCACACGCTGGTGGTCGATGGCGAGGTCCGGGTGGTGCCCGACCCGGCCGTCTGGATCACCGACGCCCGGGCCGTGATGCCGATGCCGGCCGATCTGCTTCGGGATCGCATGATCCGGGGCGCAATGGCCGATGCGCTGGGCGGTTGCTAGCGGGCGTTCGGGCGGTCAAGCCTCGGCCGGGCGGTGGATCTGCTTCGGGCCTTCCTTGCCGGCGGTGCGGGTCCAGGTGTTGTCGCCGGTGCGCTCGTATTTGGTGAAGCCTTTGTCCGACGTCAGCCGATCGACGGCCGGTCGACCGCCGCCGCTGCCGCCCAGGGCCGCGGTCCCGCTCTGTGTGCTGGTGCGGAAGGCGACCGGCTGGATCACGCGCACGACCGGCTCGCCCGTCTCGGGATGCTCTTGCAGGGCCGGCTCGCTGATCCGCTGGATCACTTCGAAATGCTCACCGCGGCTGCCGTCGGGCAGGACCACGGCATAGACGTACGTCGGCACGGCTCGCCTCCTCGCGCAGCATCGGCCCTGTCGACGTTGACCGGCGCGCTGCGAGCGGCGATCGTTGCGCGCATTGCGCCCTGGCTGCAAGGCCCACCTGGCGCGCACGGAGCTGTGCCCATGTCCGACAAGACCGTCTTCGACCGCATCCTCGACGGCGAGCTGCCCTGCCACAAGGTCTACGAAGACGAGCACGTGCTCGCCTTTCTCGACATCTTCCCGCTCTCACCCGGCCACACGCTGGTGATCCCGAAGGAGCGTCGCGCCTACCTGCACGAGCTCTCCGACGAAGCCTGCGCCGCCATCGGTCGGGTGCTGCCGCGGATCGCGCGCGCGGCGATGGCTGCGTCCGGCGCGCGGGCCTACAACGTGCTGCAGAACAACGGCGCGGCGGCGCACCAGGCCGTCTTCCACGTCCACTTCCACGTGATCCCGAAGGTCGGCGACAAGGGCCTCGGCGTCGGCTGGGTCCCGGGCAAGCTGGGCAACGACGCCGCCGCGGCCCTGCTCACGTCGATGCACGCTTCGCTGCAGGGCTGATTGTTCGGTCCCGTCGCGCGCTAGGCCGTTCGCTCGGCCAGGGCCTTCTTCGCCTGCGGCCGCGCGGCGAGCTGGGCGCCGGGCGCGGGCGGATGGGCCTCGGTCCCGTCGCCGGGCGAGACGGCGCGCAGATAGGTCCAGCTGAAGATGCCGGTGTCGTGGCCATCGCCCCAACGAAGCTTCATCCCGTAGGCGCCGACCGGCTCAGCACCGGCGAGGCGCAGCGACTCCTGCACCGACGGCGGCTTCGGCCCGGCGCTGATCGAGAAGCTCCCCTTCTTGCCTGGCTTGGGCGGCTCGGGCTTCGCCAGCGCGCGGGCGTCGAACAGCGTCGTCGGCGGGCCGTGGGTACCCGAGCAGGTCGCGCAGGGGCACATCGCGCGCAGGTAGGGGCGGTCGAAGAGGCCGCGGTGACCGTCAGAGAAGACGATCTCGACGCCGCCGTCCGGGCGCCAGCCGAGCTTGCTCGGGGTGATCTTGTCGAAGGCGTCGAGGTCGAATTGGACCTTGGCCGAATCTCGTGGCTCCATGGCTTCCTCGCGAACGTACGCTGCGCGCCCCTGGTCGGGCGCGGGCGGCGGGAGGATGGCAGCCCCGGCCCGCCCTGCCAACGGCGCGGCCGGCAAGCCTGCGTGGAGGCTGGATGCAGAGCCGATCGAGCGAGCGCATCGTGCGGAGCCGACGCGTGGCCCTCGGCGGGGTCACCGAGCCCCTGCGCGTGGCGCCGGCAAACCTGCACCTCTCGGGCGCTCGGATCACGGCGATCTCGGACTACGACGCGCCGTTGCCGCCCGCTGACGGCGCGCGGGTCGGGGTCGGGGTCGGGGTCGTCGTCGAGGACCATGGCGACGACCTAATCACGCCGAGTTTTGTCGACGCCCACGTCCACGCGCCGATGCTCTACTTCCGCGGCCTCGGCTCGGCCCTGGCGATGCGGGGCAACGTCGTCGAGGACGTCTTCTACGCCGTCGAGAGCAAGCTCGAACCCAGCGACGTGCGCGCTTTCGCCCGCTTGGGCGCCTACGAGCTGCTGCGGGTCGGCACCGGGACCATCTGGGAGCACTACTACTTCGGCGAGGAATTGGCCGCAGGCCTGCGCGACGCCGGGATCACGGGCTTCGTCGCGCCGACGCTGCAGGATCGCTCGGGCCCGGGCGTGCCGTGGCTGGAGCAACAACTCGACGCCACCATCGCGCTCTGCGAAGACGACGACTTGGCGGAGGCCGGGCTCTTCGCTGCGCTCGGGCCGCACGCCACCGATACGGTCTCGGCTGCGCTGTGGCAGCGCATCGCCACACTGGCGCAGGAGCGCGGCCTGCCCGTCCACGCGCACGTCGCGCAGAGCTACGAAGAAGTCGAGCGCGCCTGGCAGACCGCCGGCTGCTCACCGGTCGAGATGCTGCAGCGCAGCGGCGCGCTGGACGCCTCGCACCGCTTCTTGATGGTGCACGGCATCTTCCTCTCCGACGCCGACCTCGGCCGCCTCGACCCGGCGCGGCATACCCTCGGCTTCTGCCCATTCTCGCAGCTGCAGTTCAGCGTGCCGGCCGACGTGCTGCGCTGGACCGCGCGCGGCCTGCCCTGGGTCGTCGCCACCGATTGCGCCGCCTGCAACGACGGCATGGACGTACAGAAGGAGCTGCGCTTCGTCTCCGGTGCCCGGGCGCTGCGCGCGGCACACTCGTCCGAGCGGGAAGCCTTCGCCCGCGCCGGCTCGCTCACCGCGGCGGCCGAGCTCGAGCGCACCCGTCAGGCGGCGTACGATCTCGACCACGGCTGGAGCGACCCGGCGGCGTTGCTGAGCAGGGTCTGGTCGATCCCCGGCGTCCTCGACCCGCGCTGGCCGGCCGGTGCCCTCGAGGCGGGCCGCGTCGCCAACTATTGCGTCTGGGATATCGAAGATCCGGCGTTCTGGCCCGGGATCGACCCGCTGCGGGCGCTTGCGATGGGCTCGCCGCTCCCTGCGCTGCGCCGCCACGTCGTCGCCGGTCGGCCGGTGGGACGAGACGGCGACGTTCGGACCCTGGGTGAGCAGGCCGAGGTCCGGGAGGCCGCGCGCGAGGCGCGGCGACGACTCGAGCTCTTGCTCGCCCGCCTGAATTGACGAAACGGCGCCGGGTGGGTGGATACGGCCCGGACGGAAGGCACGCCTACAAGCTGAACGTGTAGGCGTTGCCGGTCTTGATCTCGTAGCGAACGACCGCGAAGAGGTCGTGGGCGAAGATCAAGTTGTGCGGCGGGCTCGGGTCGATCGCCATGCCACCGAAGTTGAGGTAGCCGGGGATCAGCGCGGTGCCGGTGTTGCCGCAGGTCGCCTGCATCCCGAGGGTCGGATGCCAGCACGGCCAGGTGAAGCGGTCGCCGGTGGCGGGGTCGACGGCGATGGCGCCCGACGCACCCTTGATCCCGTAGGTCCAGAGCACCTTGCGGTAGGGATCCCAGCGGATCCAGCGGTCGCCCAGGCCCTCGGCGTTGATCGGGCCGCCGCCGAGGCCACCTGGGTCCTTGGCGTTGCTGATCAGCTTGCGGTTGCCGGTGCCGAGGTCGACCTCGAGCAGCTTGGTGTCGCTGACGGCGTAGAGCTTGCCGTCGACGATCTCGAAGGCGCGCATCTGGAACTGGATCTCGCTGTAGCCCGCGCCGATCGGGTCCTTCATCGTGGTCGACTGGTTCGGATCCGGCGCCATCGTCAGGAACGAGCACTTGCTGAAGTCGGCGGGGAACTTCACCACGCCGCGGCCGGGCATGTTGATGTAGGCGAAGTAGTGGTTGCCGGCGTCGTCCATCGCCCAGCCCTCGGGAACCATCTGCACGACCTTCTTGCCGGGGAGCGTGCTGCCGTTCGGGCAGAGCGTGGCCTGGTCCGCCTTCTCCTCGTCGAAGAGCAGCTCACGGTCGCCGGTCTTCGGATCGATGCGGAAGATCTTCGGCGGCGCGATATCGCTGGTGCCGCCGATGGCGTAGAGCTTGCCGTCCTTGCCCTCCTTGATATCCATCAAGTTGACGAACGTCGGACCGCTGCCGACCTCGGTGTAGCCGAGCGACGGATCGTTGAAGGCACCGGAGACGTGGCGGCGCTTGCCCGTCTTGATGTCGATGCCGAAGATCATCGTCTGCGCCTTCTTGCTCGAGGTCTGCCAACCGACGGCCAGCATCCACTCGTCGCCGACGAGCACGCCGTTCCAGGCCTGCACGGTGCTGGCGAGGTCGCGCATCCGCGGCCCCTCGCCGAAGCTGGTCTTGGCCGGGAGGTTGTAGGGACGCTTGCATTGATCGTCGAACTTGCCGGCGCAGCGGCAGTCGACCGGAAAATCCGAGGGGTTGGACCAATATTGCACCAGCGGGCACTCGTCGCTGTCGTGCTGCGGGCTGCTCTTGTCGGTGATCGAGGAGACGCACGCGGCAGCGCTCTGGTTGCCGGTCTGCTCGAGTTCCTTGCACGCCGGGTGCTCGATCTTCTTCTCAGCGAGGTATTGGCACGTCGTCTTGGTGACGTCGAAGCAATAACCCTCGCCCGTGCAATCCTTCTTCAGGTAGGCACACATCGACTTGACACCCGTCAAGTCGCCACTGCAGAGCCCGCCGTTGTAGGTCTGGTCGTCCGGGCAGAAGCAATAGGCCTTGCCGTCGGTGCCCTCTTTGCAGGTTTGCAGGTTGCCGCACTTCGGGCTCTTCAGGTCGCAGGAGGGTCCTTGGTTCGCCGGCTTGCCGGTTCCCGTATCGGTGCCGGTCGTCGTGTCGCCGCCCGTGGCCGTATCGCCGCCGGTCGCCGTATCACCGTTGGGCCCGGTCCCATCACCTCCGGCGTCCCCAACAACGTCACCACCGGGCGTGAGTACGTCACTCCCGACGCCGCTACCGTCGCTGACACCGCTACCATCGCTGACGCCGCT
The DNA here is from genome assembly GCA_020632665.1 of Deltaproteobacteria bacterium. Classification (GTDB taxonomy): domain Bacteria; phylum Myxococcota_A; class UBA9042; order UBA9042; family UBA9042; genus JACKFC01. The sequence goes on from JACKFC010000042.1 coordinate 6,454, forward strand.
ACCGTCGCTGACGTCGCTGACGCTGCTGCTGCCCCCGTCACCACCGTCCTCGCCGCCACAACCGGCCGCCAACGCAGCGCACACCAGCCACGGCCACGCGCCCTTGCCCGAGAACAACCCACGCATCACGAACTCCTCGCGCACACCGCCACGGGCATGCGACTACGAAGTGAACGTAGAGACTTATCGAAGAGAAAGGCTCTTGCGCCGATCTGAACCGCAGCGCCGGTCCGGATCAGTAGCCGGTGCAATATTGGAAGTGCATCGGATCGCCGAAATGGCCGCCCCAATAGAAGCCGTGGCGCTCGAAATACGGGATCAGCAGGTTCTGCCCGTCGGAGACCTTCATATTCGCACGCTTCTTCACCATCGGATTCCACGCAGCATTGACGTCGATCGCGATGCCCCAGGCGTGGGTGGACCAACTGCCGGTGGTGCCGCGCTTGCGCCGGTAGACGTAGCAGCCGTCGTAGGTGCGGATGTGCTCGGAGAGGCCGTCACGGTGGACGTCCTCGAATACGGCGGCGAGCTTGTCGGCGATCTTGCCGTGGCAAGGCACGTTGACGATGGCGCCACCAGGGCCAGCACGCATCGCCCGGCTGACGATGCCGGTTCCTGGTTCGCCGAAGACCCGCCGAATCTGCGCCAGGCCATTGGGTCGGTCGGTGCCGCCGGCGGCGTCCTGGGCCGGCACGCCGGGACTGGCGCCAGGCTGCCCGGTGCGGATGTCGCGACCGAACATCGCGCGCAGCGTCAGCGGCCCCGGGATGCCGTCGACCTCGAGGCCGTGCGCCTTCTGCCAGGCGCCGACCGCACGCACCAGCTCCGCGTCCACGGTGCCGTCGACGGGCTTGCCGAGGTGTCCTTCGAGCTGACGCAGCACCGACGGGGTGTATTGGCTGCGGTGCCGACGAAGCCAATCGGCCGCCGACCAGACCCCCTGCTCGGAGAGGATCGCGCCATCCGCCGGGGGCGCCACCCGTGGCGGTGGGTCCCGCCGGATGTCGCGACCAAACATCGCGCCGAGGGTGCCAGGACCGGCGATGCCGTCGACGCCGAGGCCGCGGCTGCGCTGCCAGCCGGCGACGTGGCGGATCGTGTCGCCACCGAGGACGCCGTCCTGCTTGCAGCCGACAGCTTCTTGGATTCGACGCACGACGTGGTTGCGGTAGAGGCTGCCGTTGCGCTCGTAGTAGCGGATCGCCGCGGCGAGGGCGTCACCGCGCAGCGCGATCGGGGCGACCACGGGGGCGGCCGCCTCTGCCGGTGCGGCCACGGGCGGCGCGGGTGTCGTCGCGGCCTCCGCGTCGCCGCTGGTCTCGCCGCTTCCGCCTGGCGCGGCGCGCCCATCCAGCTCGCGCGGGATGACCAGCGAGGTGCCGACCGCGAGGGCGTTCTTATTCGGCACGACGGCGCGGTTCGCTGCCCAGAGCTTGGGCCAGAGCCGCGGATCGCCGAGCTCTCGGCCGGAGATGGTCCACAGCGAGTCACCGCGCTCGACCCGGATCCGACGGCCGGCCTCGCGCGCCTGTGGCGAAGGAGCGACGGCGGCGGCGCCGGCGGCATAGGACCCGGCGGGGCCTGTGGACCCCTGCGGCGCGGTCGCGTTCTGGCCGCTCGGGGCGCCCGATCGCGGTTGTTGCGGTTGCTGTTGCGGCTGAGCCTGCTGCGGCATCGGGGGCCTCCGGGCACGTCGCTCGACGCCGCGACAAGGTCGCCGTTCCGCTACGTCTGCGCCAGAGTCCTCCCGTGAGGATCACGGTTCGCTGGGGTCATCGCTCCCCATCGAAGGGTCGGATGCTCAATCGTGCAGCCGCACACGCCAGCGCACGCCGTCGGCGGCGTCCATGACCACCACGCCGAGCCCGTCGAGCTCCTCGCGGATGGCGTCGGCGCGGGCCCAGTCTTTCGCCGCACGCGCGGCAGTGCGCTCCTCGAGCAGCCCGTCGACGCGGCTCGGATCCACGCCCAACGCAGCGAGGCGCTTGCTCTTCACCTCTTCGTCGAAGGCGAGCGAGGTCTGGTTCATCAACCCGAGCGCCTTGCCGCACAGGGCGAAGGCCGTCAGCGCCGGCGCGACCACGGAACCGGCGCGCTTTTTCGCCTTCTTGTGGTTGCCGAGGCGGTTGATCGCGCGGGAGAGCTCGAAGAGGTGCGCCAGCGCGGCCGCGGTGTTGAAGTCGGTGTCGAGCGCTTCGTGGAAGCGGTCGGCGAAGGCGTTGCCGAGCTTCCAGACCGTCGCGGCGTCCTCCCCGAGGTCCGAGACGACGCGCTCGGCGTCTTCCTCGCCGCCGAAGGACTCCGCGACCTCGCGCGCCTCGTAGAGCCGGGCCAGCATGCCGAGCGCGTCGGGCAGCGCCTCGTCGCCCCAGGGCAGCGGCGAGCGGTAGTGGTTCTGCAGGTAGTACAGGCGCAGCGCCTCGGCCGGGAAGCGATCGAGGGCGTCGTGGACGTTGATCACGTTGCCCAGCGATTTGCCCATCTTCTGGCCAGACGCCATGGTCAACAGGCCGTTGTGCATCCAATAGCGGGCGAAGTGCGCGCCGTTGCCGCACTCCGACTGCGCGACCTCGTTCTCGTGGTGCGGGAAGACCAGGTCGAGGCCGCCGCCGTGGATGTCGATGGTGTCGCCGAGCGAGGCCTTCGCCATCGCCGAGCACTCGATATGCCAGCCGGGGCGGCCGTCGCCCCAGGGGCTCGGCCAGGTCGGCTCGCCCGGCTTGGCCGCCTTCCACAGCGCGAAATCGGCGGGGTGGCGCTTGCCCGGCATCTCTTCGGCCGAGCGCAGCTCATCGAGTTTCTGCCCGGAGAGCTTGCCGTAGCCGTCGAAATTCTCGACCGCGAACCAGACCGAACCCTCGCTCTGGTAGGCGTAGCCGCGACGGACCAAGGCCTCGATCAGCTCGACGATGGCGTCGATGCTGGTGCTCACCCGCGGCTCGGCGTCGGGCATGCCGAGGCCGAGGTTAGCGACGTCGCGGTGGAAATACGCGATGTAGCGGGCCGCGAGCGCGACCGGATCGTCGCCGATCTCGCCGGCACGGCGGATGATCTTGTCGTCCACGTCGGTGAAGTTGCGGACGAACGTCACCTCCCAGTCGCGGTGCCGCAGGTAGCGGACGAAGGTGTCGAAGACGACCATCGCCCGCGCGTGGCCGACGTGGATATGGTCGTAGACCGTCATGCCGCAGACGTAGAGGCCGACGTGGCCGGGGCGCAGCGGCTCGAAGTCCTCGGTCTGGCGGGAGAGCGTATTGTAGAGGCGGAAGGGATGCGGCATGGCGAGGATCCTCGGGTGGGTCGCGTTTCGTTCAGGCTTGGGTGGGCTCGTCGGTGTCGGAGGCGGATCCGGTTCCGGAGCCGAGCTTGCCGAGCAGGTCGGCGAAGGGCCGATGCCGGCCGTCGTCCTCGGGCGGAGGGCCGCCGGCGTGGTAGACGATGGCCTCGTCTCGGTAGGTGTCGCAGCGGCCGCTGACCGTGTCGGTGCAATCGGGCGCGAACGGGACTTCGACGATGACGGCGTCGAGCAGCATCTCGTCGAGCTCGATCGCGACGCCGTCGTGCTCGGAGAGGTCGGGATCGTCGCCCTCGCCGTCGTCGGCGGCGTCGCCCTCGTCGAGCGAGCCCTTGGCGACCCAATGGTGCCGAACGGTCTGCGCGACCGGCAGGCGCAGCGGATCACCGCAGCGGGAGCAACCGAAGCCGAGCTCGCCTTCGACGCGCGCCTGCACTTCGACGACCTGGTGCACCATCTGCGCCTTCCAACGAACGCGGATCGGCTCTTGCACCGAATAATCGCGGCCGAGCCGCTGGGCGAAGGTGTCCGGCAAGACGTCTTCGCCGCTGCGTGGGCCGTCTTCGAGTTCTTGGAGGCGAATGCGGATGGTCATCGTCGGTCTCTGGTGCGATCCGTGCGGAGATCGCGAAGGCCGCGGAGGATGCACGATGGCCCCGCGTGGGGGCAAGGGCAGCGCGGTGCGGCTCGGAATGGCAGCATCGCCCAGCGATGAAACAACCCACGAAACATGCTAAGCTCCCGTGACGTCGCGCCCCCGAGCGACAGAACCGAGGCATATTCATGGCAAAATCCGCACCCTCGGCGGACAACCCCCATGTCGCGAACCACCGCGAACGACTCGTCCGAAACAACCGGTCCGAACCGGCCGCCGTCGACCTCGACAGCTTCTTGGCCGAGGTCGGCCCGGCCGCGGCGCTGCGCAGCTTGACCGCCCTGCTGCCCGACGCAGCGGTCTTCGCCGTCGACGCCGAGCGCAATATCGTCTGCTGGAGCGAGGGCGCCGAACGCTTGCTCGGCTATCGACAAGACGAGGTCGTCGGCCGCTATTGCTTGCACGCCAACCGCTGCCACCAATGCATGATCGGCTGCGGGATCAGCGAGCACGGGCAGGTCCGGGATGTGCCGCTGGTCCTGCTCCGACGCGACGAAGAGCCGATCGCGGTGCGCAAGACGGCGCGCGCCTTCCGCAGCGCGGACGGCACATTCCTCGGCGGCATCGAGGTCCTGGTCGCCGATTCGCAAGCCGACGACCCGCGCCACCGGGCTGTCCCGGCCGACGCGATCGTGGCCCACGGCATCTTGAGCCGCGACCCCGCCGTGGCCCGCGCGCTCGAGATCGTCCGCAACGTCGCAGCCACGGATGCGCCGGTGCTGATCCGCGGCGAATCCGGCACGGGCAAGGAGCTCTTCGCCCGCGCGGTGCACGACGCCAGCCCGCGCGCAGAGGGCCCGTTCATCGCGGTGAATTGCGCCTCGCTCTCCCCCGCGCTCCTCGAGAGCGAGCTCTTCGGCCACAAGAAGGGCGCGTTCACGGGCGCTGTGCGCGACCACCCCGGCGTCTTCTCGCGGGCCGGCGGCGGCACCCTCTTCCTCGACGAGGTGGCGGAGATGCCGCAGGACCTGCAGGCGCGGCTGCTGCGGGTGCTGGAGGACGGCTCGTACACCCCGGTCGGCGGCGAGGCGACCGAACGCGCCGATGTGCGCGTCGTCTCGGCCACCCACCGGTCGCTGCGCGAGATGGTCAAGGGTGCGCGATTTCGCGAAGACCTGATGTACCGCCTGCGCGTGGTGCCGATCTTCCTGCCTCCGCTGCGCGAGCGCCGCGGCGACGTCGAGTTGTTGCTCTGGCACTTCATCGAGAAGCGCAACGCCGAGGGGCGCGGCCGCCGCATCATCCGGGTCGCGCCGGATGCGATGCGCGCCCTGCTCGACCACGGCTGGCCCGGCAACGTGCGCGAGCTGAAGAACGTCGTCGACTACGCCTTCGCCGTCGGACGCGGCAGCGAGCTCTCTCTCTCGGAGCTGCCGCCCGAGCTGCTCGCGCGGCCGAGCGCACCAGGTCAACCGGCGACGCTGCTGGGCAAGCCCCCCTCGCCGCGCGACCTCGGCCCGGACGAGCTGCGGCTGCGGGTCGAGAAGGCGCTCGAGCAGAGCGGCGGCCATATCGGCGAGGCGTGTACGTTGCTCGGCGTCAGCCGCCCGACGCTGTGGCGCTGGCGCAAGACGCTGGGGCTGTAGGCACCCGACGAGCGCGCATTCCAGCCGGGCTGGCCGCTACTTCGCCGCCCAATTGGCGACGGCTGCCGCCTTGCCGAGGTCGATCTCGTAGTAGCCCGTCGCCGCGTTCTTCCACGGCATCGCGAAGGGCGGCACGACGTCCTTCCACTCATCGCCGGCGCCGCCGTGAACGAGGTGGCCGGTGATGCGCAACGTCGCTGCCTTGGCCGTGCCCCCGGCCTTGGCTGCCATCGCCGCGGCGCCGAGCGCGGCGCGGGGGATGCGGAAGCTGATGGTGTGCTTGTCCGCCGCGAGCCAGATCCCGGCGCCGCCGAGCGCTTGTCCGGGAGCGAGGCGGCTGTGTTGGGCAAAAGTGCCGGTCTTCGGATCGCGCGCAAAGACGCCGCACCACGGGCCGTAGCCGTCGCCGAGATCGCATCCGGCGCGCAGCCCGATGGCGGCGGTCGGGGTGAACGCCAGCTTCGGTGTGAGGCCGAGATAGGTCATGCCAGTGGCGGTCTGCGGCGGCGTCGGCGCGCTGGGATCGACGACCTCGACGTAGAGCACGAAGGCCTTGGTCGGGTCTTCGAACGCCTCGGCGACGACCACGCCGGTCAACCAGCGCGCGTCCCAGGTCAGGGCGAAGCGCTCCCACGGCTGCAGCGTGATGCCGGGCGTGAGTTGGGCTGTGGCCGGCGTCTTGTCGAAGTCGCCGACGCCGTCGAAAGCCCATGGCGGGGGCGCGGCTTCGGCCTGGCCTTGCATCGTCAGCAGGCGCAGCGCGTGCACGTCGCGGTAGGCAGAGCCGCTGGTGCCGTCGCCGCCTGGGCCGCCGTAAAAGCTCGCGTGGCTGAGGTTGGCCATCGACGCGACGGCGGGCCGCGTCAGCAGGACGCGGTACGCCTCCTCGACGTCGAGCGCCGGGATCGTCACCGCCGTGCTGCCCCGCGGCGCGTTGCCTTCGACGTGCGCGCCGAGCGTCGCCGGCGCGTCGACCACGACGGCGCCATCGCGCAGCCTCTCGACCCGTACCCGCAGGCCGAGGGCGTGCATCCCGGTCGTGACCTCCGCAGGCCCGCCGTGCTGCACCTCCAGCAGGTGGGGACCGCTCCAGCGCGGCAAGAAGGCTTCGACCGCGAGGACCTGCTCCTCCGCTCCCACGAGCGGCACGCGACGTGCGTAGCCCGCCGGGTTGCCGCCGAGCGCGACCAGGGCACTGCCGCCCTCGCGCGCCGCCAACGCGCTGATATCGAGGATGCGCTCGAAATCCTTGCCCCAATGGCAGCGGGTCGCGGCATGCCGGGTCCGCAGCCCGTTGGCGAGCACACCGACCACGCTCCAACAATGCGTCGTCGTCGCTGCGTCGGCCACCGGATCGGTATAGGAGGTCGCACCCGTCGTGCCGATCAACGCGCCGTCGCGGAAAATCTCGAAGCTCGGCGGGTCGTCGGCCGCGTCGTAGCCGAGCGTGACGCCCTTGCTCGGGTCGTTCGCGTCGGCGAGCTGCACCGTCAGCGGCGGCGGATCGGCGAGCAGCCCAGCGACGCTCGGCGCGGGCGGGGCGGGCTGTAGCGTCGGCGCTGCGGTATCGGTCGCCGAGGTGGAGAGCGTCAGGCTGAGCACCGCGCCGCCGTCCTGGCTCGCCGCGAGCAGCGCGGCTTCCTTGGCCACCACGACCGACGCGGTACCGACGAGGGCGACCTGTTGCGTCGTGCCGGAGGAGGCGCCGACCAGCACGACCGACTGCAGCGCGAGTGTGCCGGGGCCGGGCCCGAGCTTGGGCACCTGCAGCTCCAGCGTCAGCGCGATATTCCGCAATTTCAGGCCTTCGAGCCGGAGCGTGCCGCCATCGGGGAGCCAAGCCGCGGCCCAGCTGCGCGGCACCATCGGCCGCATCTCGACGCCGTCGATTTGCGGTTGCAGGCCAAAGAGCCCGCCGTCGACCAGGGCGAGCGCGGCGCCTACCGACCAGAGCTGCCGCCGGGAGTTGACGACGGGCCCCGAGGCGTCGAAGCCGCCGGCGCTGTCGGCCAGCCAATTCTGCCCGCCGGGCCAGGCGAAATTCTCCATATTCGACAGGTTGAGCAGTGCGTAGCGGACCAAGGCGGCGGCGGCGGCAGCGAAGGGATCGGGCGCGCGGACGTGGGCCGCCGCGAGCGCGACGTAGCCGGTGACGATGGGCCACGTCGCCCGGTTGTGGTAGATCGCCTGCCGCGCCGGTGGATAGAAGACCGCGGGACCGGCCGCGGAGGCGGCGTCGGCGAAGGGCAGCCGGGCCAGCCAAGCCCGCGCGGTGGTCGGGTCGATGGCGTCGGTCAGCGCCGCCAGCGCGATCGCGAGCGTATCGGCGCGGCCGGCTGGCTGCGGATCGAGCGGCGCACCGAGCCACGCCGGCGGCAGGGTGCGCCCCGGCTCGGCACCGATCGGGACCTGCGCCGCCTGCCAGAACGCGGCGAGCTGCGCCCGTTGCGCGTCCGCCTCGCTCTTCGCTGCCGCGGCACCGAGGGCGTCGCCGACGTTGGCGCGCATCGCGGCGAGCGAAGCCCAGGCGTCGGTCCAGAGGACGTTGGTCGAGAGTGCGAAGGTGCGCGCGATCGGGGTCGATTCGCCCGCCATCCAATCCGGATAGGTCTGCTGCCGCCAGTCGAGGAACGAGGTCTCACCGCGGATCAGGCCGCTCTGCGGGTCGCGAGCGAGCGCGATATCGTCCTGCAGGCTGGCCAGGATCGCCGGCGTGGCCTCCTCGATCCAGAGCGCCGACTCGGCGCTCGGCAAGACCCGGCTGACGGCCAACGCCGCCCGCGCCCACACCACCCGATCGGTCGAGACCGGCCAACTTCCGCCAGTGCCGGTGTCTTGGATGATGCGCTTGCTGCCGCCCTGCTTCGGCGCCCGCAGCAAGAAGCGCAGCGTCTCGCGCGAGCGGATCGGGTCGTGGAGCGAAAGGCCGAGGGCGATCGCGTAGCTGCTGTCGCGGGTCCAGGCGAAGGTCCATTTCTCGCCCGTTTCGAAGCAAGGGCACGGCAGCGGCTGGCCGCCGTTCCATTGCCCGTTCTGGATCGCCGCCACCGAGGCCTGCACGCGCTCGGCCTGCGCCAGAGCGTAGAAGGCGTCGAGCGCGAGGTTCGGGCTGCGCAGGCGCGCCGCGCCCGGCGGCTCCTCGAAGGTGCGCTTGCCGTCCTTCGGCACCCCGTCGCGCAAAGGATGGGTGGTCGTCAGGGTATAGCGGCGGCGCCCGTCGGCGAGCGGCTCGGCGAGGATGCTGACGAGGTCGCTGCCGAAGGAGACGCTGGTCTGTAGCGGCTGCTGCGATGGCGTGCCGTCCGGTGCAGCGTCGGCGACAACGTCGGCGTCGGCGACAGCGTCGGCGACAGCGTCGGCGTCGGCGTCGGCGTCGGCGACAGCGTCGGCGTCGGCGTCGGCGTCGGCGACAGCGTCGGCGTCGGCGTCGGCGACAGCGTCGGCGTCGGCGGCAGCGTCATCAACCGGGACAGCGAGGCTGTCCGCACCGGCATGACCCGGCTCGGAGCAGGCGAGGAGCAAGACCAGCGGGATCAGCAACAAGGGCGTGCGCATCGCACCAGGGTGCCCAAACGCGTCGTGCTTGTCGCCGGCCCGTGCAGCCCTAGCATGTCGGGGCGCCGCGGTGCCCACCCCCGAGCGGCGCGAGGAGGTCCCCGTGCAGACGATCCTGGTCCCGATCGACTTTTCCGAAGGTTCGCTCGCTGCGCTGCAGAGCGCCGACATCCTGGCCCAGCGGCTGGGATGCTCGATCACCCTGCTCCACGTGGTGCAGCGGCCGACTCACGTCGCGCCGCCCGATGTCGCGGTCGATCCCGCGATCGCCGAGTACGTTTGGGACGGGCTCTACGACGAGGAAGAGCTGCTCGAACAGGTCCGGGCCGAGATGGAGAGCTTCCTCGCCCGTGCGCCGGCGACCACCGCGCCCAAGCAGGTGCTGTTCCGCGCCGGGCCGCCTGCAAAGGCGATCGTCCAGGCGGCCGACAAGACCGACGCGCGCATGGTCGTGATGAGCACCCACGGCCGCCGCGGCTTGGCCCGATTCTTCGTCGGCTCGACCGCCGAAGAGGTCGTACGGACCTGCGACGTGCCGGTCGTCGCGATCAAGCCCTTCGCCCCGCTCCGCTAGGCTTGCACCGACCGGGGGCTTCGCTAGGCTGCGCCCTTGCGTCCGCGATGTCGGCGCGATCGGGAGAGCTTCATGCGTGGGGAAGGGAGTCTGCGTCCGCTGTGGGCGTGTTGCTGGGCAGCGGTCGGCGTGCTGGCCTTCGCGGGTTGTGGACAGGTCACCATCGATGTCTCCGGGATCGACGACGCGATCGGTGCGGCGGACGTGAAGACGGACGGCGGCTCGGACGGAGCCGGCGGCGGCACGGATGGCGTGACCACCGATGGCGTGGCCATCGACGGCGTCGACCCGGGTGATACCGGCGGCAACGACGCCGCGGGCGGCTGCACGGCCGACGCGCAATGCGCCAGCCTGAAGGGGCAGACCCCGTGCCGTCAGCCGAAGTGCGTCGAGGGCGCCTGCAAGCTGGTCGACTTCGACGTCGGCACCGCGTGCTCCCCGCTCGAGCCGCTCGGCCCCTGTGAGGCGGGCAGCTGCAGCGCCACTGGGAGCTGCGAGGTCACCACCGCTGACGACGGCAAGCTCTGCATCGACGGGACCTGCACCCACGTCTGCAAGTCCGGCACCTGCACCCTGGGCAGCGCCGGCGATTGGGACGACGAGAACCCCTGCACCGTCGAGACCTGCGACCAGCTGACCGGCATGATCGTCTCGACCGACATCACCGACACCACCCTGCCCTGCGAGCCAGACAGCCTGTGCTTGAGCAACGGCTTCTGCGTCGAGGGCAAATGCGCCGGGCAGCCGAAAGATTGCTCGGACGGCATCGCTTGCTCGATCGACACCTGCGACACCGAGGCGGGCTGCAAACACACCAAGAACGCGGCGATCTGCGACGACGGGGACCCCTGCACCATCGACGGCTGCGACCTCGCGACCGATTGTACCGCCACCGGCGCCAACGCCGGCACTGCCTGCGACGACGGCAAGGACTGCACCAAGGACGACGCCTGCGAGACCGACGGCGAATGCGAGGGCACGCCGATCTGCTCGTGCGAGTCGGACACCGACTGCGACCAATCCGACCTCTGCGAGCCGCAGATCTGCAGCAACAAGCTCTGCATCGTCGACGCCGCGGCGAAGGTGAAGTGCAGCGACGCGCTCGGCACCTATTGCCAAGCGCAGGTCTGCAACGCGACCACGGGCATCTGCGAAGGCAAGGCGAAGAACGAGGGCAAGGAGTGCGACGACGGTGACCCGTGCAGCACCGCATCGAAGTGCACCTCGGGCAGCTGCGCGCCGACCGCGACCAAGGACTGCAACGACGCCAACGCCTGCACCAACGACGCCTGCGTCGGCGGCAGCGGCTGCGTCTTCGAGCCGAATGCGGCGAGCTGCGACGACGGCGACGCCTGCACCAGCAGCGACGCCTGCAATGCCGGCGCCTGCACCGGTGCGCTGAAGGATTGCGCCGACGGGGTCGACTGCACGGTCGACGCCTGCGACGCCAAGACCGGCAAGTGCAGCAATTCGCCCGCCGACCTCGGCTGCAGCGACAACAACCCCTGCACGACCGACGCCTGCGACAGCAAGAACGGCTGTACCCACGCCCCGGACGACAAGGCCAGCTGCGACGACGGCAAGGCGTGCACTGCCGACGTCTGCTCGGGCGGCAAATGCGTCTCGACCAACCAATGCGATTGCGAAGGCGACGCCGACTGCAACGACAACAACCCCTGCACCGTCGACGCCTGCAAGGCCGGCAAGTGCAGCAACGACGCCGCGGCGGCCGAGGGCAAAGGCTGCGACACGGCGGACAAATGCCAGCTGCCGGGATCGGGCCAATGCGCCGCGGGGACGTGCAAATCCGGCAACAAGCCAAAGGTCTGCTCCGACCAGGACGGCCCGTGCCAAGTCGGCAGCTGCGATCCCTTCGACGGCAAGTGCAAGGCAAAGCCGAAGGGCGACGGCACGCCGTGCGACGCCGACGGCAACGGCTGCACCGAGAACGACGCCTGCAAGGCCGGCGCCTGTACCGCCGGCAAGCCGGTCGACTGCAGCGCCCAAGGCCAGGCGTGCAAGGTCGGCAGCTGCAGCTCGACCGGAGCGAACAGCCACACCTGCGCGGTGGAGAGCAAGCCGGCGGGCTCGCCCTGCGACGACGGCAAGTTCTGCACCGAAGGCGATACCTGCGACAGCGCTGGTAGCTGCAAAGCCGGTAAGCCGCGCACCTGCGCCGAGCTCTCCGACGCCTGCAACCTCGGCGCCTGTGACGAGAGCAAGACCAGCTGCGTCGCCACGCCGAAGGGCAGTGGCGTCGGCTGTGACGACGGCCTCTACTGCACCGAGGGCGAGGCGTGTGACGGCAAGGGCAAATGTGCCGGCAGCAAGCCGCTCGACTGCCCCGGCGACCTGGCGGCCTGCAAGCAGGGCTATTGCGACGAAGCCGGCGACGCTTGCAAGACCAAGAGCGCGCCCGCGGGTTCGACCTGCGACGACGGCAACCTCTGCACCTCGGGCGACGCCTGCGGCAGCAGCGGCTGCGTCGGCCCGGACGAGGTCGCCTGCAAGGGCGACGCCTGCAACGCCGGCGCCTGCGACGCCAAGACCGGCCTGTGCAAGCTGGTCCCGCTGCAATCCGGCACGCCGTGCGACGACGGGCAGAAGTGCACCACCAAGGATAGCTGCGACGGCAGCGGCAGCTGCAAGGGCGGGCCGTGGGACCTCGGCTGCGGCTGCCAGAAAGACGCCGACTGCAACGACGGCAACCCCTGCACCAAGGACTCCTGCAGCGGCACGAGCTGCGTCTTCAGCATCACCAACGGGGCGAGCTGCGACGACGGGGATCCGTGCTCGGTGACCAGCGCCTGCGACGCCACCGGCAAGTGCATCGCCAAGACCGAATACGATTGCAGCAAGGCCGGTGACGCCTGCAACGACGCGGTCTGCGTCGCCAAGGGGACCGAGCCGAGCTGCAAGAAGGTCCCGAAGTCTGCTGGCACGGCGTGCAGCGACGGACTCGCCTGCACGAGCAAGGACACCTGCAACAGCAGCGGCGTCTGCAAGGGTTCGCCGGTGGTCTGCAGCAGCAGCAAGACATGCCACGTCGCGACCTGCGACGAGAAGGCCGGCGGCTGCGTCGACGTCCCGTCGAGCAAGGGCACCTCGTGCAGCGACGGCAACCCGTGTACGGCGGGCGACGTCTGCGACGGCGCGGGCGCCTGCCTCGCCGGTGATTCGCTGCCGAACTTCAGCAAATGCGACGACGGCAGCGCCGCCACGACCGGCGATTTCTGCTCGTCGAACGTCTGCAAAGGCTTCGTCATGACGGCCGCGCCGGGCGTGATCCACGACGTCTCCTACTCCACCACGGCCAAGACCTTCCACGTCGCCGGGTCGGCGACCACCCTCGGCGGGACCGTCGCCGGCGGTCCGTGGCACCTCTTTGCCGCCTCGGCCACCAAGGCCGGGGGCGTCACCTTGGCGAGCGTGGCCAATATCAGCACGACGAGCCCGCCGATGGTCGCGGCGTCCGACCACGTCGCGGTCGGCCGCGGCGGCCAGCTCTGGCTGCTCTACTCCTCGGGCGGCATCTGGAAGTGGTCGACCAGCGCCTCGAACGTGCTGGCGACCGCGGTGGTGAAGGCCTTCGGCGGCGCGATCAGCAGCGTGAACTGGAACGCCGTCGACTCGATGGTCATCGGCTCGACCCTGCACGTCAGCCTCGCCGGCTACGATACATCGGCCAAGCTCGCGATCATGGTGAACTGCAACGGCGCCAGCACGGGCGTCTCGACCTTCACCTGCACCGCGAAGAAGTACGCCAGCTGGATCCAGCCCATCGGCGCATCGACCGCGTCGAGCAAGACCTCGCCGTTCTCGACCGTGACCACCCCGGAGTACGATATCGCGGCCCTGGTCGGCAGCAGCGCCAATCCGAGCAACTACACCACGCTCTACCGCTATGCCTGGAACGGTAGCTCGGCCTACGCCTCGCAATACGCCGGCGGCTTCGCGGCGACAGGCAACGCCGCGGGCGCCCTGCTCCGCTACAACACCAACGGCCTGAGCATCAACGGCGCGTCGACGATGTGGCTCGCCGGCCCCGGCATGGTCCGCTACCAGAAGACCGGATCGACCGCATACTTCGCGGCGACGGTGGTCGGCACGAACCAAGCCGCCTACCTCTTCCGCGACATCTTCTACGCCAACGGCGGCGTCTTCATCGTCGCCGACAAGCCGGGCAGCAGCGCCTCGGTCCGCGTCCCCGTTCTCCTGGTGCACCGCGAGATCATCGACCAGCAGAGCGGCACGGCCTATTGGAACGAGCTGGAGCTGCAGACGCCGGCCTCGAGCTGCGGCAGCTTCAACGGCCTCGCCCACTCCGGCGGCGACAGCAACGGCTCGACGGCCTTCGTGTTGGGAGCGTCCTATTGCGCCGCGCCGGCGAAGATCAAGGGCTACGTCTACGACGGCGTGGTCTACTCACGCTTCTGAGCCGAGACGCGCCCGCGAGGAGGAGATTCGATGCCTGATTCGATGACGAGGCGACACCTGCTCGTCGCCAGCGCGGCGCTCGCGCTGCTCTCAACGCTGGGCTGTGCACCGAATGCGGCGCTGCTGCGTTCGCCGCTGGCGGTGCACATCGCCGAGAATCCGGAGGGCGAAGGAGCGCGTCGGGTCGTGCAGTGGTGCGACGCCGACGGGACCTGCCACGTTGGCCCGACCGCCGTCCTCGACGAGCGCGACGTGCAGAGCGTCGGGCTGAACCGCGGCGAAGGTCGGATCACGCTGCAGCTGCGACTCAACCGCCGTGGCCTGGACCGTCTGGCCGTCCTCGCCCAAGGCAGCAACGCCGGCGGACGCCTCGCGGTGGTGGTCGACGACAAGGCGCTGGAGGCGAACGCGGTCGAAGAGGCCGCCCGGACCGGCTCGGTCGTCTTGCGCGGGCCGGTGCAGCCGATGGAGCGGCTCTACGATCTGCTGACCTCCGAGCGCCCCGGCCGCGAACCGCCGCCCCCGGCGCCGTAGCGCTTCACCGCCGTGCTCTCGGCCAAAACGGCCACCGCCGCACCTGCAAGGAGCAAGCGCGGCGGCGGTGGGGGGAGACGTTGGGGGAGCGGTCGGCTAGCCGTCGTATTCGGCGTCGTCGTCACCCGGGGGCGGACCATCCTGGCCGGGACCGCCGTGGTCGGGACCGCGATGGTCCGGACCGCCGCGGCCACGGTGCCCACGGCCGCGCTTGCCGAAGTGATGGCGGCGCGCCTTGTGCATCGCGCGGAGCATCTTGGCCTGCTCCTTCGGGTTGAGGATCTTGCGCGCCTCGGCGATGCCCTGCTCGCGCTGCGCCCGCAGGCCCTTGTGCGCCGCCTCGATGCCGTCGAGCGCCTTGCTGTAGGCGGCCTGGTCGTTCGAGTCGGACTCGAGCAACGCACGCAGCGCCTGGTGGTGGGTGTGCAGCGCCTCGCGCAACTGTTTGGTGCTCGCGTGCTGTCGGGCGAAGATCGCCTCGACCTGCTTGGCGCGCGCCTCGTCGAGGCCGACGTCCTGCCGCAGGACCTTGGCCATGCGCGCCTTCATCTTGCCGTGGAAGGCCTCGCGCTCGGCCTCGCTGGGCGGACCACGACGGCCCTGATCGCGGCCTTGGCCCGGACGGGCGCTGACCAGCATCGGCACGGCGACCATGCCGCAGAGGAGCGCGGCGAGTGCGAGCCGCTTGGTGGGACGGGGAATCGGGTGCATGGCGAACCTCCTGGACGTAGCGGGCGTCGTGCCCACCTTCACCCAGTAGATGCCGGGCCGCTGGCGGACGTGAAAATCCCCGCGCACAATTCCTCGTGAACGGGCAACGAAGCGCCAGCGGCGGCCGCGGCCTCGACGAAGAACGCGTTGCGCCAGGACCACTCCTTCACCGCGCCGCGGTAGCCCGGGATCGACGCCGAATACGCGCGCAGGCGCCGCACCATCGCGGTGCTGTCGACGTCGAGCGCGAGGGCCTGCGCGCCGCAAGCGATCAGCTCGCGCAACAGGGCGTCGCAGCGCGCGTCGGCGAGCACGCCACCGACGTCCGTCTCGAGCGCCTGGCAGAGCAGCCCGAACGCGCTGTTCCAGACCAACTTCTCCAGCTCGACCGCGGCGAACGCGGCCGGCTGGAGGACCTCGGCCGGGATCTCCAAGGCGGTGAACATCGCCACCACCGCCGCGGCGTGCGGCCCGCAGAAGGGCGAGTTGCCGCCCGGGGCGAGGTCGTCGCCGCGCCCCGGCACGGCGAAGAAGAGCAGCCCGCGCGTCGCGCCTTCGAGGCCGAATTCCCGCAGCAGCGGCCGAATCATACCGTTCTGCACGAAGACCAGGTCCGGATGTCGGGCTGCAGGCACGGCGTCCAGGACGGCGCGCAAATCGTCGTTGCGGGTCGCGACCAAGATCGGCCCCTGCCCGTCGGCGGCGATCGACCGCCCGCCATCCTGCCGCGCCAACAGCCGACCAGGGGTGCCCGCGGCGACCATGCGCCGGTGGATGGCGCTGCCGACCCTGCCGGCTCCGACGATCTCCAACATCTCTGCTCCTGCGTGCCGCTACGTGAAGGTTCTGCAATTTCTGCGGCCGGGTGGCATCCTGCGGCTTGATCGCGCTCGACGGCAACTCCACCCTCACCGCTCGTCCACGCCCTTGCGGGACGAGGAGGAAGGTCCGTGTCCGCAGCCCCCAGTCCACCAACGCCATCTTCGACGTCCGCCCGCGTGCGGCGCTTCGCCCTCGCTGTCGCCTTCGCGCTGCTCCTGCCGCCGGTGCTCGCTGGCGCGGCAGGATGGGAGAAGGTCGCCTCGGAGCGCGGCGTCCGCGTCTACATTCGCGAAGTTCCGGGGCGCGACGTGCCGCGCTTCAAGGGCGTCGCGACGATCGACGCCGACCCGCTGCTGCTGCTCGCCGTGCTCGCCGACGTCGAGCGGGCCTGCGAGTGGAACGCAGCTTGCGTTCACGCGCGCATGGTGCAGAAGCGCAGCGAATTCGACCTCGACTTCCACAACCGGCTCAAGGCGACCTGGCCGGTCAGCGATCGTGACGCGGTCCTACGGACCTCGGCGCGGATCGAAGACGGCGGCAACCGCGTGTACGCCGAGTTTCGGGCGATCCAGAGCGCGCCGGCAGTGGCAAAGGGCGTGGTCCGCTTCCCGATGCTGCACGGTCGCTACACGATCCGCCGCAACGCCAAGGGCGGCAGCAACGTCGAATACGTGATCGACGCCGATCCCGGCGGCTGGGTGCCGAATTGGTTCGTCAAATACGCGGTCAAGAACGTCCCGCTCGATACGCTCACTGGGCTGCGCCGGCAGGCGGCCAAACGCGCGGCAGACTATGCCGGCTTCGTCGCGCGCCATCGCTCACCGCCGCCGCCGCCGCCGGCACCGCCGCATGCGCCCTGAGCACCCGCCCCGCCTCGCGCGACGACTCGTGGCGCTGCTGCCCGCCCTGCTCCTGGCGCTGCCCGAGCCCGCCGTGGCGGCCGAGCACCACCCGGCTGCCGCCGCGCTGCGCGCCGATTTGTTGAAGATCGTCGAGCTGCGTGAACAGCGTGGCTGGGGCATCGATCACTACGAGATCGAGGGCATGCTGCCGGACGCCCTGCTCTCCTACTGCGCGGTTCCCGACGCCCAGCGTGCCGAAGCCCGCGATTGGATGACCGAAGACCTGCGCGCGACCCGCGCCCGCGTCGCTGCGAAGCAGGGCCTCGATGGCGACGCCTTGCGCGCGGCCCCGGCGGTGCTCTCGGCCTCCCGCGCGCTCGGCCTGATCGCGGCGGCCGCGGCAAAGGCCGGCCATTGCCCCTTCACCATCCCGCGGTCGAGCAATTTTCGCGGCCGGCAATTCGACGCCGAGGGCTTCACCCTGCACGCCGAAGGCGGCGGCCTGGCGAGCCTCGGCTCACGCGGCGGCGGCCTCCGCTTCGGTGGCGGCGGTGCCGGGCGGCTCTCGGTCGGGCACGGCCTCGGGCTGCGTCATCACGTCCGCGTCGGCGTCGAGCTCGGCGGCGCCGCCCTGATCGACGAGAAGATCCGCGCCGACGATGTCGCCGTCGACTTCCTGCTCGCCGTGCCCATCGCGCTGCGCCGGCAGTGGGGCCCCTATCTCGCGGACTTCGAGCTCGCCGCAATCGCGCTCGGCAATCCGCTGATCGGTGAGACGGTGCGCTACGGCGGCCGCGCGGCGGTGCTGGTCGGTGTCTCGGCGCTGCGTGTGCGCAGCTTCCTGCCGTGGACCGGCCTCGTCGTGATGGGCGAGTGGGTCGCCCCGCGGGGCGGTGGCGATGCCTATTGGAGCCTGCGCGCCGGCATCCGCATCGGCTTCGGCTGGCGCATCAGCAACGGCTGAGCCGCTCCGGTTCCGTCGCTGCTCAGCGAATCGGCGCGCGCGTGGCCGGCGCGGCCCGCCAGGTCGTCTCGCCGCCGAGTTGGCGCTCGAAGGTCTGCTGCACGACGGCCTTGCCGTCTGGAGTCGGCACCGTCACGCGAAGCCAAGCGACGTGGTAGCGGCGCTCGTAGAAGTGCGGATCGTCGGCGGGCGGCAACGGAACGGCACGCAAGCCTTCGTCCGGACGCGTCGCAAGGGGCGCGACGACGGGTGCGCCTGCGGCGGGTCCCTCGACTGCTGCCTGGGCCTCTGCAACCCGTGCCTCCGCAGCCGGCGCGAGCGCGGCCTCGAACGGAGCCTCCTCGCCCGACGCACTTGCTGCGTCGAG
This sequence comes from Deltaproteobacteria bacterium, assembly GCA_020632665.1. Lineage (GTDB taxonomy): Bacteria > Myxococcota_A > UBA9042 > UBA9042 > UBA9042 > JACKFC01. The sequence continues at coordinate 24,796 of JACKFC010000042.1, forward strand.
CAACGCGCCACCATCTGGTAGATGAATATCCAGACCAGACATCGGCAGCAGCGGAGCGTCGAAGCCCGCCTCTGCCTCGCACGCTGCGGTTCCGAGGCTCAATGCCGCAAGGAGCGCCGCGGCACCCAACGTCCGATTGCGGAACATCCAGTTGATATTCATCCATCCGAACATCGGGGCTCCTCGACGCACGCGGGGGGCGGCGCAGCGAGAGCCTGCCGATTCCCGCGCGGCACCGCGAGGAATCAATGCAGGCCGCGCAACGCGGCGGCGACCTCGTGGACCAGAGCGGGCCCGCGATAGACGAGTCCGGTGTAGAGCTGGACCAGGTCGGCGCCGAGCTCGCGCCGGATGCGGGCGTCGTCAGCGCTGGTGACGCCACCGACGGCGATGACGGCGAGCTTGCCGTCGGCGCGCTGCACGACCCGCTGCAGAACCCGACGCGCCAAGGCTTCGAGCGGTTGGCCCGAGAGTCCACCGGTCTGCCCGGCGTGCGGACTGCGCAGCCCTTCGCGGGCGAGCGTCGTATTGCTGGCGATGATGCCATCCGCGCCGGCTTCGAGGGCCGCCTCGACCGCGGCGTCGATCCCGGCTTCGTCGAGATCCGGTGCGATCTTCACCGCGACCGGGAGCGGTCGATCCAGCGCGTCGCGCGCCGCGGTCACCGCCTGCACCAAGGCACGGAGCTCGTCCTTGCGCTGCAGCGCGCGCAGGCCCGGCGTATTCGGCGAGCTGACGTTGATCGCGGCGTAATCGCAGCGGGGCCCGAGGGCGCGAAGGACGCCGACGTAATCCTCGGCGGCGCGCTCGTTCGGCGTGTCCTTGTTGCGGCCGAGGTTCACGCCGAGCACGACGTCGGCGCGCCCCGGACCGAGCAGACGCGGCAACGCGGCGGCCATGCCCTCGCCGGGGAATCCCATGCGGTTGATGACGGCGCGATCTTCCGGCAGGCGGAAGATGCGCGGCTTCGGGTTGCCCGGCTGCGGTCGCGGCGTGATGGTTCCAACCTCGACGTGGCCGAAGCCCATGCAAGCGAGTCCGGGCCAGGCGCGGGCGTCCTTGTCCCAGCCGGCGGCGAGGCCGACCCGGTTGCGGAAGCGCAGCCCCATCACCGTCACCGGATCGTCGATGGGCGCGTCGAAACCGAGACGGAGCAAGGGACGCCCGACGCCGCTGCGTCCGAGGCGCTGCAGGATCGCCAGCGCCACCGCGTGCGCCCGCTCGGGGTCGAGGCGAAAGAGCAGCGCCTTGAGCAAGGGCCAGGGCAGCAGCCGCATCAGCCGGCGCTCGCGTCGAGGAAGGCCAGCACTTCGGCGTAGCCATCGGCGTCGAGACGACCGGTGTCGCGCCAGCGACGCAGCAGCGCGCGGAGGTGGAAGACGGCGTGCAGCCGAACGCCCTGCTCTGCCAGCCGGTCTGCGGCGCCCGAGCCACGGTCGACCAGCACCAACAGGTCCTCCGCCAGCAGCCCCGCGTCGCGCAACACGGGCAGCAGCTCGAGGGCGCTGGTGCCGCGGGTCGCGAGGTCGTCGAGCAGGACGACACGCTCACCGGGATGGAAGGGCCCCTCCACCGCCGCGCCGGTGCCGTGCGCCTTGCGCTCCTTGCGCGGGAAGACGAGCGGCACCCCGGCAGCGAGCGAGAGCGCCGTCCCGATTGGCAGGCCGGCCATCGGCAGCGCGGCGATGCGCTCGCAGTTCAGCGTCGCGAGGCGGGCAGCGAGGGCACGTCCTGCGTCGGCCAGCAAGCGCGGGTGGCCGCAGAGCGTCCGCAAGTCGAGGTAGATCGGCGATTGCAGGCCCGACTTCAGGCGGAACGAGCCGAATCGCACGGCGCCGCAGTCGAAGAGCGCGTCGGCGAGCGCGGGATCGGCGAACTCGGCGCCGGCGCCCCCGGCCACCGACCCAATAGAGGTGGTCGGATCGGCCATGGCTACCGCGGCTGACGCGGAGGCCGCTGCCCTGCCCTGATCGCGCAACGCTGCAGCGGCAGCGCCGACGTCGGCGGCGTTCCACAGCGCCCGCGAGACCGGTAGCAGCAGATGATGGCCCTCCGCGGCGCGCGTCGTGGCCTGCAGGTCGCCGCCTTGCGCGCCCACCCCCGGGCAGAGCAGCCACGCCGTCGGCGCCAGCGCCCGCGCCTGTGCGACTGCGGCCGGAGCGGTCGCACCGACGACGAAGCCGACGCGCGGCTCGTTCGACCATTGCCGCACCAGCTCCTGCCAGAGTTGGCGCTGGCGGCCGTCGCGGCCGACGCAGGGCAGCGCTTGCAGCGCGGTCGCGCTGGCATTCGAGGTCCGGGCCAGCAGCAACGCGTCCAGCCCAGCGTCGAGGAAGGGGCGGACGGCGTCTTCGCCCATCCAGGCGTTCAGCGTCACGACGTCGGCGCCGACCTCGCGCGCGGCCACGGCATAGGCCGCGGCGGTGCTGCTGATATCGCCGCGCTTGACGTCGAGCACCACGGGCAAACCCAGCGCCCGGGCGTCCGAACACACCTCGGCGAGCAGCGTGTGCCCCGCAGCGCCGCGGGCCTCGAAGAAGGCGGCGTTCGGCTTCACCGCGGCGACGGCGGGGGCGGCGGCGCGCATCTTCGCCGCGATCTCGGCGCGCAGCGTGGCGAGGTCGCGTGTGTCGGCGAGCGGCGGATCGATCCCCAGCACGACAACCGAATCGATCGACTGCTGCCGCGCGGCGATGGCGGCGAGGCCGCGCGGCGCCGTCATGCCTTGCCCAGGACCATGGCGAGCAGCGCCATGCGCACGTAGAGGCCGTATTCCATCTGCCGGAAATAGGCGGCCCGCGGGTCGTCGTCGACCTCCATCGCGATCTCGCCGACCCGCGGCAGTGGGTGCATCAGCACCATATTCGGCTTGGCGCGGCTCATCGTGTCGCGGTCGATGACGTAGGCGCCCTTGACCGACTCGTAGTGGGCGAGGTCGTCGAAGCGCTCCTTCTGCACCCGCGTGACGTAGAGCACGTCCGATTGGCCGAGCACGTCGTCGAGCGCTTCGGTCTCCTCGTAGCGGATGCCAGCCTCGTCGAGCTCGGCTTTGACCTTCTCGGGCAGGCGCAACGAGTCGGGGCTGACGAAGCGGAGCTGGACGTCGTATTGGCAGAGCAGGCGCGCGAGCGAATGCACCGTGCGGCCGTATTTCAGGTCGCCGAGCATCGTCACGGTCAGGCCGTCGACGGTGCCGAGCTCCTCGTGGATCGTGAAGAGGTCGAGCAACGCCTGGGTCGGGTGCTCACCGGGGCCGTCGCCGGCGTTGATCACCGGCTTGCGGGCGTAGCGTGCCGCCTCGGCCGCCGCGCCGAGGCTCGGGTGGCGCAGCACGATGACGTCGGCGTAGCACTCCAGGGTCCGCACCGTGTCGGGCAGGCTCTCGCCCTTGGCGACAGAGGAGTAGTGCACCTCGGAGATCGGGATCACCGATCCGCCCAAGCGCTCCATCGCCGCGGTGAAGCTGGACATCGTGCGCGTCGAGGGCTCGTAGAAGAGGTTGGCGAGGATCTTGCCCTTGAGCAGGTCGAACGAGCCGACGCGGGCGACCATCTCCCGCATCTCGTGCGCGACACCGAAGACGTCGTGCAGATCCGCACGCCGAAACTGGCCGACACCGAGAATATCCTTGCCGTAGAAGGGCGCCTCCTGGCGATCCCCGAACGGGAGGTGTCGGTTGGGGGTCAGTCGGTTGCGCGCCACGTCGCCTCCTACTCGCACGAGCGCAGGTTGGGTCCGCTCGGCATGGATTTGTGGATCGTCACTTCCATTCGCGTGACGCGAGCGGTGTTCTGACCTTGGTTCAGCGGGAGGACGAAGAGCTTGCCGTCGGCGCCGCCGATGCATTTGCCGGCGAGGGTCAGCGACTGCCAGGCGATATCGCCGGGATCCGGCGACATCGGCAGCACCGCGCGGGCCGTGATGCTGGTGTCGACGAAGTTCACCGTCGGCGGGTCGGCGGGCTTGACCGCGATCGCCGTCGCCGGCTGGCTGAAGAAGCCCTGCGCCTCGGCCTGCCACCGCAAGGTCACCGCCTTGGTGCCGCTGGGCAGCACGACGTAGAACTGCAGGTGTCCGGGTACGCCGTCGGGGAAGGCCGCGTTGCCGCCGAATTCCTGCTTGCCCATCATCGAATAGGCCACCTTGTCGGGGCTCTCCTCGACCTTCCAAGCCTTCCATTCCTTGATCCGCTGGCAGGTGTCGACGCCGTGCTCCTTCAGGATCTTGGCGAAGGTCCCGGCCATGACGGCGTCTTCGGCCTCGGCCTCGGCGATCATCAACTGGGCGGCGGCAGCCATCGTGGTCGACTTGGTGAACGCCTGCAGCGCGCGCAGGATCACGGCGTCGGCCCGGTCGGGACCGACCGCAGCGCGGATCCGCCACAGCGCAGACGAGAGGACACGGCCGTCGGCGTGGATCTCGCCGGTGAGGTCATCGGGGCACGTCCGCGTCACAGAGAGGTCGCGCACCATATGCGGCCCGGCGAACGAGATGCCGTAGGCGCCGATGACGGGGTGGTTGGTCATGGTCGCGGCGAAATAGTCGGCGAAGCCCTCGTTCATCGCGCCCGGCATGTGGTCGAGGCCGTAGACGTCCGGGAGCATCGAGGCCAGCCGCGTCGTGCCGATCATCGCGTGCGTATACTCGTGGTAGATGACGCTGGCGTCGTAGGAGAGGTCGGTCTGGCCGTATTGGCCGAAGATGATCGCGCCCTGGTCCCGCGGCGGCAGCTTGAACGCGGCGAAGCCCTCTTTCGGCACGAAGGCGGCGTTGGGATAGCCCTGCCAGCCGGGCGGCGAGCCGACCAGCACCGCGATATCGGGCTCGATATAGAGGTTCACGTTGACCAGCGCGTCGAGCGGATAGTCGAGGTCGGTCAAGCCGAACTGGCCCTTGAAGTAGCCGTGGGCCTGATGCACGTGGTGGTACATCTGCACTTCGGCGAAGGCGTCGTTCGGATCGCTCGCGTCTGCCGGCGGGTCGATGTGCAGCCAAGTCCCGTCGGCGCCAGCCTTCGCGGTGTGCACCTCCTTGCAGAAGGCGCCGACCTTCTGGTTGAACCGCACGATCTCCTCGCCGCCTTGCTCGTTCAGGCAATTCTTCACGTCGGCGTAGGGGCCGGCGAGGCCGGCGCTCGGATCGGTCGGCGCGACGAGCGTGATCTCGGTCGTCTGCCCTTGATCGGTCAGCGGATCGTGGAGGTAGACCTTGGCGCGCGGGATGGCTGCTGCGGAGTCGGTGCCGGTCGCGTCGGAGCCGCCCGCGGTTGCGTCGCTCGAGGCGTCGTCGCTGACGCCAGCGCCCTGCCCGGCCGTGGTTCCGGGTGCGGGATCCGAGCCACAGGCCGTGGCCGCCACGATCGCCGCGCCGACGAGCCAGACGCGCGTGTGCAGTCGCTTCATCGGATCACCCGCTCGGTCTGAGCGACCACGGCGCCGGTCGTGGCGTCGACCAAGACCCGGACGTGCGAGGCGCCAGCGACCACCACCGTATCGACCATCCAGACCCGCACCGGGCGGCCGGCCGGCTGCCAAATCGCCGCGATGGGGGTCGCCAGCGCCGCATTGGCCATCCGCGGCAGGGCGCGCACCGCTGCGCTGGCCGTCGCCGCGCTGATCTTCGCGTCGGGGATGGCCGCAAGGGCGGGCAGGTCCGAGACCAGGGCGAAGACGCGCTGCTCCGCGTCGAGGCTGACGCTGAGGCTGCGGTCGAGCAGCGGCAGATCGGCGACCAACGCCTCGAAGCGCACCACGGTGCGGCCATGGCTCTGCGAGACGCCCGCCTCACGCAGCTGCCTCGCGGCGCCGCCGATCAGCGCCGGGTGCGCGAGCAGGAAACTCCGAGCACGCGCGGTTGGGCTTTCGCCCTGGGTCGGCACGGCGAGCCCGGCGATCAGCGCAGGCAAGCGGCCGTCACGTTGCCAGGCGAGGCGGAGGCGCGGAGCGCGGGCGCGCAGGGCCGCGATCGTCTGCTCGGCGGCGAGGTGCGCGGGGTCGGCAGTGTGCGTCGTCGGCGGGCCGTCGCGGACCGCGCCTGTCGCCGCCGCAGCGCCTTTCGGCATCAGGCTCGCTGCGGCCAATGCGAGGCAGAGCAAGGAGATTCGGAACGGACGCGGATGCTGCACGGCCACCTCCCGGGCAAGGCGCGGGGAGGCTAGCAGAGCCGTGGTGCGCTGTCGCCTGCTCGAGACCTAGTAGCTCACGACCAAATAGGCGTCGTGGGTCTGCCCGGATTGGTTCGTCAGCACGATCTTGCCTGGTGTCGGCTGGTGAATTCGGAACCGATTGAAGAAGGTGCCCAGGTCCGTCGCGTTGCCCTTCGTATAGGTCGGATTGGTCGTACCGACAACGGCCGATGTCGAGTCGACCCGGATTTGGCCGACACCACCGGCACCGCCGTCGCCACCGTCCGAGCTTTGACCTGCCACCGCGTCGCCAGCGGCGCCGCCGACGGCGCGCACGGTGCCACCGGAGAGATCGACCTTCGCCGCGCGTAGCCAAATTCCGCCACCGGAACCGCCGCCACCGGCGCCGCCGTCGCAGTTGTTGGTGTTGTCGCCGCCCTTGCCACCATCCGCGATCAGCGATCCGGAGACCCGGATTTCGGTCGCGTCGATCCGAATCACGCCGCCACCTGCGCCGCCGCCGCCGCCGCCGGAGTTGTAGGCCGTACCGTAGCCGCCAGAGCCGCCGCCGGAGCCGCCCACGGCAATGCCAGCGTGCACGCCGGTATAGGTGCCGCCGCCGGCGCCGACAGAGCAGCCCGAGCTGCCGCTGACGCCGTTGCTGCCACCGGTTCCGTAGCCGCCGCCGCCGCCGCCGGCGCCGTAGCTCGAGCAATAGGTGCCGCCCTTGCCACCGCCGCTGCCGCCACCGGTCTGACCGGACGAGCCGTAGCATCCCTGCGCACCATTGGCGCCACCAGAGACGCCGACGCCACCCGGTGCGCAGCCGGTATTGCCCGAGCATCCGTTCGAGCCCTGTGACGTGCTGGCGCCGGCCGCACCGCTGAGATCGAGGACTCCGTCGATCTGCACCTTGCCGGTCGCCTTGATCTGCAACACGGTGCTGCCGGTGACCTTGATGGTCACCCCCTTGGGGATGATGAAGTCCTTGAACTCGTAGGCCTTGCCGACGAGATTGGCGTTGCTGGTCGGCTTGTAGTCGCCGTCTTTGCCGGAGCCGCAACCGGCGCAACCGGTCCCGTCCACCGCCGTCGAGGCCTGTACCCAATTCTTGTTGTCCTTGTCGTAGATCCACGCCTGCGCCAAGACCGCCGGCAGGCCCGTTGCCGTGTCGACTTCGATCGTCTTGCCATCGGCGAGCACGGCTTCGTGGGCCGACGCCGTGCGCGCCCAGAGGTGCCCCTTCGGATCGTGCAGCTTCTTGTTCGAGAGCGTCTCGATCTGCACCGACCAATCCGCCACGGCGCCGTCGCTCTTGCTGTCGAGGTTGCAGAGGCCGGAGTTGCCCGGCTTCTGCGGGATGCAGAACGATGCGTCCAACACCTTCAGCGTCCACAGGCCCTTGGCGTTCTTGCCGAACCACGCGGTCGGGTCGCCCACCTTCGGCAGCGTCTTGCTGTCCCAGGTCTTCTCCAGCGCCTTACCGTCGACGTCGCCGCAGGGATCGCAGAGGGTCCAGCCAGTGCCCTTGTCGTCGGGCGGCAGCAGCTTGATCGACACCGTCGAGAGGTCGGTATTGCTCAGTTTCACGGCGATCTTCAGGTCGCGGACCAGGCCGACGTCCGGTACGTCGATATTGCTCGTCGCCGTCGCGCCGGTGTTGTCCGGAATCGGCAGATCCTTGGCCGGCGCCGAGAAGACGTCGGTGAAGACGTTGCTCATCACCCCGTTGGAGACCTGGCTGATGCCGTCGCCCGGGAGGCTGCCGGTGAACGAGACGCAATCGAGCGTGCCGTCCGCCTTGATGCCCTTGACCACCTCGCCGGCCTTGCTGCAGCTACCCGACGGGGTCTTGATCCCGGTCAGCTTGCTGCCGTCGCCGACGAATTCGGTCGCCGTCACCGACTTCGCCGCGACGTCGCCGGAGAACGTGCCGTTCTTCGCCTTGAGGCTGTTGCCGCCGAGGTCGACGTCGCCGTCGAAGGCGAGCTCTGCGACCGAGACGCAGCCGGTGCAGGCCAAGTCCGCGGCCGGGCCACCCTTGGTCGAAGAGCCGGCGTAGGCGAAGCCCACTGCCTGCGCCGAGACGCAATCCTTGCAAGCGACCGACTCCGCGTGCGCGGCGACCAGCGCGTAGGGCACCGAGGCCAGCGCCTGCCGCGGCAGCTCCGGATCGTTGCCCACCTTCACGCCCAACCACGCCGTCGGCATGGCCGCGAGGGCGCTGGCCGAGAGCGGCTTGGTCGTGCCGAGGCGCACCGCAAAGCGACCGCTGGTGACGGTGACCTCCACCGGTCCCTCGACCCAGGCGGCAGATCCGCCCTGCGCCGTCGGATAGAGGCCGAAGGTCAGCTGGTACGGACCGTCGGCGACCGGGCCGCCGCCCACCGAGGTCAGCACGCCTTCGAAGAGGGTGCTGCTCGGCACCGCTGCGACGGCCGGAGCGCTGAAGCCGGCGACGATGATGATGGCCACGAGGGCGACGAGGCGACCGATCGCGAAGAAGCGTGCTTGGTGCATGTGAGGTCCTCCGTTCGGCGGGAAGTCTAGCGATCGTCGGTGCCTCTCGGCAAGCGGGGACGTTCGATTCGGTAGCCCTCGAGCTCACGCCGATCCAGCGCCAATCGGAAGGGATGGCCTTGTTCGTCGCGCAGCACGACGGTCCGACCTTCGCGCAGCAGGCCGGCGAGCACCGGGGCCAACGCGACGCCGAGGAGCTCGAACGGCAGGCGGAGCCGGCAGCCGTCGCGCCAACGGGAGCAGCCGAACGCGGCGCGCCCGCGGATCACCATCCCGCCGCGGTCGGCGCAGATCGGGCACGGGGCGCCGACCACAGCGGCCGCTTCCGGTGAGGGCGGAGCCCGCTTCGCGGGCGCTGTGGCGTTGTTGCTGGCAGTGTCGGATGCGGCTGGCGTCGGACGTGGCACACCGCTGAAGTCGAAGACGACGCCGCGCTCGGTGTCGAGGCGCAACGCGGCGCTGAATTCGTTGCCCTTCTTGCTGCGGAAGCCCTTGACGACGTCGGTGCTCTCGCCGGCGAGCAGCGCCTTGGCCATCTTCGCGCTCACGGCCCTGCGCGCGACCTTGTCGGGCACGCGCAGACCGCAACCACCGCACGACCAGCCGAATCGCCGCGACCGCACTTCGCCGCCGCAGCGCGGGCAGGCACCGAGCAGGTCGCCGCTGGCGTTGGCTTCGGCGGCGAGCTGCCGTGCTGCTTCGCTCGGCTCGGCGCCGAGGACCTGCGAGCAGACCTCGCGGACGAAGGTCCGGACGTCGGAGGCGAAGGCTTCGTAGCTCTCGCGACCCTCGGCGATCGCGACCAAGCGTGCTTCCCACGCGCCGGTCAGCTGTGGTGAGCGCAACGACGGCGTCGGCAGGATCGCGAGCAATCGCCGGCCCTGATCGGTGGGCACGAGGTGTTGCCCGTCGCGGCGGACGAAGCGGCGCTGCAGCAACGTCTCGACGATGGCGGCCCGGGTCGCCGGCGTGCCCAGGCCGCGGG
>JACKFC010000043.1 GCA_020632665.1 Deltaproteobacteria bacterium
TGACGGGCAGATCGGAGTTGCAGAAAACTGAATCGCCTCCGACCCTGCCTGCCTGCCTGCCTGTCAAGACATCTCTGTCGCTTTTTTTTGTAAAGAGATGTAAAAACTACTCGACCACCAACCCCACCCGTTCCGCCACGCGCCGCATATCCGCCGGCATCGGCGCCTCGACCTGCAGCGGCTGCCCGGTCGTGGGGTGCTGCAGGGTGATGCGATAGGCGTGCAGCATCAGCCGCGGCGCGACGCCCTGGTCGTGCTCGGGCTCGCCGTAGACCGGATCGCCGACAATTGGGGCGCCGCTATCGGCGAGGTGGACGCGCAGCTGGTGCCGGCGCCCCGTCATCGGGCGGCACTCGACCAGCGCATACGGAGGCTCGCGATCGAGCTGACGGAAGCGCGAGGAGGCGCGATCGCCGCCGCTGCGGACCGCGATGACGACGCCGTCCTTGCGGGCGCGGAGGTGGTCGTCGACGTCCCAGCGCGAGGCCAGCGACGACTCGACCCGGCAGATGGCGAGGTAGCGCTTGTCCATCTCGCGTTCGGCGAAAGCGTCGCCGAGCGCGGCGGCGGCGGCCCGGCTGCGGGCGAAGACGACCACGCCGCTGGTATCGCGGTCGAGGCGATGGCAGAGGTGCAGCTCGCTGGCGATGCCCTGGCTGCGGAGCAGGCGCTCGGTCGCAGCGACGAGGTGGTCGCGGCCGGGGTCGACCGTCGCGTGCGAGGGCAGGCCTGGGGGTTTGTGGACCAGGAGCAGGTCGTCGTCGATGTGGAGCAGTGTCGGTACGGAGGGCGTGTTCATGCCGACAAGATAGCCTCGCCGGGCGCTTGGGGGTACAAGTTGCGGGCGATGAGCGAGCCCCTCGAGATCAGCACTGCCGACACCATCGCCCTGCAGACGCATTGGCGTACGGTGGGCCTTGCGCCCGACGGCATCGAGATCCGCACCGACGGCACGCTGATGCCGACGCGGCAGGAATTGCAGACCCGCGACGAGCACGCCCTGCGCACGCTGCCGCCACTGCGCATCGCGCACAGCGCGCACAACGACCAGGAAGGCATCGACCTGACCCTCGGCGCGGCGATCGGTGAGGGCGGCATGGGCCTGGTCCGCACCGCCGAACAGGTCGCGCTCGGGCGCGAGGTCGCGGTCAAGACGGTGCGGCAGGAGCTGCGCAGCAGCGGCACCCGGCAGGGCGAGGCGACGCTGGCGCTGCTGCGCGAGGCCTGGGTCACCGGCCAGCTCGAACATCCGGCGGTGGTGCCGGTCCACACGCTGGGTCGCGACGACGAGGGCGCGCCGCTGCTGGTGATGAAGCGCATCGTCGGGCGGAGCTGGGCCGAGCTCTTGGCCGACCCGACGCTGCTGCCGGAGGAGGCCCGCGCCGACCCGCTGCGCTACCACCTCGAGGTGCTGATCGCCGTCTGCAACGCGATCGCCTTCGCCCACAGCCGACGGGTGCTGCACCGCGACATCAAGCCGGACAACGTGATGATCGGCGCGTTCGGCGAAGTCTACGTCCTCGACTGGGGCCTCGCGGTGGCGCTGCCGGACGGCGACCCGCGCCTGCCGAGCCGCTCGGAGATCCGCGGCATCGCCGGCACGCCGCACTTCATGGCGCCCGAGATGGTGGCGGTCGAGGTCGGCAAGATCGACGAACGCACCGACGTCTACCTGCTCGGCGCGACCCTGCACCTGCTGCTCACCGGCACCCCACGCCACGCCGGCCGCACCGCGATGGAGATCTTGGCCGCGGCCTGGCGCTCGCCACCCTACGGCTACGACCTCACGATCCCCGAAGAGCTGGGCACCATCTGCAACCGCGCCACCGCCGCCGATCCGGCAGCCCGCTTCGCCGACGTGCCCACCTTCCGCGCCGCGCTCACGGCCTACCTGCAGCATCGCCACTCGCTCGAAGTCACCCGCCGCGCCCGCGGCCACCTCGATCGCCTCGGACGCCTCCTCGACGCGCTGGGCGAGGAGGACCCGCTGAGCGCCCCGACCCTGGATGCCACCACCGCCGCCATGGAGATCCCGTCCGACGAGAACGAGCGCCTCGCCGCCATCGCCTCGGCCTTCTCCGCCGCCCGCTTCGGCTTCGCCCTGGCGCTGGAGAGCTGGCCCGGCAACCTCGCCGCGCAGCAAGGCCACGAGCAGGCGCTGAATTGGATGTTCGACCACGAGATCGCCCGTGGCGACCTGCACGCCGCTCAGATGATCGCCGCCGAGCTACAACACCCCGACCCGAGCGTGCAGACCCGCCTCGAAGCCCTGCAAGCCGCCACGGCCGAGCAAGCCGCCAACGCCGCAGCCCGCGAACGCGCCCTGCGCGATATGGACCGGCGCTACGGCACCCGCACCCGCGCCTTCCTCGCGCTGATCATCGGCGTCCTCTTTGGTGCCCAGGCGCTGGCAGGAGGCGCGATGGTCCGCGCCGGTCAGTTGCAGTGGCGTGCGTCGTACAGCGCCGCCGTCGCGCTCGCCTTCGTCTTCCTGCTGCTCGGCTTCGGCCGCTGGGCACGCGAGACGCTGAACGCGACCGACTTCAACCGCCGCGTCGTCCGCGCCCTGCACCAACTCGCGCTGCTCAATGTGGCGATGGTCTGCGTGCTCTGGCTCGCCGAAACACCGCCGCTGACCATCATGGCCTGGCAGATGCTGCTCTTCGCCGGCTTCGGACCAACCCTCGGCGCCAGCCTCGACCCAAAGATCGCCCCCTCGGGCCTGGGCTACTTCGCCGGCTTCGCTTGGTCGATCCTCGCCCCGCAATGGTCCTTCGAAGCGATGGCGCTGGGCCACATCACCGCCGGAGCCTGGACCACCTGGGCCTGGCGCCCCGAACGCCTCAAAGGCGACTACACCGGCAACGCCCACCGCCTCCGAGACCCACCCCCCTAGAAACCAGCCTCACCAAACCCCGCCGCAAAGGCCGAAGCCGAAGCGAAGCGAAGGCGAAGCGCCAGGCGGCGCAGCCCACTCCGGCCTACCTCGCCGGCCAATGCGGGGGATGCCCGAAGGGGGTGCGCAAGCCCCCCCTTCGGATCGGGGGAGTTTCAAAGAGGGGCTCTCCCCTCTTTGATCCCTCACGCCTGGAAAGGCAAAACCATCAAACCCAAAAAGAACTACCGCATCCGTCGATGCATCGGCCGCTGCTGCGCCCGCGCCATCTTCTTCGCGCCAGGAGCAACCCGAAGCAAATCGGTCGCCATCTTCCGCAGCTCGAGATGAATCCCGGGCCCGGGAGCGACGAAACGCCCGAGCAAATTCGGATCAATCGCCATCAGCTGCCGCATCGCCTTGCGCGCGCTGTCCTTCTTCCCGGTCCCGAACATCGCGAAGCAGCGGGCATAGAGCAGCAAGGGCTGCACCTGCTCGATCTCCGGATTCGCCGGATCGAAGGGCGCGATCGTGTTCAGCGCGTCCTCGGCAGCACCGGTCCGGGCATAGGCCTCGGCCACGACCGCGGCGGTCATCGCGCGGGCCTGCATCGGTCCGCCGCTGGTGATCACGATGCGATCGGCGACGTCGCGCGCCTCGCGGACCCGGTTCTTCAGCAGCAGCAGCTGGACGCGGAAGGTCCGGACCTGATCGGCGGCGTCGGCCGGGACCTTGCTCAGGTCGATGGCGGAGAGCGTCTCGATCGCGCCGTCCGGATCGGTCTGCGCCTGCAGCTGGGCCTTGGCCAAGCCGGCCAGCACGGCGTCGTCCTTGCCTTCGCCGGCCGCGAGCTGGGCCAGGGCCGCCTCGCGCGCCTCGGGCGACGCCTGGGCCTGCTGCAGCAGCTGCATCAGCCCGGCCTGCTTCTTCGTCTTGCGCCAGAGCCACCAGATGCCGCCGGCGCCGGCGAGGGTGAGCACCCCCGCGCCGACCAGGGACCACCAGGTGCCGATCATCGCCGCGGAAATCCACACCGCCGCGGTGATGCCGATCAGCGTCGGCACCGAACGCTTGTTGAAGAGCGAGGGCATCGCCCCCGGCACCGCCCCGCCGATGCCCGTCTCGTTGCTCATCTTGGCTCCCGTCACGCCCCGGCCCGACGGCTGGTCGGCATGCCGATGTAGTGGCTCTTGATCCGCGCGATGCCGGCGATGCGCCGCAGGGCCAGCGCGTCCGCCGCTTCGTGCGGCAGCTTGCCCTCGTCCTTCGCGATCGTGAGGATATCGCGGATGATGTCGTAGATCCCGGCGACCTGCTGCGAGGCGCGGTCGCGGTTGTAGCCCTCGAGCTCGTTCGCCACGTTGATCAGGCCGCCGGCGTTGATGACGTAATCGGGCGCGTAGACGATGCCCCGCTCCGCCAGCGCCGCGCCGTCGCGCTCGTCCTCGGCGAGTTGATTGTTCGCCGAGCCGGCGACGATGCTGGCCTTGAGCCGACCGATCGTCTGCGGGTTCAGCGTCGCGCCGAGGGCGCAGGGCGCGTAGATATCGACGTCGGCGTCATAGATCGCGTCGATGTCGACCACCTGCACCTCGCGATGCTTGTCGGTCACCGCGGCGAGGTTGTCGGCGTCGACGTCACAGACGACGACGTGCGCGCCATCGCCGACCAACATATCGACCAGGTGCCGACCGACCGCGCCGACGCCCTGGACGCTGACCCGCATCCCCTCGAGCGACTCGTTGCCGCGCTGGAACGCGGCCGCCGCCTTCATGCCCTCGAAGACGCCGAGCGCCGTCATCGGCGAGGGATCGCCGGAGCCACCGAGGGCGCGGCTGATGCCGGTGACGAAGTCGGTCTCGTGCCGCACCCACTCCATGTCGCGCACGGTGGTGCCGACGTCTTCGGCGGTGATGTAGCGCCCGGCCAGGCTCTGCACGAAGCGGCCGTAGGCACGGAAGAGTTGCTCGCTCTTGTGCTTCTTCGGATCGCCGATGATCACGGCCTTGCCGCCGCCGAGGTTGAGGCCGGCTGCCGCCGATTTGTAGGTCATCCCGCGGCTGAGCCGGAGCACGTCGATGATGGCGTCCTCGTCGCTCTTGTAGGGGTACATCCGGGTGCCGCCGAGCGCGGGGCCCAGCGTGGTGTCGTGAATCGCGATGATGGCGCGCAGGCCGCTCACCTCGTCGTGGCAGAAGACCAGCTGCTCGTGACTCTTCTTGGCGATCTCGTCGAAAAGATGCATGGGCCCCTCCGTCCGGCGCGGCTGGCGCGTTGGTGCGCTGGCGCGGCGGCGACCTACCGCGCAACGCCCGCGACTGCAAGCCGCAGCGCGTCATCGCGGTCGGTCGCCGGGTGGCGGGGGAGGGAAAAGGGGTCGGGGCGACAGGATTCGAACCTGCGACCCTCTGCTCCCAAAGCAGATGCGCTACCAGACTGCGCTACGCCCCGAACGCGCGGAGGATGCGTGCCGCCAGGGGCGTCGTCAACCCTGCGCCGCGATCAGAAGCTCGGGCAGAAGCGGTCGTCGCAGGTGCCCATCAAATCGCAGAAATAGCAGTAGTAACCGCAGGGCAAGAACTCATCGTTGCCGGCGACGCAGGGCGGGATGAAGTCGGTACCCACCAGCTTCTGCGCGCAAACGGCGTATTGCTGCTCGGGATCGACCACGCCGACGCCGGGCGTCGCGACGTTGAGCGCGACCAAGCAGCCCCAGCACAGGTCGATCGGGAAGTGGACCTCTTGCGTCCGGACCGTGGTGCCGTCGGCCATCTCGCCTTCGATCGAGAGGTTGACCACCACGCGGTGCATCGTCGTGTAGCGCTTCGGATCGGCCAGGAAGCGGGCCCGCAGCTGCTCACCCAGCGTCGACGGGATCAGCGGGAAGCGACCACGCCACACCCCTTGGCCTGGGATCGATCCGGCGAAGGGGATATACCAAGAGAGCAGCGAAGCCGGCGGGTTCCAGCCGTTCAGCGGACCCGCCGCCTGGTTCAGGTCCAGGGTGGCCAACGCGCCGGTGATGGTGACGGTCGAGCTATCGCCGCGCAGGTGCTCGAAGGTATTGCCGGAGACCGTCGAGGTCGGCGGCATCAGGTTGAACACCTCGGGGAAGTAGTCGTATTTGTTGTAGACCATCAGGTCGAGCGTGCCGTGGCTGCGGTAGCGTTGGCCCTCTTCCGGATAGCACTCGCCGAGCGCGCCGGGGCCGACGGCCTCGCGGATCGCCGGCACACAACCGTTGAGGTTGAGCGACGCGGGGTTGGCCTGATCGCAGGCCGCGAGCAGCGCGGTGGGCAGGAGAAGGGCGGCCAGCAGTGCGTTGCGCATATTCTGCCTCCTTATTTGCCGACCGTCATCGACTGGGCGCGATTGACGATGCGGGGCGTGATGAAGATCAGCAACTCGGTGCGCTTGTCCTCTTCGGAACGGCTGCGGAAGAGCGCGCCGATCAGGGGCAAGTCGCCGAAGAACGGAACCTTCTTGATCGACTCGGAGGTCGACCGGGTGTAGATGCCGCCGATCACCGTCGTCTCACCGTCGCCGAGCAGCAGCTCGGTCTGCGCCTCGCGCTGGGTGATGGTCGGGTTGCCGTCGGCGGCGCGGTTCGAGAAGTCCGGCTCATTCTTGGTCAGGTTGATCTGCATCATGATATTGCCGTCTTGCGTGATGTGCGGCGTGGCCTGCAGACGCAAGTCGGCGTTGAAGAAGCGGGTCTGCACGCCCTGGGCCGAGACCACCGAGATCGGGATCGAGATGCCTTGGCGGATCTGTGCGGTCTTGTTGTCGAGCGTCATCACCTTCGGGCTGGAGACGATCTTCACCGACCCCTCGGTCTCCGCTGCCGAGAGGCGTAGGTTGAGGTTCGCCGCGCCGCCGAGTGAGCCGAGCGTCAGGCCAATCGCGCCACCAGCGCCCTGACCCGCCGCCGCCGGCAGGTTCACCGCGTAGTTCGGCGTGGAGATCGCCACACCGTCGGCATTGGCCTGGCCACCATCTGCGCCACCCGCGACGCCGACCACCGAAGGGAAGGCCAAGCCCGTCTCGTTGCCGTAGACGCTGGCCGCGGCCATGTTGCCGCCCCACTGGATACCGACATCCTTGGTGAAGTTCGAGGACGCCTCGACGATGCGCGCCTCGACCAAGACCTGCGGGGTCTGCGCGTCGAGCTTGCGGATCATCTCCTCGACCGCCGCGACGTGCTCCTCGGTGTCGGTGACGACGAGCGCGTTGGTGCGCTGGTCGACGCTGACCTTGCCCTTCTTCGAGAGCAGGTCCTGCGCCTGCCTCATCAGCTGGCCGCTGTTGCCGTAATTCACCGGGATGATGCGGACGACGAGCTGCTTGACGTCCTCGAGCTTCTGCCGACGCTCGAGCTCGAGGTCGAACTCCTTCTTCAGCTTCTCGACCGTCGAGACGCGGATGACGCCCGACTGCCGGACATAGTCCAAGCCGCGCGCGCGCAGGATGACGTCGAGCGCAAGGTCCCACGGCAGGTTCTCGAGGTGGAAGGTCACCGTGCCCTGCACCTCGGGGCCGGCGATGATGTTCACGTTGCCTTCCTTCGCGAGGAAGGTCAGCACGTGCTGGATATCGGCGTCCTTGATGGTCAGGTTGATCCGCTTGCCGGTGTAGCGACGGGTCTTGCGCCACGGCGTCTTGATCGGGTTGCTGTTGACGCCGGCGCCCTCGGCGCTGGCAGCGCTGCCGCCGCCACCACCGCCACCAGCGTCCTCCGGAGCCATCACCGGCTGCGGCGCGCGGGCACGCACGTCGCCGCCGACCCAGACCGGCCGCTGCACCCGGGCGTCCGCCGAGTTCTGCGCGCCGGCGTCGGTGCGGACGAAATCCCAGACGAGGTGACCGTCGCGCAGGCTGACCGCCGAGCTGGTCTGGCCGATCAGGTCGACCACGACCCGCGCCTCGCCGCGCGCGTTGGTCGGCGAGAAGGCGGTGACGCGCTCGATCGGGCCCTTGAGGTTGCGCGTATCGTAGGTGCGCTGCAGGTGCTCGGGCAGCACGGCGTCGGCGATGCGCAGGACCACGCGGTGCTGGGTCCGGCTCAGCACCTCGTAGCTCGGCTTGCCGTCGATCGGCAGCATCACCTGGCCGCGGCTGCGGCCTTCGGAGGTGATCTTTACGTCGAGGATGCGGGCGCGCTCGGCGTCGGCGGTGTCGGCTCCGGCACCGGTGCCACGGGCGCGCATGCGTTCGAGCGCGGCCTGCTGACGGATCCGCTGCCGCTCGGCCTCGGCGATCCGCGCCTGCTCGGCGGCCTCCTCTTCCTTGCGCCGCTTCTCGATCATCTGCGCCGCGAGCGCCTCGGCACGCCGCCGCACTTCGTCGTCGCCGGTCGCCTTCTTGCGGGTCGCGACCAGCTCGGCCTCGAGCCTGGCGGCGCGCTCGCGCTCGGAGGCGGCCTCGGCGCGCTCCCGCTCACGGGCCTGCCGCTCACGGTCGGCGCGCGCCTCGAGGATGGCGATGCGGGTCTGCTGCCGGCGGGCGAAGCCCTCCAGCGAGGCGCCACCGTCGGCCTTCGCCGTGCCCCGGGCCTCGGCCGCCTTGCGGCGCTGCTGCTCGGCCACCAACGCCTCACGCAGCGAAGCCTCGCGGGTCTCGTGCGCCTCCTTCAGCGCCTCCTCGCGGGCGGCGTACTCCTTCTCGAGCTCCTCGCGGGTCTCGGCGATGCGCGCCTCGAGACGCTGCCGGGTCGCGCGGACCTCGGAGTCGAGCTTGGCGTTCTCGCTCTCGAGCCGGCGGCGGGTCTGCTCCAGCGCCCGCTCGGCCTCGGCGACGCGCGCCACATCGGCCTGGCGGTCGGCGCGCAGCCGCGAGAGCTCCTTCGCCCGGCTGGCGAGCGAATCGCGCAGCTCGGCGCTGCGCCGCTCGGCCTGCTCGCGACGCTTGGCCTCGGCCTGCGCCTCGCGCTGCGCCTTGGCGATCTCCGTGTCGCGACGGGTCAGCTCGCGGCGGGCGCCGGCGAGGCCCTGGCGGATGGTCGCGAGCTCTCGGTTCATCGCCTTCGCCTCGGCGCGGCGCCCGGAGGTCTTCGCGACGTTGGCGCGGTTGCGGGTCTCGGCCAGCTGCTTCTCCAGCGCGGCGACGCGGGCGGCCGTCTCGGCCTTGAGCGCCTCGAGCTGCTCGCTGCGCTCGTCGAGCAGCGCCGTCACCTTCGCGGCGCGGGCCTCGCTGGCCTGGGCGGCCGAGGCGGCGCGGCGCTCGGTGGCGCGGATCTCTTTTTCGTAGTTGGCACGCAGCGCCGCTTCGCGCTGCTTCGCCGCGGCCTCGACCTCGGCGCGCACCGCGGCGGTCCGCTCGGCGAGCTCGGCGGCGAGGCGCTTCTCGGCAGCCTCACGCGCCTTGGCCGCCTCTTTGACCTCCTGCCGCGCCGCGGCGACGCGACGCTCGGCGTCGGCCACCGCGCTGCGCTCGCGCTCGGACGAAGACTTGCCGGCGGTGCGCGACGCCTTGCGCAGCGACGCCAACTCGGCCTCACGCTCGGCCAGGCTGCGGGCCAGCTCGGCCGCACGCTGCTCGCTCTGCCGCGCTGCCTCGGCGTGCTTGGCGGCCTCGGCCCGCGCTCCGGCGAGGTCGTGCTGGCTGCGTTCGAGATCGCCACGCAACGAGCCCAACGACTTCTCCAGCCGGCTCCGCTCGGCAGCCGCGCGCTCGGCCTCTTCGCCCCGACCAGCGGCCAACGCCTTGCGCTCGGCCTCGCGGGCCGCCGCGAGCTGCGCCGCGACTTCCTTCTCGCGCGCGGTGAGCTGATCGCGCAGCCCCTCGAGCTCCTTCTCGCGCTCCTGCAGCAAGCCGCGAACCTGGGTGGTACGCTTCTCGGCAGCCTCGGCGCGCTCACGCTCGGCAGCCTCGCGCCGCTGCGATGCGGCGAGCGCCTTCTCCTTCGCCGCCGTCTCGGCCTGCGCGGCGCGCAGCGCGTCGCGGCTCTGCTCCAGCGCCCGACCGGCGTCGCGCTCCAGCGTGCGCAGGCGGGCGTCGCGCTCGGCGAGCTGCTTGTCCATCCGCGCCTTGATCTCGTCGACGCGGCGCTGCGCGTCGGCCATCTTCGCGCGGGCCTTGTCGCCAGCGGCGCCCTTCTTCGCCAACGCGGCCAAGGCGGCGCTGCGCTTCTCCAGCTCGCGGCGCAGCTCGGCGGCCTCCTTCTCGGCGGCGGCGCGGGCGGCGGCGTTGCGCGAGGCCTCCTGCTGCGCAGACTTCACCGCGGCGTCCTGCTCGGCGACCCGGCGGGTCAAGCTGGCGCGCTCGGCGGCGAGGCGCCGCTGCTCGGCGGCAGCGGCTGCGGCTTCCTTCTTCCGACCCGATTCGCGGGCGGCTTTCTCGCGCTCGGCGGCGCGACGCGACTCGGCGTCGAGCACGGCCTCACGCCGGGCGAGCTCCTCGCGAACCCGACGCAGCTCGGTCTCGCGCTGCTCGAGGAGCGCGGCCACGCGGCTGGCGCGGTCGTTGGCGGCGGCTGCGTCCTGCTTGAGCTGCTCCACCTCGGTGGCGCGCGCCGCAGCCTCCTGCTCCTTGTCGCGCGCTGCCCTCTCTGCGGCGGCAAGGGCCTCGGCGCGGGCACGTGCTTCTCGCCGGGCGGCCTCGAGTTCGGCGCTGCTGCGGGCGGAGCGCTCCCGCTCTTTCGCCAACTCGGCGGCGCGACGGGCGGCGTTCTCGCGCTCTTTCGCGAGCTCCGCCTCGCGGCGGGCGGCGACAGCGCGCTCCTTGGCCAACTCGGCCCCGCGGGCCTGGGCGGCAGCGCGCTCTTTCGCCAGCTCGGCTTCGCGGGCCTGGGCGACAGCACGCTCCTTGGCCAACTCAGCCTCGCGGCTTGCGGCGAGTTCACGGGCGGCGCCGAGCTGCTGCTCGAGCCCCTCGTTGACCTTCTTCGCCGCGGCGAGCTCGGCCTGCACCGCGGCGACGCGGCGACCGAGCTGGGCCTCGATCGCGTCGAGCTCCTTCTCACGCGCGACGGCGCGCTGCGAGAGCTCGGCGCGGAGCTTGGCGGCCTCGACCTGCAGCGCAGCGGCGCGCTTCTCGGCGGCCTTGGCGGCCTTCTGGTCGCGGGCGTCGCCGTCGGCGGCGCGGGCCTGCAACGCGGCGAGCTGCTTCTCACGCTCGGCGAGCGAGGTCCGCAGCAGCTCGGCCTCCTTCTCGGCGCGGGCGCGGGCGTCGGCGTTCTGCGTCGCTTCGTTGCGCATCGCCTCGAGGGTCTTGGCCTGCTCGTCGAGGCGGTTCTGCAGCGCCCCGCGGGCCTGCTCGAGGCGGGCGCGCTCGGCGGCGGCGGCCTGTGCCTCACGCTTGCGACCGGCCTTCTCGGCCTCGGCCTGGCGGGCCTTGGCCTGCTCGAGCGCGGCGCTGAGCTTCGACTCCCGCTTGGCGAGGGCGTCGCGGGTGGCGGCGAGCTCGGCCTCTCGGCGCTGCAGCAGCGCTGCGACCTGCTCGGCGCGCTTGCGCGCGGCGGCTTCCTGCTCGGCGATGCCGGCCATCTGCTGCTTCGCGGCGGCGAGCTGACGGTCGCGCTCGGCGAGGGCCTGCAGTGCCTGCTCGGCGCGCTGCTCGGCGGCCTGCCACTTCTTCTCGGCGGCGGCGCGCTCGTCGTCCAGGCGCTGCGCGGCGGCGAGCGTGCCCTGCGCGGCGGCGAGCTCCTTGCGGGTCCGCTCGAGCTCCTTGCTGGCGCGGGCGGCCTCGGCGCGGGCGGCGGCGCTCTTGTTGCCTGCCTCTTTCAGCTTGCGCTCGAGGGCCTCGTCGCGGCGGGCCATCTCGGCCTTGAGGCGGGCGACTTCTTCGGCCTGCGCGGTGCGGCGGGCTTCGCGGGCGGCCTTGACCTCGTCGCGCAGCGCGGCGGCGGTCTGCTGCGCCTTCTGCAGCTTGCCTTCCATCTCGGCGATGCGCTGCTCGTCGCGCTGCACGGTCTCGGTGCGGGCCTTCTCGATCTGCTCGCGGAGCAGCGCGATCCGGGCCTCCTCGGCGCGACGCTGGGCGACCGCGGCGGCGAGGCTGGCGCGCTCCTTCTCCAGGTCCTGCCGCAGGGCGGCGCGCTGCTTCTGGATGCCGTCGAGGGCGCCTTCGCTGGCCTGCAGGCGGGCGGCGGCGGCTGCGGCGGCCTTCTCCAGCTCGGCGACGCTCTGCGCCTTGCTCTTGCCGTCGCGCACGGCCTGCAGCTCTTTCGCCAGGCGGTCGCGCTCGGCTTCGGCGCGGGCGCGCTCGGTCTCGGCGGCCTGCTCACGGGCGCGGATGGCGCGCATATTCTCGAGCAGTTCACGCTCGCGCGCGGCGGCGGTGCGGGCGGCCTCGGAGTTCTCGGCGATGGTGCGGGACTGCTCGGCCGAGAGGCGGCGGTCGGTGCCGTCGACGACGATGACCACGGCGTTGCCGTCGGCACGGACGTGGTACAGGGCCTCGCGGTCGAAGGTGACGACGACGCGGGCGAAGGTGGCGTTGCGCTGGCGGAAGGGCACGACCTCGACCGAGCGGACGACGCCGTTCTGGACCAGGACCGGGCGCTCGATGGCGGACGGATCTCCGCCGGCGATGTCGACGAAGAGCCGCGCCGGCGTGTCGAGGCGGAAGGTGGTGAAGGTCGGCGCCGCGGCACCGCGGACGGTGATGACGGTGGTGTCGGTGGCCTCGGCGACGTCGAGGACGGCGATCGCGTTGACCGCGGTCGTCTCGGCCTTGGGGCGCTGTGGCGTCGCGATCGCGACGGGTCCTGGCGCCATCAAAGTGGCGGCCAGGGTCGCTGCGACGAGGCGGCTGCTCGTCCCGGATCGGTTCACGGGGTCCTCCCTCTTCCTACGCGCTCAGAACTCTTGCTTCGTCTCACCGCTCTCCGCTTCGAATTCGGAGAGCGGCGGCTCCAGGCTGAAGACGTAGGGGTCGGCCCGACCGGGCACGCCCACCAACATCTTGTGCTGGAGAATCGCTTTGACGCGACCACCTTCGATCCCGATCGGGTCGCCCCGCTCGAGCGTGAAGCGTCCACCGACGGTGTCGGTGACGACCGCCTTGGGGCGGCTGGTGCCGGTCATCAACACGATGACCGAATAGTCGGCGAGCGGGCGCTTGGCCCGCGGATCGGTGGGGCGCTCGACGACGTCGTCCTCGATCTTCTCACAGGCCGGCCGACCGGGCACGCCGCAGCCCTTGCGCTCTTCGTCGTCGCCCGATTTGTCGATGATCGGGCGCGGCGTGAAGAGCACCAGGTTGGGCAGCATCGGGTTGGCGAGGTCGTCGATCTTGGCCACGGCGTAGCGCTCGTAGAGCCCACGGATCGGCGCGAAACGCGGGTTCTCGCCGAGTACGTCCCACTTCTCGAGCACCGGATCGGGGCCAGCGGCCTCTTCGACCGGCGCGTCGGCAGGGCGGCGCTTGGGACGATCTTCCTCGCAGCCGGCGAACAGCAGCAGCAGCGCCGACGCGAGCGCGCACATCACCAAGCCATGGGTGCCCATCTGCCGCATCAGGTCCTCTTCCGCTTGCCTTCGTTGGGCGTCTCGGAGCCCTCGGGAGGCGGCTGGCCGGTCCAGGTATAGGCGTAGGCGGTGAAGGTCGCGCGCACGACCGACTTCTTCCGGCCGAGCGCGAGGATCTCGATCGTCTGCAGCTTCTTCTCGGCGTCAGAGAGGCCGCTGCTCGTCTTCTTCTGCTGCTCGGGCGGCAGCGAGGCGCGGTACTCGATCTCGAGCCCGCCGAAGTCCGGCGGCACCGTCTCGATGCTCAGCTTGCGCAGGTGGATGACGCGACGGGTCGGCCCCGCGTAGGTGCGCAAGAAGGTGACCAAATCGAGCAGCGAGCCGGTCACGGTCATCCGCACCGGGACGGCGTCGACCAGCTCTTGGTGGGCCGTCTCGAGGCGATCGAAGCGGCTGACCTTGAGGTTGTTGGCGAGCGCGTCCTTCTGGATCGTCTCGATCAGGTCCGGCACCTCGGCAGCCGAGGGGAGCATCTTGCGATTCTCCTTGTCGGCCTCGACCATCTCGTCCTTGCGCTTGCGCAGCCGGGCGAGCTCGTCCGCCTTGGCGACCTGCTGCAGGCCGGAGAGCTCGGACTGCGCGGTCTGTAGGTCGCGCTCGCTCTGGTTGCCGCGGGTTGTCTCGGGGTCGATCAGCAGGAAGTACGCGCCCGCACCGACGACGGCGAGGATCGCGGCGAGCACGCCGGCCTTCTGCGCCGGCGGCAGCTTGAGGAATTGCTCCATCATGGCTGCACCTCCGCGGCCGGGGCTGGCGTGGGGACGATCGGCGCGTCCGCAGCGGTCGGATCGACGGGCGCGGCGGCCGGCGTCGGCGCGGCCGGCACCTCGAGCGGCACCTCGCGGGCGTCGCGGCCCGAGGGCGGCGCCCGCTCCGAAGGCAACCGGCCGATGCCGGCGGCGGTCGGATCGGCCGCATCTTCGCCCTCGTGGCCAGCCTCGCCCGCGGCGCCGGCTTCGCCCGCAGCCTCGGCGGCGGCGGCCTCGGCAGCGGCGGCGGCTTCGGCCTTCTGCGCCTCGGTCAGATACGGCTCGATCAGGTAGATCAGCGTCGCTTTGATCGTGAACGAGACGTGCTCGATGTCGAGCGCGGCGTCCTTGCGTCGCTCCTGGAAGACGAGCTGTGCGTCGCGGAAATGCGCGGCCGACTCGAGCCGGCGCAGCACTTCGGCGACGTCCTCGTGGTCCATCGCCTCGCCCTGCAGGGTGACCTCGCCGTCGGCCTCGCGCATCGCCGTGAACCAGGCGCGGTTGGCGTCCCAGGTGGTGCGCCAGCCGGCCGCCTCGAGTTGCTTGAGCTCCTCGGTCGGGGTCTCGGCTTCGTCACGCGCCTTGAGCATGAACGAGAGGTAGGAGAGCGCGCCGACCGGGCCCTTCTTCTCGCCGTCGAGTTCGTCGAAGAGCAGCGCGGTCTTGCGCAGCTCGCCGATCTCTTTCTTCACCGCGGACATCTCGGCGTGGAGCTTCTTCGCCTCTTCGAGCTCCATCTTCGCCTTGCGCAGCCGGCGCGAGAGCGACTCGGCCCGCTCCGAGGCCGACGCGTGCATCGAGTAGAGGACGGCGGCTTCGATCACCAGCAACAACACGAAGAGCAGCACGCCGACGTTGGGGATATCGGGCATCCCGCGGCCGGCGCGGCGACGCTTGCCCCCCTTGCCGGTGGCGCCGCCGGCGAGGTTGATGCGGATCATGGCGAGGAACCCGACCACTAGCGATCTCCTCGGGCGCGACAACCCAAGCCGACCGCGACGGCGGCGATCGGCGCCATGCGCTGCAGGCTCGCCAGGTCGAACTTCTTCGGGTCGACGA
Organism: Deltaproteobacteria bacterium; assembly: GCA_020632665.1. Classification (GTDB taxonomy): domain Bacteria; phylum Myxococcota_A; class UBA9042; order UBA9042; family UBA9042; genus JACKFC01. The sequence continues at coordinate 15,153 of JACKFC010000043.1, forward strand.
AGACGTTCTGGAACGGGTTGATGGCGCGGACCTCGGCGCCGAGGCGACGCTCGAGGCCTTCGATCAGGCCGGTCTGCAACGCCGCCCCGCCGGAGAGGTAGATCGTCGAGATCTCCGCGTTCATCGAGGTCGCGGCGAAGAAGTCGAGCGAGCGCTGGATCTCGCTGACCATCTGCTCGCTGACCCGCTCACTGATGCGCTGGACCTCACGCAGCACGCCCGACATCGAGAGCGTCGTCTCGGACGAGGTCTTCATGTGCTCGGCCTCTTCCCACGGCACCGCGAACTGCTTGGAGATCTCCTCGGTCAGTAGGTTGCCGCCGGTGGTGATGTCGCGGGTGAAGGCGCTCATCCCGCCGGCGACGATGTGGATGTTGATCGTCGAGGCGCCGATGTTCACCAACGCCACGGTCTCGTCGCGCGGGACCTCGTGGTTGAGCTCGAAGCAGTTGTAGAGGGCGAAGGCGTCGACATCGACCACCGCCGGATCGATCCGCGCGTCGCGCACGACCTCGGCAAATTCGTCGATGATGGCGCGCTTGGCGGCGACCAGGAGCACGTCCATCTGCCCCTGCCCGGCGCTGGGGTTGATGATCTGCGCGTCGACGTTGACGTCCTTGATATCGAACGGGATGTACTGCTCGGCTTCCCACTGGATCGAGTCCTCGAGCTCCTCGACCGTCATCTCGGGAAGCGAGATCTTCTTGATGATGACCGAATTGCCCGAGAGCGAGATCGCGACGCGGCGGTTGCGGATCTTGTTGAGGCCGAAGACCTCCTGGATCCGCTCCGAGAGCTGCGGCGCGTGCATCACCTGGCCGTCGCGGATCGTGTCCGGTGGCAGCATGATCGAGTCGAAGGCCACGAGTTGGGTACCCTTCTTCGTCGCCTTGAGCTGGCAGACCTTGATCGACGAGGTGCCGATGTCGAGGCCCACAACGTGCTGCGCCGCCATGCGTTCGCGCTCCTGCCCACCAGATACAGTGGGTCAGGGAGGAGCGTAGGTCCCGGGCATGCGGGCGTCAAGAAATCCGAGCCCCCGTTCAAACAGGCGTTTCAGGATTGATTCTCGTGCATTATGGCCAACTGTCCGATGCTCGGACACTCGTTGGAGACGATGGATCGCGGCGGATCCCGGCGGATCGCGGCGATCGCGGCGATTGCGCGGCGATCGCGCAGGGTCCACGGGCGTGCAACGCAGTGCTGGTTGACGCCCCCCGCGAGCAGAACCTACCCTGCCGCGCGCGCCCGACCCATCGCGGCCCCCGGAGAAACCAACGATGCGATTGCACACGACCTTGCGGACCCTGACCCTCCTGCTCGCCGGCACCCTCGCCGTGGCCTGCGCCGACGTCGGCGGCGGCGGTGGCGGTGACGGCGCGGACACCAGCACCGGCGGCGGCACCGACGCGACGGGTGGCAACGACAGCACCGGCGGCGGCGGCACGGACGGCACCGGCGGTGGCGGCACGGACGGCACCGGCGGTACTGCGCAGGTCGTGACCATCAAGGAGATGCAGGAGGAGATGGAGAAGCTCGACTGCACGAAGTTCTCCTTCACCAACGGCCCCAAGGGCGTGAAGCTGGTCGACGTGATTGTCGCCTCGCCGATCCAGTTCAAGGCGATCCAGAGCAAGAACGGCGACCTCGACGCGGCCTACGTGCAGACCAAGGGCGGCGGCCTGTGGAACGGCATCTACGTGACCGCGGCCAACGGCGGCGAGTTCGGCAAGCTCAAGCAGGGCACGACGGTGACGCTCGAGGGTGAGGTCAAGGATTACTACTGCGCGACGCAGTTCGACGCCAAGGTGATCACGCCGGGCACCGCCGCGGTCGAGATCCCGGTCGCGGTGACGCTGACGCTCGACAAGCTCGGCGACAAGGCTGCCGAGACCGACAACGAGGCCGCCGAGGGCGTGCTCGTCTCGCTCGAGAACCTGGTCGTCAGCGACAACGAGCCGCTGGGCACCGACGGCAAGCCGCACGGCGAGTTCTACGTCGGCAAGGACAAGAGCGACAAATCGGTGCTGGTCGCGCCGGGCTTCTCGACGACGTTCTCGAAGAAGGGCGACGACGGCAACTACCGCGCCATCTTCGAGGTCGGCAAGGAGTTCAAGAGCATCCGCGGCATCGTCACCTACTCCTTCGGCAAGTGGCGGCTGATCCCGGTCGGCGACGCTGGCCTGGACGCCAAGTAGGTCGGAAATAGGCGGCGACGCTCCGGCGTTGCTGCAACCCGTTCGCAGATCTGTACAGGAGTTCGAAGATGGACAAGTCCAACGCCTACGCGATCGCCGCGGTCCTCGCGGTGGCCGGCTTCTTGGTCGGCCGGATGGATTCCCGCCCCGCCGCCGTCGCCGTCGCCCCCGCAGCCATGCCGGGAACCGCCGCTGCGCCGGCCGCTGCCGCTGAGGCTGCCGCACCCGCAGCACCCGCCGCACCGGCACCGGCCGCACCGGCGCCAGCTGCGGTCGCCGCCGCTCCGGCACCGGCTCCGGCCGCGGCGCCGAAGCCGCAGAGCCTCGACAGCCAGAGCGACGAGGGCGCCGGCAAGGGCGCCGACCTCTCGAAGATCGCCGGATCGCCGGCAGATCGCGTGCCCTACCTCGGCGTCGACAAGGACCCGATGGTGCTCGTCACGGTCTTCTCGGACTTCCAATGCCCGGTCTGCCGCCGCTCGCACGATCCGATCAAGCAGCTCGTGCTCGACTTCCCCGGCAAGGTGAAGGTCGTCTTCCGCCACAACGCGCTCGAGATGCACGGCCGCTCGCAGCCCTCCGCGGTGGCCACGCTCGCCGCGCAGAAGCAGGGCAAGTTCTGGGAGTTCCACGACAAGCTCTTCGAGACCGGTCGCCTCGACGACGCCGGCTTCCTCGACCACGCCCGCGCGCTCGGCCTCGACGTCGCCAAATTCCAGAGCGAGCTGCAGAACGGCCAGCTGGTCGAGTGGGTCAAGCGCGAGTCGAAGATGGCCGAGGACCTCGGCGCCTCGGGTACGCCGGCCTTCTTCGTCAACGGCATCCGCCAGGTCGGCTGGGGCAGCTACCTCGCGCTCAAGTCGATGGTCGCGCGCGAGATCGCCGCTGGCGACCAGCTCGTGCAGGCCGGCACCAAGCCGGCCGACGTGGTCCGCAAGCGCATCGAGCAGCAGGCCAACAGCAACCACAAGAACGAGGGCGAGACCGTCCTCGACGGCAAGAAGTGGGCAAACCTGCTCCTCGCCAACCTGTAGCCGCCCTCGCGCTGCTGCTCTTCGCCCTGCCCGGCTGTGCCGGCGGGGGGACGACCGGGTCGGGCGCGAGCGACGCCGACGCCAACACTGCAGCGGACGTCACCGCGGACGCCACCGCCTCCGACGCAGCCTGTGCCGCCATCGACGCCGACGCCGGCGCCCGACTCTTCGGCGCGCCTTCCGGCAATACCGGCCTCTCTGCCGAACAATGCGGCCCATCATGCGGCTGCTTCAGCGCCCGGACGTGGTCCCCGGCCGAGCTCGACGCCCTGCGCGCGCGGGTCTTGGACGACGCGCCGAGCGCGCCGGCGGTGGACCCCTATGCGGTCGCCACGCTCGACGTCGCGCCGGCTCCGGCGGGTAGCGTCTGCGCGGTCCTACCCGGCGCCGACGGGCACTACCGGCTGCAGGGCTACGCCTCAGCTTCGCAAGCGGAGGCAGCCGGCGGCTTCGTCACCCACGCCGGCCGCTGCGGGCTCTGCTCCTCGCTCGCTGACCTCGCCGTCTACGCGGGTTCGCCGGATCTAACGGCGCCGGTGCGCAACTGCGGCTTGCAGGGGATGGCCGAGGGCCACGGCAGCAACGTCGCCTGCTTGGAGAAGCTGGGCTTCTCGCCCCCCTGCGCGGCGATCTGGGCCTACAACACCACCCACACCCGCACCGTCTGCCTGCAGACCTGCCTCGCCGAGCTGAAGAGCAAGCACCACCTGCCCGACGGCAGCTTGAACCCGTGCATCGCCTGCGACGAAGAGCAATCCGGGCCGGTCTTCAAGGCCGTCGCAGGGCGGACGCGGCGCAACTCCGGTCTGCCTTCGGGCCTGTGCCGGCCCTGCGAGAGCGTGGCCCCGATCGCCCATGACGACGCCTTCCTCGACCCGTAGGTGGCGCTTTCCGTTGCTGCTGGGGGCGTGTTCTGGGTCGCGGCCGACGATCGGCACCAGGACGCGTGCTGATCGGCCCGACCTCGGCGCCGCGCTCGCGCGATCGGCGGCTCGATCGGCGGCTCGCCGCTCCGGCCTCAATCGACGCCGAGCGGCGGGCGGATCCGCCCACTGCGGGCGCTGGGCGGCGAACAACGGCTGAGCCGCAGCAAGAGGAAAGGCGGCGCTAGCGACGGCGGGCTGAGGGCCGCCACGCCCGCCGCGATCGCCTCGAATTCGCGCCGGACCCACTCCGGATAGGCCGAAAAGCTGGGGTGCTGCGGCAAGCGGGCGACAAAGAGCGCGCTGGCCCAAGGCTGAACCGCGAGACCCCGTGCGGTCGCCGCCAACCAGAAGCGCTGCAGCACCGCGCCGGCGCACAGGTCACGAGCGTCGCGGGCGTCGGGATCGTCGGCGACGGGGTCGCGCCCTTTGGTGTCGGGGACGTGCAACAACGCCAACGCCGCGGAGCCGGCAAACGCCTTCTCGGCCGGCCGACGGAGCGCGCTGCCGCCGAGGGAGGTCGCGACCCGGGCCAAGACGCCGCCGTCGAGCAGCAGCGGCAGGACGGCGCGCTCGCCGACGCTCATCTCCAAGGTGTCGATCGCCAGCCCGTCGACCGCGTCGGGCGCCTCGCGGACCTCGGCGGCGAGCTCCTCACGCCACGCCGGATGCAGGAATCGGACGCGATCTGCGGCCCCCGCCAAGGCTCCCCATCGGCCGCGGGTGGCGGCGTCTTCGACCAGGGTCAGCGCGCCGCCAGCCGCGGTGACGGCAGCGACGAGCGCGGCGCGATCGGCCTCGTCGAGGCCGTCGCCCTGGTGCAATCGCCGGTTGGTGCAGCGCGCCCGGAGCTGCAAGGCGAGCGGATCCAGCGGCCCCGCAACGAGATCGGGCAGCAGCGAGACGCGAGTTGCCCCATCCGGCAAGGGCTCGACCTTCACCGAGCGACCGAGCGCCGGGGCCAGCAGGCGCAGGGTCTCGATCGCGCTGCCGAGGGCGACGACGACCGAGCGCCGGTCGGGATCCATCGCCGGCACCGCGACCTCGGGCCTCGGCGTCACCACGATCGCGTCCCCGGCGGCGGAGAACGCCAGCGGCTGGGCGTTGCCGCCGGTTGGGACCAGCGCGACCAGATCGAGCAGCGCACGCTTGGCGGCCGTTGGCAGCGGCGCACCCGGCGGCGGTCGCAGCGCGGCGAGCTGGGCGGGATCGAGGGCGTCGACGGCGCGGAGCAGTGGCGCGGCGGCGGTCCCGTCGGTTGCGGCCGAGAGGACGGCAGCGCGCGGGGCGCGAAGCGTCGCGGCGGCAGGGTCGAGCTGCGCGGCGAGGTCGACGCGGTAGCGGCCGCTGGGCAGTGGCAGGCCGAGGCCGATCTTGCGGGCGGCTTCGGTGACGCTGCCAGCGCCGATGGCGACGGCGGAGGCGAGCTGCGGCCAAGACGAGACGGTCTCCCCCAACTCGACCAGGCTCGCGGCGGTGCGGTCGGAGAAGACCGAGCGGCCGAGGACCGCCATGACGAAGGCGGCCCGGGCGTCTTCGTCGCCAGAGAGCAGCGCGGCGAGGTCGACGCCGGCGGCGAGGCCGTGGAAGAGCGGGCGCGCGGGCTCGAGATCGAAGCGCTCGACGTCGAGCAAGCCGCCCTCGCTGGTCGCCATCAGCACGGGGATGCCACGGGCCCGGGCTTGTTCGCGGAGCAAGATCTTGATCTCGAGCGCGTCGCATTCCTCGACCAGCAGGTCGACGGGGCGGCCGTCCTCGCGGGTGAGGAAGGCGTCGATCTCGTCCTGCCGCACGCCGGCGGGGAAGGTCCGCAGGCGGATGTAGGGGTCGGCGGCGAGCATGGCCTGGGCGCAGAGCACGAGCTTGGGTCGGCCGAGGTCGAGCACGCCGGCGGCGAGGCGGTTGAGGTTGGAGAGGTCGAGGTGGTCGTGGTCGGCGAGGTGGAACTGCCCGCCGACGCCCTGGCGGGCGAGCGTCTGCGCGATGGCGGCGCCGACCGAGAGGCCGGCGACGGCGATGGTCAGGCCAGCGAGCCGCTGCTGCTCCTCGCGGGTGATGAGCAGGCGGTTGCGGTCGGTGCGCAGGGCGGCGAAATCATCGGGTGGAAGGAGGCGGAGCAGCGTCGCGGCGGAGGGGAGCAGGACCCAGCGGCCGTAGCGCTCGCGACCACCGGCGGCGGCGTAGAAGTCGGCGCGGGCGGCGGCGGGATCGGCGGCGCGTCGGCCGCCGTTGCGGCTGCGCAGCAGGTCGTCGACTTGGGCGTCGAGGGTGTCGAGCAGCCGGGGGCCGGCGGGGCCGGCGGCCTCGGCGCGGAGGGCGGCGATCGCCTCGCGCTGCTGCGGGTCGGCGGGGTCGAAGATGCGGACCGTGAGGTCGTCTTTGTGCAGCGCAGGGTTCATTGGCGAGGCTCCGTGCGTGGGATCCGCATCTCGAATCGCGCGCCGCCCAGCCGCGAGTGACCCAGGCGTAGGCTGCCGCCGTGCAGCTCGGCGATCTCACGCGCGATGGCCAAGCCCATACCGGTGCCGGCGCCGGGGTCCTTGCTGGTGACGAAGGGCTCGAAGATGGCGTTGCGCCGCTCCTCCGGCACGCCCGGGCCGTCGTCGTCGACCGCGACCAGCCAATCGGCGCCGTCGCGCTCGGCTTCGACGCGGACCCGCCCGCCGGGACCGATCGCGTCCAGGGCGTTGAGCACGAGGTTGGCCAAGGCCTGATCGAAGAGGTCGGGGTAGCCGAGCAAGGTCGCGCCTTGCAGCGTGGCCTCGACGATGGCTTGGTCGGGAACGCGGTGGCCGATCAGCGGCTGCAGCTCCTCCCAGCGCTCGGTGAGGGCGAACGAGACGCGCTCGCCGCGCTCGGCGTCGTGCCGGGCGAAGCGCTGGATCGCGCCGATGATGCGCTGCACCCGCTGGCCGCCGCGCTCGATCGCGCCGAGCAGCTCGGCCCGCATCTCGGCCTCGAACATCGGCTCGGCCTGGTCCTCACGCAACAGGCGCACCGATTGCAGCAGGGCGTTGATCGGGTTGAGCACCTCGTGCGCCATTCCGGCCGAGAGCGCGCTCAACAGCTGCGCCCGCCCCGAACGGATCAGCGCCCGCTGCAGCCGCCGCAACCGGACCTGGGTATCGACCCGCGCCAGCAGCTCGTCGGCGGCGAAGGGCTTCTGCAAGAAGTCGTCGCAGCGCGCCTCGAAGCCCTGCAATACCGGCTCACGGCCGTGGCGCGCGGTCACCAAGATGACGCCGACGTGCTGCAGCTCGGCCTCGGTGCGGAGCGCGCGGACCAAGCCGAAGCCGTCCAGGCGCGGCATCATCACGTCGCTGACGATGACGTCGGGTCGCCAACTGCGGGCCAACTCCAGCGCGGCCTGGCCGTCGACGGCGGACTCGACGACGTGCTCGCGGCCGACGATGCGCGCCATCCAGGCCCGCAGCTCCTCGTTGTCGTCGACGACCAGGATCCGGGCCGGATGGGCGCGGCTCGTAGGCGGCGCCTCGCCGAGGTCCGGCTCGCCCGCGGCGTGCAGCGGGATCAGCGCGCTCTGCGCTGCGTCGACAAAGGCGGCGACCTGCGCGGCGTCTGCGTCCGGAGCGACGGCGAGGCCGGCCTCCGCATCCGGACTGGTCACGACCCGCGGCAGATCGAGGCGGAAGGTGGCGCCGGCACCGGCCGCGCTCTCGAGCTGCAGCCCACCGCCGTGCAGCGCGGCGATCTCGTGCACCATCGCCAAGCCGATGCCGCTGCCTTCGATCGCGCGGCCGTCGGCGTCGACGGCGCGGCCGAAGCGCTCGGCGATCTTGGCCTGCTCCTCGGCGGCGATGCCGGGGCCGGTGTCGATCACCTCGATCGCGACGCGATCTTCGCCGACCGCGCGGGCGCGGACCTCGATCGTGTCGCCGGGCCGGATGTATTTGATCGCGTTGACGACGAGGTTCAGCACCGCGCGCGTCACCAGCGTCCGGTCCAGCTCGACGGGCAGCCGCTCCTCCGGCCAGTGCTGCCGCATCGTCAGCGAGCGCGCGCTCGCCAAGGGCTCGATATCGTTGAGGGTCGCACTGAGCACGTCGGCGAGGTCGAAGCGGCTCGGCCGCAGCGGCATCCGATCGGAGTCGATGCGCGCGAAATCGAGCAGCTCGTTGATCAGGCCGAGCAGGCTGCCGGCGTGCCGACGCAACGCCGCCGCCGCTTGTTTCGGGCTGCGCTCGCCGCGTTCGAGCTCTTCGACGGCGCTGAGCATGAGCGTCAGCGGGGTCTTGAACTCGTGACTGACGTTGGTGAAGAAGCGGTTCTGGGCGGAGCTCGCGGCTTCGAGCTGGGTGACGTTGTTGGCGAGGTCGCTCTTGGCGGCTTCGAGTGCGGCGGTGCGTTCGGCGACCTGCAGGGCGAGGCCGGCGCGGAGGCTCTCGAGCTCGGCGACGCGCTGCTGCAGCTCGTCGTGCGTGGCGAGCAGGCCCTCGATCATCTCCTGCCGGGAGGCGAAGCGCAGACGGATGCGCCGCCACAGCTCGCGGAGCCGGCCCAGCGCGCCGGGCCATTGCTCGACCCGCACCGTGATGACCACCGAGAGCGGCGCGACGCGCTCGATCTGCACATCGGCCGGTGGCGCGCCGAGCATCGCCGGCACGCTGGAGAGGACGCCCGCCGCCGTCTCGAGGAAGGCCTGGGTCGGTGGGCAGCCGGGCTGGAAGTGGTAGTTGCCGCGCAGCACGCCTGGCTCGACTTGGTGGTAGCTGGCCTGGAAGAAGGCGAAGAGGAAGCGCCGCATCATCCCGGGGATGGCGCCGTAGACCAGGGCGGGGCCGAGCATGGCGCGCGAGGTATTGCCGAGGAAGCCGAGGCCGCCGCTCTTGCCGATCGAGCGGCCGATGGCGCGAAAGAGGTCGGGTTCGTCGGGCAAGGCGGCGGCGACCTGCTGCTCGACGGCGCACAGCACGCGGTAGTCGACCCATTTGTGCGCGGTGACGAGGTCGGCGCGCGGGATGTCCTCGTCGCGCACGATCGCGTCGACGACGGTCTCCTTCGCCACCCCCCGCGATTGCAGAAAAGCCCAGAAGACGTCGAAGGCGCGGGTGTTGACCAGACCGGGCGAGGTCTCTTCCGCGGCCTGCTGCTGGACCAGGGCTGCGTCGTCGCTCATGCCACCAGCCTAGACCGTCGCCACGCGTCGCGCCAAGGGCGTCTGCCGCGGAGGCAGCAGCGCGGCGACGTGTTCGAGGAAGTCGGGGAGGAGCTCGCGGCGGATCGCCCAGAACTTGCCGTGGCCGAGGTCGCGCAGGCCGGTGGCGAGGGCGGCCTCGGCGTCCCAGCGCTCGCGGTAGACGACGAAGCGCTCCTTGTTCTGCCCGGCGAAGCTGTGCGCGGCAGACGCGAGCAGCGCCGGGAAGCATCGCTCGCCGTCCTCGGCCAGGGCGAAGAGGCGGACGCTGTCGAGCAGCGAGAAGAGGCTCGCGCCGGTCTCGCCGATCTCGACCACGGCCACGGCCACCGCCCGGTCCTCGGCGTCGTAGGCGGCGACCAGGCCGCGCTCACGGCGCAACCCGGCGCTCTGCCAGAGGCGGCGGATCGTCTCGAAGTCGAGCGCCTCGGGGGTCAGGTCCAGCGCTGAGCGAAAGGCGTGCGGCCGCGTCGCGGCGAGGTGGTCGAGCAAGGCGTCGCGGGCGCCCTCGTCGGCGGCGCCGAGGCGGATCCCTTCTGGCGCGGCGGCGGTGAAATCACCGACCGAGCCCTCCATCAGGTGGAAGTCGAGCAGGCAGGCGTCGCCGCTCGACAGCTGCTCCTGCGCCCAGGCGAATTGTGCGACTTGGTTCCAAGACACGCTGGCTTCGAGGTAGCCGGCGACCCAATTCAGCTCACGATCGTGCTGCATATGCTCGAAGACGCGGAAATACAGCTCGCGCAGCACCCGCCGCGGCTCGGCCACTTCGGGATCGGGGCGATCGGGCGACTTCGCCAACTGATAGCCGAACCACGTCCCGGCGTAGACCTTGACGAAGGTGAAGGTCGCCTCGACGCCACGGTCGGAGGGCCAGACGGCCTGGCAGCCCAGCCAGGGTGCCGCGTCCAGGCCCCGGCTGACTTCGCGGAACGATCCGCGCAGCCGCTCGAATTGCTGCGGCTCCTTGCCCGAGAGGTTGAAATAGCCGGAATCCTGATAGACCGACCACGACTGCAAGCTCCAACTCGCTCCGCTGCGGGTATTCGGGTTGAGCAGGTGGTGGACCAGGTTCAGCCAGCGCGCGTCGTCGCCGGTCGACGTCGGCTGGAAGCGCATGCCGCAGAGCGCCTCGCCGCCTTGGTGCAGCGTGACGGGGAGCTCGGTGAGGTGGTGGACGACGGCGTCGCCTTCGCAGACGACCTCGCCGCGGTAGAGGATGGCGACGTTGCGCAGGCTGGTGCCGGGGTCGAGCAGATCTGCCTCGGGGAAAGCCCACACGCCGAGGCCGTGGGTGCTGACGTCACGCAGCCGGCGGACCTGCTCGTGACCGGGCCAACGGGGGTGTCGGTAGGCGATCGCCAGGCCATCGGGGGCCTGCGCACGACGGCGCCAGCGGCGGCGAACCTGGGCCAACTCGTCCGGCAGCGTGACCCGCAGCAGCCCATCGTGCTCGGCACCGCGGGCGGCGACCATGCGGAAGACGGCGTTGTAGCCGCAGAGTTCGAGGTGAAAGCCCGGCTCGGGCGGCGGGCCGCGGAGTTCGAAGCCCAGGGCGAGCTCGGCCTTCGGATCGCAATCGACGAGCCGCACCGACCACGGTACGCCATGTGCCGGCAGCAGCAGCCCGGGGGCGCCGTAGCCGGCGAGGGCGCGGAGCTGATGCCGCACGCGATCGGGGTCGGTGAGCACCCTGGTGCGGGCGATCATGGTTTGCGAAGGGACCAGCGCGCCGCGCGCGCGCAGGGAGATGAGCACGTCCTGCAGCGCGACCACCGCCGCGTGGTCCTGGTGGTCGAGGCAGCAGCGGAGAACGAGGTTGTCTGCGGCGTCGGAGTCGTGATGCACCACGGCGGCGAAGGGCCCGAGCGTGCGGTAGCCCAAGATCAGGGTCAGCGAGCAACGCTCCCCGTCCGCCGGGATCACGTTGCCGTGGCTGGCGACGGCGGCGGCCTGCAGCCGGCAGCTCACCTCGTACAAGCCGAGGCGCTCGACGGCGATCGGCAGGCCGGTGGCGGAAAGTCGGGCGAAGAGCGAGATGCGCGAGGGCGCGACTGCATAGCCGGGGGCCGGCCGATTGGGCCATTCGACCAGCTCGGTCGGCTCACTCGAGCGACGGCGGCCAGGCCTCATGCTCCCTCGGGTCCACGCGGCTCCTGTGCCGGAAGGGTCAGCAGCCAGCCGGAACGATTCGGCTGATCTTGTGGCTGACGTGGCAGCGGGTCGAGCTGGCCGCCGTTGGCGAGGGCCAATTCGCGGGCGACGGCGACGCCGACGCGGCGCCAATCATCGCCCACGCCGGCCAGGAGGTCGGCCGCGGCGGCGGAGGAGATCTCCGGGCCGTCGTCGGTGATCTGGAAGCGGACGGTGCCTCCCTCGGGCTGGACCTCGATCGCGATCGAGCCACCGCGCCGGCGTGCTCCCTGCAGGGCCGCCACCGCGCTGCGCACCAGGTTGATCAGGATGCGCGCCACGTCGGTGGCGTCGGCCCAGACCGAGGCCCCCGGCGGGCAATAGACCGAGAGCCGGGCGTTGCCCTCGAGGTCGTGGCGAGCCAACTCGACGACGGTGTCGAGCAGGCCGTCGGCGGCGTGGAGTTGGTAGTCCGGGCGACCGTGGCTGTCGCTGCCGAGGTCACCGCCGCGCCGCTCCAGCGCCCGCATATAGTCGACGTAGCGGCGCAGCTCGCGGACATCGCGGTGGTAGAGGGCCCAGATCTCGGCGTCGATCTCGCCGGCGAGCCGCGGCGCGAGGTCTTCGAGCTTGACGCAGCAGGCCTGGATCGAGGCGTTGGTGTGGGCGAGGTCCTGCAGCAGCCGCACGTTGGCGGCGTGGGCCCCGACCAGGCGCTCCTTGTCGAGGATCGCGCTGCGCAGTCGACGCACCATCCGCTCGAGGTGGGCGCGGGCGACCGCGTCGCGCAAGATCTGCCGCAGCTGCACCGCGTCCCACGGCTTCTCGATATAGCGGCCGACGCCGCCGCGGTTGATCGCCGCGATCGCGACCTCGCGGTCCGAGTAGGCCGTGACCAACATCCGCTGCACTTCGGGGTGCAGATCGCGCACCCGCTCACAGAGGTCGACACCGGTGAGGCCCGGCATCCGCTGATCGGTGAGCAAGACCGCGATCTCGGGGTTGCGCCGCAAGACCTCCAGCGCCTCGGCGCCGTTCGACGCCGTCAGCACCTCGAGCTCGTCGCGGAATGTGGCACGGAAGACGAGCAGGTTGTCGACCTCGTCGTCGACGTAGAGGACCGGATAGGCCCGCGCGAAGTCGAAGGCTGTGCCCATCTAGACCTCGTCCGCCAGGGGAAGGCAGAGCTCGAAGCGGGTGCCGCTGCCATGGATCGGCGGCGCCAAGCGCAGGTCGCCACCCTCGAGCCGGGCGAGATCGCGCGCCAGCGGCAGCCCCAAGCCGTTGCCCTGCTTTCGGGTGGTGAAGCCGCGATCGAAGATCCGCTCGCGCACAGCGGGATCGATCCCCGGGCCGTGGTCCTCGACCGCCACGCACATCCGTGGCTCGTGCCCCGGCGCGGCGGCGTCGATGATGGCCTCGATCTCGACCCGAACCGGCTTGCCGCTGCCCTCGGCCGCCTCGCAGGCGTTGGAAAGCAGGTTCACCAAAATGCGGCAGACCGCGACGCGATCGACGTGGATCACGCGGTCGAGCGCGCCGCTGCGGCGGATGTCGCCGCGCCGGTGGGCGCCGGTCAGCCGCAAACCGAGCTCGATGAGCTCCCCCACCCGCTCTTGCCGCGGCTGCCGCTCGGTGCGGACCGCGGCGCGCAGATCGGCTTGCAGCTTGCCGACGTAGTCCAGGCCCTGACGCAGCGCCGCGAGGCCTTCGCGCAAGTCGGCAAGGACGTCTGGCGGCAGCGTCGGCGGCAGCGCCGCGCACGCGTCGGCGACCGCGTCATAGCCGAGATCGGCGACCGACGTGGCAGAGGCGAGATCGTGCAGCAGCTCACGGCGCATCGCGTCGGCAGCGGCGAGACGCTCGCGGTCCAGGAAGGACTGGTGCAAGGCGCGGCCGGCCTGACCGGCGCGGACCTCGGCGATCTCGGCCCGCAGCAGGGAGTCGAGTCGCTGCGGCTGCCATGGCTTGTCGACGTAGTGGTGCACGCCGCCACGGTTGATCGCGTCGATCGCGGACGCCCGCTCACTATCGGCCGTGAGCAAGATCCGGCGCATCTCGGGCCAGCGATCGCGGACCTGCTCGCAGAGATCGATGCCGGTCATGCCCGGCATGCGCTGGTCCGAGACGAGGACCGCGACCCGACGCGTCTCCAGCAACGCCAGCGCCTCGGCCGCGTCCGCTGCGGCGGCGCAGCGCAGCTTTGCAGCGAAACGCGCCATGAGCACGAGCCGATTGTCGGGCTCGTCCTCGACGAAGAGGACGTCCAGTTCGGCGTCGGGGGCAATTTGTTGCATGCGGTCCGGGAGGGGAGAAGCTACGGTCCGATCTGGGCGGATCGGACAGGAAAGACCTGTTGAGCATGACTCGGCTCGCGGCTAGCATCAAGATGAGACATCTGCAGCGGAGCCTGCCGAGTCGAGGATCAGAACCATGCGTGCCGTGCTGGTGGCAAGAGACGATCGCGTGACCCGCGCGTGCTGGCGAGCCCTGCATGCCAGCGGATGCTCGGTCCAAATTGCCGCCGAGTTGGAATCCGCCGGGACGGTCGTCGAGACCGTGACGCCGGACGTGGTCGTCCTCGACGGCGTCAGCGACCCTGCCCTCGCCGCCGCAACCGCCCGCGCGATCCGCGACGTGACCCGCAAGTGCTTGCTCTTCGCCGTGGTCGAGGACGGCGACGCCCGCTCCAGCCAAGCGCTGGTCGACATCGGCGTCGACGGCATCATCCAGGTCAGCGAAGACGGCGGCGAGCTGCTCGCGCGAACCCAGCGCGCCCTCTCCAACGCGCTCGAGCGCGGCGACACCATGCTGATCGAGGCGATGGAGCTCGGCGCGGCGATCCGCGGGGCCGAACGCTCGACCGAAACGCACTCCACCGACCACGCGGTGCACCCGCCGCTGCGGACCGCAGCGCGGCGCGCCGACTCGATGTTGCTCGGCCTCGCGACCCACCTCGCCTCGGTCGACCGCAAGGAGCTCGACAGCGCCGTCCAGACGGCGATCTCGAGCTTCGCCCATACCTTCGAGATGGGCCTGATGCTGGTCTTCCGCGACGTTGGTGGCGGCGAGTTGACGCCGTGGGTCGGCTGGCACGAAGGGCGACCGCTCGACGCCTTGGCGGCCGATTCGCTCGCGACGCGGCTCGATCTGCTGCCCCAACTCGGCAAGCACGTCGAGCGCCACGGGCCGATCTGGGCAGGCCCCGCGGCGGCGCTGCCGGAGGGCACCGAGCTCACCCAAGCCGCGATGCGTGGCCTCTCGCTCGATGCGCTGACCGCGCTGCCGCTGATGCTCGGCGGCCAGCGCATGGGTCTGCTGGTCGTCGGGCACCTCGGCTCGACGGCCCCGCCGAGCCGGACCGACGAGAACGCGCTCGAGCGCCTCGCGAACCTGATCGCCGGTGTGACGCGTCGGCTACGACGCGACGCCGATGCCGACTCTGGCGGAGAGGTCCCGCCACTGGTGGACGCGCGGCTCCGCGCGTTGGCCGCGATCGGCCGCGAATTCCACCAACTGGTCTCGGTCCTCGACGGTCACGTTCGCTTGCTCGGCATGGGTGCCGGCCCCGAAGCGCGGCGCGATCTGGTCGCGACCCAGGCCGCGATCGAGCGGATGCGTCTGCTCGGTGAGCAGATGGAGTCGTTCACCACCGCCGGTGGGCAGCGCGCCGTCGCGCTGCACCTCAACGATTTCGTCGTGGAATTCGAACCGCTCGGGCGCGCGCTGCTCGGACCGGGCGTAGCGATCTCGGCGGTCAGCGACGCGAGCCGGCCGTGGGGCACGGTCGATCCACGCCGCCTGCGCAGCGTCATCGGTGAGATCTTGGTCGAGGCTTGCCAGGACGAGGCGCCGCGCCAGGTCGTCCTCCGCAGCCGCGACGCCACCCACGTCGGCGCGGTCGCGATCGAGGTCGCCCTGCACGGCGGCGAACTCAGCGCCAGCTCGGTGCGTCGACTCGAGTCGACGTCGCGGGCGGCCGGGCTGGTCTTCCGGGTCGAAGGCCGCGATGCCGACGTGACGGTCGCCTCGGTCTTGGTGCCGAGTACGCGGCGGCCACGCGAGGCGACGCAGACCTCACCGTTCCGCCGCACCACCAACAGCGTGAAGACCTCGGTCCTGGTGGTCGAAGACGAGCCGATGCAGCGCCGCATGGTCGCCCGCGTGCTGAGTCGCCTCGGGTTGCACGTGGTCGAGGCCGCGAGCGCCGAAGCGGCGCTGGAGATCGCCGCGCGCGATCCCAACGCCTGGCATCTGCTGGTCACCGACGTCTGCTTGCCGCACCGTAGCGGCCCATCGCTGGCCCGCGAGCTGATGACGCGCAACACCACGCTGCAGACGCTCTTCGTCTCCGGCTACGCCGATATCTCCGGCGTCGAGCGCGAGCTCGGCGGCCCGGCCAACTTCCTGCAGAAGCCCTTCCGCCAGCAGGAACTCTCCGACCGCGTCAACGAGTTGCTCGCCGACGTCGCCTGAGCCCCCCGCTGCCGCCGCTCAGCCGTTCGGGCCGACGATGGCCTCGACGTGCTTGCCGACCGTGAGCCAACGCTGCGCAGCGGCGAGGACGTCCTCCGCCGTCACCGCCAGGTAGGCGTCGATCTCGGCCTGCCAGCCGCCCGTCCCGGTGCCGTAGAGCTCGGCGAGGCAGAGCGCGGTCGCGCGCGAGCCGCTGCGCTGCAGGCCGATCGCGTAGCTACCGGCCAGCGAGCGCCGCGCGCGGTCCAGCTCGGCGGCGTCGACCTTCTCGCTCCGGGCCCGCTCGATATGGGCGTAGAGGCCGGCCAGGGCAGCGTCGACCTTGTCCGGCGCGGTGCCGATATAGAACGAGAAGCTGCCGCGATCGACGCCTTCGCTGCTGCTGGCGCCGACCGAGTAGGCCAGCGATTGCTTGTCGCGGAGGTCGAGGAAGAGCCGGCCGCCCTGCCCGCCGAGCACCGCCGAGAGCACCTGCAGCGCGAAGCGGTCGGGCGCGTCGAGGCGGGTGCCGGGGAAGGCGAGGACGACGTGGCTCTGCGCCTTCTCCGAGGAGAGCCGCGGCCGCAGCACCTCGGTCGGCAGGCTGCCAGTGGGCGGCGTCGGCGGCGCGAGCGCCTCGCGGTCGCGCGGCAGGCCGGCCTCGAGGCGGGCGGCGAGCCACTCGGGGTCGACGTCGCCGCATGCGGCCCAGACGGCGTGGCCTGGGGCGAGGCGGCCGCGCAACCAGGTAGCGAGGGGCTCGCGGCGGATGGCGCCGACGCTCTCGGTGCTGCCGAGGATATCGAGGCCGTAGGGGTGCGCGCCGAAGAGCGCGGCGCCGGCAGCGCGGAAGGCTTGTCGCGCCGGGGCGTCTTGCTGGTGGCGGATCTCTTCGAGCTGCGCCTTGCGGGCGACCTCGAGCTCGGCCTCGGGCAGCACGAAGTCGCCGAGGCTCTCCAGGGCCAGGCCGAGCATCGCTTCGCGGTGCTGCGAGAGGCCAGCGATCGAGATGCCGATCGAGTTGCGGCCCGAGACGGCGGCGATCTCGCCGGCCATCGCGTCGACGGCCATCGAGATCGCGTCGGCCGAGCGCTGGCTGGTGCCGCGGGTCAGCAGCTCGGCGCCGATCCTGCCGCGCCCTGCCGTCGCGGCGTCCTCCTCGCGCTGGCCGCCGCTCACGGCCATCCGCACGCCGAAGACCGGCACGGTCGGGTCGGGCAGCACGAGCAAGCGGTCGCCGGTCGAGAGCGTCAGGTGGTGCACGCCGTTGCGGATCTCGGAAGCGCCGCGGACCTCGCCGGCCGGCGCCTGCGCCGGTGCGCCGATCTTGGCTGCGCCGGCGAGCAGCGCCGCCTCGTCGGGCAACGCGACGCTGCCGTCGGCAGCCAGCGCCTCGCTCGCCGCCTTGCCCATGAGCAGGACGACGTGGACCTGGTCGCCACGCAGCCATTGCCGACCGACGCGGCGGACGTCCTCTGGCGTCACCAGGGCGATCGCCTCGTGGTAGCGCGCCTCCCAGCCGGGATCGCCGCACGCCTGGGCGTAGAAGCCGTTGCTGTG
>JACKFC010000044.1 GCA_020632665.1 Deltaproteobacteria bacterium
ATGCCCGCACGAGGTCCCGACCGCTGACGTCGCGCGGCAACCTCATGCCGCGAGGACGCGGTCTTGCACGATGTGCAGACGTATCAGCTTGGGCATCCGATCCGGCTCGAAATGGCAGGTGACAGCGTCGGGGACAATATCGTCGAGGACTTCGAGGGAATCGGCCTGAGTGAAGATGTCCGCGCCGACGGCACGGGCGATCCAGCCACCTTCGACATCGGGCTCCTCCACGAAGTGAAGTTCGGTCATCCGTTGCCTCTCGGTCGGGCCGTGCGCCCGTGCGACGCCGGGTAGCGGCCGAGGGAGCGCCCGGCAATTCGCTGTACACAGATACAATTCCGAATTCGGCGACTGGGCGACGAGGCGACGATGCGACGACGAAGCCACTTGACATCGCCCCCCATGGCTCACACCTTCGAGGGGATTCAACCAGCGGTTCCGCAGCAACCAGCGGTTCCGCAGCAACCAGCGGCTCCGCAGCAACCAGCGGCTCCGCAGCAACCAGCCGCTCCGCAGCAGACGAGCAAGCCGATGGCCATTCAACCCAAGCCGATCTTTCTTGCGACGGACGTCGAGCTACAGACCCTGCCGGACGGTGGCGGTGTAGTCCATTGGGCGGCCCGGGAGAGCTGGCAGGCTGCGCTCGAAGTGTGGTCGAAGAAGGGGCCGGGAGGCAACTGAGCCATGGGAACGCTCGCCGATCACCAGCAATCGACGACTTGGGTGCTGTGCCTCGCGATCTTCGTATTGGTGACCTCCGGTTGTTTCGAGCAGTCTCCGCCGTCTGCAGATATAGACTCCGACGTCGTCTTAGAGAGCGAGCCAGTCGCAGACGTCAACGCGATTGCGGAAGTGAGCGCGGACATAGGCGCGGATGTCGACGACGCAGGCTGCAGCCTAGATCCCAAAGAGCAGTCATGGGGGTACATTGCGGAGAGCCCGAGATGCTGGGAGCTCAACAAGGACGACTCGTGCCCTATGGGTTGGTCGTGTGTCCCCGTGATCGACCGGTGCCAGCTTCGGTCGGCCTGCGTGGCTTCCGTCGCGTCCTGGGGCAAGCTTCCGGACGATCCCACGACGACGCTCAAGTGGTCGCACCCGGCAGGAGAGGCGGTGCTAGAGGATGCTCGGACCGGCCTGGGATGGGATCTGCAGGTTTCGCAATCAAGGGAAGCATGGGGGGATGCGTACCGGCGATGTGTGGATTCGAAGTGGGCAGGATTTGATGATTGGCGCCTTCCTAGCATCCCGGAGTTGCTCTCGATCGTAGACTACTCGACAGCTACGGAGTTGGCCCTGCAAGGTCCTTTTTCGAATGGAGCGGACTTGAGAGAGACTTGGCTATGGTCGACCGAGCTTTGGCTCGTGTCCCCCTTCGATATCCGCGCTCCGCTCTCAAAATATTGGAAGGGACGAACAATCTGCGTCCGCGGCGGGCCGCACCCGTTCTTCTCCCCCGCTCCTCCAGGCGAGCACGATTACGTACCCCCTTCCATTCGGTCGCGCGAGCGGCCATCGCCGAGCGGCGAGAGCGTCCTCGATCTCTGGACAGGCGTACACTGGCAGGTCGCGGGAACGTCCGGCTACAACTCGCTGGCCGAGGCGGAAGCGTATTGCGCTTCCTTGAAGATCGACGGCGTCGAAGCTTGGCGCGTCCCAGACATCCGAGAAGTCTGGGACGCGCTGATGTTGCCTGAGCACCACCATTGGGAGAGATGGCTTTCATCGTCGCTGTGGTGGTCTCCGTATGCTCATGACTGGATGCCCTTGGAGCGGCGCGTCGGCTACGACGAATGGGTCGTACCCCTGAAAGAGCCCGAATACATTCGCAATCTCGTCGTGCATTGCGTGTCGCGCGACGACGAGTAGAACCACGACGCAACGAACCCTTCAACGCCGAAAAAGCGAGCCCGCCGTGGACCCCGAGTTCCGAAGCGTCGGGCGAAAGGTATCTACCCGAGCAACCCCGCCGTGCGAAGCCAGCGAGGTGCCGAGCACTTGTATCCACCCGAGCAGCCCCTCCGTGCCATCAAAGTGTATCCACCCGACGTATCCACCTGACCAACCCTGCTGTGCCATCGGGGGCGTCGTCGTTCACAGTCGAGAGCAAGCCGGGAGAGCAACAGCCCGAGGCGGCCGCGGCCTCTGTCGGCGGAGCCCATCCGGCAAGCGGCAGCAGCGGTCGAGCGCGAGGAGCGCCGTCACCTGCGTCGCGGCAGACGGCGGCAGCACCGGCTCCACGGCGAGCGCGGCGCGCGGCGAGAGCGCGACGGCGGCAGCGAAGAGCGACACCAGCAACACGGCGCGCGCGGCGAGCCGGCGGGCGCGCACGGGCTGCGGGCGGTGCCAACGGAAAGCGATCGCGGTCATTGGGGCTCCGTGCGTCCCGAAGCGGCCGGGCGCAGCTGCCGGCAAGGTCGCCGAGGGCCGGGGGGGTGTCAACGGAGCGCGAAGGCGCGGGTCTGATCGCGGCGCTAGCGCAAGCCGGAGAGGACCTGCTCGGGTGTCATTCCATGGTGGCGTGCCGCGGCGTCGACAATCGCACGCAGCGTGCCGAACTCGAGCGGGTCGTGAACTGGCATAGTGACGTGATGCTGACCGTTCCGTTCCGTCGTCAGTCGCATGTGACTGCCGGTCTGGACAGGCTGGACGAAGACGACGACACCCGCCGCGTCGTCCTCGACCCCGAGTTCCAGCACGAGTAGGGCACGAGCCACACACCGAGCGCCCAAGCTCGCCTCCGCAGCGTCGCGAATCCGCCGCCGACGCCAGGCAGCGCCGTAGGGCGAATGCCCGTCGAGCCCATGATCAGCAGCGCCGAGGCCTCCAACGGAGCCCAATTCTCGGTTGCCGGAGCCCAGCGAGCGGCGTAGGGTCGAGCCGGAAGAGCGGGAGGAAGCAAGGGTGCGAGTCGATCATGGACCTTATGTTGACTATCCGACTTGGAGCCTGTCTCCAGGGTTTGGCGAATCTATCACACTCAACCTTGCTCCTCACAATTCCACCGTATTCGTTCAAGGGCAATTTGACGGCGAAGTGAAACACCTGCTTGGGCCGATTCTTTGGGATTCCAAAGCCGCTGAGTTTCCATTGCCAAACGACATGAATGTGATCCGGATTGTCGCAGCGGAGTCAGACGGTTCGCGATGGATATCCAAATGGACAAAGCCATGACCTGGCTTCTCTTGCTGGTGGCATTGATATGGCCGAATAGGGATCGAGTGGAAAAGCCGCTATCTGCCACGTTCTTACAGTCAATGATGACGCTTTGTGATCGATCGGATCGCTGCGATCCAAAGCGAATTGTCGATCTTGCGGGCAACCCTCAGTCACAGTTGCAGATTTTCGTTCAGGTTTGGGATGGCTGGGTGGAGATAAGTTCCAGATCTAATGGTCGCCTTTCAGGTGTGGTTGAGCCTGATAGTCCAATTGATGTGAGCATTCAGGAGAGTATTCATGCTCTCATGCTAGAGGCGAAGCATTCACTTGAGGCTGAGCACCAGCCAGCGCGTGAAATTTGGATTCCCAAACCACCAGCACACGTAGGCGCACCTAAACCGCCGTGTGCAAGCTGGCAACGAGGTGAGATTGGTGATTCTCCCGGACCACTCCACCACCTCCTTTCATACATTCATCGGAAGGCTCGGCATCAGTTGCGACGATGTGTCTGCGAGACCAAACATTGTAGGATGGTTGGCCACCGGATCCAGGCCGCATTTTCACCAAATGGTGCAACAATCGTACCTATGCAGACTCATCGCTTGTATCGACTGACGAAACAAAATACAAGGTGCATCAAGAGGCTAATCAGGATACATTATTCTGCAGCCAGGAATGAAGCGGCGAAGTGCTCGATCCATTATCCAACGAGCGGGAATCTCAGTGCACATATCGTTTGGGGGTACCTCTGACCAATCCGCCGTCTTTCGGCTACTACGACCCTGACGCATCCCATCGTTTGGATAACCCACTGAACGTCCTTGGCAATCTCATGCTCGAGCAGCACTTCATGGTAGGCCTCCATGAGCAAGCACAGCCGCTCCTCGGGCATGTTCGGCAGCAGTTCGTACCAGCGAAGTCCCTGTCGAAACAGCGACATGGTTCGTTTCTTGGCGGTATTGCTCTTGAGCAGGCGATCCAAGCCAGCGCGTTCGCCTGCGGCCCGGAGCAGGGTGACCAGCGCGTGAGCGAGGACGCCGAAGAGCATCACGCGGTCGCGGCGCTCGGCGAGCCGGAGCGAGGTCCACTTCAGCCCCATCCCGTAGCGCAGGTCCTTGAGGTCGGGGAACGTCTCCTCGCAGGAGAAGCGCTTGCCGTCGAGCTTCTTGGCCTGCGCGGCCGTGATGGCGGGGTCGCCGCAGACGATGCACCAGGGCTCCGCCATGGCCTTGTCGTAGACCAGAACGATGGTCGACACCGGGCAGTGCCGTGTGGTCACGGTTGTTCTGTGCAGCACGCGTATTTTCTTGTTGTCGAGCCATTCCCGCGCGCTCTTCGAGGTGCCTTCGCTGTCGGTCACCGTCACGAACCTTCGGAAGCGGATCAGGTAGTTCCATCCGTACTCTCCCTTCAGCAGCGCGTAGAGCTTGTTGTCGGAGAATTTGCGGTTAGTGACCAAGGTGATCTTGACGTCTGCCGGCATCACCGCGGCGAGACGGCTGATCAGTTCGTCCTCGTAGTCGTTGCGCCGCCCCTCGAGCGCGGACTTGTCGACGGTCTTCCACAGCAGCGGCGTCGCGCGCCCGTGGCTGGTCTGCAAGCTCGCGACCAACATGCTGTGGTCGTCGGCGTCGAATTCGGTCCAGTCCAAGTTGACCACGACCTCGTCGCGGTTGCCGACGACGAAGGGCACCCAGCGCTCGGACAGGCGCCAGACATCGACCCGGCTCTGTGCGAGCAACCGGTCGACCTGCTGATGGCGTGCTTGTCGTTCAGCGCAGCGACGGCAGCGGGCCCGCCTCCGATGGCGTGGATGCACAGCGAGCCAGCCGCCACGGTGCCAATCGCTGCGGCCCCGAGCGAGGCCACGCGGGCTGCGTGGATGTCCTGCCCCAGCATCGACATCACCGTCGCCGTCGCCTCTTCTCGCGACACGGGCGGGACAGGGTTGGGAGCCGTGGGCGGCGTCCCGCGCCCGCCCGGACGCATCGCCCGCGCGCCCGGGCTGCGAGCAGTAGCGCACCTTTTCGTTTCGTGATCTTCGCCATCGTTGCCTTCCTCGAGAAAGGCCGGCAGGCTCGGAGTCACGTGGGTCGCAGGTCAAGCCCAGGAGGCGGTTGTGCAAACGAGGGGACCCCTCAGCTCCACGGTAGCCAACAACAGATGCCGCATGGGTGTAATCTTGTCGGTGGCGTCGCTGCTTGGCTCATGTACACAACCGTCTTCAACAACGTTCGTACCACGTCCTGCCGCCTGCGGACCCATCTGGCCGCCTGATGGACCGATTCGCCCTTGCGTCTCGACCGATCACGGCCTGGGCGTGTTCCTCGATGATTCCTGCGAGGTTCAGCGCGCCTCCGATGGGCTCGTGGGGTCGTGGACAACGGACTCCGAGGGAGCGCCAGAGGCAACCGCCGAACTGTTCGCGATGGAGGGTGCGGATGAAGGCGCTGTCGCCTCCGTGGTGGTCGTCCATGCCGAGAAAACTGGGACGAGCGAGACCACCTACAAGATTCGTCTGTGGCAATTCAGCGCACACGAGTCCGCACCAACAACGACTCTCGTCGACACACTCGTAGTTAGCGATCAGAAGTGCGATGTCGTCGAAGAGCGACGGATCGGTCCGAGATCATTCAAACTACATCGACCCCGAATACTGAGCGACAAGAGCGTGGTCGTGTCCTACTCGTGGCTACCCATGAGTTGCGTCACCAAGGCAAGATCGGGTACAGATTTGCCGGCTCCGAATGTACGTTGGCGTCGTCACAAGATTGGCCCATCCGGAGAGCCCATTGTCGACCACGAAACCTCTGTGTGGTCCGTGCAAGATGTCGTCACAACGAACAAACTCGAATTCGCCACGTCCGACGGCTGTCCGATCATGCTCGAGCCTGAGGGACTGGGCGTGACCTCGATGGAGTGCCCGTCGCCGCCCTGGGAATACGACTTGCACCGCGGAGTCGTATTCCGCGAGAAGCTGCTTTCGGACTCGACCGTTGTCTGGCACGAAGGGCAACGGGTGTTCAGTCCGTCGAGTCCGATCATCTGTGTGAACGACGTGGATCATTGCGTGAGCTTGCCGGGGCGCACGTCGACGGCAAACGGCTGGCGGTGGGCGGAGGATCTTGAAGGACGGTTGGTCGTCGCGTCGCTGATCGAGTCACAACCGGTCAAGACGACTGACAAGTTCGGTTGGCTCGTTTCGGATGCGCTCGCGACTGTCACGCTCAGCCAACAGCACCAGGTTCTCTCTCATTCCCTCATCAGGCTTCCGGTGAGTCTACCATTGGCGCGCGTAAAAGGGGACTGGCTGGGCTTGGCTGGCATGGGCATCGGCAATCATGGGGAGCGGTTGGTCGTCTTGGGCCTTGGCAACTACTGGATGTGGAGCAATGCAGTACCAGCTTGGGTGCTGCGGCTACGGCCAGATGGATCGCTTGCGGGCGCCAACGCGACTGCATTACCCTCGTTCCCGCAGTTGGTCCTGCGGCTCGGTGATTCTGGATGGCTGTTCTGCGGGACGGACGGCTACTACTCGGTGGACAATTTCGGCAATTTCGATGTTTCCGACCGGGCGGTTTGCGGTCGGTTGGATTGGAATGCGTGCGACCACGGAGATAGCGGGCTGGGGCTTGCCGGATGCAGTGGTGCGTGCGGCTGCCGGGGCGACGTGTCCGCGTCATGTGAGGCCAGGACAGACAGCGGTGCCTTCGACCAACCCTGCATCGAGTTGTGGTCCGGCTGGAATTCACCTTAGAGCGCGATCGGTTCCATCGTATCGACCCGACGAAGCCGGACGAACGGCGCAACAACCACGCCTGGAACCATCGCCCCAACCCAGCTACCCTCCAACCCTCGCACCGGGAGGGCCGATATGCAGAACACCACGACACCGCTTGCAAAACCCGTCGCAGTCCGACGTTCGGCGCTCGCCGCGCTGCTCACCGCGCTCTGCCTGCTCGCCGCCCCGGCTGCCTTCGCGGTGCCGACGACGGCCGAGCTCGAGGGTGTGCTGACCGCGACCGGTGGTGCCCCGGCGGCCGACGGCGAATACGAGATCACCGTCTCGCTCCACGCCGACGCGGCGAGCAAGGACCTGCTCTGGAGCGAAGGCCCGCTGAAGGTCCAGGTCAGCGGTGGTCGCTTCAGCCTGGCGCTCGGCGCGACCAAGGCGCTCGACGCCGCCGTCCTCGCCGCCGGCGAGCGCTGGATCGGCGTGCAGGTCGGCAACGAGCCGCAGCTGCCGCGGCAGCCGCTGCGCTCGGCGCCCTACGCGGTGGTCGCCGGCGCCATCGGCTGCGTCGGCTGCGTCAGCGCCGATCAGCTCGCCAACGGCGCAGTCTCGGGCGCCAAGCTCGGGGTGAACTTCGCCGGGTCGAGCAGCAAGGGTGGCCCGGCGCTCGACGTGGCGTGCACCGGCTGCGTCTCGGTCAGCGAGCTGAAGTTCGACGGCGACGTCGACCTCGGCGGCAACTCGATCAAGGCGAAGAACGGCACGTTCTCGGGCGACGTCGTGGCCAAGACGATCACCGCCGGCGGCTTCGTCGGCGACGGCAGCAAGCTCACCGGCGTCACGCTGCCGGCGGCGAGCTGTGGCGCGGGCAAGGTCGTCACCGGGATCGCGGCGGACGGCTCGCTGGTCTGTGGCGCCGGCGCCGCGGCGCTGCCGGCCGACGGGCTCGGTGCGGTCTCCAACGGCACGCTCGACGCGGTCTACGACGAGAGCGTCTCCATCACCACGCCGCAAGCGATCCCGGACAACACCGGCAGCGACCTCAGCCTCAACCTCATCGTGCCCGATTGGGGCAAGGCCAAGACCTTCACCGTGACGGTCAAGCTCAGCAACAGCGACCCCTCGACCGTGCGCATGCGCCTGCTGCCGCCCGACGACAAGAAGGTCGGCTACACGCTCTGCGACCCCTGCGGCGACGGCAAGAGCCAGACCGTGACGCTGACCTTCCCGACGCCCGACAAGGTGAAGAGCGGCGACCTCGGCGCCTGGATCGGCAAGTCGCCGGCGGGGACCTGGACCCTCGACGTCACCGACTCGAAGTTCTGCTTGCCGCAGGTCGCGCCCAAGCTCTGCTCGCTCACGAACAAGACCGACGGCACCGTCGACCTCTTCGAGATCTCGGCCAAGGTGCTGGCGAGCAGCAAGGTCGCGGCGAAGGCGACGCTACAGCTGCAAGCGGGCCTGATGCACACCGTCGCGACGAAGGCGCCGCGGCCGTGCGACGCCGCGGCCAAGGGCTTCACCTACTTCGACGATACGCGCAAGGCGCTGCGGATCTGCAACGGCCAGGAGTGGTTCGACCTCTACGTCCAAGCCCCCGGCAGCAAGAGCAACCCGGCCGAGAGCTGCAAGGCGCTGCTGACCCTCTCGCCGCAGAGCAAATCGGACGTCTATTGGCTCGACCCCGACGGCCCCGGCGGCACCGCGCCCTTCCAAGCGCTCTGCGATATGGAGACCGACGGCGGCGGCTGGACCCTGGTCGGCACCGTCTACGGCGGCGACGCCAACAACTGGAATACGCAATACGGCTATTGGTCCGACACCAAGGCGCTCGGTGACGTGAAGGCGCCCTTCGTCGACTACAAGAGCCCGGCGTGGTGGACCATCGACACCAGCAAGGCCGAGGTGCTCTTCGAGCGGCGCTACGACGGCAAGCTCAAGGCCCAGGTCAAGCTCGACGCGGCCTGCCAGAAGGGCAAGGCGACCTTCAACGCGCTCTTCACCACCTGGGACACCAACATCAAATGCGGCACCAGCGCGATCACGGTCGTGACCGCACCGGCCAACGCCGAGGGCGTCTCCAGCGATTCCTACCGCGAAGGCCAGAGCGACGGCCTCGGTGGCAAGGGCACCAACGGCTGGTGCTGGAACGGCGGCGACAGCAACAGCAATACCTTCAAGGGCCACGCCGGCTGGAACCAGAGCGGTTACGGCTGCTTGGATGCGGGGCACTTGGCGTATATCGGCGTCTGGCAGAAGGGCGACGCGCAGTACAAGCAGGTCGACATCGACACGACGAACTGGCTCTACAACACCACGACCGCCAAGACCGCCGTCAGCTTCTACGTCCGCTAGCCGGACCACAGGGCACCACCATGCAGGGCGTCTTCGACCCCAGCCTCGAGGGCGGCCGCGCGCCGGCCACGCTGCACGTCCGCGGCGCCGACCTGGTCGCCACGCTCGAGGGCGGCGCGGAGCTGACGCTGCCGCTCGCCGGGCTGCAGCTCGAGATCGGCGGCGCCGACGGCCACGTCGTCTTCTGTCGGCACGAGCGCCACCCGGGACGGGTGCTGCACGGCCGCGGCGCGGAGATGCGGGCGCTGCTGCTGCCCCACGTCGGCGCCCGCGACGCCGAGCTGCTGCAGAAGAAGCTGCGCGACGGTCCACGCTCGCTCTGGATGCCGATCGCCGGCTTCGCCGCGGCGCTGCTGCTCACGCTCTGGCTGCTCTCGCGCTCGGCCGGGTTGCTGGTCGGGATGCTGCCCTTTTCGGTCGACCAGACCCTGGGCAGCACCGCCAAGCCGCTGGTGCTGGCCGACGCGACCGGCAAGGTCGTCACCGAGCCGGCAGTGCGCGCGCCGATCGACGCGATCATGCAGCGCATCGTCGCCAGCAGCGCGATGCCCGCGCTCGGCTACGACCTCACCATCGTCCGCAGCGAGACGGTCAACGCCTTCGCGATGCCGGGTGGCTACGTCGTTGTGTTCACCGGCCTGCTCGAACAGATCGACAAGCCCGAGCAGCTCGCCGCGGTGCTGGCGCACGAGTGGACCCACGTCACCGGCCGGCATGGGATGCGGAGCGTGGCGCAGAGCCTGGGCGTCATCGCCGTCATCGAGCTGGCGCTGGGCGACGTCACCGGCGTGCTCGGCTCGGCGGTGGAGCTCTTCTCGCTCTCGCAGGTGCGCAGCTACGGGCGTGAGCTGGAGGAGGCGTCGGACGCCGAGGCGGTGCGAATCTTGGCCCGTGGCGGCTGGGACCCCGAGGCGGTCGCGGGCTTCTTCGAGACGTTGGCTGCGCACAGCCCGAAGAGCGACGACAGCACCGCGCTGGCGTGGCTCTCGACCCACCCCTCGCATGCCGAGCGGGTGGCGGCGGCACGGGCGTTGGCGAGTCGGCCGGAGGTTCGGGCGCTGCGGGATTCCGCGCCGGACGCTCCGAAGGTAGAGTGGGCCGCGCTGCGGGCGGCGCTGGGCAAGACCGGCCCGGCTGGGGAGGAGAACCGATGAGGACCGAGATCGCCGGAAAGCCGAGCTTTGCGCACATCAAGCTGGCGATGGAGCCGGGAGAGACGGTGCGCGCCGAGTCCGGGGCGATGGTGCGGCGGAGCCCGCAGATTCGCCCCCGCGCGGCGTTCAACGGCGGCTTCTTCACCGCGCTGCTGCTGAAGATCTTCGGCGGCGAGTCGCTCTTCGTGAACTGGTTCACCGCCGAGGCCCCGGGCGAGCTGGTGCTGACCCAGCCGGCGCCGGGCGACGTGCTCGAGCTCGACCTGGACGGCAACGAGCTCTGCCTGACCGAGGGGGCGCTGATCGCGGCGACCGAAGGCGTCGATATCGGCGTCGCGTGGGCCGGCTTCGCGTCGTGGATCGGCGGCGAGGGCCTGTTCCGGCTGACGGTCGCGGGCCGCGGCAAGGTCTGGCTCGGCGGCTTCGGCGCGCTGGTCGCGGTCGACGTGCACAGCCCGCTGACGATCGACACCGGCCACCTGGTCGCCTACGAGCCGACGATCTCGCTGCGGACCCGGATGTCCGGCTCGATCTTCACCTCCCTGGCCGGCGGCGAGGGCTTGGTGATGGAAGCGAGCGGGCCGGGCCGGGTCTGGCTGCAGACGCGCAACCTCGACGCCTTCGCAGGCTGGATTTCGCCCTACCTGCCGGGGTAGAGAGGAGCTGACGATGCAAATCGACCTGGTCAACCAACCCTCGGCCACCGCCGCCATCGTGCGGATGTCGCGCGGCGAGCGCTTCGTCGCCGAGCCCGGCGCGATGATCGCGATGTCGACCCGCTTCGACCTCGCCACCGACACCCGCGGCGGCGGCTTGATGGGAGGCATCAAGCGCATGTTCTCGGGCGAGAACTTCTTCCAGAATACGTTCACCGCGCAGGACGACGGACAAGAGCTCGTACTCGCCCCGGCGCTGCCCGGCGACGTCGCGATCTTGCCCCTGCAGGGCGGCCGGCTGCTGGTGCAGCGCGGGGCGTGGATCGGCTCGGGCGACGGCGTCGCGACCAAGACCACCAACCAGGGCTTGACCGTCGGCCTCTTCGGTGGCCAGGGCCTGTTCTGGCTCGAGTGCACCGGCAGCGGTCCGGTCCTGGTCTCGACCTTCGGCGCCATCTCGGCGGTCGACGTCGACGGCGAGATGATCGTCGACACCAGCCACGTCGTCGCCCACGAGGACACGCTGCAGCTCGCGGTGACCAAGGCCAACGACAGCCTGCTCGGCAGCTTCGTCGGCGGCGAGGGCCTGGCCCTGCGGGTCACCGGCCGCGGCCGCATCTGGCTGCAATCGCACAACCCGACCGACTTCGGCAAAACCCTGGGCCCCTTGCTGCCCGCGCGCAAGGGCTAGGAGCTCCGCCATGACCGTCGAATTCTCCATCGACCACAAGCCCGACTTCGCCGCCCTGCACCTGACGCTGCAGCCCGGGCAGAAGCTGCTCGCCGAGCCCTCGGCGATGGCCTGGAAGGACGCCCACGTCCAGCTCAAGGCCTCGGCCAAGGGCGGCGTGATGAAGTCGCTCGGCCGCATGTTCTCGGGCGAATCGCTGTTCCTGAACACGTATTGGACCGACGAAGGCGCGGGCAACCTGACGCTCGCCCCCGGCCCGGCCGGCGACCTCTCGCACGTCCGCCTCGACGGCTCGGTCGGCATCGTGCTGCAGGCCGGCGCCTTCGTCGCCTCCGAAGAGTCGGTGCACCTCAAAGCCCGCTGGGAGGGCCTGCGCGGCCTCTTCGGCGGCGAGGGGCTGGTGCTGCAACACGCGACTGGCCAGGGCGACCTCTTCTTCAACACCTGGGGCGGCATCCTGCATTACGACCTGCAGGACGACTGGCTGGTCGACACCGGCTGCCTCGTCGCCTTCGAGGATACGCTCAGCTACAGCGTCGAGCCGGCGCCGCACCGCAAGGGCATCGGCGGCTTCCTCAAGGGCATGGCGTTCGGCGGCGAGGGGCTGGTCTGCCGCTTCCGTGGCCGCGGCCGGCTGTGGATCCAGAGCCGCTCGGCGTGGCCGCTGGCGCGCTTTCTGCACCCCTACCGGCGCGTGCAGCGGAGCAATAGCTCGAACGATTAGCGCCGCGCGCGCAGACGACGACCGGTGAGAGGCCCGATGCACCGACACTTCCTTCGAACCCTGATCCTTTGCGCCGTCCTGCTCGGCATCGGCTGCACCGGCGAATCGACCTCCACCGGATCGGGCGACGCCACCGTCGACAGCGGCGCGGACGCAGCGGCGGATGCGAGCGCAGACACCGCCGCCGACGCTGCCGGCCCCGAGTGCGACGACGCCCACCCCTGCGGCATCGGCAGCTATTGCAAGACCGGCGGGGTCTGCTGCCCGGCGCTCGGCTGCGCGCCGAATTGCCCGAACGGCCGCGCGGTCGACGCCAAGGGCTGCGAGACCTGCGGCTGCGCGCCGTGAGTGGGCAAGCGCCAGCGACTCGACTGCGCCGCGACCTCATCGTGGTGCAAGCGGAGGCCGGCGGTCCGGTCGAGATCGCCGACACCCTGCTCGAGCGCGTGCTGCCCGTGCCCGAGGCGCTCGGTCCCCTGCCGGAGCCTGGCGCAGAGGCCAGCGATCCTGCGCTCGTCGCTTGGCTGCAGGCGAACCTGCTCGCCGAGGGTCCGATGGCCGACGAGCTGCGGCAGTCGTGCTGGGCCGCGCGCGCCCGCCGCACCGTGCACCTGCCGACGCTGGAGCAAGCCCCCGGGCCGTGGCAGCTGGCACCGAACCTGCCGCCGTGGGTCGCGCCGCAGTGGCGAGAACCGGAGCGCTGGCGGCGGCTGGCCGAAGAGCGCGCCGCGGGCTGCGTCCTGCTGCGGCTGCCGGGGCTGCTGACGACCGAGGCGGCGCGGGAGCTGCGCGAGACGGTCGAGGCAGCGGCGACGACCCGCTGCGAGAACCCCTACGCCGCTGGCTTCTGGGACCAGGATACGCAGATCGCGCCGGAATTCCGCGCCGAGCTGCACGGTGCGGGGCTGCACGGCGGTGGACTGCACGCCCTGCTCTCCGCTGCGCTCGGCGTCGCCCTGCCCGGCCGGGCGCAGTGGAACGCTTGGCGGCTGCTGCCCGGCGACGCGATGGCGCTGCATGCCGACGGCACCCGCTACGCCGCGACCGTCAGCGTCGGGTTGAGCGAAGGCTGGCGGGCGATCGACGGCGGTGCGATCGCCTTCGGCACGCCGGACGCGAGCGGTCTGGTCGTCCGCGAGCGCTGGCTGCCGCAGCTCGGCGATGTGCTGGCGTTCGTGGTCGGCGCGACGGGCTGGCACGCGGTCGAAGAGGTGCGCTCGGGCGTGCGCTGTACCCTGACGGGGCAATACCTGCTGTAGGCCGATGGGGCGAGCGAGATCGCTCCGGCGGCTCGTGCGTCTCTCGGTGTGGACGCTGCGGCGCCGCGCGATCGCTTTGATTCCGCGCGGAATTGACCCAATCCAGACGGCGGTGGCAGCCTCGTGGGCAGGACAGCCCACGACCGCGACGGGGGGGAATCGATGGACCGACCACGGCGACGAACCGGTGGGCTTTGGCCGACTGCGGCGGTACGACTGCTGCTGGTCCTGGCGATGGCTTGGCCGATGGCGTCGGGCGCGGCGCCGATCGACGTCTCGTCGGCCAACGTCAACGGCCTCGACAAGGTGCTGGGCATCCACGGCACCATCTACGGCGACGTCGAGAAGCTCGTCGCCCGGCCGGCGGGTCTGCCCGAGGTCGTCCTGCTGCCCGACGCGATGCAATGCTTCCCGGCCGCGCCGGCCTCGGGCGCCATCTGGTCGCAGTGCACCTTCGACGTCGCCATCGACCTGCACGACGCGCCCGACGGCAAGATCACCGTCACGCTCGAGGCCAGCTTCCGCGGCGGCGGCTCGGCGACCACGGCGGTCGAGCGCTTCTTCGACAGCGCCTTCCTCGGCACGCTCGAGGTCCCTGCGGCGCTCGAGCTCGACGGCGATATGCTCACGCTGGCGGCGACCTGCACGCACCCGAAGAACCCCGACCCCAAAATCAGCGTCAGCTTCGATCCGCCCCACCCACGCGGCTGCGAGCGCTGCGGCGACGGCGCGTTCTCGCTGCCGAGCGGCCGAGGTAAGCTCGACGCGCGCGTCTTCGTCGGCCGCTACAGCGACGAAGCCATCACCGTGACCTTCACCTGCGAGGGCACCAAGGTCGGTCGCAAGGTGTTGGTCGGGCCGTCGACCCAGCGCCGCGTCTATCCCGTCGTCACGAATACCGACGCCATCGCCGCCGCGACCAAGACCCCAGACGGCGGTTGCAGCGCCACGGGCGGCGGGGCAGCAAGGCGCGGTCTGGGCATGGTGCTGGTGGTGCTCGCTGCCCTGGCGGTCCTCGGGCTGCGACGGATGTCGCGAATTCGCGGTTTTCGCGGCGCCGCGCCGAGCCTGCGCGCCCTCCTGATGTTGCTCGCGGCCGTCGTCAGCGGCTGCGCCGACGATCCCGCCGCCGACACCACGCCGCAGCGCCCGGCGATCGACGCGCCGGTCCAGGGCCCGGGCGGTGCGGTCTATCAGATCGTCAGCGCCGGCCGCGGCGACGCCAACACGCTGCCGCTCTGGCCGCTCGGGCCGGGCTCGCCCGACGCCGACGTCGACAGCAACGGCGACTTCGTGGCGCGCGTCTCGCGCTCGGTCACCGCCTCGGGCCATCGCGTCTGGGACGTCGCCGCAAACGCCGTCGACGCCGCGCCCTTCCGCCTGCTCGAGACCGACGTGGGCCTCTTCCTCGCCCGGGCGCCGCGCTCGCACTTCGCGACGCCGCTGCTGCTGCTGCCGCACGAAGTGCGCGTCGGCATGCAGTGGCGCGCGCGCTGGCGCTACCCCGACCCGCTCGAAGGCTGGGGCGACGTCGGAATTTGTGCGTTTCGCGACGACCACGACGTCTGGGAATTCACCGTCGCGAGCGTGGCGACCGTGCCGCTGCCGGCTGGCAAGGGCAGCGCCCGCGTCTGGACGATCTGGCTGCACGGCCCCGACGCGCCGTGGGAGTGCAGCACGACGCAGAGCAAGCGCTTCCAGCAGATCGAGTCGGCCCTGGTCTTCGTCGAGGGCCAGGGGCCGTCGCGCGAGACCGTCGACGCGCTGCACCTGCACCCCGACAACTTCTGGCTCGAGAACGACCCGAAATACGTCGGCAGCGACGGCTTCGCGGACGTCTCCGAGCCGCCCGAAGTGCGCGCCATCGTCGCGAACGACGCCGTGCACACGACCGACGTGGCGTTGCCCGTGCTCGATCTAGCGCCGATCGCGAGCGCGTCGCCGCTGGTCGAGGGCGCGAGCGTGCGCGACGTCAGCGCCACGCTGGTGCCCGGCATCGGCCTGGTGCTGCGGCTCGACGGCATCGGCGACGGCAGCTTCATCAACGTCGGCGCCGGCCCCGGCAGCAACGGCAGCCTGCCCGCGGTGGTGCCCGGCAGCTACGCCGGCACCTACGAAGGCTGCACCGTCTGGGACGGCGACCGCTTCGCCATGGACGACGCGACGCTCACCAAGCTCGACAAGAAGTGCCCGCACGCGCTGACCTCGTTCGTCGACGCGGCCGGCATGCTGCAACGCGCCCGCACGGGTCGCTACGGCACGGCGCTCGAGCGCGAGGTGACGGTCGTCGAAGATCCGTTTGGGGCCGATCTGACGTACTACAACTTCGTGCGGCAGGGCTGGGCGATGTGGGACGGCCCGGGCGGCTCGCTGCGCGGCTGGCTCTACGACGGCGTCGGCGGCTTCGGCGCCCGCGGCGTCGGCGATTGGGGCGTCGGCTACACCGACGGCTTCCAGGCCGAGGGCGCGCAGCCGACGGTGCGGATGCACACCAGCGACCCCTTCCTCGCGCTGACGGCGACGGCCTACGACTTCGGCGGCTACGCGGCGCGGCCGTTGGCGCATGGTGACGACGGGGTCGCGCTGCTGCGGCGCGGCTCGGCGGGCCGGACGTTGGCGTTCGCACGCGTCGACGGCGCTGGCAAGACCGTCGCGCTCGAAGACCTCGGCGAGACCGGCCTCGGCGGCTCGGCGCGCTACAGCCGCGCGGACGGCAAGGAGCTGCTGCACACCGACCGCGTCGGCGTCGTCCGCCGCGTCGACTTCGACGAGGGCGGCGTCGTCATCACGCCGATCGCCCGCGTGCCGCTGCCCGCCGGCCACGGCATGGTCGGCGTCGTGCGCGGCACGGCCGACGAGCTGCTGGTCTTCACCATGACCGGCCGCGAGTGGGAGCCGAGCTTCAAGTCCCAGGCAGGGTTCGCGCTGCACGAGTCGCTGCACCACTATGGCGCGGTCTACGCCTGGCGCAGCAAACTGCCCGCCGCGGCCGACGCCGGCCCGGACGTCGACGCAGCGCTGCGCGCGATCACCGCCGAAGGTGTCGGCGAGCTGGTGCGCGTCTGCCAAGGCGACACCGGCCTGCTGCCCGAGCTGCACGACTTCCGCGTCGACGACGAGCCGGCGATCGTGCTGTTGCAGCCTGGCCCCGTCGAGCCCTGCACGATCCTGCGCGCGCCGGCGGGCCGCACCGACGTCCGCGCCGTCACCGTGCAGGTCGGCGAGCTGGGCAGCGTCACGCGGCGGGTGCGGCCGCTCGGCAGCCGGCCCAGCGACCGCTACAGGGGCATCGACGCCTTCGTCTACGGCCCCTTCGGCCTCGGGCGCTACGCCCGCTGGCGCACGCCGCCGAGCAAGATCGCCGATCTGGACGGCGGCGGCGTCTGGACCGACGACGGCCCCTGCGACCCCGAAATACCGCCCGACCAATGCCAAGCGCAGGCGCCGACGGGCTGCGGCGCGGCGGCGTGTTCACGCTACAGCTACCACCACGGCGCCGTGCACCAGACCTTCGTCGCGCCGGCGGGGATGAACCAGCCGATGCTCGGCGGCATCTTCGGCGGCGGCCACACCCTCGACCGCGCTGGCAAGGTCACGACGATCCCAGCAGTGGTCGGCGGCGCCGTGGTGCAGAGCGTGCTCGCCGACGGCACGGTATGCAGCAGCAAGGCCTGCCAGCGCCCCGGCGGGGCCGTCGTGCCGGTCGATGACCTCTGCCCCAAGGTCGGCGACGGCGAGACCCAGACCGCCTGGTGTCCGGTCGGCGCCGGCAGCCTCGTCAGCAGCGAACATCGCGTTTTCTCACTGCCGTTGCTCGCGATCCCGCCGACCGCGGCGCATCCAGAGCAGCTCGCCGCCGACGTGCGCGTGGCCATTCTCGACCCGGTGACGGGCCACCTCGACGTGCAGAAGCTCGGCAACCTCGGCTTCGAGGGCGCGGTGATGGACCCGGACGCCTGGCGCTTTCGGCCCTTCTACGCTGGTGGCCAGCTCTTCGTGCTCGCCGGCTACTGGCACCCCGACGGCGTGATGCTGGGGGTGGACGAACCGCGTGGGCATCGCCTGCTGCGCGCGGTCGGCGGCAAGCTCGAGGTCGTCAGCGGCGGCGACGACATCGCGCGGCTCGAGGCCGAGCCGAGCGACATCTTCGCGCACGTCGAGCCGCTGACCGGGCTCATCGAGTGGGTCGAGCACCACGAGGGCGGCCTCGATGCCATCGGCGGCTGGCTGATGCCCGTGCCGGCGTCGAGCTACGACTGCGCCACCGACCCGCTCTGCGAGTGCAGCAAGGACGCCGACTGCGCCGTCAGCGGCGGCCAGGGCGCCTGCGCGCTCGGCCGCTGCACCGCGGTCTGCGCCGCGACCACCGCCGACTGCGACGGCAAATGGCAGAACGGCTGCGAGGCCGCGCTCGGCAGCGACGCGAGCTGCGGCGGCTGCGGCGACGTCTGCGCCACCGGCACCCACTGCAAGGACGCGCTCTGCCAATGCCCCGGCGGCGGCGAGGTCGGCAGCGACGCCCATTGCAGCGCTTGCGGTGACGCCTGCAGCGGCGACGCACACTGCGTCCAAGGCACCTGCGTCGGCCCGATCACCGCGCTCGCCGCCGGCGGCGACGCCACGCTGGCCCTGCGCGACGGCGCCGTGCGCTGCTGGGGCGAGGCGCTCGCCTGCGGTGTGACGGGCGACGCCGGCGTCGCATCGCCGGCGGTGGTCCCGGCGTTGGCCGGGACGGGCGCGGCCGCCGTCGTCTCCATGACTGCCGGCGACGCCCATGGCTGCGCCGCCCGCGCCGACGGCAGCGTCTGGTGCTGGGGCGAGAACACCTTCGGCCAGGCCGGCGTCGCAGGTGCGTCCACCGTCGCCACGGCGACGCAGGTCGTCGGTGTCACCGGCGCGGTGGAGGTGGCGGCGGGCGAGGCCTTCAGCTGCGCGCGCACTGGCGCCGGAGCGGTGTTCTGTTGGGGCCGCAACCTCTGGGGCGAGACCGGCGCGGGCAGCAAGGGCGACACCAAGCCGCATCCCGTTCCCGTGGCGCTGCCGGCCTTCGACGACGCCGCGTCCCTCGGGCTCGGCGCGCGCCACGGCTGCGCGCGGCGCAAGACGTCGGGTCAGCTCTGGTGCTGGGGCGACCACACCTGGGGCCAGCTCGGTCAGCCGCTCGGCAGCACCCACGCACCCATCGCGATGCCCGGATTCGCGGCACCCTCGCAGGCTGTGCCCGGCGGCCTCTCGACGCTGCTGCAGGCCAGCGACGGCGGTTGGTGGGGCACCGGCCGACACTTCGAATATCAGCTACCTGGGGCGGCGAAGGCGTCGCAATACAACACGCCCGTCGCGCTGCCGCTGCTCGACGGCGCGCTGCAGGTCGCGCTCGGTGCGGCGAGCACCTGTTGGCTCGACGGCAAGGGCGTGCTGCGCTGCGTCGGAGCCAACGACGCCGGCCAGCTCGGCGGCGGTGACACGACGCAGACCTTCGGCAAGCCGGTCGACCTCTCGGCGCTCGGGCCGATGTCGCTGCTGGCCGTCGGCAGCCAGCATGGCTGCGCGCTGGGCGTCGACGGCGCGCTGCGGTGCTGGGGAAGCGGCGCTGCGGTGCGCGGTGTCGCGGCGGACACGGCGGTCGCGCCTGTGCTGGTCGTGGTGCCGTAGGGTCGAGGACGGCGACCGCGGCCGGATGACCGCGCCGGGCTCGACGCGATGGGAGGCGCTGGGTGATTCGATGTGCTGTTCTGCTGTTGTCGGTGCTGCTCGCCGCCAACGCCGCCGCGGCGATCCCCTCTGCGGAGTGCTGGATCCATGCGCTGGGCAAGCCGCTCGGCAGCGATGAGGTCAAGGCGCTGCGCGGGGCGTTCGGCGGCGACGCGCGTTGGCCGGGGCCACACGGCACGCGCCGGCTGGGCGAGATTTCCGTCGGGTGGACCGCCAAGGGTGTCGACGGCCTCTCGCAGGCGATCATGCCCACGGTCCAGCGTGCCGCGTTGATGCCGTTCGGGCTGCCGGTGACGACGCCGGCCGACGCGCTCGTCCGGCGTTTTCGCAAAGCCGGCTGGAAGGTTCAGAACAAGACCACGCAGATCCTCGCGACCCGCGCCGGGGTGGGGTGGAACGTTGCCTGGCACGACCGGTTCAAGCGGGGCCGGCCGACGGGCGTGGGAATCTTCCTGCTCGAGGGCAAAAGCCGCCCCGAGCGCGCGGCTCCGTCGCGGCGGACATGCGATTTCGCGAGCTGGACCGCCGTCGCGGAGCAACGCGATCGTGCGCCGAAGCGGGCGAGCGTGACCCGGCGTGAGGTCCGGCCCCACCCGGCTCCTGCGCCGAGGCCCCCGGTGCGCGGCCCATCGGCCCATGCGTCGGCACCGCAGGTCGTGGTGGCGACGAGCCGCGGCATCCGCCTGCTCGACGTCGACCGCGCCTTCCGCCTGCCGCCGGGGTCGATCCAGCGCTACTGGGGCAATCGCCAGCAGGGCGAGTGTCGACAGGGCGACCATACCTGGAGCTGCACGCTGGCGAGCGGCGCACAGACCGCACAGGATTGCCGCTCGCACGCCGTCGCCGCCGTGCTCGCCACCTGGCTGCACGAGGCGCGCAAGACCAACGGCGGCACGCGCCCGCTCTCGGTCAAGGTCTCCTGCGCCTTCGGTCGCTGGGTGCGGTGGGAGTCCAAGGCCAGCAAGACCCATCGCCTCCGCACCGATGTCTACGTGTCGTCCTCGTTCGGATACCTGCGTTCGTTGGAGTTGGAGTACCGGCGTTGAGGCCCAGCGGCGCGACTACCAGCCCAAACGAAGCGCTCCGAATCACAGCCCCAGCGTGACGCCGCAGACGCCCAGCGTCATCGCCGGTGAGCTGCTCAGGTAGGGCGCGATCAGCAACACGATGCCGGCGACGAGGTGGGGCAAGCGGCTCTGCTTGCGCGCCCAGCGCACCAGGGCGATGCCGATGGTGCCGAAGACGAAGCCGAGCCCGAGGTTGACGGGGTCGAAATCCACGATGCGCTCCGCGTGCAGCCGGGCTGGCCGCCCATTCCGAGTACCCTAGCGCATTGCGGGGAGTTTGCGGCGTGCGGAGTTCAGGGCGTGAGCTGGGCGAGCAGGCGACCACCGGAGCTGGCGATGACGTCGGCGAGGTGGCGCGACCGCGGCTCGGCGCGCTCGAGGAAGCGGGCCAAGATCTCGGCCCGCTCGGGGAAGCGCTCGGCCTGCTCGAGCAGCAGCTCGGCGATGGCGGCGTCGGCGAGCATCCGGGTCAGCCGCTCGGCGTGCAGCATGGCGAAGGCGAAGTCCTTCTTCGGGTTCCAATCCTTGAAGAAGCGCTCGCTCCAGGCCGAGACGGGCACCTCACCGAGCGAGCGGAGCTTGTCGGCGGCCGTGCGGCGGATCAGCAGCTGGATCGTCGAGAGCGAGGCATGCTCCAGGCGGGCGACGCCACGGGCGAGCGGGTCGCGGGCCGAGAGTGAGCGCCAGCGGGCGGCGGCGAGGCGGCGCAGGAAGCGCTGCGGGTCCTTCATCACGGCCATGAGGTTGTCCTTCATCGCCATCAACGACTGGATCTGGCTAGTGCCTTCGTAGATCGGCATCACCAGCGCGTCGCGCAGCAGCTTCTCGGCGCCGTATTCGGTCATATAGCCGTTGCCGCCATGGATCTGCATCGCCATCCGGGCGTGGGCCACCGCGGTCTCGGCGGCGAGGTATTTCAGCAGCGGCGTCATCGCCCGGGCGCGGCGCTTGTGCATCGCCAGCTCGCGCTCGGTCGCCTTGCGGTCGCGCTCACCGAGGTCAGCGTCGGCCGGGGCGTTGTCGAGCAGCAGCTGCAGCTTCTGGCTCATCTCCTCGTGCACCGCGCTCTGCACGGCGAGGGCGCGCAGGCCGCGGATCTCGACGTCCATCTGGTCGAGCGCGTCGGCGATCATTTCGTGCTTGTCGATGGTCTTGCCCATCGACGGGCGCTCGGCGGCGTAGGCCTTCGCCATGCGATAGGCCGCCTCGCACAGGCCGATGCTCTCGAAGCCAACCCCGAGCCGGGCGTTGTTCATCAACAAGAGCATGTATTTGAAACCCTCGCCGCGCTGGCCGACGAGGTGCGCCGGCGTGCGGTCGAAGGTGATCGAGGCCGTCACCGAGCCGTGGTGGCCGAGCTTGTGCTCGACCCGGTCCAGCGTCGCGAGGCGGCGGCGGCTGCCGTCGGGCAGGTCCTCCCAGGCCGGGACGAGGAAGAACGAGAGGCCGCCGA
Organism: Deltaproteobacteria bacterium; assembly: GCA_020632665.1. Lineage (GTDB taxonomy): Bacteria > Myxococcota_A > UBA9042 > UBA9042 > UBA9042 > JACKFC01. Next base: position 21,964 of record JACKFC010000044.1, read on the forward strand.
GGCCGGCGAAGGGATCGTCTTCGGCGCCGGGTTTCTCGGTCCGGGCGATGACGAAGTGGTATTTGCCGTGGCCCGAGGTGATAAAGATCTTCTGCCCAGTGACGAACCAGTTGCCGTCCGCGTCCTGCTCGCCGACCGAGCGCAGCGCGGCCATATCCGAGCCGGCGTCGGGCTCGGTGATGTCCATCGCGCCCCAGGCGGAGCCGCTGGCGATCTCTTCGATCTCGGCGGCGAAGCGGGTCTTGACGATCTCGCGCTTGTCGAAGTCGATCTCGGTCGTCCCCTCCCGGATCGAGAAGACCAGCATCGCCATCGCCATGCCGCCGTGGAAACTGAAGTGCGCCATCGTCGAGACGTCGGCGCGGGCGAACATCTCACCGGTGAGGAAGTAGAGCAGCAGCGGGCAATTCATCCCGCCGAGCTCGGTCGGCAGGCACATCCGGTGCAGCTCCAGCGCCTTGATCTCGGCGAAGAGCGCGTCGAAGGCCTTCGGCGAGCGCACCTCGCCGCCCTGCAGCGTGTGGCCGCCGGCGCGGTCGATCTGAACGCCAGCGGGGGCCATCTCGTCTGCGGCGAAGGTGCCGAGCATATCGAGCATGTCGCGGTAGGTCTCGACCGTCTCGCGCAGCCGCTCGCCCTGGTGCGCGCCAGCCTTGCCGAGCTCGGTGACCTCGACGATCGGCGCCCAGTCGATGTAGCGATCGACATAGAAGCGAAGGTCGTCGTTGTCCTTGTAGAAGTTGCCCATGGTCGGCTCCGCGCAGAGGTCAGGCCGCGCAGCGTGCATCGAGTCGGTGCGCAGGGTCCAGTCGGGGCTGGCGTTCGCGCTGCTGCGTCCTACTCTTGCCGGTGCGTCGCGCGGGGCTGTGCACCTGCGCCGTGAAGGAGTCCGCCATGTCGTCTGCCATCATCCGCTGCCCGAACTGCGGCCAGCTCAACCGCATCCCGGCCGAGCGCCGCGCCCAGGGCCCACGCTGCGGCCGCTGCAAGAACGCCATCGCCGCGAAGGTGCCGGTCGGCGTGATCGACGACGCCGGCCTCGACGCGCTGGTCGCGCAGTCGCCGGTGCCGGTGCTGGTCGATTTCTACGCCGATTGGTGCGGCCCGTGCCGGATGCTCGGGCCGGTGCTGCAGGGCATCGCCGAGGAATACGACGGCCGGCTGATCGTGGTGAAGGTCGACACCGAGCGCAGCCGGCGTTGGGCCCAGCGCCTCGGCGTGCAGGGCATCCCGGCGGTCCACCTCTTCAAGGCTGGCAAGCACGTCGCGGCGGAGACGGGCGCGCGGCCAGCGCCGCATTGGCGGCAGTTCCTGGCCCCGCACCTGGTCTAGCGTGGCCTAATCGAGCGGCAGCTTCTCGACCCCGAACCAACCGGCCGGCAGCCACGCCACGTTGCCCTGCACCGCGACCCGGCTGCCGTAGCCGCCGTTGGTCGCCGCGAAGCCGGCATAGACCGGCTTGTTCGGGTCGGCGAGGCTCCAGCGCGCGACGCCGAGCCCGGAGCCGGCCGCGGCGAAGAGCTGGCCACCCGCGACCTGCAGGTTGCCGACGGCGGTGCCGGCGTCGAGCGTCGCGGTCTGCGCCATCGCCGTGGGCTTGCTCACGTCGAAGACGAAGATCTCCGACTTCGGCATCTTGCTCGGATCCTTCGCGCCCGCCGCCGCGTCGGCCGGCCACGCCCACCAATACGGCATCGTGCCGACGTAGACCGTATCGCCATCGCGCAGCGCGGCGCCCACCGACGAGGGCATGGTCAGCGACTTCACCAGCTTCGCCTTGCCCTTGCTGATGGTCAGCGCGTGCAACACGCTCTCGACCTTGCCGTCCGCGGCCTTGGTCCCGGCCTGCAGCTGCCAATCGAGCGTGACGACGTCGTTGCCGTCCGCCGACAGGCCCACCAGCCAGCCCGGGATATTGACCTTGTCGACGAACTTCGGCGTCGCCGGCGCGGAGATATCGACCCGATCGAGCCAATAGCTGCCGGTCCAGCTGCCGTCCGCGGCCTTCTTCGACTCGTAGTGCGTCATCACCAGCAGCTTGCCGCTGACCTGCGCCTCGCTGACCCAGCTGACCTGCGGCAGCTCGAGCACGGTGCCGAGCTTGGGCGCGTCGGCGTCGGAGAGGTCGATCGCCGCGACGAGCGTCTTGTACGCAGGGTCGCCCCAGCACGTCGCGACCCCGGTGCTGCCGCCGTCGCTGCCGCTGCTGCCGCTGCTGCCGCCGCCGCTGCTGCCGCTGCTGCCGCTGCTGCCGCCGCCGCTGTCTGCCCCTGCCTTGTCGGGCGCCTCACCACCGCTGGTCGGCGGCACGCTCTCGCCCCCCTCACCGCCGCTGCAATCGCTGCCGGTCTTCTGCGTCAGCGTCAGGTCGGTGCCGACCAGGTAGAGCGTGCTGCCCTGCTGCGGCAGGTTCCAGGTATGCCAATAGCGGCTGTGGCCGGCGACGTTGACCTGGCCGGTCTGCGGCCAGGTGATCTGGCCGCGCAGCTTGGGCGCGTCGGCGTTCTGCAGGTCGACCACGCGGACACCCTCGGAGGTGATCACGTAGACGAAGCTGCCGTGGCTGCGCAGCTGGCCCCAGGCCTGACCGATGGCGACCTGCGCGCCGGTGGCCAGATCGTCGGCCGAGCCCTTCGGCAGCACCCGCAGGTAGGCCTTGCCGTCGGCCCACGACTGCACCAGCGTCACCACGCGCTCGCCGACGACGAGCAGGTCCTGCACCGCGACGGCGAGGTCGAGGCTGCCGAGCGGCGCCGGCTTGTCGAGGTCCTTCACGTCGACGATCTCCAGCCCGGCGTGGGCCAGCCGGTAGAGCCGCTCGGTGGCGAGCAGGTTGCCGAGCGAGGACCAATCGTCGAAGGCCGAGGCGAAGCTGCCGCGCAGCGCGAGCGCGCCGTCGGTCGCGACGCTGACCAGCCGATGCACCACCTTGCCGTCGCCGCCCGCGGCGTAGGTCGGCAGCAGGAGCAGCGCGTCACCCAGGGCGCTGGCCCCCCAACCATAGGCGTCCGGCACCTTCAACTCGGCCGCAAGCATCAGCGCGCCGGCCTCGGCCTTCGCCGTCCGCAGCGCCGCCGTCTCGCCGTCGACCAAACGGTAGGCCAGCAGCCAACGTCCACCCGCCAGCGGCGCGAGCGTCGTCGCCCAGGCATCGAGGCCGCTCTCCAACTTCGCCACACCGATCTCGACCACCGTCGCCGCGTCGGCCAAATCGAGCGCGACGATCTGCAACGAGGCGCCATTTCCACCGGCCGGATCGGGAGCACCGCCGGCACCAGGCGTGCTGCCGCTGCCGCCGTCGCTGTCGGTCCCCCCCTCTTCATCGTCCTTGCCCGGCACGAAACCATCGCCGCCGCTGCTCGCCTCGCCGTAGAGCAGCATCGCCTGCGAGCCCGAGAATCCAGCCCGCACGCCGGTATAGCTGCCGGCGAAGCTGCGCTCACCGCCCTTGCTCCAGCTGCCCGCCGCGGCCTTGTACGAGGTCACGATCTGCGTCGTCCCGTTGCTCCACTTCTGCCGCAACAGCGCGACGTGCCCTGCCCCGACCCGATGCATCTTCACCAAGCCGGCGACGTTGCCGTCCGCCTTCGCCGTCGCCTCGAGCTTGGCGCCCAGCGTCGGCTTGCCGTCGGCGCCGAGGGTGACCTGCACCAGCCGCTCGGTGACGCTGCTGCTCTGGGTCTTGTCGTCCCAGCTCCACTGCTGGCTGGCGATGACCACCTCGCCGGCCTCGATCGCGACGTCCTGCACGCCGCCGGCGAGCTCGACCTCGCCGACCAGCTTCAGCGCCCCCGCCGTGGCGAGGTCGTAGACCAGGACCTTGGTCGCGTCCGCGCTCCAGCCGCCGCCGTAGCCGCCCGGATAGGCGACGCCGACGTCGGTCGTCGCGCCGCCGGCCGAGGTGCCGCTTCCCCCGGCGGAGCCGGAGCCGACCGCCCCGCCGCCCGCCTCGGCGCCGCCGTCGGTCGCCGTCGCGACGCAGCCGTAGGGCCCGTAGCAGCCGAACCACCAGGGGTTCCAGAGCACCTGCGGCGCGACGACCACCAGCTTGTCGCCGATCTTACGGGTCGCCGCGATGACGCCCGGCACCTGCGCCGTCGCCGTCACCGCCGGGCTCGTGCCCAGCGCCACGCGCCGCAGCTGCGAACCCGCGCTCGGCGCCGGCGCCCCCGCGCCCGACTCGAAGCTCGCCACCCGTGAGAGCGCGACGATGGCCTCCTTGCCGTCGACGTACATCTCCTGCGGCTGCCCCTGCATCGGCACGCGCTGCACCAGCTTCGGCGCCTTGCCGTCCTTGACGTCGACGATCTGCAGCCCGCGCCACGGGTTGAGGATATAGAGCGTGTCGCCGAAGAGCCGCGCGACGTCGCCGTCTTCCACCGTGGGCGCACCACCGCCGCCGTCGTTGCCACCGGTCGGGGCGCCGCTGCCGCCGCCCGCTTCGCTGCCGAAGTCGCCCGACGCCTTGCCGCCGCTGCCGGGCGCCATGCTGCTGAACTGCGGCTCGCCGTCTGCGGGGTTGGACCCCGTCCCGGCGTCGTCGCTGCAGCCGACCAAGGCCACCGCGGCGCCGGCCATGAGCCAACCCGCGAGGGAGAGGGAACGCATCGCTTGCTTTCGCATCGTCGGACTCCGGCCTGATCCAGGTCGCCCCAATGGCGCCGTCGCGGACCAGACGCCGACAATCTAGTCCAAGTTTCGTGCCACGCCGCGGAACTGGGCGAAGGCAACGCGGAGATGCAGCGAAGAGGCTGGGAATTCGACGCCTCGTTCGCGGTTGGCGTAGGGCCGCGATCGACGGTTGACCGTGATGCAATTCACATCATGTCGAATAAACCACCAATCGGTGGCTCAGCCGACCAGGCGCGGCATCGGCAACTCCGAGGGCTCGGGCGCGGCCGCGACGGCGCGAGCGAGGAGGTAGTCGACCATCGGCCTGGCGACGTCGTGGCCAGCCTCGATTTGTCCCGTCGCGTAATAGCAGGGGAAGTTGGCTTCGAGCAGGTAGAGCCGGCCGCTGGGGTGCTCGAGGATGTCGACGCCGCCGTGGGCGTGGCGCAGCACGTGGCAGGCGGCGATGGCGAGGGTGTCGGCGCCTTCGGGGGGCGTGGCGCTGTAGTCGTCGGCGTCGTCGCTGCCGCTGGTGCGGAAATCGCCGTCGTCCATCACGTTGCGGTACGACGACACGACGCGGTCGCCGACCACGACCAGGCGCCAATGCACGGCGTCGGGGATATAGCTGGTCAGCAGCGGGCGGGTGCCTTCGGCGATGGCGTAGTCGACGATCGAGAAGAGCGAGGCGAGCGAGTCGGCGCGGATGGTGCCGACGCCGCGCGAATAGCCGAGGGCTTTGATGACGACCGGCAGGCCGCCGAGGGCGTCGACGTAGCGGCGCATCAGGTCGCGGTCGCCGTCGTAGAGCCAATAGGTCCGGGGGACGGCGAGGCCAGCCCGGGCGAAAGTCGCCATCGCGTTGATATTGCTGAAGTAGGGTCCATCTGGGTCGAGGTAAAAGCTGCCGACCTCGGGGCTCCAGAGGTGTTGCTCGACCCGGGTGGCGTGCATCGAGATGGCGGGGCGGTAGAGCAGATCGCCGGGACGGAGCCGGCGCGCCGGGTCGAAGTCGAAGCGGCGCGGGTCGACGCTGATGACGTGCAGGCCGCGCGCCTCGGCCGCTGTGCAGATCAGCGTCACCGTCTCGGTCGGCACGCCGTCGTCGATGATGGCGAGGACGCGGCCGAATCCGTCGAACGTGCTCGGGTCGACGGCTTCGCCGGGCGCCTCGGCAGCCTCGGGGTGGCCGTAGAAGAAGGCCGCCCAGACGATCTTCTCGCCCTGCTCCACCTCGGCGGCGTGGTGGTAGGCCGCGTCGAGGTCTTGGCCGGCGGCGTCGACGTTGCGCCAGACCAGCAGCGCGCCTCTCTGCTGTGGCACCGCGAGCGCGCCACCCTGGGCGCGCGGAAAGACCGTCTCGCCGCCGCGTTCGGGCGCTTCGACGCAGAGCAGCGCGGTCGCGAGCAGCCGGGCGCCGCGGATCTCGTAGCGGTCGTGGTGCGGCGGGTGGCCCTCGCCGGGCTGGTAGTGACGCATCCGCAGCGTGCCGGCGAGCTCGTTGGGCAGGCCGACGACCCGCCCGATCTCTGCTTCGAGCTCGGCGAGCAGCGGCGCTCCGCCGGTCGGGACGTCGGCGACCCGGCCACACGTGTCGCGCTCGACCGCGGCGCCGAGCGCGCCGAGGGCGTCGACGTCGCGGGCGAGCGCGGCCAGGCGCGTGCAGCGATCTGTGTCGAGGAATTGCGGCCAGACGCGCAGGTCAGGGGCGTCGGCGAGGCGCACGGGCTCTGCCACGGCGGACTCCAAGGGTTGCGATGGGGTGGGTTAGAGGGTCCAGGCCATGCCGAACGAGACGGTCGGCCGAAGCTGCTCGAGGCTGCCGTCGTGGCGGACGAAGATCGCGTCGGCGCTGTGGTCGACGCGGCTCTCGATCCGCAACATCACCGAGGGCACGGGCTTGTATTCCAGCGCCACGGCGGCCTCGATCAGCCGCTCGGTCGGCCACCAGAGCCGGCCGAGGTCGAAGGAACCGGTCGGCCGGAGCAGGATGTCGCGGTCGCCGCCCTGCCAGAACAGGCCGCCGCGGGCGCCGAGCCGCCAAGCGTCGTTGAGCTTGTAGCGGGCCCAGACGTTGGTCGCCGCCCACAGCCCCATGCGGCCGTCGCCCTCGAGGGTCCAGCTCTCGAAGCCGCCGTTGAGCTGCGCGGCGAGCTCGAGGTCGTCGTTGACCTTGGCCGAGGCGAAGCCGTCGAGCAGCCAGCCGCGGACCTGCCCGGCGCCTGTGCGATCGAGGTCGGGCCGGGTCGGCGCCGAGGAGAGCAGCACCTGCCACAGGCCCCAATCACGCTCGCCGTAGACGCGGGCGATGAAGGTCGAGGGGATATTCGAGGCCGAGAGCCGAGTCCAGCCGCCGTAGAGGCCGATCTCTGCGGTGGTCTTGGCGCCGAGCGGGTGGCTGAGCCGGGCGCCGGCGACGTAGAAGGGCATCGCCACGTTCAGCAGCGCGCCGGACCAGAGCCAATTGTCGCGGGCGTAGACGCTCTCGAGGCCAATCGGCGAGCCGAACAGGCCCGCTTCGAGCCAGGTGCCGGCGCCGCGGCGCGCGCCTTCGCAGTTGCCGGGATCGTCGAGGCGGAAGCCGGCGTTGGCCTCGCGCATCAGCGACCAATCGACCGGGCCGGCGGGCTCGCCGCTCCAGATCACGCTGGGGGTCCAGCCGCGCCAGATCCGCATCACCGCGCGGGAGCGCCGGCCCGTCGCCGTCAGCCCGATCATCGCCTGCGAGAGCCCGAATTCCGCATGCCGCGGGTCGAAGATCCGGCCCGGGATCGTGCCATCCGGCGGACGGTTGGCGTCCCAGGCGAAGAAGGCCTCACCGGTCGCGTCGAGCTCGATCAGCGGCGCGCCGGTGCCGCTGGCGTCGCCGGCGAGGCGGACCGCAGCGACCGCCGGCGACGCCGAGATCAGCGCGCAGAGCACGAGCAGGCTGCACGCGACGAGCAAGCGACGAAGGGAGCGGAGGCGGTTGGTCATGGCGGGCTCCGGCGGCGGGGCGGTTCGCAGCGGCGAGGGTATGCCGTCGCTGCTCCGATGTCAGGGGTGCAGGCGCAAACGCGCGCCTCGCGGCCACCGCGGCAGGAGCCGGGTTGTTATTGACCAGACCAGCAGACCAGACTAGCCTGGTGTGCGGGAGGCCACGATGCGGACGGTCAACATCCAAGACGCCAAGACCCAGCTCTCTCGCCTCCTGCGCGAAGTCGAAGCCGGCCAGTCGATCGCCATCGCCCGTGCTGGTCGGGTCATCGCGCACCTGGTCCGCCCAGCCGAACCCACCGGCCGGCAGTTTGGCGGCTTCGCCGGCGACGTCACCTGGGACGACGACGCCTTCGCGCCGCTCGACGATGCCGCGGCCGCGGCCTTCGACGAGAGCGCACTCGAACCGGAGGTCGCGCGGTGAACCCGGTTTTGCTCGACACGCACGTCTTCGTTTGGGCGCTCGCCGCCCCGGAACGCCTCCCAGCGGAGGCGTGGCCGATCTTGCGCGACGAGAGTCGCCCGCTGCGACTGAGCGTGGCGAGCGCGTGGGAGCTGTCGATCAAGGTGGGCCTCGGCAAGATCCAGCTGCCGACAGGGATCAGCCGCTTCGTCAGCGAAGGCTGCCGCCAACTCGAAGCGCAGCTGCTGCCGATCGGGCTCGCGCACCTCGAACGGCTCGCCTCGCTGCCGATGCACCATCGAGACCCATTCGACCGCATGATCGTGGCCCAGGCACGAACCGACGGGCTGCAGCTATTGAGCTTCGACGCCGCGCTCCAAGCCTACGACGTGGACTTCGCGGCCTGATCGAGCCCTCCGCCACCGGCCCAGGCGCCAACCCCCGAGCAGCGGCGCCAACCTAGCCGCGTCCCCCGACGCATGGCACCCTCGACGCTCGAAGGAGTTGCCCATGCACCGGCCGCAAGCACGCCCGAGCCTCGCCCTGATCCTGCTGCTGGCGATGCAGGCGTGCAGCGACGACCCGACGACGGCCGACACCGACACCGGCGCCGACAGCAGCACGGCCACCACGGACGGCGCAGGCGGGGTCGGCGACAGCGCCGGCAACAACGACGCGACGAGCGGGGACACGACCGCCGACGCGGACGGCGCAGGCGACGCCGCAGCAGCCGATACCTCCGCCTGCCCCGGCGGGAGCGGCTGCGTCTGCAAGGGCAACGCCGACTGCGACAGCGGCTTTTGCCTCGAGACGACCGACGGGCCGCGCTGCGCCGCGACCTGCGTGCAGGACTGCCCGGCGGGCTTTTCCTGCGTCAAGGCGCCGAATAGCGCCGACGTCGTCTTCGTCTGCGTCGACCAGCGCGCGCGGCTCTGCCTGCCCTGCACCGAGCACAAGGATTGCCAGGCCACCGGGCTGACCGACGCCCGCTGCGTCGATCACGGCGACGCCGGCAGCTTCTGCGGCATCGGCTGCGGCACGGCGGGCAGCGAGTCGGAGTGCCCGAGCGGATTCGTCTGCGCCGACGCGGCCGACGCCGACGGCGGCAGCGCGCTGCAATGCGTGCCGAAGCCGGCGGCGGGGTCGGGGACGAGCGGCCCGGGCGTGTGCAGCTGCAACGCCAACGCCGTCGCGCTCGCGGCCAAGACCCCCTGCCAGAAAGCGATCAGCGGCGTCGCCACCTGCAAAGGCGAAGCGAGCTGCAAAGAAGCCGGCAGCGCGCCGCTCTGCGAGGCCGACGAGCCGGGCGCCGAAGTCTGCGACGGGGTCGACAACGACTGCGACGGCGCCACCGACGAGCAGACCTGCGACGACAGCAACAGCTGCACCACCGACGCCTGCGGCGGCCGCGCCGGCTGCAGCCACGCCAAGCTCGCCGACCAATCGCCCTGCGACGCCGACGGCTCGGCCTGCACCGTCGGCGACGGCTGTATCGACGGCAGCTGCGTCGCGGGGCTGGCGATCTCCTGCGACGACGCCAACGGCTGCACCCAGGACGCCTGCGACCTCGCCGCCGGCTGCACCCACGTCGCCCTCGAAGGCACCGGCTGCGACGACGGCTCGGCCTGCACCACCGGCGAGACCTGCAAAGGCCCAGCCTGCCAAGGCGGCAAGGCGCTCGACTGCGAGGACGGCAGCCCCTGCACGCTCGATGGCTGCAACCCCAAGACCGGCTGCACCCAGAGCGTGGCGCCCGACCAGACGCCCTGCGCCGCCAGCGGCATGCCCGACGGCGCGGCCTGGTGCCAGAGCGGCGTCTGCGCGCCGAAGC
>JACKFC010000045.1 GCA_020632665.1 Deltaproteobacteria bacterium
GGCGAAGCGTCGGCCGAGATCGGCCTGCAGCCGGACGATCGTCGAGATCGCCGGATCGGCGGGGACGGCGTCCTCAGCTTTCGATCCGCTGCGCCCCGAAGCCGAGCCAGCCGGCTCCGGATTGCCGGCTCCGAGCGCCAGCATCGTCGTGGTACCACGCCAAATCGTCTGGCCCTCGACGTCGAACTCGGTGATCAGATCGAGCTCGATGCCACGGCGTGCCTGCCGCGCATCGCCGATCCGGACGCCGATGGCCGCGCGCTCGTCGGCGCGCAGCGGCCGGACCTGCTCGATGAGCTGGCGGACGTGAACGGCACCCAACACCCGCAGCGGGAACGCCCGATCGGTCAGCAGCGCCATGTGCAACGGGAAGGCGACGTGCTGCGGCGCGGTCGCGGGCAACGCCTGCCCCGCCGGCAGCCCGGTGAGCGCGGTATAGCGCGCCACCCACGCCGGATCGACGGCATATCCGGAGAGCTGCACCGCAAGAGCCGGCATCTCGCTCGGATCGCGCAAGCCCGGCTTGCTCGCCACGGCCCGGAGCATGGCGCCACCGACCGCGGGCATGCGGTCGTAGAAGGTCTTGCTCATCCCTCGCCTCCCCGGCCGCCCGACCACACCACGGCATCGGCCCATGCCTGCGGCCACGGCTCGCCCCGGTTGCCGGGGATGCCGCGACCCTCGGGATCTACAACGAAGTTGCCGACGTCGTGGAAGGCCCGCTCGGCGTTGACCCGCCCTGCCCGCTTGCGCATCGGCTCGAGCCCCTTCGCCGTCTTGACCCGGACCACCTCGTGCGGACCGGGCCGCAGATCGACCAGCGCGCCCTTGCGGCGGGCGTTGAGCAGCTGCTCTTCGTTGCCGATCGGGTCCGCGACGGTCTTGGCCTTCAGCGTCCAGACCAGCAGGCTGGTCGGATCGCGCTCGGGGAAACTCGACGCCAAGAGGTCCGGGAAGCCGTAGAACTGCTTGCCGATATCGTTCTGGTTCACCGGTCCGGCCATGAGGCAGATGCCCGCCAGCAGGTCGCAGTCCGGCGGCAGCTCGGTGACCCCCATCAATTCGGCGTAGAGCGCGCCGCGGGCGCACGCTGCCCCGCTGGCGCGGACTGCGAAGAGCCAATCGAGCCCGCGGGCGAGCATCTCGCGCTTGGAGACGCCGACGATGTAGATGCGCTGGCCCGCGAGGCCGAACGCCTTGCGGCCGCGCTCGGCGTTGCGCGAGAAGAGCTTGCCGGTCGGCAGGTCGGCCCAGGACGGCATCCGCTCGATCAACTTGTCGGTGATCGCGTTCTGCTCCTGCCGAATCGCCCGCAGCCGCTCCTTGCCGCCGGGCGTCAGCACGTCGACCCGCTCGGCGAGGAGCAGGTCCTTCGCCTCTTCCCGCGAGAGGCCGGTCCAATGCGCGAAGGCGTTGTAGGCGGCGCGTCCGGCCTGCACGGTGAGGGCGTCGGGGACGTCCATGTCCTGACGCTGCTGGAACGGCTCTGGCGCCTTCTCTTCGGCGTTGACCCCCGGCTGGATGCGCTCGGAGCGCAGCGCCAAGAGGTTCGCGCCGAGCTTGCGCCACAGCCCCTGCGGCAGCGTGATCTGCTCGGGCTCCGGGACCTCACCGACCTGCGCGACGAGTGCGACGCGCCATCCGGCCGCGCGCTCGGTCGGCGAGATGCCGCAGAGCTCCTCGATCGCGCGCAGGATGGGTCGATTCTTCTCGCGCCCACGACCGCAGAACGGGGCCATCAGCACCTGGGCCCGGCGGCGCCCCTCGGATGCGATGACCTCAGCGCGCTCGATCGCGTCGGCGAGGATGCCGATGTGCAGGTGCTGCAGGTAGCCGATCGTCGGGATATCGTCGACGTAGCGCGTCTTCTTCTGCCACAGACGCCACGGCACCGTGCCCAGGCTGAGCACCGGCGGGTGGCCAACCAGGGTCAGCAACGCGGTGAACGGGGTCCGATACGGCATCGACAAGACGACGTGGGTATAGGCGGCGTTGTCGAGGACGTCTGCCTCACGCTCGTCGAGCGAGCGAAGCAGGTGCGCGACTCGGGCCGAATCTTCGGGCCCGAACGTCACCTGCCGCTGGCCGCGGTAGTTGGTCGACTGGCGCGAGACGAGGATGCCCAGGCTGCTGGCCTCGAAGAGTTCGCCCTCGCGGACCTGGGCGCCGGGCGTGAAGCGCGTCGGACGCGCCAGCGAGAGCAGCTGCATCGCCTGCTCGGCCTCGTCGCGGTCGAGCGAGACCCGGGTGCGGTAGCCGACCGGCGAGGTCGACTCGAGGCTCTGCGGCAGGCTGTAGCGGTCGCGCTTGCCACCCTCTTCGACAAATCGCGCCTCGCGCTGACGACGTTGCGCCGCGGGTGGCGGCGAGATCGGGACGACCTCGAGACCCTTCGGCGCTGCGCCGGGATCCGCGGGGCGCGTCGGCTTCTCTTCCTCGGGCGTGCGGCGTGGTGCCATGCGCTGATCTCCAAATGGTTCAGTCGACGGTGATCGACTTGCTGACGTTCTTCGGCACGTCCGGGTGGACGCCGTGCTCGCGCACGCCGACCCGGTCGAGCCAGGCGGCCTTCTGCTCCGACATCCGCAGCGCGAGTCGCTGCAGGACGATGGTCGAAGTGAAGACGACCATCAAGGTGTCCTCGGTGCGCGGCAACTCGAGGTAGACCGAGCGGTAGTTCGGGTTGTCCGCCGGCGGCTTGCCGATCGCCTGGCGCAGGGCCGCGTTCGGCTCGGCGATGAGGATGGACATCGAGCGTCGGATCTTGTGCGTGTTGATCTGGCTGATGGTCAGCGCCACGTCCCGCGCATCGGGGCCGGTGCTGTAGATCAACGGATAGTCGGCATCGAGCCCTTCGAGCATCGCGCCCCGGTCGGCGACCTCGTCGAGCAGCGCGCGCGCCCTGCCCTGGACGGCGAAGTCCGCCTCGGCGTGAAGGGCCCGATCGACGACGGCGCGAGCGAGCTGCAGCGCGCCGCGGGCGTCGAGCTCGGCGTCGTCCGCGCCGGCCCCGGCAGCCTCGATCCGCTCACCGATGGCGCGGAGCAGCGCGGCGATTTGTTCGGGGCCGTACAGTGTATTGCGGCCGAGGATCGTATTCGGTCCGTGCTTGAACTCGCTGGCCTCGTAGCCCTCGGTGTGGTTCAGCACCACCTCGCGGATCTTCAGCGCACCCTCCTTGGCGACGGCCCACATCCGGGTCGCGAGGATGTGCACCGAGGGTCGCAGGTAGAGCAGCCGCGCCGCCTCTTCGACAGCCTCGGCGGTCTCGGCGACCGTGGCGCGGAGCAGCGCCGGCAAGGCGACGAAGCGGGACTCGGCGTCGTCCAACCGTGCGGCGTCGGCGCCGACGGCGCGGCCGAGGCGGCAGGCCAGGCCGTAGAAGACCGCGAGCTGGTTCATGAACGATTTGGTCGCCGGCACCGCGATCTCGGGTCCGCAGCGCAGCGGCAGGACGATCTCGGCCTTTTCCTGCGCCAGGGTCGAGTTGATGTTGTTGACCAACGCGACGCGTCGAATCTGCAGGCCCGACGTGATGATATCGTTGAGGATATCGATCAGATCCTTGGTCTCACCGCTCTGGCTGACCGCGACCACGAGGTCACCGTCGCGCAAGGCGGATTGCTGCTCACCGCGGAACTCGCCGGGCAGGCTGCAACGCAGCGGGATGCCGGCGAGCTCGTTCCAGAACATCGCTCCAGCTCGGGCGGCGTGGTAGCTCGACCCGCAGCAGATGACGTGCACCGTCCGGCCGCTGGCGGCGGTTTGCCGCGCGGCCTCGACGAAGGCGTCGGCCGCGGCGAGCCAGGTCGTCGCGTCGAGGCGCTCGTCGAGCGCGGCGAGGGCGCGCGTGGTGTGCAGCGCGACCTCGTCGCGGCAGATCGCGCTGACCTCGCCGAAGAAGCCGTCGCCACGCCCGACCTCGTGCTCGACCCCGCGCATCGCGGCGCCGAGATCGCGGGCGGTCGGGTCGGCCAACAAGGCAGCGAGGCGCTCGCGCAGGCGGGAATCGTCGACTTCGTCGCGCAGCGCATCCCATTCGGTGGCCAAGCGCTCGAGCTTGCCCCGGCCGAGCCGGTCGATCGCCGGCGCCAGGCCGCGCGCGGCAGCCGAGCCCCCCGCGAAGAGGTCGACGACCGCGGCGACAGTACCCTCCTGCGCGGCGATCTCTTGCTCCATGAAGGTCTCGAACGGCGGCATCAGGGCGATGTCCGCGGCACGCAGGCGGGAGCGCGACGGCTCGCGCTCGAGCGCGACGGCGAAGGCATCCTCGCCGTCACGGCGGATCCCGTAAGCGTCGATGGCGACACCGAACTCGGCGTCGGGCCGCATCTCGACGAACTCGCCCTCGACGATCGGCACCACGGCGCGGGTCAGCTTCAGCACGCTCGAGAGGTCCGAGCTCGCGATGCCGAAGCGGCCGCCCTGCACCGCCTCGCCGTCCTCACCGACGCCGACGTAGAGGCTCGAGCCGCGCTTGATCGCCCAGACGGTCCGCGTGACCGGATCACACATCACCGCGGCGAAGCTGCCGACCAGCTTGAGTGCGCTCGCCCGGGCGATCGCGTTGCGCATCGTCTGCCGGCGGACCGCTGGATCGCGCTCGACCGAGGCGTCGCCGGTGGCGCTGATCGCCGACTCCATCCCGAGCGCGAAGAAATGCTCGATGGTGTGGACGACCATCTCGCCGTCGTTGTCCGAGAGCACGCGATGGCCCTCTTCCTGCAGCCACGCCTTGAGCGGATCGGAGTTGGTGACGTTGCCGTTGTGCGCGCCGTAGAGGTAGCGCTTGCAGCGCACGACGTGGGGCTGGGCGTTGGTCTCGTCGACCGCGCCGAAGGTGGCCCAGCGCACCTGGCCGGCGAAGACCTGCCCGGATTTGCGGATGATGCCGAGCGATTCGACCAAGACCGAGGGGGCGCCGACGCCCTTGCGCAGGTCGACCTCTTCCCCCTCGCCCTGGATGGCGCCACCGGTGGAGTCGTAGCCGCGGTATTCGAGCGTCCGCAGCAGGTCGGAGGCGACCCGGCCGAGATGAGGTTGGGGGCTCTCGTAGAGTAGACCGATCACACCGCACATATCCGCCTCCGCGCCCGTACGCCGACGGGGCGCAGAACGTGCCCGAGGCGGGCACGGCGGACAAGGGGCGGTCAGTCGTGCTGTGTCAGGGCTGCAACGCGTCGCGGTTGGTGGCCGGTTCGCCGAAGAGGTAGCCGTTGACCCCGGTGAAGGCGAGGACCGCGCTCATCTGCGTGCACTCGCCCGTGACCGGATCCGGGGCGAGGTCACCGGCGCCGCCGAGGACGCCCATCACCAACTCGACGAGGTTCTTCTGGTCCGCGGCGCCCTTCTGCGCGATGTCGAGGATGCTCGCCATCGTCAGGCCGCCGCCGAAGACGCCCTCGGTCATGCCGCCGTTCTCGGTGAGTCGGGCGCGGATCCGCACGCCGCGCAGGTCGAGGTCGTATTTCACGCCGAAGACGACCAGCGGCAGCTTCAGGTCGAAGGGCGTCACCGTCAGGATGCCGTCCTTGACGGTCGCCTTGGTGCTGACCTCTGGCGAGTCCTCGTGCACGGCGAAGGTCTGGCCCTCGAGCAGCAGGCCGTCGGTCCCGAGCAGGGGTACGCCGGCGCCGGCGCGCACCCGCAGGATCACCTCGTCGTCGTTGAGGGCGTCGTCGAGGTCGTCGAGCTGGAGCAGCAACATGATGCCGCCGTCGTTGATGGTCGACTGGATCAAGCCTTCGAGGGCGCCGATGCCGGAGGCCTCGACCAGCGGCACGAGCTTGGCGAACTCATTGTCGACCCCTGGGGTGCCGTCGGGCGAGGTGAGATCGGCCTTGCCGCAGGTCGAGGTATCGTCGGTGCCGCTGATCTTGCTGTCGAGATCGAAGCCCGGCGCCACACCGATCGGCTTCTGCCGGGTGAAGCCCATCGTGTCGATGATGGTCACCCAAGGCCATTTCGGGTCGGGCGTGGTCTTGCTCGTCGTGTTCGCGCCCTCGCCGCCGCCATCGTCCGCCTCACAGCCGACGAGGGCGACGCAAAGGCAGAGGCAGACACGTAGGCCGACGGAGAGCAGCTGCTGGATGGTGGACATGGTGCCTCCTCAGGCCTCGATGGCAGATAGCCCGTCCTTGACCTCGCCGCCCTCGGCGCCGAACGCGGGGAGGTCGAGACCACAGGCACGGGTCAACGAGAGCAGGACCTTCGACGTATTCTCGCCGCCTTGGCTGCGGTAGTGCAGGTCGGTCTGCAACTTGCCGCCGCACGAGCCGGCGAGGACGATCGGCATCTCTTCGAGGCTGTGCGTCTTGCCGAGGCTGACCTCGCTGCAGCCGAGCACGACCATATGATCGAGCAGCGTCCCGGCGCCTTCTTGCACCTTGTCGAGGGCGAGCAGGAAGTCGCGCAGCATCTCGACGCATTGCACCGTGATGGCGTGAACCTCGGGCTGCGCGCCGGGTTCGTCGTGGGTGAGCTGGTGGTGACCGGCGCTGGCGCCCTGAAAGAGCACGTTGCTCACCGGGTGGGTCAACCATTGGCTGACGACGCGGGTCTGATCGCAGGCCAGCGCCATCGCGGCCAGCTCGGCCATGACCTTGTTGCGGAGCACGAGCTGCGGCCGCCCTTCGATGTGCGGATAGGCCATTTCGGGCTGCGTCGGCAAGGCGCAGGCGGCGAGGTCCGGCGGGTCGTCTTCGAGCTTGGCGAGTCGCTTCTCCAGGCTACGGATCGACTCCAAGTGGGCGTCGAGGCGCTGCTTGTCGGCGCTCCCGACGAGCGTGCCGAGGCGCTGTGCATCCTCGCCGACGGCGTCGAGGATGCTGCGACGCAGGCCGAGCGAGGGGTCGACGATGGGCGTCTCGCCGGGGAGGGTGAAGCCGACGCCGAAGAGGCGCTCGAAGACCGCGAACGGGCTCTTCTCGACCGGGTTTTGGCTGTTCG
The DNA here is from genome assembly GCA_020632665.1 of Deltaproteobacteria bacterium. Classification (GTDB taxonomy): domain Bacteria; phylum Myxococcota_A; class UBA9042; order UBA9042; family UBA9042; genus JACKFC01. The sequence goes on from JACKFC010000045.1 coordinate 6,949, forward strand.
GGCCGTTGTAGGAGAGGCCGTGGCCTTCGACCGCCATCTCCAGGCTGAGGAACCGCGTCAACTCGCCGAGCTTGGCGGCCATCACCTGGTCGATCGAAGGGCCGCCGAAGGTCTCGTCCTGGCCTTGGACGATGACCGGGCGCCCGGTGAGGATGCCCGCTGCTCCGGCGTAGTGCGGGACGGCGTTGGGGATGCCGAGGCGGGTGCCGGTGACGACGCTGATCTTCGACTTCAACGGCAGCAGCGGCGCCAGCTGGTCGGAGAGGGCCCAGGCGTCGCCCTTGCCTTCGCCCTTCGGCGTCCAGCGGTCCGGCAGCATCCCGTTGCCCCAATAGAACAGGCCGAAGCGGCGTGGGAAGCCGTCGTCGCCGCCAGCTGCCCAGGCGTCCGGCAAGTAGCGCTCGCCGTGGGCGTCGAGGAAGGCCTCGAGGGGCGGCAGGCCGACGCTGACGACGGCGCCGCCGAGCAAGCCGCGCAAGAGCGTTCGGCGCGAGACGACCGGTCGTGTCCGGAGCATGCGCATGGCGTGCCTCTCTACTTCGCGCCCGGCGCGCCGATGCGCCGGAACGAGGGGTCGGTGGCGATCTCGACCGCCAGAGCCTTGAGCCGACGCCCGCCGGCGGCGAAGGCGTCGTCGAGCCGGTCGAGCGTGCCGTACTCGCCCTGGCCGACGCGGTGGCCGTTGGCGAAGCCGTAGAGCTTCTGCACCACGCACCGGCGGTAGGCCTCGCTCTCGGCGAGCAGGTCGTAGAGCGCGAGCGGGCCGTCGAAGGCGCGGTCGTCGATCTCGCCGGCGGCGTCGATCACCGCGCCGTTGTCGTGGCTGCGGAAGCGGCCGATGCCGTCGAAGTTCTCCAGACCGAAGCCCGGCGGATCGATGAAGTGGTGGCAGCCGAAGCAGCTCGGGTTGCTCATATGTTCGAGCAGCCGGTCCTTCAGCGTCCGTGCTGTCTCGGAAGGTTGCGGAATCGCGGTGTTGAGATCCGAGGGCGGCAACGGCACCTGCTGGCAGAGCAGCGCCTCGCGGATGAAGGCGCCGCGCAACGTGGCCGACGACGACACCGGATGCGAGTGCAGACCGAGGAAGGCGACCTGGCCGAGGAAGCCGCGACGCAGGCCAGCAGCCGGCAGCTCGACCTGACCGAAGCCGTCGTCGGTCGCCGCCGGGATATCGTAGATCGCGGCCAACCGGCGATCGACAAAGGTGGTCCGCGTGGTCAGTAGCTCGGCGATGTCGGCGTCCTGCTCGATGACCAACCAGGCGAAGAGGCGCTCGCTCTCTTGCCGCGCGCTCCCGCCCAGGTCGGCGGAAAAATGCTTGAAGATGTTGGGATCCTTGTTCAGGCCATCGAGCGCATCGAGGTGCAGCCATTGGTCGGCGAAGGCGCGCACCGCGCGGGCGAAGCGCGGATCGGCGATCATCCGCTCGGCCTCGGCGCGCAGCGTGGCGTCGTCGAGCAGGCTGGCGTCGGCAGCTTTGGCCAGCAGCGCGTCGTCCGGCGCGCCGTCCCAGAGGAAGAGCGCGAGCTTGCCGGCGAGCTCCCAAGCGTCGAGGACGCCCTCTTTGCCGAGTTCGGTGCGGTAGAGCAGGTTCGGCGATTGCAGCAGCGCGACCAGGGCGTATTGCGCCCGGGCCGCCTCGGTGCCGTAGGCGGTGTGGGCCTTCTGCGCGATGGAGACGATGCGATCGCGTTCGGTCGTCGTCGCCGGACGTCGCCACAGCCGCGGCGCGTAGCGGGCGACCAGCGCCTCGGTGCAGGTCACCGTGCCGGCCTCGGGCAGCGTGCAGGGCAAGAGATCGCCGAGCCGTCCGGGCTTGGCGACGATCTGCTGGGCCAGGCTCCGTGCCGCCTCTTCGTAGAGTTCGACGCCACGCGAGCTGACGGTCGCGACCGAGGCGCCCACGGCGAGCAGGCCCCACGACGCCGTATCCGGCTCGAGCTGCGCCGGCAGGGCGAGGTCGTCGCCGAAGACGTCCGAGATCGTGTGCTGGTATTGGCTCTTGGTCAGGCGCGGCAGCACGGCTGCGGCCGGCTCGAGCTCGGCGTAGGTCGTGGCGGCCTTTTCCTCGGCGCAGCCCGACAGGATCACGGCGCCGGCCAGGAGCAGCGCGAAAGGTGCACGCGGGCTCATGGTTGCCTCTGCTCGTAGCGCACGATGACCGGGCTGCGCTCGGCCGTGCCGTCGAGCAGCGCTGCAGGCTGCGCGTCGTCGAGCACGTGGCGCCGGGCGAAGGCCAACGACCAGCCCGAGATCACCGGGCAGCTCTTGTCTTTCGCGCCTTGCACGCTGCAGGTCACGGCGAAGCTCTGGTGGGTGGCACCCTCGAGCTCGATCCAGGTGTGGTCGACCTTCTCGATCGCGGCGAAATCCGAGGCCATCCCGATATCGTCCTTGGTTCCGGTCATCGTCAGCACGGGGACCTTGGTGCTCTCGTGGCCCTTCTCGCCCATCAGGCCGCGGTGAATCTTGCCGGCCAGCACGACGGCACCGGCGATCCGCGGGTCTCGCAGACCTCCCGCGAAGATCGAGAGATCCTTCGCGTCGCAGTCATCCTTGGCGATATTCCCGCCGCTCTCCTTGCAATCTTCGAGGATCGCCGACGCGTCGAAGCTCGCACCGGCCATCGCCCAGCAATCGTGGGCGCCGAAGCTGTGGCCGACCAAAGCGACGCGGTCGGTCGCCGGCTTGCCGCCCTCGAAGCCGTCGGCGGGGCCGAGCGTGGCGACCCGATCCAGCGTCTGCACGAGGTCTTGCGGCCGCACGTGATACATCCAGGTCGGCCGCGGAAGGATGGCATCCGAAAGCAGATTTCCGATGTGATCGGGCGCCGCCACGATCCAGCCGTGGCTGGCGAATCGCCACGCGACGAAGGCGCTACTCCCGGCGAAACCTTGGTGCCCGTGGGTGTAGAGCATGACGGGCCAAGCCTTGCCGTCCTCGGGGGGAGCCGCGGGGACGTCCTGCCACGACATCCAATCCGCGACGATGCCGCCGTGTGGTGCCGGTGCGTCGCCGGATTCGGCCGCGGTCGGGTACCAGAGGTGCACCGGGATGGTGCGCGCGCCGAGGGTGCCGCCGGCGTCGTAGCTGATCTCGAGCTTGCGGTAGCCGACGCGGTAGGGCCCGTCGGCGTCCCAGCCGCGGGCGAGGCTGGGGTGCGCCGCAGCCTCGCTGTCGCCGGCGGCTGCGTCGGTCGCCGCGTCGCTCGCCGTCGCATCGTCGGCGCCGGCTTCGGCGCCGCAGCCCGGCGAAGCGAGCCAGAGCGCGCCGATCAGCACCGGTCGGAGCCAAGTCCAGCCGCGTTTCATCGGGCCTCCCTCGGCGCCGGTCGCAGACGGACCGGCCCGCATTGGTGGCACAGGGTGACACGCGCCTCGAAAGGGCGGCAAGCTCGGCGTCGTGAGCGACCGTTCTCCTTCATCCTTCGCCACGAAAGGCCAAGCGGGGCGACCGCAGCGCTGGCTGTTGTCGCTGCTCTTGCTGGCGTTGGCGGGGCTCGGTTGGCGCGCGCTGCGGCAGACCACCTCGGCTGGCTCCGCGATCGGCGAGGCCGCCGCGGGCGACGCGCTCCCACCGCGCATCGAGGCCGGCGACGGGGGCGTCGCGCTGCAGCCGATCGCGGCTGGACTGCCCGCGCCGACGGACCTCGCGTTCGCCCCCGGCCACCCCGACGAGCTCCTCGTGCTGCACAAATACGGCGCGGTGAGCGTCACCGACCTGCGCGACGGCAGCCGCCGCATCCTGCTCGAGGTCGACGTCCGGTCGGGCTCCGAGATGGGCCTGCTCGGCATCGCGTTCTCGCCGGATTTCGTGACGACGGGGCGATTCTACCTGCACCACTCGCCGAAAGAGGGCGGCCTCGCCGGCGAGATTTGGCGCTGGCAGCTCGACCCGAGGACGCTGAGCGACGCGCGACCGCTGCGGCGCCTGCTGCGCGTCGAGCAGCCCTATGGCAACCACGACGGCGGCCAACTCGCGTTCGGCCCGGACGGCATGCTCTATGTCGGCTTCGGCGACGGCGGCGCGGCCGATGATCCGCACGACCACGGCCAGAACGGCGAGACGCTGCTCGGCACCATCTTGCGACTGGACGTCCGCGGGGACGAGGCCTACGCCGTCCCGGAGGACAACCCCTTCCGCGACGTGCCGGGCGTGCGTCCGGAGATCTACGCGCTCGGCCTGCGCAACCCGTGGCGCTTCTCGTTCACCCCGGATGGCCGGCTGGTGGTCGCCGACGTCGGCCAAGGCGAGGTCGAGGAGGTCGACGTGGTGGCCGCGGGCGACAACTTGGGCTGGAACGACCGCGAGGGGAATCGATGCTTTCGGGCCGCGCGCGGCGAGCCTGCCGATGCGACGCGCTGCCCGGTGCGCGGGCCTGGGCGCGCGCGGGATCCGGTCTGGACCTACGATCACGACGCCGGCCGCTCGATCACCGGCGGCTTCGTGGCGACGGGCCCCGCGGCGCCGAAGCTGCGTGGCCGCTATGTCTGCGGGGATTTCGTCACGGGGCGACTCTGGGCGCTGGCGTTGCCATCGGCAGCCACCGGCACGCGCGCCGAGGCCGAAGCCTTGGGCCAGATGCCGGTCGCGATTTCGACCTTCGGCCGCGATCCGGCGGGCAATCTGCTGCTCGCGGACTATGGTGCAGGGGTGGTCTACCGATTGATCGCGCCGGGTGGCGGCGAGGAGGAGGAGAGATGATAGGGACCGGAATCCGCAGATGGGCTGCGCTGCTCTCGACGGCGGGCACGCTCGGCTGCGCCCCGACCGACGTCGTGCAGCTGCAGCTCGACGATACGCAGGGGCTGAAGGAGGAAGCGTCCGTCCTGCTCGACGGCAAGGCGATCGGCAGCGTCAGCAACCTGCGCTTCGCGCGCCAGGGCAGCGCGGCGGTCGCGGAGCTGACGCTCGATCCCGAGGCATTCGCCCGACTCGATGTCGACACGATCTGGGCGGTTCGCCCCGCGAGCGAGTCCGACCGGACGCCGGTGGTGCTCGCCACCAACCTATGCGTCGAGACGCCACGTGGCCTCTCGCGGCGTGCCGACGTCCGCGGGCACGGCGCGCCGCTCTTCCGCATGCTGCCTGCCATCGCCGAGGCGCACGCCGCGTGCATCGAGAAGAAGGGGGGCTTCGCCGCGCTGCGCAAGGCCCTGGGCGCGCCGGCCGGCCTCGGCGCCGCTGTTCGTGGCGAGGCGGCACCCACGCCGAGTCGCGCCGAATGACGGGGTGATCGCACGTCGGCCTTGAACCCAGGCGGGCGTGGCCGCAAGCTCGTCGAACGCGGACCCCATTTCGGCCGACGTGACCGCCGGCCCGCGGAGGTGACGATGCTGACCCTGCTGCTGACCGGTGCTGTGAGCACGCTCGCCTTCGGCCTGCTCGCGGGCGCATTCGCGCTCGCCTCCGCGCGCGGACGGGCGTTGCCGATCGGCTGCGGCGCGGTCCACGCCTACGCCGTCGCGCACGATCTCGTGGCGGACCACGACTGCGGCTGCGGCTGCGGCGACGCCGGATGCGCCGAGGCGCCGACGCCGGAACGAGGCGCCGAGATCATCGCATGGCCGGATCAGCGACAGCCGCGACGTCGGGCGGCGTAGCACGACGATGGCGTTCCCCCTGGAAGCGAGCGCTGCCCCTGGTGGCAGCCGAAACGCAGCAATCCTCGCGCTGCTGTGGTGCGTCGTCGGCTTGTTCCTCGCCCCGCCGGACGACCCACCGCTGCAAGATCTGCGCGCTTGGCCGGCCTACGTGAGCTACGCCGCGCAGCACCCGACCCTCCGCGCGCCGCAGGCGTGCAGCGGGCTGGTCTCCGCGCCGCCGGCCCTGGACCACGAACCCGCCGCCGGCGACGCCGGGGAAATCCTCCGCCGCTGCGAAGCGCTGCAACGCGAGATCGCCACCCGCGGCACGCGCTCCCTCGCGCTGACGGCCGACCGCGGCCCGATTCAGCCTGGGCTGCTGACGCGCTGGTTGCCGCAATCCGGCGTCGGCGGAGCCCTGCTCCACGCAGCCCTGCTGGCGCTGGCGTTGCCGTGGCTGCTGGCGCTGTGGGGGCCGAAGCGGACCGGCGCGCTGCTCGTCGGCGGCGTCGCGGCGGGCGGACTGGTCACCCTCTACGCAACGTCCGAGCCCTTCACGAACCACTTCGGCCCGGCGTCGCTCTCGCTCGTCGCAGGAGGCGCCGCCGCGTGGCGATTGCGGAGGCACCACCTCGACCTGGCGCTGCTGGGAGTCGATCTCGGCGATTGGGTCGGAGGCCGCAGCGCACCGGTCTGGACCGTCCCCGCCGCTGTGGCGGTCCTCTCTGGCCTGGGCGTGGGCCTCGAAGGAGGGACGCTCGATCGTTGGCTCGCCGCCGCTGCCGCGTTCGGCGCCGGGATGGCCGCGGCAGAGGCGTGGGGCGGCACCGAAGCCGAGCACGAGGCGATCCGCGCTGAACTCGCTGCGGCGCTGGCGGCCTTGGCCCCACGGCGGTCCGGCGTCGAACCGGCGGACGATGCGGCGCCCGCGAGCGGGCCGAGCGGCACGGTCACGCCGACCGAGGCCCCGGCCGCGCCGACCGAGGACGCGGCCGCATCGCCGTCGACGGAGGCCGCCGAACCCACCGGCCCGCCGGAGCCATCGGTGGCAGCGGACGGAGATGACGCCTTCGCAGCCTTGCTGGGGACGCCGCAATCGGCCGTCGTCGAGGCTCCGCTGCCCACGCGACCCGAGGAGCAGCTCGTGGAACGAATCCCCCTCGATCGCCTTCCTGTCGCAGCCACGCTCGACAGGGGCGCCGCCGTTGCCGCAGTCGTCAGCCAGGACCCGGATTCCGCCGTGGCCGCCCTGCTCGACGCGATCGGCGGCGGTGCAGACGCAGCCGACGTTGCCGTCGCAGCCGACCAGGGCAGCGCCGGAGAACCGACCCGGGCTGCCCGACCGGAGCAAGTCGCGCAAGCGCGCCGCGCCGTCGCGCAGGCCGAATCCGACGCGAACGAATCGACACGCGCTGCGCGCCCCGAGGCGGTCGCAGCAGCGAGGTCGGCGGTGCGCGTGGCGGAGCAGACCCGCGCCTTGCCGAATCGGCGACGCAGCGGGACCGGCGAAGCCGCGCCACCGCCAGACGACCTGCCGAGCGAGGGCCCGGAGCCGGCGGACCCAGACGCCAGCCACGAGCCGACGACCACCCATGAACCCGCGACCGTCGCCATCGACGACGAGGTGGTGCGCGCGCTCCGCTTTCGCAGCGCGACGGCGCCGACGACGGAGACCAACGCAGCGACGGCGGCCTACTCCGAGGACGAGGTCATCGCTGCGCGCGCCGCCATCGCGCGGGCGCGCGACCCCCGCACGATGCACGAGGCGCGGACCCAGGCGCTCCAAGCGCTCGCGGCCGACCGCGTGATCCGGTTGCGCGAACGCGGCAGTGAGGGCTTCGTCGCGGTCGACCAGCAGGGCCGCGACCTGCTGCTCGACCCACGTCGCGTGGTCGGTGTCGTCGCCGGGATGGTGCCGAGCCCGGGCGCACCGCTGCCCGAAGGTGACGTCGTCCTGGCCGACCTCTATGTGCGCAGGGACGCCGGCATCGAGCGCTGGCGCTTGCCGGCGTCGAGCGTGCACTTCGCCAGGATCATGCCCGGACTCCGGGCGCGGGACGGGTGGCAGGCGCTTCTGCGCGAGGTCACCGAGGCCGGCGCCACGCGGCTGCCGGAGCAGGCCGATTGGCCCGAGATGCCGGCGCTCCGCTTCGCTTCGCTGGAGAGCTTCGAAGCGCTCGGCCGCCGGCTCCTACCTAGCCGCAATTAGAGGGCGGATCGCTCATCCGGCGGCCTTTACGAATTCGCGCGCCTCGACCCCGATTCTTTGCACATCCACGCAACTTCCAGGTGCGAACCACGTAGCTTGGTGGATGCGCGCTCGGGGGATCGGCGCGCACCGAGGGGGACGCCATGCGAATGCGTATCGAAGTGCTGGTTGTGGGCCTGCTGTGGCTGAGTGCGTGTGGTTCGGACGAACGGGTCATCGGTCCGGGATCCGGCGGTGCAGATACCACAGTCGGCGACGACGCCACGACGGGCGATACCGGCGGGGCCAAGACCGATGTCGTCGGCACGACCGATACGGCGGACAACAAGGACGTGACCGACACGCCGGACGTCCCTGTCGGTGAAGACACCGCCATCGGCGAAGACACCGCCATCGGCGAAGACACCGCCATCGGCGAAGACACCGCCATCGGCGAAGACACCGCCATCGGCGAAGACACCGCCATCGGCGAAGACACCGCCATCGGCGAAGACACCGCCATCGGCGAAGACACCGCCATCGGCGAAGACACCGCCATCGGCGAAGACACCGCCATCGGCGAAGACACCGCCATCGGCGAAGACACCGCCATCGGCGAAGACACCGCCATCGGCGAAGACACCTCCGGCCAGGACGCCACCTCCGGCGGCGACAGCTCCGACGCGGTGACCGGCTGCAAGGTCGATGCAGACTGCGATATCCCGACCGACCTGCCCGCCTGCTTCGGCGTGCAATGCCTCGCCGGTGCCTGCACGATCGGTCCGCAGCCCGACGGAAGCAGCTGTGACGACGGCAACGCCTGTACCACCGGCGATAGCTGCAAGCTCGGCAACTGCGCCGGCACGGCGAAGGATTGCGACGACAAAGACGACTGCACGCTGGATACCTGCGATGCCAACGGAGGCAACTGCAAGCACGAGCAGGCGACCGGGTGTGCTCCGAAGTGCAGCGCCGACAGCGACTGCAAGGTGAGCGCGGCGTGCATGGTCGCCAAGTGCGACAACGGCGCCTGCGTCGAGGCCGCCGATGCGGCGAAGTGCGACGACAACGACGCCTGCACCACCGACTCCTGCGAGGCCGGCGGCTGCAAGAACGTCAGCATCGCCGGCTGCGGTGGCTGCAAGGCCGACAGCGAGTGCGACGACAACGACGTCTGCACCACGGACAAATGCATCAACGGCGCCTGCGCCCAGGCTGCGGTCGAGGGATGCGGCGGCTGCAAGTCGGCAGCAGATTGCGACGACAGCGACCCGTGCACCGACGATAGTTGCAGCGGCGGCAAGTGCTCGAACGCCGCCATCTCGGGCTGCGGTCAGGATGAATGCAAGGCCGCCACGGATTGTGACGACAACGACGCGTGCACCACCAACGCCTGCACGGGCGGCAAGTGCACCTTCGCCGCGATCAGCGGCTGCAAGCCGCCGTGCAAGACCGGTTCGGACTGCAGCGACGGGACGCCCTGCACCACCGACGTCTGCACCAATGGCACCTGCAGCAACCCGGCGATCGACTGTGACGACGGCAACCCGTGCACGACCGACGACTGCACCAAATCCGCCGGCTGCTACAACAAGGTCAACAAGAAGGCATGCGACGACGGCAACGCCTGCACCACGAGCGATGTGTGCGACAACGGCACCTGCGTCGGCAGCAAGATCGCCTGCGACGACGGCAACCCCTGCACCGACGACACCTGTGCCTCCGACAAGGGCTGCACCTCCAGCAACGGCACGGCGGCGTGTGACGACGGCAACGCCTGCACCAAGGGCGACGCCTGCTCGGGTGGAGCCTGCAAGGCGGGCGCCGCGATCGCGTGCGACGACAACAACCCGTGCACCAAGGACGCCTGCGACGCCAAGACGGGGTGCACCTACAGCGAGATCGCCGGCTGCGTGCCGCCCTGCAAATCCGACGCGGACTGCACCGCGCCGAACGCCTGCAAGGCGGCGGCCTGCGACACCAAGGCGGGCAGCTGCGTCTACAAGGACGTCGCTTGCGACGACGGCGTCGACTGCACCGTGGACGCCTGCGACGCCAAGACGGGCTGCACCCACACCGGCGACGCGAAGGAATGCGACGACGGCAACAGCTGCACCACCGACAACTGCACCGCCAAGGGCTGCTCCTGGTCGGGCCTGATCGGGGCCTGCGATGACGGTGACCTCTGCACCAACGGCGAGACCTGCACCGGCGGCGCCTGCAAGGGCGGCTCGCCGCTCGCCTGTGACGACGGAAATCCCTGCACGATCGACGCCTGCGACGCGAAGACCGGCAAGTGCGCCGTGGCGCCGATCGCCGGCTGCGTGCCGCCGTGCAAGGCGGACAAGGACTGCGACGACGGCGACGCCTGCAGCAAGGAGGCGTGCGACGTCGCCTCGGGCAAGTGCAGCGCGACCAAGGTCGATTGCGGCGACAACAACGCCTGCACCGCCGATAGCTGCGTCGCCGCAACAGGTTGCGTCAACAAGGCCCTCGACGGCGGTCCCTGTGACGACGGCGACGCCTGCACCTCGGGTGAGGCCTGCAACGCGGGCAAATGCGGCGGCGGAAAGGCCCTTGTCTGCGACGACGGCAACCCTTGCACCGTCGAAGCCTGCAACACGCAGAGCGGCTGCGTGAGCAAGCCCGCGGACGGCGTGGCCTGCGACGACGGCGACGCGTGCACCAAGGGCGACGCGTGCGCGGGTGGCAAGTGCCTCGGCGGTGCCTCGAGTTGCGCCTGCCAGTCCGATACCGACTGCGCCAAGCTCGGCGACAACGCCTGCACGGGCGTCTATACCTGCGTCAAGGGCAACGGCAGCAGCACCTGCGAACTCAAAGCGGGCAGCAAGCTCGAGTGCCAGGCAGCGACCACCTGCGCCGCCTACGCCTGCGACCCCTCGACCGAGAAATGCGTCGCCAAAGCGCAGAACGACGGCAAGGCGTGCACCGACGCCGACGCCTGCACCGGCGGCGACCTCTGCAAAGCCGGTGCCTGCGTCGGCGAGACCAAGGTCGACTGCGACGACGGCAACGCCTGCACCAAGGACTTCTGCGCCAAGGCGACGGGCTGCGCCCACGAGCCCCTGGCGGCGGACTGCGACGACGGCAACCCCTGCACCATCGGAGAGGCCTGCAGCGCGGGTTCCTGCGCCGGCGGCACGGCCAAGAGCTGCGACGACGGCGAGACCTGCACCACCGACAGCTGCGACGTGAAGACGGGCCAATGCGTCCACACCAAGGTCGCCGGCTGCACTGGTGGCTGCAGCTCGGACGCCTTCTGCAGCGACGGCAACCCGTGCACCACCGACGCCTGCGTGGGTGGCAAGTGCCAGTTCGCGCCGAAGACGTGCGACGACGGCAACGAGTGCACCGACGATGCCTGCGACAAGGCCAAGGGCGATTGCGTCTACACGGCCAAGCTCGCCTGCCCGCCGTGCAAGTCGAACACCGATTGTGACGACAAGGATACCTGCACGGACGACACCTGCCTCGCCACCGGCCAATGCGCCAACGTGAAGAAGGCCGGCTGCACGCAGCCGTGTACGAACAACGCGTCGTGCAACGACAACGATGGCTGTACCAACGACTTCTGCTTCAACGGCACGTGCTACTACCAGAACAAGAGCTGCAGCGACGGCAACAACTGCACGACCGACAGCTGCGATGCAGCGACCGGAAACTGCAAATACACCGCCATTCCGGGCTGCAACGACTTCAACTGCCAGAACTCCTCACAATGCGACGACGGCAACCCGTGCACCAACGACACCTGCCAGTTCTGGAATGGCAACTGCACCCATTCGGCGAAAACCTGCAACGACAACAAGAAGTGCACGGTCGATGCCTGCGACCCGAATAGCGGCAACTGCGTCTTCACGCCGGTTCCCGGCTGCGACGGCACCGACGGCTGCCTGAGCACCGCCGACTGTGATGACGGCAAGGGCTGCACCACGCAGCAGTGCAATACCCAAACCGGCAAGTGCAGCTACAACACCATCAACTACTGCAAGGAGGACGAGGTCTGCGCGTCGGCCGCCGACTGCGACGACAAGCAGTTCTGCACCAACGACACCTGCAACTCCAGCCAGCGCTGCCTGCACACGCCGAAGAACGGCTGCGACCCGAACGCGCCGCACTGCTCTTCGCCGGTGGATTGCGACGACAGCAACCCGTGCACCAATGACTTCTGCAGCACCTTCAGCGGCAACTGCAGCCATCAGAACGTGCCGAACTGCGTCGCCGGCAAGCCCTGCACGCAGGACACCGAGTGCAAGGACAACCTCAACTGCACCAAGGAGTCGTGCGTCGCCAACAAATGCCAGGTGCAGCCGGTGACGTGCAATGACGGCAACCCCTGTACCAACGACTACTGCCAGACCAGCACCGGCAACTGCCTCTACTACCCGGTCTCCGGTTGCCAGCCGATCACCTGCAAGACGGCGACCGAGTGCGATGACAAGGACGCCTGCACGGCGGACCTCTGCCTCAACGGCTTCTGCAACTACGTGCTGGTGCCGGGCTGCGGCAACTGATCCGCGGCGGGGCCCGGCGCGCGTACGTGAGCGCGTCGGGCCCTACCGCCCGCCGATGGGGCCGCCGTCCTCCCGCTCGATGGCGACGACCGCGGCGCGGGGAGGCAGCTTCGGGTCGAAATCCGGGAAGCGCGTCGCGGGGCGGTGGTAACTCGAGCCGCGCACGTCGACGCCGGGGTGCTGGATCGAGACGGAGCGTCAGGATATGGCCGAAGTGGTTGTGCGCACGTGGGTGCACCGGCTCGGTCTTTTCCCGCTTGGCGTGGTTGGTCAGCGCGACGTGGACGACGCCGGTGCCGGGCTGCGGCTCGACGTCTTCGGGTCGGTCCATCGGCGTCGCGCCGACCGCATCGGCGGCCCTGCGGGCATCGATCAACACGCTTGCGGCGTCGGGGAAGCCGTCGGCCGGCGTGAGCCCCGGTGCGCCGTCGGCCAGGACCACTGTGGCGCGGTAGCCCTTCGGCACGTGGAGCTTGTCGTCGGCGCCTGCCGCGACCTCGTCGAAGTCGAAGGGAAAGGGAGCGCCCGCCCGGCCGCTTCCTGCGCGTGAGCGCCGTTTGGTGGGAGTTGGGCGCGCGCTGCGTTGCGGCCCGGAACATCCGGCCAGCGCCGCCATCGCGCCGAGGCCCGCGGCCAGCAACGTCCGCCGCTCGATGATCGCGGCGAGCGGCTCGGCGCGCGAGCGGGGGCGGGTGTCGTCGTCGGAGTGTCGGGCCACGGTCGTCACCTCCTCTTCGGGCGGCAGAATGACCGACTGCACGCAAGGGGTCGAGCCTTGCCGGTCGGGCGGATCTGCGCTAGCAAGGCGGCTCACGAACGGCGGCGAGCGCGGCTCGCCCGGGGGGATCTCATGGCCCGTTACCAAAGCGTCGCGCACATGTTTCGCGAGCGCGTCAGCAAGACGCCGAACCTCGAAGCGTTCTCCTACCCTGTCGGCGATCGCTGGGAGTCGATGAACTGGACGCAGGTCGCCGAGCAGGTCGACCTGCTGGCCGCCGGAATGCTCGCCCTCGGCATCGCCGACGACGACCGCGTCGGCCTGGTCTGCAGCACGCGGCTGGAGTGGTTGCTCGGCGATATCGCCATCAACGTCGCCGGCGCCGCAACGTCGACCATCTATCCGTCTTCGACCGCGGATGATTGCGCCTACATCCTGTCGGACTCGGCCGCCAAGCTGTGCATCGCGGAGAACGACGCGCAAGTGAGGAAGCTGCAAGAGATCCGGTCGCAGGTCGGCAACCTCGCGCACGTCATCGTGATCGACGGCCAGGGCAGCGACGACGGTTGGGTCCTCTCCTGGGACGAGTTGAAGCAGCGCGGCAAGGCGTGGAGCGGCGAGAATCCGACCGGCCTCGACGATGTGCTCGGTCGCCTCGATCCGAGCCGGCTCTCGACCCTGATCTACACCTCCGGCACCACCGGACGGCCGAAGGGCGTCGAGCTGACCCACGATTGCTGGATGTACACCGGCGAGGCCATCGATACGGTCAAGCTGCTCAACAGCGACGACAAGCAATACCTTTGGCTGCCGCTCTCGCACTCCTTCGGCAAGATGCTGGAGACCCTGGTCATCGCCATCGGCATCCCGACCGCGGTCGACGGCCGCATCGACAAGATCATCGACAACCTCGCCGTCGTCCGGCCGACCTTCATGGCCGCTGCGCCGCGCATCTTCGAGAAGGTCTACAACAAGGTCGTCAACGGTGCGCAGCAGGCTGGTGGCCTGAAGTTCGCGATCTTCAAGTGGGCGCTCGGCGTCGGTCGGGCGGCGAGCAAGGAGCTGCAGGCTGGACGCCAGCCGAGCGGCTTGCTCGGGCTGCAGTTCTCGATCGCAGACAAGCTGGTCTTCTCCAAGCTGCGTGAGCGCTTCGGCGGTCGGGTCCGCTTCTTCATCTCCGGATCCGCCCCGCTGAATCGCGAGATCGCTGAGTTCTTCCACGCTGCTGGGCTCTTGATCCTGGAAGGCTACGGTCTGACGGAATCGTCTGCGGCGAGCTTCGTGAACCGGCCCGAGAGCAACAAGTTCGGGACCGTAGGACCGCCCCTCCCCGGCACCGAGGTGAAGATCGCCGAGGACGGCGAGATCCTCTTCCGCGGCCGCGGCATCATGCGCGGCTACCACAACCTCGCCGACGTTACGGCCGAGACGCTGCTCGAGGGCGGTTGGCTCGCCACCGGCGATATCGGAGAGGTCGACCCCGACGGGCACCTGCGGATTACCGACCGGAAGAAAGACCTGATCAAGACCTCGGGCGGCAAATACGTCGCTCCGCAGGCGCTCGAAGGCAGCTTCAAGGCCGTCTGCCCGTACGTCAGCCAGATCCTGGTCCACGGCAACAACCGCAACTTCTGCTCCGCGCTGATCACCATGGAGCCGGAGGCGATCGCCGCGTGGGCCGCCGACAACGGCTTGGGCGACAAGAGCTACGAGCAGCTCGCGCAAGAGCCGAAGGTCATCGCCCTGTTCCAAGGCTACGTCGACCAGCTCAACGCGCCGCTGGCCCGCTTCGAGACGATCAAGAAGTTCGCCCTGCTGCCCGCCGATTTCGCTATCGAGACCGGCGAGCTGACGCCGAGCCTGAAGGTGAAGCGCAAGGCCGTGGAAGCGAAGTACAAGGACCTGCTGGACGACTTCTACGCCGGAGCCATGGCGGGCGTTTGAGTCGAAGCGCGCGTCGCTGACTGCTCAGGGCAGTGACGCGGCACCGAGCCGACGCATCCCGAGCACATCGACCGTGACGGCGTCGCTGCGCGCCTTCGGGCCGGCCGCCGCGCCGGCACCGACGAGTCGAACTTCGATGCGATGGTGGCCGGGTGCTGGCGACCAGAGCACGTCGCGATCGGCAACCGAGGCCTCCTCGAGCAGGCGGCCATCGACCCGGATTTCGACGGGGAGCCCGGCCGGCTCGCTCGCGGCGCGGATCCGGATCGCCTGATCCGCGCCGGGCCGCTGGCTGTCGAGCCAGAAGCGGGCGCCCTGCGCCGGGCTCAAGAGACGAATCCGCGCGTCCGCCGGGCCCGCGTCAACCCACGGCTCAGCGGCGAGCGCGATACCGGCGCGTTCGGCCCAGGCACGCGCCTCGCCGCGCAACGCCGAACCGCCGTGGTCGTGCTTCGTGCACGGGCCACGTGTGGCCGCCTCGGCGAAGACCCACTCCTGCGCGCGATGTGGGCAAAGCGGACCGGGGCGGCCGCCCGAGGCCGGGCAAATGGTGACGCGCTGCAGCCCGTCGGCACGCGACGGCAACCGCAGCGGGCCCTCTTCGCTCAGGCGGTCCAGGACACCGCGCAGCAGCGGCCCCGCGGCGCTGGCGCCGGTCCAGCCCTCGGTCGCACGGCCGTCGAAATTGCCGACCCACACCGCGACGACGTAGCGCGCCGAGACCGCCACGGCGAGCGCGTCTCGGTTGCCCTTCGAGGTGCCGGTCTTGACCGCGACGGCATGGCCGAGGTCGAGCCCGCCGCCATGGCCGAACGCGGGCGACCGCGCCAGCGGGTCGGCGAGCATATCGACGACGACGCTCGCGGCCCGCGGCGAGAACAATCGCTGCGCTTGCGTCGTGCCCAGACCATGCTCCACGCCGTCGCCGTCGACCAAGCCGTCGACCAGGGACGGCACGACGGCCACACCGGCGTTGGCGAAGGCCGAATACGCCCCGGCGAGGTCGAGCAGCGCCACGTCGGCGTCGCCGAGCGCCAAGCCGAGGCCGTGGTGCTCCGCCGAGCGATGCAGGCCGCCGACGCCAGCGCGACGCAGGGCGTCCTGCAGCGCTCCCACGCCGATGCGGGAGAGGGCCCGCACGGCGGGCACGTTGAGCGAGTTCGAGAGGGCCAAGCGGGTGCGGACCGGTCCGTGGTAGCGGCGGGCGTAGTTGTCTGGTCGCCAGTCGCCGTGCGGCGTCTCGAAGTGCGCCTCGGTGTCCAGCCAGACCTCGGCGGCGTCGATGCCCTGGTCCATACCGAGCGCGTAGATGAACGGCTTGAGCGTCGACCCCGGCGAGCGCCGGGCCAGCGCGCCGTTGTTGGCGCCGAGCGCCGCCGCGTCGCCATAGGCCTGCGAACCGATCATGGCGCGGATGGCACCCGAGCCGGCTTCGATCACCACGACCGAGGCGTTGTCCGCGCCGCGGCCGCGCAGGCGGGCCGTCTCGACCGCGACGATCGCCTGGAGATCCGCCTGCAAGCGCCGGTCGAGGCTGGTCCGAATCGCCGCGACGACGCCGTCAGCCTCCTGCTGCCGGAGCATATCGAGCGCGTGCGGCGCCTCGAGCGGTGAAGGTGAGGCGCGGACCTCGACCGCTTCCTCGGCGGCCGCCCTGCGCTCTTCGGCGCTGAGGACGCCGCGCGCCTGTAGACGGTCGAGCAGACGATCGGCGAGGCGGACGGCGCGCGACGGATCGCGGCGCAGGTCGAGGACCGAGGGAGCACGTGGCAAGACCGCGAGCAGCGCGGCCTGGCGCCAGGTCAACGCGTCAGCGCTGCGGGCAAAGAGCGCGCGACTCGCCGACTCGGCGCCGCGCAACAGGCCGCCGTAGGGGGCGTGGCTCAAGTAGAGCGCGAGGATCGCGTCCTTGTCGTAGCGGGCCTCGAGCTGCAGCGCCCACGCCGTCTCCCGCCACTTCGCGCGCCAACCCCGCGGGCCCGGGGCGATCATCTTCGCGAGCTGCTGGGTCAGTGTCGACGCGCCGGAGACGACCCGCCGCGAGCGCAGGTTGCCGAGCGCGGCCCGACCGACCGCGACCGGGTCGACGCCACGATGCTGCCAGAAACGCTGATCTTCGGCCTCGACGGTCGCCGCGATCAGCCGAGGCGAGAAGGCCGCCAACGGGCGGGCGAGGCCGCGCTGATGGTGCGCCGCCGTGAGGGTCCCGAGCCGCTCACCGTTGCGGTCGAGCACCTCGATGGCCTGGTAGCGGGCGGCCAAGGCGGCTTCGGGATCGGGCGGCAGCGCCGGCACGGCCACGAAGAGCCCGCCGACCACCGCAGTCGCCAGCACGAAGCTGCCGAGCACGGCCCGCAGCAGCAAGCGGCGCCATGTCGCCATCAGCGCACCTCGATGGCGCCGGCCGCGGCGCGACCGAAGACCTCCGGCGCGTACATGGCCTCGGCGCGGCTGCCGTCCCACCGCGCGCGCCCGCGGCTGCGGGCCCGAACGACGTAGTGGAAGACGCTCTTGCCCGCAGGCAAGCGGTCGGCGAAGAAGCGGACCTCCATCGGCGTCAACTCGCGGTGCGCCAAGGGCGGCGTCCACGCGTCGAGGTCATCGTCGGCCGGCGCGAGCTTGCGGCGGACGATCTCAGGCTGGCCCTGCAACTCGAAGTCGACCGCCTCCAAGGTCGCCGGTAGCGGATCGACGATGGCGACGTCGCGGCGCTCACGGCCCGACCAGACCTCGACCGTCACCACCGCCATCGCGCCACGGGTCATGGCGTCGGGATCGCTGCGCCCCTGCTCGTCGACGATGGTGCGGCGGACGACGAAGCCGGCGTTGCGGGCGGAAGCGGCCACCTCGGGCTGCACGTAGCGATAGCGCAGGCCCCAATAGAGCGGCCCCTGCCCTTGCCGTTCGATCGCGACGGGGGTGGGTGCTCCGGCCTGCAGCGCCCGCTGCGCGAGCTCGAAACGCTGGCCGACACCGCTGCGGCCAGAGAAATGCGCCGCGCCGAGCACCGCTTCTCCGACCCGGACCGTGACGTCGAGCTCCGGCGGGGTCTTCTCGACGACGGCGAGGACCGCGCCGATGCCGAGCAGCGACCATGCGTGCTCCTGGGTCGAGCCGAACTCTGCGCCGGTGTGGTCGTCCGCGACGCCGCGCAGCAGCCGATCGAGCAGCGGATGCTCGGGGCGCAGCCGGGCCATCGCGGCGAGGAGCATGCCGCGATCACGACGGGTCGAACTCCACCCGTCGCGCGGCGTCTCGGGCAGCCACGCCGCCGCGGCCTCGATCCGCAAGGTAGCGAGGATCGCGTCGAGGAGCTTGCCGCCCTGCTCACGTCGCACCGAGCGTGAGCTCGCCGCCAGCGCCAAGATCAGCGCGAGCTTGCCGTCCCGACGCAGCGCGTCCGCGTCGGCAAGCGCGACGCCGAGATCCGCGTCTGCAGCACGGCCCAGGACGGCGAGCGCGAAGAGCATCTCTGCCCGCGAGACCGCGGAGTGGACGAAGCTCGTCGCCTTGCTGCCCGGTGCGCGGTGCTTGCGGTTCACTTCCGCCGTCAGGTAGTCGCCAGCCTCCGAGAGCATCTTGGCCGGGAGCTTTGCGCCGCGCTCCTGCGCCATCGCGAGCGCAACCGCTGCCCACGCCGTCGCTTGCGGCGATGCGTGGGACGCTCCGGGCCAGAGCCGCATCGCGCCGCGGGGCCAGCCCTGCCGCAGCGCGTTCAGCCGCTCGACGGCAGCCTGCACCGCGGCCTGGACGCTGTCCGGGCTGCGGTCGGCGAAGAGTCCGTACTCCCGCTGCAGCCGCTGCACCTCGACCAATGCGACCAAGCGGGAAGCCGTCTGTTCGGCGCAGCCATAGGGGTAATCGACCAGCGGCTCGATCTCGCCGCGTAGGCCGACGACGCCGCTCGTCGCGACCTCCACCGTCAGCGAACCCGCGTCCGTGCTGCCGACAGGGCGCACCAGCGTCTGCCGCACCGGCTCTTCGGTGCGTCCGAAGACCACCGACGTCTCTGCCGGCCGTCGGTCGTGCACGCGCAGCGGCAGCTCGGCCGCGTCGCTGTCGCCGCCTGCCTCGGCGCGAACGAGCAACGTGCAGGCGCCGACGCGCGAGGCGTCGAGCAAGAAGCGCGCCTCGGTGGCGGCGCCGGGCGCCAACTCGAAGGCATGCTTGGTCGCGCCGTTCAGGCCCAAGGGCGCCGGATCGTCGGTGCAGCGCAGGCTCGCCGTGGCGACGCCGCGCAAAGCCGGCGCGTCGGCCGCGCTGCGGATCGTGACGCTCGCCTCGACCTGATCGCCGACCTGGGCGTAGCGCGGCAAGCGCGGCTGCAACATCAGCGGCTTGGCGACGCGCAGCGCGTTCTGACCCGACCCGGCCGCCTCGTCACCGGCGACGGCGATGGCCATGACGCGGAAGGCGGTGAGGTTGTCCGGCAGGCGGAAGCGGGCATGGGCGATGCCGTCACGGCTGGTGTGCAGCGCCGGCGCGTAGTGTGCGACGTCGCGGAAGTTGCCGCGCACCAACGCGCCGGATTCGTCACCTCCACCGCCCATATCGCCCTTCTCTTCTCCGACGCGACGCCGGACCAGGACTCCGGCGAGCGCGTAGTCGCGGACGCCGTGTGCGTGGCGGGCCCACAGCGGGGCGAAGGGATCGGGGGTCTGGTAGCCGGTCAGCGCCAATACGCCTTCGTCGACCACGAGCAGGGCCACCTCGGCGCGCTGCGGTACGCCGGCGGCGTCGACGACGCGCACGCGAACGTCGACCTCGTCGCCCGGTCCGGCCTTGGCGACCTCACCGAAACCGGAACCGGCGTCCACGGCCACCGCGAGGCGGGCGTCCGAAGCGTCCACCTCGAGCTCGATGGCGCCGGTGCGCAGGACCGGTGCGCCCTGATCGAGCCGCCCCGGCGCGCCCTTTCGCTGCCGACCGCGGAAGACGACGGCCGAGACGAAAAGGTTCGGCCGCGCGTCGGCGCCGATCGGGATCTCGAGCCGCGCCGTCGCGTCGGGCAGCGGCACGATGCGTTGGCGCAGGATGCCGCCGCGGTCCTCGGTGATCAGGGCCATCGCCCCCGGCAGCGGGTTCTTCAGCAGCACGACGGCCGTCTCGCCGGGCTTGTAGGACGCCTTGTCCGCGACGAGCAGGCTCTCTTCCCGTGCGTCCGGGTTCCACGACACTGCTTCCGGTCCGGAGACCCAAACCATGGTCCGGGCCCGCCGACTTCGACCGGCCGCGTCGCTCACCGTGGCCTCCACGATGAACGCGCCAGCCCGGTCCGGAGTCAGGGCGCAGCGACGCATCCGCGCGCCCGCTTCTTCCACCACGGTCGGCGTGCAACGCTCGACCTCGCGGTCCTCGACGGTCGTCTGCCATTCCCAGGTACCGCCGACCTGCTCTGCGCGCACCGACTTCCAGGTCCGGTGCAGCAGCCGCAGGGCGAGTGGCGCGGCCGCGTCCTGCTTGCTGTCGAGTCCGACCGCGACCGCATCGATCAGCAGCGGCGCGCCGGCCGCGGCGACGCGCGACGGCATGGCGATGCCCGCGGCCCGCTCGCTCGGTTGGAGCCAGGCGCGGGCATGCTCGGTCTGCGCTCGCCCGCTCGGATCGGTGACCGTCGCCTCGAAGAGGACGCTCTGCACACGCTGCGGGCTGCCGGCCGGAACGTCGACGCGGAGCGTGCCGTCGTCGCCGAGCTGTCCGGAACTCTCGAATTCGAACGCGGTCAACGGCGCGCGCGCCGGACCAGGATCCTCGATCTGGTCCGCGAATTCGAAGCGATCCCAGCCCGAGGGCCGCCACTCCGCCGCCTCACCGAGGGCGCGGAGCACGACCTGCGCGCCGCGCATGGGGCCACCCGAGAGCCACTCGCCGCGCACCTCGGCAGCCAGCGATTGACCAATCAGCAAGTGGTCGCCCGCCAGCGAGAGCCCGGCGCGGGTGCGGGCAGGCTCGTAGACCGCGACGCGGAAGGTCGCCAGCGCCCGGATCTCCTCGCCACGGTCGCGAAGCTCGGCCTCGGCGTGCCAGGTACCGTAACGAGGCTCGGCGGGCAGTTCGAGAGCTGCGTCGAAGGTGCCGAACGCGCTGATCCGCGTCTTCACCGTACGCACGACCTTGCCCTCGGGATCACGCAGGGTGACCGTCACCGGCACCTTGGCAGGTCGCGCGAGTCCTCCGGGCTCGACCCGACGGACGATGCCCTTGAGGTGCGCCGTCTCGCCGGCCGAAAAGAGGTCCTTCTCGAAGAAGGCGACCGACCGCGCGCGCTCCCGACCGCCCCATCCGCCGCCCTCGTGGTGACGCCAACCGAGTTCGAGCATGGCGTGATCGTCGCCGTGGGTCGCGAGGACGCTCGGCGTGCCGCGCGCGTTGCCGTTGGGATCGAGCGGCACCGTGACCAGGCCGCTGGCGTCGGTCTTGCCGACGAAGCGCCGAGCACCTGCGCCATCGCGAATCTCGACCTCGACACCCGGCACCGGGCGTCCGGTCGACCAACTGGTGACCCAGACCAGCGCGCCGCCGTCCCAGCTGCGGGCGTGGAGGTGCATATCGGTGATCTGCATCAACGAGAGCTCGCGCACCCGGCGTCCGCGCAAGTCGGCGGCACGGATCCACTCGATCGCGACGAGGGCGGGCCCGGCGAGGCCGAGCTCTCGACCGAGGTCGACGCGAAAGAGCTCGGCCTTGTTGCGGGTCTTCGGCGAGAGATGGAGCACGCGTGCCGAGGCGGAGAGGAAGGGCTTGTCCGGCTCGCCGGGGCCGAACGAGAAGACATTGGAGCGGGACTCGAGCTGGCGCCAACGGGCGACATCGACCACTTCGAGCCGCACGTCGGCGTCCTCGTTGCGCAGCGAGAACGCGACCTCCCAGGGCGCTTCGGCGCGTTCGAGGACGCTTCCTTCGGTCCGCAGGGTGGTGAAGCCCTCCAGCGGGCCTGTCGTCACGCTCTCGACCGTGCCCTCGGCCAGGGTTTGACCGTAGACATCGCGCAGGCCCGGCAGCACGTGGACCTGATAGCGGGTGTCGGGGAGGAGCTTGCCGCCGAGGTGACAGGTGGTGCCCCAGCAACTGACCCGGAGCGCGCCGACGTCGGGTTCGATGCGGAAGAAGTCGCGCAACCCGTCGCGCTCTTCGCCATCGATGGAGGTGGTGAACGCGACTTCGAAGGGCAGCCAGGCCCCCGGATCGCAGCCATTGGCGCAGCGGACAGCCTCGATCGCCATCGGGCCGTGGGTCTGGAATTGCACGGCCTTTTCCTTCTCGGTGCCGCGATCTCCGAGCAGCGGCCGCAGCCCGGGGGTGACGCGGACGTCGACTTTGGCCTGGCCGGGGAGTGGCGCTGCGAATCGCACGATGGCCGCGCGCCCGGCGAGGTCGGCGGCGCGCTCCGGTAGGCTCACGCTGGCGTGGCGCGCGGCTTTGGTCAGCGCGTCTGCGTCGGCCGGGATCTCGATCTTCCACGGCGGCAGCTTCTCGCTCCCCTCGATGACCAAGTGTTTCTGCAGAGCTGGAAGGCCAATCGGAAGGGAAAAGACGAGGAGGATCCCGCTCGTTCGCGACACGACGCCGTAGCCGGGGTGGATCGTCTCGACCTGCAGGTTCGCGGTGTGAAAGGCGATCTCCCGGCCTTGCGCGAGCATGGTCCCGTCGAGCGCCGCGACGCCGGACGCCATGCGCGCGACGAAGCTCCGCGCCAGCGGCAGCGGCGCGTCGGGTGTGACGACCAACGTCTGTGGGTCGACCCAACGGGCGTGGAAGGGCGTGGCCGGCTCGAGGGTGAGCCACGGCACGTCGACGTCGTCGTCGACCTGGGTCAGCGGGACGATCGGGCGATCGAAGCCGATGGCGACGGGCGCGTCGCGCCGGACCAGCCCCTCCGGCAGGAAGAACGCGACACTCAGCGGCCCTGCGGGCCCCGCCACCGGCGTCCGCGTACTCGCGAATCCGGCTGGCATGGCCGAGCCGCCGCCTGCGGCAGTCGCGGCGGCGTCGCCCGCGCCGGCGTCTGCGGCCGACGCGCTCGCATTGCCCGCCGCTGCGGCGGCAGCGGTCTGCGTCGCGTGCGCAGCCATGCCGGCGCCGGGCTCACCTTCTGGAGTCGCCGTCGCCGATGCGTCCGCACCGTGTTCGGGCTCGCCTCCCTGCCCTTCGCAGCCGCAGACAACCAACGCGAGCAGAAGACCAATCGCTCGTTTCATCCGCATCTTTCCCCCCAGAACCCGATGTCTCACATCGCTCCGATCCGTGGCGTTCGGTGGCTGCCGCGCCATCGCGCGCGTCCCCCTGCACTTCCTCCGACGACGCTGGCGGCGGCGGGGATCGGACGGCAAGCAACCAGACCTCCGTCCGACGCCGCATCTGACCGCGCCCGCGATGTCGCGACAATCCCTTCTTGCACCGATTCGACGCCCTTGCGAGGCTGCAGTGCAGCGGTGCGCGACAGCTGCCGGCGAACGAGCAGGGACGGACGCATGACGAGGAAGGCAATCGAGTTTCGCGTGATCGTTCTGCTCATCTTCCTCCCAATCGACGCCGTGGCGGCTGCCCCAGGTCGCCCATCACCGAGCGCTGACGCCCAGGCTGCACACCACGCTGGCGCGTTGGGCGCGCCTTCGGTTTGCGCCAAAGAAGGCTCCACTGGCGATAGGACAGGCTGTGTCTGTGTCGACATCCCACGCGCCGCAGCCAAGGCGTGTTGGAGCGGCGACGGCGGGCGCTGGTCGCATGCCGGCTGCAAGGGCGCGATGCAATGCTGCGACGGCGCCTGGGGGATCGCCGGCCGGTGCGGCGGCTGTAGCTGTCGGCAGGACGCCGACCCGGACGGCTGCGTCGCCAAGGCGGACGCCGTGCCGTCTTGTGCACCGCCCTACTCCGTCGCGATCGCGGCGCCGGATGCCGCCGAGGCCAAGGCGATGAGAGACGTCACCTGGAAGAAGGGCTGCCCCGTGCCGCTCGAACGGCTCCGCGTGCTCCGCTTCCGGCATTGGCGCTACGACGCCACGGTCACCGACGGCGTCTTGGTCGTGCACGCGGACGTGGCCGAGAAGGTCGCGGCGGTCTTGCGCCGGCTCTACCGGCATCGCTTTCCGCTCCACTCGGCACGGCCGGCACGCGAATTCGGTGGCAGTGACGACGCCTCGATGCAGGTCGACAATACATCAGCCTTCAACTGCCGCCCGATCACAGGCGGCAAGGGCTGGTCGGAGCACGCCTATGGCCGGGCGATCGATATCAACCCGCTGCGCAATCCCTACGTCAAAGGTCGGCTCGTCCTGCCGAAGCAAGGGGCGCCCTACGCCGATCGCAAGCGCATCGTCGCGGGCACCCTGGTCGAGCCGGGACCGGCCGTCGGCGCGTTCGCGCACATCGGCTGGGGCTGGGGCGGCCGGTGGCGCGGGCTG
>JACKFC010000046.1 GCA_020632665.1 Deltaproteobacteria bacterium
GCAGCCGAGAGCTTCGCCTTCGACACCGAGACGACGGGCCTCGATCCGCTCTCGGATACCCTCGTCGGCCTCTCCTTCGCCATTGGCCGCAAGCGTGCCTGGTACGTGCCCGTGGGCCACCTGATCGGCAGCGCCGGCCCCTCGGGCCAGCAGTTCGACCTGCTCGGTGGGGGGGAGAACGCGGCGACGACGCTGGATCCGCGACAGCTGCCGTGGACGACGGTGCGCGACGCGCTGGCGGCGGTGATGGCCGATCCGTCGGTCGGCAAGCGCGCCCAGCACGCCAAATTCGATATCCAGATGCTCGAAGCCGCCGGCCTGCAGGTCCGCGGCCTCGACTTCGACCCGATGCTCGGCGACTACCTCGTCGACCCCAGCCAGGGGCGCGGCCGCGGTCTCGACGCGCTGGCCCGCCGCTGGCTCGGCCACGAGAATATCCACTACAAGGACCTCGAAGGCACCGCGGGCGGCAAGGCCGGCTTCGCCCACGTCGCCATCGACGACGCCGTCGCCTATGCCTGTGAGGACGCGCAGGTCGTCGAGGCGTTGACCGAATTGATGT
Source organism: Deltaproteobacteria bacterium (assembly GCA_020632665.1). Lineage (GTDB taxonomy): Bacteria > Myxococcota_A > UBA9042 > UBA9042 > UBA9042 > JACKFC01. The sequence continues at coordinate 563 of JACKFC010000046.1, forward strand.
TGCCGCAGATCGAGCAGGAGGGCCTGAGCGGGCTGCTGCAGGACCTCGAGCTGCCGCTTGAGCTGGTGCTCGGCCGGATGGAGATGCGCGGCGTTGGCCTCGACGTGCCGAAGATGGAGGCGCTCTCCGCCGAGCTGCGCGAGCGGGCGCAGGCGCTCGAGGCCGAGGCGCACCACGTCGCGGGCCGCCCCTTCAACCTCGGTTCGCCGAAGCAGCTCGCCGAGATCTTGTTCAACGAACTCGGCCTGCCGGTGAAGAAGCGCACCGCGTCGGGTCCCTCGACCGACCAGAGCGTGCTGGAACAGCTGACCGACCTGCACGCCCTGCCCGGCCTGGTGCTCGAGTGGCGCTCGCTGACCAAGCTCGAGGGTACCTATACCTCGGTGCTGCCGACGCTGGTCCACCCCAAGACCGGGCGGATCCACACCCGCTTCCACCAAGCGGTGGCGGCGACCGGGCGGCTCTCGTCCTCGGACCCGAACCTGCAGAATATCCCGATCCGCAGCGACGACGGCCGGCGGATCCGCGACGCCTTCGTCGCCGCCGACGGACACGTCCTGCTTGCGGCGGATTATTCGCAGATCGAGCTGCGCGTGCTGGCCCACCTCTGCGGCGACCCGGACCTGCAGTCGGCCTTCCGCGAGGGCGCCGACGTCCACGCGCGCACCGCCTCGCAGCTCTTCGGCGTGCCCGAGGCGGAGGTCAGCCGCGATCAACGCTCGACCGCCAAGACCGTGAACTTCGGCATCCTCTACGGCATGAGCGCGACCCGCCTCGGCCGCGAGCAGAAGATCAGCCGCACCGAAGCCGCCGGCATCATCGAGCGCTACTTCGCCCGCTACCCGGCGATCGAGCGGTGGAAGGCACAGGCGCTGCAAGACGCCCAGGAATCCGGCGCGACCCGGACCCTGCTCGGCCGCCTGCGCCGGCTGCCGGAGCTGCACAGCAAGTCGCGGATGGCGGTCGCCGCCGCCGAGCGGGTCGCGGTCAACACGCCGATCCAGGGCTCGGCCGCCGATATCATCAAGGTCGCGATGGTCCGCCTCGAGGCGCGGCTGCAGCAGGAGCTGCCGGACTGCAAGCTGCTGCTGCAGGTGCACGACGAATTGCTGCTCGAGGTGCCGGAGGCGCAGGTCGACGCCGCCACTGCGCTCTGCGTCGAGGTGATGGAGCACGCCTTCGCGCTGGAGGTGCCGCTGGTGGTCAACACCGGCGTCGGGCGGACCTGGCTGCAGGCGCACTGAGCGCACGGAGCGTGCCGAGCGCCGCCGCCCCGACGGCCCCTGATCTCGATTGCGCCGCGGCCGCGGAAGTGCCATACCCGCGCCGCGCGCGGCCCTGCCACCTCGGGGGCTCCCCCGCCCGCCCGGACCAAAGATGAGCGACACCACCACCACCTTCGCCGACCTCGGCCTGCCCGACGGGCTGCTCGCCAACCTCGACGAGCTGGGCTTCGAGGCACCCACCCCGATCCAGGCTGCCGCGATCCCGACTTTGCTCTCGGGCAAGGACCTGATCGGCCGCGCCCGCACCGGTAGCGGCAAGACCGCGGCGTTCGGCCTGCCGCTGCTCGCCCGCGTCGCCGCCTCGCTGCAAGAGGAGCCCGGCGGCGACAGCATCCGCGCGCTGATCCTCGCGCCGACCCGCGAGCTGGCGTTGCAGGTCACCGACGCGCTGCGGCAGCTCGGCGAGGGCATGGGCCTTTCGATGCTGACGGTCTACGGCGGTGCCTCGTACACGCCACAGCTGCGCGGCCTGCGCCGGGGTGCGCCGATCGTGGTCGGCACGCCGGGACGGCTGCTCGATCTGCTCGAGCGTGGCGCCCTACAGCTCGGTGGCGTCCGCGTCTTCGTCCTCGACGAGGCCGACGAGATGCTGCAGATGGGCTTCATCGACGACGTCGAACGCCTGCTCGACCAAACCCCAGAGGGCCGCCAAGTCGCGCTCTTCTCGGCGACGATGCCGCCGGCGATCGCCCGCATCGCAGAAGAGAAGCTGCGCGATCCCGAGACCGTCTCGGTCGACGGCGGCCGCCCGGCCACCGACCACATCGCGCAGCGTTGGATGGCGGTGCCGCAGCAGCACAAGGCCGAAGCGCTGTGGCGTCTGCTGCAGGCCGATCCGGACGAGGCGACGCTGGTCTTCTGCCGCACCAAGGCCGGCTGCGACGAGGTCGTCGAGACCATGTCGCGCCACGGTGTCGACGCGCTCGCGCTGCACGGCGACCTCAACCAATCGGCGCGTGAGCAGGTGCTGGCGCGGCTGCGCGACGAGAGGGTCCGGGTCGTGGTGGCGACCGACGTCGCGGCGCGTGGCCTCGACGTCGAGCACCTCGGCCACGTCGTCAACTTCGACCTGCCCGACAACGCCGAGGTCTACACCCACCGCATCGGCCGCACCGGTCGCGCCGGTCGCGCCGGCAAGGCGACGACCCTGGTGGCGAGCAGCCATTGGCGGCGCTTCCTCGGTATGGCGCAGCACCTGCGGGCCGACGTCGACGAGATTCGGCCGCCGAGCGACGGCGCCATCGCCGATGCCCAGCGCGCCGCGCTCTTCGCCGCGATCACGCAGGACCCGGAAGAGGCCAGCGAGTTCGACGCCGCGCGGCTGGCGGTCGCGCGCCGCTGGATCGCCGAGGCGACCGAAGACGGCAGCATGGAGGTCGCCGAGCTCGCTGCGCTCGCGCTGATCCGCCTCGCCGACGTGCGCGGTGTGGCGCTGCTCGCCGACGTCGAGCGCGCGTTGCCCGATTGGGCCACCGATCGTGCGGGTCCACGCAACCTGCGAGCCGGCAAGCTCGACCGACCGAATCAGGGCGGCGGCCGGGAGCGGCCCGAGCGGCCCGAGCGCCCCCAGCGCGGCGGCCACGACCACGGCGGACCGGACCGTGGCGGCTACGACGATCGCGGCGGCCAGCGCGGCGGCTACGACGATCGCGGCGGCCAGCGCGGCGGCTACGACGATCGCGGCGGCCAGCGCGGCGGCTACGACGCCCCGAGCGACGAGGGCCACGTCGAGCTCTTCCTGCCGGTCGGCGAGAACCGCCGGGTGACGCCGGCCGACCTGGTCGGCGCGATCGCCAGCGCCGCCGATATCCCGGGGCGGGCGATCGGCAAGATCCGCATCCACGACAAAGTCAGCTTCGTCGCGATGCCCGAGGAGCTGGCGCAACAGCTGCTCGAGCGGGTCGAAGCGCTGCAGATCCGCGGCATGAAGGTCGCCGTCCTGCGCGCCCGCGCGCCGAACGACAACGGCCCGCGCAACGAGCGCCCGCGCCGCGGCCCGCCGCCCGGTCGAGGGCGTCGGCGCGGTTAGTCCGCCACCGCGGTCCGCGCCCTGTCAGAGTCGCCGGAGCGCCGCGTCCTCCCCACGAACGGCGCGCCCCCCGCCTGCCGTGAGCGAGGCTAACGTGCGACTCCAACAGCTCCCTTCGCCCCTGCCCCCCCTGCTCTGTGCGTTGCTCGCCCTGGTCGCGAGCGGCTGCGCCAGCATCGCCGGACCTCGTATCGACCGCCCGCTCGACCGTGCCGCGCTCGCCTCGACGCCGGCGTTCGTCGACGCGTCGCGGGCGTGGCCGATCGCGTTCTTCGCCGCCCCCGAGACGGCACAGGAGACGATGGTCGAGGTCGGCGGCGCCCGTCGTCCGCTCCGCACCGCGGATTGGCTGCACCAGCTCGCGCTCGAGCTGAATACGACCCTGCAGGGCCGGGGCCTCTTCGACGAGCGGGCCCGCGTGGTCCAGGCCCGCGCCATGCAGCGCATGGTCAGCGAGGGCTACCAGCGCCACGGCATCCCGGACCGGGCCCGCTTCGACCGCGCCGTGCGTCTCTCTGCCGCGCGCGTGGTCTGGCTCGCGCTGGAGTCGGTGGAGTCGGTGCGCGACGGCAACCGCATGGTGGTGCGCATCACCCTGCATGCCCGCGGCTGCGGCGTCGACCGGCGCTACCGCGTCAGCCACGGCGGTGAGGACTTCGACCAGGGCGCCTTCCAAGCGCTCGGCCAGACCTTGCTCGGCGACGGAGCGTTCTGGGGCGGGGTGGCCCACGCCGGGGCGCAGCGCATGGCCCGCGCCGCCGCGGCGCAGCAGCAGCGCATCGAGCGCACGCCGGACCTCGGCGCCGGCGTCACCAGCGTCGAGACCTTCACCAACCCTTAGTGGCGAGGAGGGGGAAGGTTCGCGAGAACCACGCTTCTCGCGACCTGGGGGCGCCCAGCCCCCCAAATAAAAGAAGAGAGACTCGGCCAGAAAATGCGAGCCTGCATTTTCTGGTCGCGTCTCTATGGTTCGAGCACGTAGTCGAGCTTGAACGCGGCGGTCGCACCCGGCGGAACGTAATCGAGCCGGAGGAACTCCAGCTCCGCGTCACCGCCGGCGAGGTCGGGCGCGACGGCGTCGCGGAACGACTCGGTGACCAAGATCTCGTGCGCCTTGGCCGTATCTTCCCCGAGCTTGCTGGCCGCGTTGACCTCGGCCCCGAAGACGTCGGCGTCACCGAGCTTCAGCACCCGGCCGCAGCCGAGGCCCAGGCAGAGCAAGATGTCCTCTTCGGCCGGCTTGTCGCGGTTGTAGACGACCAGGCTGCGCTGCATCGCGATGGCGCAGGAGAGCGCGGCGCTGGCGCGGCGGAAGATGATCAACATGCTGTCGCCCTCGCGCTTGAGGACGACGCCGTCGTGGGCCTCGACGATGGGCAGCAGCAGCCGCTCGGACTCGAAGATCGTCTGCAGGAAGTGGACGATGCCGAAGCGCTCGACCCGGCGAGAGAAGCCGGCGAGGTCGGTGAACATGATGGCCCAGGTCTCGCCGAAGAGGTCCCAGATGCGCTCGTCGATGCGGGCCTTGTCCGCCCCTGGCTGCAGTCGCTCGGCGATCAACCGCTGTAGCCGCCCCTCCGACGCCGACCATTGGATCCCTTCTCGACTCATGGCTGCTCCTGCTCCGCGCGCCTGCGGATTGGACGAGACGGCGCGAGCCTATCGCTCTGCGGCCACGCTTCCAAGCAGAGGTGCGGCTTGCCGGCCTCGTCGACGTGGCCGATACTCCGCGCCCCGCAACGAGAGGAGCCTGCCATGGCGCCGTCCATCCGCAAGACTGCCCTGAAACTCGGAACCTACGGCGCGATGATGCGATCGTGGGCGAAGATCGCCACCGGCCAGAGCTACTACCACAAGCCACAGGGCGTCGGCGCGGCGTTCGAGCCGGGCAAGCTCCGCGGCTATTTCAACGATATGCAGCACAAGGCCGATTGGCCCGGCGACCGCGACGCAGACGGCCTGCCGCTGCTGAAGGACCTCCACGGCGAGCGCTACCTCTTCCCAACGACCGTCTTCCAGATGGGCCTCGGCCATTGGGACCGCTGGCTGCTCGGCGGCGAGCAGCGTCCGAGCCCCGACCTCGCGATGGCGCTGCGGATCGCCGATTGGGCGCTGCAGATTCAGGATGCGAGCGGCTGCTTCCCGTGGCCCGAGCCCTTTCGCCACGGCCGAATGAGCACCGACGGCTCGGCGATGAGCCAGGGCGAGGGCGCCTCGCTGCTGGTGCGGGCGCATCAGGCCACCGGCGAGCAGCGCTACCTGCAGGGCGCCCACGCAGCGGTCGGCCAGATGTTGGTCGACCTGCGCGACGGCGGCTGCAGCGCCCGGGTCCGCGGCGGCTTGCGGCTGGAGGAATACCCCAGCACGCCGCCCTCCTCGGTGCTCAACGGCTGGATCTTCGCGATCGCCGGGCTCTACGACGTGCAGCTGGTCGATCCGCGGCCGGAGTGGCAGGTCGCGCTGGAAGACACCGCCATCGAGTTGTGCCGCGTGCTGCCGGCCTACGACACCGGCTATTGGTCGCGCTACGACCTGGCGGGGATGATCGCGAGCCCCTTCTACCACGGCGTGCACATCGCTCAGCTGCAGGCCTTGGCGCAGATGTTGCCCCAGCATGCGGCGGCGATCCGGCCGATCCTCGACCGCTTCGTGGTCTACCAGGCCAATCCGCGCTGCCGCATGCAGGCGCTCGGCGCCAAGGTCGGGCAGAAGCTCGTCGACCCGCCGCGCGCTTTGGCCTGAACGACGGGCTTTCGGCCGACTCGCTTCACATGGCGGGCGGGACTGCTAGTGTGTGGGGACGAACAGCAACGTCGGCCGCGGATGGAGCCGGCGCAAGGGGCAGAGATGCAAGGGAATCGGGGCGCAGCATTGCGGGCAGTCGCCACGGGCGTGCTCTGCGCCGTGTTGACGTGGTCGGCCGCGCCGCAGCTGGCGTGGGCACAGGCCCCGGATGCAGCGACCGTCCGCCGCGCCGAGGCGCTGGCGACCGAGGCGAAGCTGCTCTTCCAGCAGAAGGCCTACGAGCAGGCCGCCGAGCGCTTCTTCGAGGCCTATACGTTGGTGCGCAAGCCGGCGCTGATCTACAACGCCGCGCGCGCCTACGAGGAGGCCGGCAACGTCGAGCGCGCCGTCGCGTTGTTCAAGGCCTACCAGGGCTTGCCGGATGCGCCGAAAGACGGCAAGGCCGAGGCCAAGCGACGCCTGATCCCGCTCGAGGCCGAGCTCGGCCGGCGGCAGGCCGCGGCCGCCGCGAAGGAACAAGCCGAGGCCGCGCGCAAGGCGGCCGAAGCGAAGGCTGCCGCGGCCAAAGCACGAGCCGAGCAACAAGAGACCGAGCGCGCGCGGCAGGACCGCGTCGCCGCCGAGCGCGAGGCCGCCGAGGCCGCCCGCAAGCGCGCCGAGGCCGAGCGCAAGGCGCGCGAGCAGTTGCAATCGCGGAAAAGGCCGATCGGCACGGTGCAGGCCGCGCCCGAACGTGGCTTGCCCTGGGCTCCGATCGGCGCCACGGCCGGCGCGGCCATCGTCTCCGGCGTCTTCTTCGCCCTGGCCTTCGACGAGGCCGACGCCGCGCGGACGATGGAAGGCAACCTGCGCAGCGACGCCGACAAGCAGGAATACCTCGGCCACGCCGACGCCGCGCGGCGCAACCAAGCGATCGCCTGGGGCGCCGGCGTCGTGACGGTCGGCGCCGCCGGCTGGTTGGTCTGGACGCTGCTGCAGGAGGACGCCCCGCGCGCCGCGCTGCTCCCCGCACCGCAGGGTGCCCAGCTCTTGGTGAGGTTCTGATGCAGCGCAGACTCCTTTCGCTCCTGCTCGCGCCCACGCTGCTGCTCGCCGGCTGCGTCGGTGAATTCCTCGACGAGGTGCAGATCGATCAGCAGATCGACGCCTGGGTGCAGAGCCAAGACGGCATGCTCGGCGACGGCCTGCAGCTCGACACCGCGGGCAAGGCCGACGGCACGGGCGACGCGAAGGACGCCGCCGAGACCGCGGTGCAGGACGGCAGCGGCGACGTCGTCGATACGGTCGATACGGTCGATGCGGTCGACACGGTCGACAGCAGCGACGCCGCCGACGCGAAGGACGCCGCCGAAACCCAAGACGCCGAGGATGGCGCCGGCGATGCCGACACCGCCGACGCCGACCCGGTCTGCCCCGGCGGGCCCGTCACCGAGACGGCGTGCAACGGCGTCGACGACGATTGCGACGGCGACACCGACGAGGTCGACTGCGAAGACGGCAACCCGTGCACCCAGGACGACTGCAAGGACGGCGCCTGCGACAACGCCGCGATCCCGGGCAGCTGCGACGACGGCAACCCCTGCACCAAGGCCGATGCCTGCACCGCCGGGCTCTGCACCGGCCAAGCGACGCTCTGCGACGACCAGCAGCCGTGCACCGTCGACGCCTGCCTGACCAGCGGCCCGCTCGCCGGCACCTGCGCCTTCTCGCCGCTCGACGGCGCCGCCTGCAGCGACGGCAACCCCTGCACGGTCGGCGACGCCTGCAGCGGTGGCGACTGCAAGGCAGGCGGGCCGAAGTCGTGCGACGCCGGCGTCGACTGCGTCGCGGCGACCTGCTCGCTCGAAGACGGCACCTGCAAGTTCAAGAACAAGCCGGCCGGCACGCCGTGCAACGACGGCACCGCCTGCACCAGCAACGACGCCTGCGACGAGGGCTCCTGCTTCGGCAAGGCCGTCGACTGCAACGACAACAACGCTTGCACCACCGACGCCTGCGACCCGGCCAGCGGCTGCACGAATGCGCCGTCCAGCGCCGCCTGCGACGACGGCAACCCCTGCACCAGCCCGGACCTGTGCAAGGACGGCAACTGCGCCTCGGGTGCGCCGCTCGCCTGCGACGACGGCAACCCCTGCACCACCGATAGCTGCGACGTGCAGACCGGCAAGTGCAAGTTCACCAGCAGCGACAAGCCCTGCGACGACGGCACCGCCTGCACCAACGGCGATAGCTGCAAGGGCGACCTCTGCGTCGGCACCGCGGTCGATTGCGACGACTCCAACGTCTGCACCAACGATACCTGCGACCCCAAGACCGGCTGCGTGCACAGCGCGGCGCAGGTCGCCTGCGACGACGGCGACGCCTGCACCGCCTTCGACAAATGCGAGGCCAAAGCCTGCAAGGGCACCCCGACCGGCGCCAACTGCGACGACGGCGATCCGTGCACCACCGATACCTGTGATCCGAAGTCCGGCTGCAAGCACGCCGACAACACGGCGGATTGCGACGACGGCAACCCCTGTACCACCGGTGATTCGTGCGAGGGCGGCGTGTGCAAGAGCGCGGGCACCAGCGAGCAATGCTCCTGCAGCACCAACGCCGACTGCAAGAGCCTCGAAGACGGCAACCCCTGCAACGGCACGCTCTACTGCGACAAGACCGGGCTCAAGCCGCAGTGCAAGGTCAACCCGGCGACCGTGGTCAGCTGCCCGACCGGCGAGAATACGCTCTGCCATCGCAGCCTCTGCGATAGCAAGACCGGCTCTTGCAAGCTGGTGCCCTACGCCGACGGCAAGGCCTGCGACGCCGACGGCTCGGTCTGCACCTTCGGCGACGCCTGCAAGAGCGGGCTCTGCGCCGCCGGTGAGAGCCAGGTCTGCGACGACGGCAACCCCTGCACCGACGACGCCTGCGACGCCAAAGCCGGCTGCACCGCGACGGCGAATACGGCACCGTGCGACGCCGACGGCAACCTCTGCACCGCTTCGGACCAATGCCAGGCGAAGATCTGCAAGCCCGGCAAGCCCGTCGCCTGCGACGACGGCAACCCCTGCACCACCGACGCCTGCAACTCCAAGACCGGCACATGCGCGCAGACCCCGGTCGCCAACGGTGGCCCCTGCGACGACGGAAACCCGTGCAGCATCGGCGACGCCTGCAACGCCGGCAGCTGCAAGAGCGGCGCGGCCAAGGTCTGCGACGACGGCAACCCCTGCACCACCGACGCCTGCGACTCCAAGACCGGCGGCTGCACCACCGCGCCGGCGTCGGGTGCGTGCGACGACGGCAACGCTTGCACCACCGGCGACGCCTGCAACGCCGGCAGCTGCAAGAGCGGCACCGCCAAGGTCTGCGACGACGGCAACGTCTGCACGACCGACGCCTGCGACAGCAAGGACGGCGGCTGCACCAGCACCGCGACCAGTGGCGCCTGCAGCGACGGCAGCCTCTGCACCGAAGGCGACGCCTGCAAGGACGGCAAATGCGCCGCCGGCAAGCCCAAGAGCTGTGACGACGGCAATCCCTGCACCACCGACGCCTGCGATCAGCAGAGCGGCGCTTGCACCCAGCAGCCCAATACCGCCGCCTGCGACGACAGCAACAACTGCACCGAGGGCGACGTCTGCAGCGCCGGTAGCTGCAAGCCGGGTGCGGTCGTCTGCGCCTGCGCGGTCGCCACCGAGCAGAAGGATTGCGACGACGGCAACCCCTGCACCACCGACACCTGCGTGCAGAGCGGCGGCAAGTTGGTCTGCCAGAACGCGCCCTCGACCGGCGGCCCCTGCACCGACAACAACCCATGCACCACCGACGACACCTGCGACAACGGCAGCTGCAAGCCGAAGGGCAGCGTGGTCTGCGACGACAAGAACCCCTGCACCATCGACGCCTGCGACCCGCAGCAGGGCAAATGCACCACCACGCCGGGTGGCGACACCTGCGACGACGGCAACGCCTGCACGCTCTTCGACACCTGCAAGGCCGGCAGCTGCGCCGCGGGGTCGCCGAAGGCCTGCGACGACGGCAACCCCTGCACCACCGACGCCTGCAACCCGCAGGACGGCAAGTGCGCCACGACCGCGAATACCGCCCCGTGCAGCGACGGCAACGCCTGCACCAGCGGCGACGTCTGCGCCGGTGGCAGCTGCAAGGCCGGCACGGCGAAGAGCTGCGACGACAACAACGCCTGCACCGACGACGGCTGCGACAGCAAGACCGGCGCCTGCACCGCGCAGAACAACGCCAAGCCGTGCACCGACGGCAACGCCTGCACCACCGGCGACGCCTGCGCCGGCGGCAGCTGCAAAGCCGGGGCGAGCAAGGATTGCAACGACAACAACCCCTGCACCACCGACGGCTGCAACACGAGCTCGGGCAACTGCGCCTACGGCAACAACACCGCGACGTGCACCGACGGCAACGCCTGCACCAAGAACGACGTCTGCAACGGCGGCGCCTGCAAGCCCGGACCGCTGCAGAGCTGCGACGACAACAACCCGTGCACCGACGATAGCTGCGAGACCTCCAGCGGCACCTGCAAATACGCGATGAACACGGCGGCCTGCGAGGACGGCAGCAAATGCACCTCGGGCGACGTCTGCGCCGGCGGCAACTGCAAAGCAGGTACGGCGAAGGTCTGCGATGACGGCAAGGTCTGCACCGACGACGCCTGCGATCCGGCGACCGGCTCCTGCATCACCAGCAACAACGCCAAGAGCTGCGACGACGGCAACGCCTGCACCACCGGCGACGCTTGCCAGGGCGGCCAATGCGTCGGCGGCTCGTTCATCTGCGCCTGCAAGGTCGAGACCCAAGCCTCCGACTGCGACGACAACAACGCCTGCACGACCGACCTCTGCACCCAAGGCGGCGACGGCAAGCTGACCTGCGCCCACACCGCCAACAACAACGCGAACTGCACCGACGGCAACGCCTGCACCCAGACCGATACCTGCCAGAACGGCACCTGCGTCGGCAGCAACAACAAGAACTGCAACGACGACAAGGTCTGCACCGCCGATAGCTGCAACGTCTCGACCGGCGCCTGCAACCATACGCCGGTCGGCGGCAGCTGTGACGATGGCAACGCGTGCACCCTGGGCGATACCTGCGCCGCCGGCAGCTGCAGCCCGGGCCCGGCGAAGGATTGCGGCGACGGCAACCCATGCACCAACGACGCCTGCCAGGGCGGCACCTGCACGCACAGCAACAACACCGCGAGCTGCAACGACGGCAACGCTTGTACGCTGCAGGACGTCTGCCAGGACGGCAGCTGCAAACCCGGCGCGACCAAGAGCTGCGACGACGGCAATACCTGCACCGCAGATTCGTGCATCGCGCAGACGGGCCAGTGCAAGTTCACCCCGCTCTCGGGCGAGACCTGCAGCGACGGCAACCTCTGCACCTTGGGCGACGCTTGCAACGAGGGGAGCTGCAAATCGGGCGAGGCCAAGGTCTGCACCGACGACAACCCCTGCACCGACGACAAGGGCTGCCAATCGGCCACCGGCAACTGCCTCTATGAGAACAACGCAGAGGACTGCAACGACGGCGACGCCTGCACCAACAAGGACGTCTGCTCGGGCGGCAAGTGCGCCGGCCAGGCGATCGACTGCGACGACGGCAAACAATGCACCAACGACGGCTGCAGCAACCTCTCGGGCTGCATCCACAGCAACCGCAGCGGCTCCTGCGACGACGGCGACGCCTGCACCCGCTACGACACCTGCGCACAAGGCGAGTGCAAGGGCTACGACGTCAATTGCAGCGACAACAAGGTCTGCACGATCGACACCTGCGACAAGGTCAAGGGCTGCCAATACGCGGCGAACAAGGGCGCGAGCTGCAACGACGGTAGCGGCTGCTCGGTCGACGACACCTGCACCGAATACGGGTCCTGCGTCGGTTCGCCGCTGTGCCCCTACAGCAAGACCGCATGCGTGGTGCGGAGCTGTTCGGATTTCTTCGGCTTGGCGACCTGCGGCAACAACCTGGTGCAGCAGGATTGCAACGACAACAACCCGTGCACGAACGATGGCTGCAGCACGCAGAAGGATATGTGCGTCTACGAGCCGGTGGCGAACGGCACGTCATGCGGCAACAAGCGCGAGTGCAACAAGGGCCTGTGCGTGCCGGCACCCGAGGGCTGATGCGTGCGGCCCGTGGCCGGAGAGATCAGCCGAGCGCGGCGATCACCTCGGCCGGCGCCTGGACCAACTCGACCAACACGCCCCGGGCCGACTCGGGGAAGGCGTCGTTGCCCTTGGGGTGGACGAAGACGACGTCATGGCCGGCCGCGCCGGGGCGGATGCCGCCGGGGGTGAAGCGCAGGCCGTTGCTCTCCAGCCACGCCACCGCGGCCGGCAGATCATCGACCCAGAGGCCGACGTGATTGAGCGTCGGGGCGTGCACCTTCGGGCTCTTCTCGGGGTCGATCGGCTGCATCAGGTCGACCTCGACCGCCGTCGCGCCGGTGCCGATCTGGCAGATGTCCTCGTCGACGTTCTCCCGTTCGGAGCGGAAGGTGTGGACCACCTGCAGGCCGAGGAGATCGACCCAGAAGCGGCGCAGCTCGCCCTTGTCGAGGTGGCCGACTGCGATCTGCTGGATGCCGAGCACGCGGAAGGGCCGCGGCCCGAAGGACGATTCGGTCATGCTACGAGCTCCTGATCAGCCCTTGAGCGCGGTGAGCGCGACCTTCGGGACCTTGAAGAACGAGGGCGCGGCCTCGAACTGGGTCATCACCTGGCCGAGGGCGAGGTTGTTCTTGTGGTCGGTGAACCACGCCGGCGTCGGCTTCATCACGAAGGGCGTGCGGATCACCGATTTCTGCGGGTGGTCGAGGAGCAGGCCGTTGTGCACCACGCCCTGCCCGCTCTCGATATCGTCGAGCGGGTGGCCGGGGAAGGCGCCCCAGGTCGCGTTGACGATGCCGTAGCCCAGGCCCGACCAGCAGTTGATCGCGATGGTGCCGTAGCGCAGCGCGGCGATGGCCTCGTCGAAGGCGTCACCCAGGGCCTTCTCGGTGCGCGGATCGCAGAGCACGTTGATGCTCAGCGTGCCCCAGCAGCGGTCGTTGGCGAAGGGCACGGCCGCGTCGATATAGGCCGCCGCGCCGTCGGCATCGACCTCGACGAAGCTCATGATCCCGGCCCACGGCTCGTTGTTCAGCGCGAACTCGCCTTCGTCGGTGCCGACGCCTTCGAGCATCGTCCACGGCAGCACACCCTCGCCGCTGGCGTCGCCGAGCTGGGTCGCTTCGTATTGGCCGGTGAAGGTCTCGAAGGTGCGCTGCGCGGTCGGGTAATACGCCTTGCGGGTCGGCGTGGCGGCGAGCTTGTCGTAAACCAACTTGCGGAAGGCGTCCTTCTGCGGCCAACCCGAAGCCAGCACGATCAGCCGGCTGCCGTTGCAGTTGAAGCCGCAGTTGTAGGCCAGCATCGAGGCGACCTGGCGGGCCTGGTAGTCCAGCTCGGCGTCAGTCCATTTGCCCGGCACCACGAGCACCGGCGAGACGCAGCCGAGCTCCGAGGTGATGTGCTTGGTGATGCGCGGCGTGCCGGCGGCCTTGTTCTTGCTGCCTTCTTCGCCGGGCCCCCAGATGATCGCGTCGTGCGCCGTCGCCGAGCCGGTGATGTGGATGCTGCTGACCTTCTCGTGGTCGGTGAGGTGCTTGCCCTCGGGGACGCCGCCGTAGCAGACCTCGAGGAAGCCGGCCTGCACCAGCGGCGCGAACGCCCGCTCGATATGCGGGCCGACGGCCTCGTTGACCGGGTTCATCTTCAGGATGCAGACCTCGTCGTCGACCACCAGCTTGTAGAGCACGTCCATCGGCGGGATCGAGGTCTGGTTGCCGGCGCCGAGGACGCAGCTGACGCCGCCCTTGCCGTCGCCGCGGACCTTGCCGGCGCGCTTGTCGCGGTAGAGCTTGCCCTGGCTCGGCTCCTGGCCGGGCTCGATCCAGATATCGACCGTGGTGCCGGCGAAGAGCGCCTTGTCCAGCGCGTTCTGCGGGAAGACGCGGGCGATCCACTGGCCATCGCTGCGCTGCCAAGTCTTTGGCAGCTTCGGCGCGCCGCCGGCGTCGAGCGCCTCGGCGAAGAGGCGGAGGTTGCGCATCACAGCCAACGTGCCGCCGAGGTATTCCTCGCCGTGGCCGTTGCTGCCGGCGGCGTAGCCCTTGAGCCGGCGCGCCGTGTCGGCCCAGGCGTCGGCCTCCGCGGCGAGCGTCGGCATGCAGCGACGCAGCAGCGCGGCGCGCTCGGTCGGCGACATCGCGACCCAGGCGGCCTGGTGCGCCGCGAGGCGGTCGATCTTCTGATCGAGCACCTCGAGCGGGGTCGGGGGCATGTGCAGGTCCTGGCTCATTGGCAAACTCCCTTCTTGCAGGTGCCGGTCTTACCACTGGCGGTGCACGGCGTCAGGTCGATGACCGCGATGTGGGTGCAGGCGCTGTTGATGCAGCTATCGGTGGTGCACGGGTTGCTGTCGTCGCAGGCGCCGGCGCCGGGTTTGCAGCCCGTGGTGGCGGCGTCGGTGGCGGCGTCGGTGGCGGCGTCGGCAGCAGCGTCGGCGGCAGCGTCGGCGGCGGCATCGGCAGCAGCGTCGGCGGCGGCGTCGGCGGCGCCGAGGGCGTCGAGCTCGGCGGCGGTCTGCGCAGCGAAAGCCGAGGCGGGCTCGCGGTCGTCGAGGCAGCCAGTCGATGCGACGACGAGCGCGGCGGCAATCCAGAGCGGGCGTAGCATCAGAACTGCCCCCGCAGCACGAGGCCCTGGCCCGCGGGCAGCAGCCGCACGTTCGCCGTGCTGCTCGCGGCGGGGCTTTTGCTGCCGCCGAGCCAGATCCAGCTTCCGAGGCCGGCGACGACGGCACCGCCCCAGAGCAGGCCGTGGCCGAGCCGGTGGTTGCGCTCGATGCCGTCCTTGCGCGCGGCGTAGGCGGCGTAGTCCAGGCCGCGGTAGAGCCCATCGGCGCCCTTGTCGCCGAGGTCGGCGGTCAGCGCGCTGTCGTCGGCCAGGGCGACGCCGACCAGGACCGCGCCGACGACGACCGCGACGCCACCGGCGGCGACCGACGAGACGCCGACCGGCGCCCGCCACGCCGGCGCGGTGCGGGCCTGCAAGCCGGCGCGGGTGGTGCGGATCTCGTCGAGGTGCAGCGCCACACGGTCCCGCATCTCGGCCGGAAGATCGGGCAGCGCCAGCAGCCGCAGGTAGTCGCGCTCGGCCTCGGCGAGCTGCAGGCCGCGTTGCTCGGCCCGGGCGGCGTTGAAGAGGTAGACCGGCAGCGGCTCGAGGCCGTAGGCGGTGTGGAAGAGGCGCGCCGCCTCGGCGAAGCGATCGGCGTCGTAGGCCTTGGCGCCGGCGTCGTAGGCGGCGCGAGCCGGGCTCGGTGGCGGCGGCTGGGCGACGAGGTGGCCCGGTGGCACCGTCGACGCCAGCAACGCAAGCAGCAGTCCGGACAAGATCTGTCGTCGCATGAAGCCCCTGGCACGCGTCGGGTCGCGTCGCCGCAAGATTGGCGTATCATCCAGAGCAGACCCGGAGCGTCAAGCGAGCGGAGTAGGATGCAGCAGCAATACGACGATCTGGCCGCGGGAAGCGTCCTCGACGGCAGGTTTCGCATCGACCGGTTGATCGGCGAGGGCGGGATGGGCCGCGTCTACCGGGCGCGTCAGCTCTCGGTCGACCGCGACGTCGCGATCAAGACGCTGCAGACGGTGCAGGCCAGCGCCGCGCTGCAGGGCTCGGAAGAGGCCGCCGAGGCGCTCGAGCGCTTCCGGCGAGAGGCCCTGCTGACCTCGCGCCTGCAGCATCCGAACGTGATCACCGTCTACGATTTCGGCGTCACCGAGGCCGGATTGCCGTGGATGGCCGTGGAATTGCTGGCCGGGGAGTCGCTCGGCGAACGCCTCGACCGTGCCGGCGCGATCCCGGCCGACGAGGCGTTGCGGATCGCCAGCGAGATCGCCGACGCCCTGGCCGCCGCGGCGAACGCCGGCGTGGTCCACCGCGATCTGAAGCCCGACAACGTCTTCCTCTGCCACGGCAGCGGGGCCAGCGGCGTGCGCCCGGTGAAGGTGATGGATTTCGGCATCGCCCGCGCCCTGCAAGGCAGCGGCCAGACGACGCTCACCAACGCCGGTTCGGTCGTCGGCACCCCGGCGTACATGGCACCGGAGCAGGCGCTCGGCGACCAGACCGACAGCCGCGCCGATATCTACAGCCTCGGCGTGATCCTCTACGAGATGCTCCGCGGCTGCCGCCCCTTCGAATCGGATACGCCGATGGGCGTGATGCTCAAGCACGTCAACGAGCCGCCGCCACCGCTGGGGATCGGCGCGGTCCGCGGCGTCCCTGGCCCAGCGGTCGAGGCGCTCGTGGCCTCGATGCTCGCCAAGCAGGCCGGGTTGCGGCCCTGGCCACCGGCGGCGCTGGCGGAACGGTTGCGCAGCCTGCGAGAGGGCAGCGCCAGCGAGACCGACGCCGACAACGGCCGCAGCGCCGCGCGGACCGAGCGGCCGGCGATCGTCGATGAGCCGACCGCCGACCACGACGCGTCGGCCTCGCCCGACGTCGAAGACGACGTGGCGACCATGACGTCCCTCTCGGTGTCGGCGCAGGTCGCCGCCTCACCCACGCTTCGACCCGAGATCCCGGGCAACCCGACCTCGATCGTGGGCGAACGCGAAGCCCGCGGCGGCGCCACCGCGCTGCTCTGGGGTGGCCTCGGCGCCGCAGCGGTCGCGCTGATCGCCGCGCTCGCCTGGCCTGACGGGCCGGCCGCCCCCCCAGCGGAGACCGTGGCGGCGCAGGACGCGGCAGCAGCGACGGCGGAGGACGCGACGACGGCGGAGCCCGCACCCCAGCCGGCAGCGACGGTTGAGGACGCGCCGACGGCTGCGCCGATCGATCCGGACGCAGGCGCGACAGACGTGTCGCCGCCAGCCGCTCCGCCGACGAACCCCGCGCCGGAACAGGCCGCAGCCGGCGCCAAGCCCGCGAAGGCGAACGCAGCGACGGCCAGCGGCGACGCGCAGCCGGGCGACCCGGTAAAAAAGCAGGCCGCGCCCGCACGCGCGGAAATCGCTCCGGCCACCGCGAAGCCGGTCGAGGCCCAGCCAGCCCCGACCGCGGCAGCCGCAGCCCGCACCGGACGCGCCGAGCCGGGGCAGAAGCAGGCGCCTCCGCCGCAGGACGAAGCGCCCCCGCGTGACGACGGGCCGCGGATGATGCGATGAAGCCGCGGCGGATGGTGCAGGAGCGCAGATGACATCGCAGACCGAAACACGCCGACGCGCCGCACCGCGTCCAGAGGGAGCGACCGACGGCGGCGCGCGCCAACTCTGGCTGCGGGTGCTCTTCGATCCCGCGGGGACGCTCGACGACCGCTTGGTCGAGGTGCCGCGCTCGGGCCTGGTGATCGGTCGCGACGAGGGCGTCGACCTGCGCCTGGGCGACGGCCTGAGCTCGCGCCGCCACGCCTCGATCGTCGGGCAGCGCGGCGGCGGCTTCCGCGTCGAGGACCTCGGCTCGGCCAACGGGACGTTGTGCAACCGCGCGCCGGTGCAACGCGCGGCGCTACGCGACGGCGACGTCTTGCGCATCGGCGATACGGTGCTGCTCGCGCTGGCCGAGGCTTCCGGCGCGTGGCTGGAAGACGACGGCCTGCTGGGGCGCAGCGCCGCGATGCAGCGCCTGCACGCGCAGATCGAACGCGTCGGGCCGCTGGGCTTGCCCGTGCTGGTCCGCGGGCCGACCGGCAGCGGCAAGGAGCTCGTCGCCGGAGCGCTGCATCGGCGCAGCGGCCGCCGCGGCACCTTCGTCCCGGTGAACAGCGCCGCGTTGCCGGGCGAGCTGGTCGAGTCGGCGCTCTTCGGCCACCGCAAGGGCGCCTTTACCCACGCCACAGCCGACGCCGAGGGCGCGTTTCGCGCCGCGCACCGCGGCACGCTCTTCCTCGACGAGATCGGCGATATGCCGCTGCTGCTGCAGCCGCGCCTGCTGCGTGCGCTGGAGGCCGGCGAGGTCACGCCGGTGGGTGCGAGCCTGCCGATCCCGGTCGACGTCCGCGTGGTCGCCGCGACCCACGTCGACCTCGAAGCCGCGGTGGCGCAGGGGCGCTTTCGCGAAGACCTGCTGGCCCGGGTCGCCGCGGTCGAGCTCGAGGTGCCGGCGCTCGCCGCGCGCAAAGACGACCTGCTCCGCTTGGCCACCGCGCTGCTCCCCGAGGAGGCGCCGCGTCCGCGCTGGAGCGCCGATGTGGTCGAAGCGCTGGCGAGCTGGGGCTGGCCACGGCAGGTGCGCGAGCTGCGCAACGTGATGGCGCGGCTGGGTCTGCTCGCCGAAGGCACCGGCCCGTGGGGCCTCGCCGACCTCCCGCGGGCGATGCGAATGCCGCCGCACGCGGCCACCGCCGAGGCCGCGACGACGACCGACGCGCCCGGCGCGCCCGGCGTCGTGCCCGCCGACGACGACGCCCCCGCGGTCGAGCTGGAGGGCCCGCCGGATCGCGCCACGCTCTTGGCCCTGCTGGACGAAGCGGACGGCAACGTCTCGGAGCTGGCGCGCCGGGTCGGCCGCTCGCGCAAGCAGGTCTACCGCTGGCTACACGCCCACGGCATCGAGCGTTGAGCGACCGACGCGGGCTGGGACCGTCCCGTCCCCGTCCCACCGCGCACAGCCGGGTCACACCACGGAATGACCGCCTCGGCGGCCCCGGAGAGAGCTCGCGGACGTCCTGAACCGCTGGAGATTGTTGTCGTCTACCCCCGACCTCTGGGGCATGGCACGACCGTTGCGCTCCTTCCTCCCGCGGCGCCGAGCGCGCCGGAGGAGGAAAGATGAAGACGAACAAGACTTTGTGGACCGCGTTCTGTTGCGCGCTGCTGCTGGCCCTCGCCGGCTGTTCCAATGGCAGCGAAGAGAAGAAGGCCGACGCCTTCGCCGAGGACGCGGCCGGGGACAGCGCAGGCGACACCGCGAGCGACGGCACCAACGCGGACACCTCCGACGTGGGCGGCCCGGTGTGCGCCTCGGGTGAGACCAACTGCGACGGGACCTGCGCCGTGCTCGGCAGCGACCCGCAGCATTGCGGCGCCTGCGGCAAGGCCTGCGAAGCCCCGGCGAACGGCAGCCCGACCTGCACCGACGGCGGTTGCGGCTTCGTCTGCGACGAGGGCACGACGGCCTGTGGCGACGCCTGCATCGCGACCGAGAGCGACCTGCTCCACTGCGGCGGCTGCGACAAAGCCTGCGCGACGCCCGACCACGGCGAAGCGACGTGCGCCACCGGCAGCTGCGGGGTCGCCTGCGACGCCGGCTTCGCGGCCTGCGGCGACGCCTGCATCGACACCGCGAGCGACCCGGCGCACTGCGGCAGCTGCGACAAGGCCTGCGGCTCCGGCGAGGTCTGCTCCGGCGGCAAATGCGTCACCTCGTGCGGCGAGGGCGAGACCAATTGCGGTGGCTCGTGCGCCCAGCTACAGAGCGCGCCGGCCCATTGCGGCGCATGTGGCAATACCTGCACCGCCCCGGCGGGTGGCGAGGCGACGTGCGCCCAAGGTCAATGCGGCTACGCTTGCAAGGGCGAGCTCCTGGCCTGCGACGGCGGCTGCGTCGACAGCCTGAAAGACCCCGCGAATTGCGGCTCCTGCGGCAAGGCCTGCTTCGATCCGGTCCACGGCGCACCCGTCTGCAAGGACGGCGGCTGCGACATCGTCTGCGACGCCGGCTTCGTGGCTTGCGGTGGCGATTGCGTCTCGCTGCAGAGCGACGCGGCGCATTGCGGCGCCTGCGACAACGCGTGCGCGACGGACCAGGTCTGCGCCGGTGGCACCTGCACCACGAGCTGCCCCTCGGGGACGACCAACTGCGGCGGCACCTGCACCAAGCTCGGCAACGATCCGCAGCATTGTGGCAGCTGCGACAAGGCCTGCCCGGCGCCGGCCTTCGCGGCTCCGACCTGCAACGCCGGCAGCTGTGGCTTCACCTGCGACGAGGGCAAGACGGCGTGCGACGGCGCCTGCATCGACGCCAAGACCGACGTCGCCCACTGCGGCGGCTGCGGCAAGGCCTGCAAGGCGCCCGACTTCGGCGGCGTGCTGTGCAAGGCGGGTAGCTGCCAAGCCAGCTGCAACGCCGGCCTCTCGCTCTGCAGTGATGCGTGCATCGACCTGCAGAGCGACGCGGCGCACTGCGGCGGCTGCGGCAAGGCGTGCGGCAACGATCAGGTCTGCACCGGCGGGCAATGCGTGACGTCCTGCCCGGCTGGGCAAACCAACTGCGACGGGAGCTGCGTCGACACCGCCAGCTCGGTCGCCAACTGCGGCGCGTGCGGCAAGGCGTGCACCGCACCGACCAGCGGCGCGCCGACCTGCACCGACGCGAGCTGTGGATTCAGTTGCGCATCGCCGCTTTCGGCCTGCGGAGAGAGCTGCGTGGACCTGCAAAGTGACGACAAGAACTGCGGTTCGTGCGCCAACACTTGCGGTGCGCTCACGACCTGCAAGAATGGCAAGTGCAGCCTTTGAATATGCGTCCACTCTGATCCGAATCGGGGGCCGACGCATCCCATGATCGTCGGCCCCCAGCGGGGCGTGGGCTACGCGAACGAGGAGAGCGCCGGGAATGTCCCGGGAGGAGCAACGCGATGCAACCGCAAGACCGCCCCGTCAGCGACCGCCTCCCGGGCCTGCTCTGCGTCGCTGTCTTCGGCGGCGACGCCTCGGAGCAGGCCGAGTTGGCGGCCAGCGTGCGGGCGACGGGCGCGATGCCGCTGGAGCTCGACCTCGCGCTGCAGCCCGGCCAGGCCCCCGATATCGACCTGCTGGCCGATGCACTCGGCCGCTCCGGCGCCGACGCCATCGTGGTCTCGGCCGACGGGCCGGTGGCGTCGGTCCTCGCCGCGAGTCGGAATATCAGCGGACGACCGGCTGTGCTCTGTCGCGAGAGCGCGGCGCGGCCGGTGGGGAGTTGTGCCTGGGTCTTGGCCGAGGGTGGGCAAGACATCCTGGAGCGCGAGCTCGAGCCGCACCAGCTGCGGCGGCGGCTGCGGCACGCGGTGCTGCGCCAACGCAGCGTGGCCCGCTGGGAGCGGCTGGCGGAGCGCGACGCCTTGACCGGCCTGCTCAACCGTCGCGGGATGCACGCGCGGCTGCGCTCGGGCCAGGCGATGACGGCGATGCTGATCGACGTCGACCACTTCAAGCAGATCAACGACCGCCACGGCCACGCCGTCGGCGACCGGGTCTTGCGCGCGGTGGCCAGCGCGATGGCGACGGCCTGCCGCGCCGGCGATACGGTGGCGCGGGTCGGCGGCGACGAGATGATGGTCGTGGTCCCGGGCGTCGATCCGGTGGCGAGCCGCGATTTGGCGATTCGGCTGCGTGACGCGGTCGGCGCGATCGCGATCCCGGTCGGTGGGGCGATGATCCACGTCACGGTGAGCATCGGCGCTGCGCCGGTGCCGAACGACGCCAACGACGTCAGCGCGTTGATGGCCGCCTGCCGCGCGGCCCTCTCGGCGAGCAAGCGGCGCGGCCGCGACCGGGTCACCGTCGACCTCGGCGAGCGCCCCTTCGCCCTGCGCGCCGGCTCCGCTCCAGAGGGCTCCGACGGGCCGCCGCAGGGAGAGTGACCTGCAGGAGGGGTGGCGCGTTGCCGGCCCCGCGCCCGCGTGCCAACCTCCCGGCGCGATGACGGTGCCCGACTCCGCAACCCGCCCAGACCCGCGACGCCGCGCGACGCTGCGTCTGCTGCTGCTGGCCAGCTTGGTCGCGGCGTGGTCGATCCACTTCTGGCCGCACCTGCACACCGCCAACGAAGCGATCCGGCTCTATTTCGCGCAGGCCGTGGTCGACACCGGCAGCCCGGTCTTGGATCCGATCTGCGCCCGCCACGGCTCGATCCCGATCGACCGCAGCGAATTCGGCGGCCATATCCTGATGGACAAGGCGCCGGGCCTCTCGCTGCTGGTGGTGCCGCTCTACGCCCTGCTGCAGCTGCTCTGGCCCGCGATCCGGCGGCAGGACTTCTGGCTGCTCGGCTATCTCTCGACCCTGCTGACGGTCTTGCTGCCGGTCGCCGCCGGCCTGTGGTCGATGCGGACCTGGCAACGCCGGATCGGCGTGAGCGAGCGGGCCGCCAGCCTGACGCTGCTGCTGACGCTGCTCGCCTCGCCGCTCTTTCTCTACGCCACGCTGCTCTTCGGCCATGGCCTCGCCGCGGGCCTGTGCGCGCTCGGATTCTTCGGCCTCGCCGGTGCCGAGGACGACGCGCCCAGCCTGCGCCGCAAGGCGTGGCCCGGCCTCGCCGCGGGCTATGCCGGCCTGGTCGACACGCCGGTCTTCCTCCTCGCCGCGATGCTCTGCCTCTACGCCCTCTTCCGGGAGCGCGGCGGATTGCTGCACCGCATCCGCGGCGCCGCCCCCTTCATCGCCGGCGTCGCGCTCGCCAGCCTCGGGCAGCTCGCCTACAACGCCTGGGTCCTCGGCCATCCGCTGCGCTTCACCTATCAATTCAAGGGCGACGCCGCGTTGGCGGCGATCCACGACACCGGCTTGCTCGGCTTCAACCTGCCCAGCGTCACCGCGCTCTGGGGGCTGTGGTTCGGCGCGGCGCGTGGCGTCTTCTACCACGCGCCCTGGCTGCTGGCGGCGGCGCTGGGCCTGGTCCACGCCGGCTTCGTCGGCTGGGAGGGCGACCACCAAGGCCGCGACACGGGCGGGCGGGCGCGCCGGGACGCGCGCTGGCTCGGCGGCATCGTCATCGCCTACGCCCTGATCGTCGCCGGCTTCGTCGATTGGAAGGCCGGGGACGCCGCCGGCGCGCGGCATCTGCAGCCGATCGTGCCGCTGCTGGCCGCCGGCTTGGGCTTCGCGCTGCCGGTCGGGCGCTTCGCCAGTCGCCCGGCGATGCGCTCGCTGCTGCGTGCCGCCTTGGCGGCGTCGTGCGCCGTCGGCGTGCTGATGCACCTGCCGACCGTGGCCGGCTTCCCCTACCACTTCGACCGCATCGATTATCCGGTCTTCGAGTTGAGTTGGCCGATCGTGACCGTCTTCGCGCGCTACTCCGAGAGCCTCGGTAGCCTGCTCGGGATGCCCGGCAAGCTCTCCTTCGCCGTGCAGGCCGTGCTGCTCGCGGCGTGCTTCGCGCTTTGGTCGCGATGGCTTCGGACGAGCGACGCGGACTCGGACGACGTCGAAGGCGACGACAGTGCCGGCGCGCCGAGCGACGGCGCTTCGCCGGGCGGCCCCGACCTCGGCCTTGGCCGCACCCTCGGCCTGACCCTGACCCTGTTGCTGCTCTGGCTCGCCGCCGTCGTGGCGCCGATCGGCCGACCGCGGCGCGCGGTGCAGGCGGCGCGCTACCAAGCCACGGCCCTGCTCGCCACCGGGATCACGACCCGTGATCGCTTCGACGACGATCCGGAGGGGCGGCTCGAGCGGCCGATGCCCTCGCGCAAGCCCAAGCTGACCGCGCGCGAGCGCAAGGAGCTCGAGCTGCGAAGGCGGGAAGAGCGTCGGGAGCACCGCCGGGCCTACGACGCCACGATGCAGGCATCGGGGAGCGCGCCGCGACGCAAATCCCCGGTCCCGGTGCTGCCCACCAGCCTCGCGCCGCGCGCCTCGTCGACGACGGCGCCATGAGCAAGCGCGCGCGCCAGGCGACGGGGGCCGACGCGTTCGAAGCCCACTACCAGGCCCGCTTCGAGGCGCGATGGCCCGGCTTGCGCACCGCCCTGCTCACACCACAACGGCATGCGATGCGGCTCAACCCCCGCGCAGCCGTGCGCGCCGCCGCGTTGCCCGACCACGCGCGGCCGCTGCCGGGCCTGCCGCAGACCTTCGCCCTCGACGACGCCGTCAGCGGCTTCGACGCCGCGACCGCCTACTTCCTCGATCCGGCGAGCGTCCGCGTCGCGACGCTGCTCGACGTCGCGCCCGGTCACCAGGTGCTCGACCTCTGCGCCGCGCCGGGCGGCAAATCGCTCGTCCTGGCCGACGCGCTCGGCCTCGCGATGCCGGGCGGCGACGGCACGCTGCACGCCAACGAGCCGTCGCCGGCGCGCCGCGGTCGGCTACGTCGGGTGCTGGAAGGGTGGCTCGGGGTTGGGGAGCAGGCCGACGAAGTGGATGCGCAGGCCCAGGTCTTCGGCCACGACGGTTCGCGCTGGGGGCTGCATCATCCGGGGGCATACGATCGGGTCCTGGTCGACGCGCCGTGCAGCTCGGAGCGCCACGTCTTCGCCGACGCCGCGGCGCTGGCACAATGGACGGCGGCGCGGCCACGGCAGCTGACGCAGCGGCAGGTCGCCCTGCTCTGCGCGGCGGTCGACAGCTGCCGGGCGGGGGGGCTCGTCGTCTATGCGACCTGCGCCCTCGACGAGGCCGAGAACGACGACGTCGTCGAGCGGGTCTTGCGCAAGCGCCGCGGCCGGGTCGTGGTCGATCGCGACGTCGCCGATACCGATCCGCGCCTCGCCGGAGCCGAGCCGACGGAGCTCGGCTGGCGTTGGCTGCCGGATCGCTGCGGCGAGGGGCCGATCTACGTCGCTCGGCTGCGGGTTGGCGAGCCGGCGGAGCCGTGAACGGGGACGGTGGCACCGTGAACCGCGACGGTGGCGCTCCGCAGCCTTGCGCTCTAGGCTGAGCCCATGCCGAGCCCGCCACGACCCGCCGAGCAAGTCCAGACCGCCTGCCTGCTGTTGCTGACCGCGATCGCGGGCGGCGCGGCGCTCTCGTGGCTGCGACCGGTGATGGTCCCCTTCGTCCTGGCGCTGATGCTGACCTACGTGCTGCGGCCGCCGATGGCGTGGGCGATGCATCGGCTGCGGACGCCGCGCTGGCTGGCCATCATCTTGGCGTTGGGCGCAGGCTTCCTGCTGCTGACCGCGGCCGGGATGCTGGTCGGAAAATCGGTCAGCTCGCTGACCAAGAACCTCGACGCCTACGAGTCGCAAGTGCGCACGCTGGTCCACCGCGGCTCGGTCTGGCTGACGGCGCAGGGCCTGGACGTCGAGACGCAGAGCCTGGAGGCGCAATTCGCCAAGGCGCCGGTCGGGACGATGCTGATGCGGCTGACCAACGCGCTGCTCGACCTGCTCTCCAATACCTTCTTGGTGCTGGTCTTCGCGGTCTACCTGCTGCAAGGCGGCGCCGAGGCGGAGGCCGACGACGACGCCGGCACCGATTCGCTGTGGCATCGCATCGACGAGCAGGTCAAGCGCTACGTGAACCTGAAGATCGGCCTGAGCGCGGCGACCGGCGCGGCGGTCTGGCTGATCTTGGCGCTGCTCGGCGTCGAGCTGGCGATGGTCTTCGGCGTGCTCGCGTTCGTCCTCAACTTCATCCCGAACGTCGGCTCGGTCGTGGCGACGCTGCTGCCGCTGCCGCTGGTGCTGGTCAGCCCCGACGTGAGCTGGACGACGGCGGTGCTGGCGCTGCTGCTGCCGGGATCGGTGCAGATGGTCGTCGGCAACGTCATCGAGCCGAAGCTGGCGGGCAACTCGCTGGACCTGCACCCGATCACGGTGCTGCTAGCGCTGATCTTGTGGGGCATGATCTGGGGCGTGACCGGGATGCTCCTCGCCGCACCGATGACCGCCGTCGCCCGCCTGCTGCTGGAGCAGATGCCGCTGACCCGACCTGTCGCCGAGTTGATGGCCGGGCGCTCCCCGGGAGCAGCGCGCACGGCCTCGGCACCGTGACGGCAGCGCCGAGCGACGACCTCGCGCGGCCGCGCCGGCTCGACAAATGGTTGGCCGACGGCGGGGCCGGATCGCACGCCGAGATCGCGGCGCTGCTCGCCTCCGGCCGGGTCGCGGTCGGAGGCGTCGTCGAGCACCGCGGCAGCCGGTTGGTCATCCCAGCCGAGGCGGGCGTGACCATCGACGGCGCCGTGGTCGAGGCGCGACGGCCGCAAGTCTACGCCCTGCTGCACAAGCCGGCCGGCTACCTGACGACGCTCGCCGACCCGAAGGGCCGCCGCACCGTCGCCGCGTTGCTGCCCCCCGAGTGGCGCGTCGGCGTCGTCGGCAGGCTCGACCGGCCGACCACCGGCGCGCTGCTGGTCACCGACGACGGCGACCTGAACAACCTGCTGACCAGCCCGGATTCGCACGTCTGGAAGCGCTACCGGCTGACGGTTGTCGGCGAGCTGGAGCCGGGAGATCCGCGCCTGCAGCAGCTCCGCGACGGCGTGGTCTTCCAGGGCACGCGCAGCCGACCCGCGCGCTGCGGCGTGGTCGAGGGCGCGAGCCTGCCGGGACGCGACGGCACCCGCCTCGGCGTGCTCTGGCTCGAGATCAGCGAAGGCCGCTTCCGCCAGGTGCGGAAGATGGCGACGCAGGTCGGCTTCAAGGTCGTCCGGCTGCATCGCGAGGCGATTGGACCGCTGCCGCTCGGCGACTTGGCCGAGGGGGCTTGGCGGATGCTGACGGATGCCGAGGTCGAGGCGCTCTACGCGGTGGCGGGTGGGCGCGAGGCGCCAGCGACGCGGGCGTGGGCGGCGTTGTTGGCGCAGTGGGAGGCTGGTGCGCTCGAGGCGGTGGACGCGGGGTGTTTTGCGCGGTGTGTCAAGCATGGTTGACAGGTCGATCGGCGCGCGCGCTGTTGACGGCTCCCTTCCCGGCTTGGCTCAGGTCACGACCTGGTGCGTCACTTCAGTACGGCAACTCCGGCACCTCGAGGAGCACCTGTGGCCCCAAGCGCGGACGCTCGTCCTTGGCGGATCAGGTCAGCTCCCGTCGTGCCTTGAGGGTCATCGTAGCCTCCAATTGTTGTTTGGGGGCTTGTGGGGCGAACTGGCGCTGGGCGTCAACTTGGCAGGCACACCGGCTCCGACATTGGCCTCCCTTGCTGCGCGCAAGTCTTCTACAGCCCCGTGGCGCCATCGAAGGCTCGCTGCGCAACGAAGTCATCCATCACCGCCGGCATGGTGCGCCATCTACACCTCACCCTCAACAACCGACCAGACCGTTCGGTATACCGGACCCATGTCGCCGAGGGCGTCGCGCCACGGGACAACGCCCGTCTGCTTCAGGGTCGTTCGGAGCTCGGACAACGAAGTCTCTGCTGTGACGCCTAGCTTCCCCGCTAGTGGGCCCGCAGCCTGGCGCGGCACGCCGATCAGGCGCAGCGAAAGCGCCGCGTCGCTATTGACACCGTAGTACACCCTCGCCGGCAAGTTACGCAGCGAGCGTTGCTCTTGCTCCGACAGGCCCTCGAAGTTGTCACGGAACGTCATGGTCTGCAGCGCCGCGAGCCCCCACGACGCCGTTTGGGCCAGCTTGCTGAACAGGCTTGTGCAGCACTTGGTCATCGAAGCGGTGGGATCGAGCGCACCGTCACGACTCGTCACCGGAAAATGCGTCGCAGCCATCTCCGCCAACGATCTGCCCTGGACCCAATCGCAGACGATGCGAGCGAGCTTGTCGCCATCATGCTCCCGGCCGCCCAAAACGGCCTCGAGGTTCTCGCGCAGCTCGGGAACCTGCAAGAGCAATCCCATCATCGTCGCGAGGTGTGGCCGAGGTCCGGTGAAGAGGTCCGCGCTCCAGGCGTCCTCGCGCAGGCCCGACTCAGAGAGCCGTCCGAGCGTGTTGCGCACGGTCTCCAGCGAGAAGCCGGTGCTGTCGACGAGCTTCAAGGGTTGGCCGGCGAGGTTGGCACCGTAACGTCGAACGCCGCGCACCAAGTCGGAAGCAAGCGTCGGATGGCTCCGGCGCAGCTCTTGAAAGCCCAGCGTGCCGCGCAGTACCTGCTCGACCTCGAGCGCGAATTGCTCGTGGTCGCCGATCTGCCGATAGGTGTGGACGAGGTATTGCAGGAATGAGGACCAACTCGGCTGCCAGGCGAGCTGTTCGAGCGCAAGGAGTTGCCCTTGCGCGTGCGCCTGCTGGACCATCTCCACTAGCGTCGAATTCAGCGTGCCGACGTTGGTCGCGACATATGTTTCGAGCTGCCTGCGCTTCTCGGCGGTCGTCGCAGCCAGCGCGATGAAGCCGAGATCGCCCTGGTCGACCCGGCCGGCGCGTCCAGCAATATTCCAGAAGTCCTCTGGCGGCATGTCCTCGCCGTAGGGGTATTGATGCGAGGCCAACACGACGCCGCTCACGGGGAAGTTGACGCCCTGCGCGATCGTCGTGGTCGCGACGAGCACGTCGAGCTGCCCCCGCTCGGTCAGCCACTCGACCAAGGCCTTGGCCTCGTCGGACATGCCCGAGTGGTGAACGCCAACGCCGAAGTCGAGCAGTTCGGCGAGCGCGAACCCATCGCCGAACTCTGCCTCGAGGAAGGCTTTGGCGGCAGCGATCTCGGGTGCCGTGGATTGCCGCCTCAGTTCTTCCTGCCTGAACCGCGCGGCAATCGACCAGCTATTGCGCGGCGTGCTAGCGAGCACGATGACGGCACCCCGGCCGCGAAGCTGCTGGGCGGTGGCGGCAGCGAGCGCGCCCTGGCCGCCCTTCGCGACAGACCATGCCAAGCCCAGAGGTCGATTCGTCGGCAGCACCAGCGTTTCGGGCACGCTCAGCGTTCCCCTGCTCGTGTGCACGGTGGAGAGGCGGACCCGAAAGCCTGCTCGGCCCGTTGCCTGCTGCGGCTCGGCGACAGCGATGACCCGATCGTTCGGCACCCAATCGACGGCCAACTCGACGTTCGCGCTGCTATCGTGCGCCAACCACTGCGCGATCTGCGCCGCATTGCCGATGAACGGCGTGAGCAACAAGAACTGCGCGTTGCGACACTCGCGGTTGATGGTCGCGAGCAACAACTCGAGCTTGAGACCGCGACTGCCGCCGCCGAGATTGTGCGCCTCGTCGACGACCACGAGCGTCAGCGGGCGGCCGATCTCATCCTCCCATCCGCCGCGGAGCATCAGGTCGAGCTTCTCGGGCGTCGTCACGAGAACCCGAAACTGCGTGTCGTGGTTCGCTTCGGTCAGCAATGCGGCTTCGATGCCGTCGATCTCCAGCGCCGGACTCACGCGCTCGACGTTGACTCCCAAAGGCGCGAAGTCTCGTCGGAGTCGCACCGCGACCTGCTTCACCAGCGCCCGAGTGGGCGCAAGGTAGGCCACCCAGCCGCGCTCGGCGTCGAATTGGTTCAACGCCTGGAGGATGCGGAACTGAGCGATGAGCGTCTTGCCGCTCGACGTTGGCAAGCTCACGACAACGGCGCGATGACTCGAGCCAAGCAGGCCATCTTCCCGCAGGGTGCGCCGCTGCGGCGGCAGCATCTCGAACAGCGGCTGACTTCGGTCGCGGGACACCGCGGCCTCTACAAATCGCGTGACCCGACTGTTCACGGCACGGGTGACCGACCAGATGCTGTTGCTGACCACCGCGGCCCCCGCTCGCACGAGCAGACGTGTCAGCAGCTCGAGCTCGACGAGACCGCCATGGCCGCAGGCAACAATGGCGCGGTCGAACTGCGCCTCCAACTGCTGGGTGATGTCGTAGCGTCCGTCAGGTCCAGTCCCCTGCCCGACGAAGAATGCGAGCGTCTCGACTGCCTTGGCGAGGTGATACTCGGCCACGAGTTGCCAGCCGGGGCCCTTGTCTTGGCGCTGCTCCAGCTCGGCAAGGTACCTGGGCTCGCTCGCGCGCTGGGCTTCCCGCAGGGCCACGACGTTTGCCTGCACGCGGTCGAGGTCTTCCCATCCTTGCTTGCGAAACACCCGCAGCCACGTGTCGAGGGTCGTGGCCCATACGCGGCGACCCCAGTCGGCGTCTTCCAGCGGCAACGTCGGGATGCCGTCATCGGCGAGGAGCCGCCGCGCATCCGCCGCTCGGTCGCCGATGACTGCGATGCACGTGATGCGAAGCAACCAAGCCGCGTTCTTGAGCGGATCGCTGGGTCGAGCGACCGACCGCAGCACCTGAAAGGCGGCTACAGCGGCCCGGCGCAGCGCGTCGGCGTCGTCGCCCCCGAGCAGCTCGAACACCTGGAGCTCGAGCGCGTTGGCAACGGCCAGGAGCTCTGCGTCGTCGACCCGGTGCGTACCGTCGATGGCGAGAGCGGTGATGATCCGCCTGCGGTCGGCCTCGGAGCGAGCATGGCCGACTCGTTCGGCTCCGATGGCGTCGAGGATCCAGCTCATGCGGGCCCCCCAACTCCCGCAGCCCATTGGTTGATCGGTAGCGGGAGGTACCAGGCCATCAGCTCCGCCTGCGTCGGCGCGGCCAGGCGCCGGGCAAGGTGGCGTGCGCGGCTGGCGATATCCCGCTCGTCACATTCGGAGTCGCGCAGCAACACGCCGACGATGAGCAGGTCGTTGCCGGCCGACTCGAGGTAGCGCGTGACCGCAGAGCGATAGAGCGCACGGAGCGTGGCTGCCGTGCAGCGATGGTGGAGCCACTTGATCAAGGCGTGCTGCACACCGAGGTTCTGAGCGTTGGTTTCGAGTTGCCAAGTCATGCCGCTGCGCCCGTACATCACTTGTGGCGGATGGCGCTGGTCCGTGGACGTCTTGACCTCACCGAACAGGAACCGAGTTCCCGTGTCGTCACAACAGAATCCGACCAGATCTGCACCTGGCAGGCTGGCGTTCG